>URRR01000023.1 GCA_900550365.1 uncultured Prevotella sp. | reverse complement strand
AAAGGTAAAAAGGTAAAAAGGTAAAAAAGTAAAAAAGTAAAAAGGTAAAAAGTAAGGAGTTAAGGAGTAAGGAGCAAAGGAGTTAAGACAAATGCCTTATTGGTCTTATTGGTCCTATTGGTCTTATTAGCCCCATCTGTCCTATTAGCCCGTTAAACCAATTATGAATTGTGAATTATGAATTATGAATTAAATACTTATGAATTAAAATCTGATGAAAAGATAAATGTTTGGGGTGCACGTGTGCACAACCTTAAAAATATTGACGTTGAGATACCCCGCAACAGTCTGACCGTAATCACAGGACTGAGCGGTTCGGGTAAGTCATCGTTGGCCTTCGACACCATTTATGCCGAAGGCCAGCGCCGCTATATAGAGACTTTCTCGGCCTACGCGAGGAACTTTCTCGGCGGCATGGAGCGCCCTGACGTTGACAAGATAACAGGACTTAGCCCGGTAATCAGCATCGAGCAGAAAACAACAAACAAAAATCCCCGCTCAACAGTGGGCACAACAACCGAGATATATGACTACCTCAGACTGCTGTATGCGCGTGCCGGAGTGGCATACAGCTACGTAACGGGCGAGGAAATGGTGAAATACACTGAGGAGGATGTGCTCCACATGATTCACGAGCGGTACAGCGGCAAGGCCATCTACATACTTGCCCCACTGGTGCGCAACCGTAAGGGACATTACCGCGAGCTGTTTGAAAGCATGCGCCGCAAGGGCTATCTGTACATAAGAGTTGACGGCGAAGTGAAAGAGATAACCCGAGGCATGAAGACCGACCGCTACAAGAACCATAACATAGAGGTGGTTATCGACAAGCTGAAGGTGCAGGACAAGGACGACGAACGGCTGAAAAAGAGCGTGGCGACGGCCATGAAGCAGGGTGACGGCCTGCTGATGATTATGGAAAAGGACTCTAACGAGGCCAAATATTACAGCAAAAGGCTGATGTGCCCGACTACGGGAATATCCTACGGTGACCCCGCTCCTAACAAGTTCTCGTTCAACTCGCCTGAAGGTGCGTGCCCTAAATGTAAGGGGCTGGGCTACATCAACGAGATTGACCTCGGCAAAATAATGCCTGACAAGAGCCTGTCGATACGCCAGGGAGCTATCATCCCGCTCGGAAAATATAAGAACCAGATGATTTTCTGGCAGATAGAGTCAATACTCGAAAAGTATGGTTTTGACCTTAACACGCCCGTAAGCGACATCACTGACGAGGCCATGAACGAAATTCTGTACGGCTCAATAGAGAACGTACGCATAAGAAAGGAGCTTGTACATACGTCAAGTGACTATTTTGTTGAGTTTGACGGAGTAGTGAAATATCTGCGCAGCGTTATCGAAAACGACGACAGCGCAAGCGGACAGAAATGGGCCGACCAGTTTCAGACAATATGCAAATGTCCTGAATGTAAAGGCCAAAGGCTCAACCGGGAATCACTGTCTTACAAGATATGGAACAAAAACATATCTGAAGTCGCCGACATGGACATTGACGAACTGCGTGCATGGCTGATCGAGGCGAAGGCTCATCTTACCGAAAGACAAAGAAAAATAGCCGACGAAATAATAAAGGAAATAATCACAAGAATTGACTTCATGCTTGAGGTAGGCCTCAACTACCTGTCACTTAACCGCCAGTCGGCCACCCTCTCTGGTGGTGAAAGCCAGCGCATAAGACTCGCGACACAGATCGGCTCACAACTGGTCAACGTGCTGTACATTCTCGATGAGCCGAGCATAGGCCTGCATCAGAGGGACAACGACCGTCTGATAAAGTCACTGAAGGAGCTGCGCGACCTCGGCAACACCGTAATCGTGGTAGAGCATGACAAGGACATGATGCTCAACGCAGACTATATCGTCGACATCGGGCCTAAGGCCGGCCGCAAGGGAGGTGAGGTAGTATTCCAGGGAACTCCTGCCGAAATGCTTAAGAAACATACTATCACGGCCCAGTATCTCAACGGTGAGATGAACATTGAGGTGCCGGAGAAGCGCCGGGACGGCAACGGGAAGAGCATAATACTGCACGGAGCGTCAGGCAATAACCTGAAGCACGTTGACGTGGAGTTTCCGTTAGGCAAGCTTATCGTTGTAACAGGAGTGAGCGGCTCGGGTAAATCTACCCTTATTAACGAGACACTGCAGCCGATACTTAGCCAGCACTTCTACCGCTCACTGAAAAAGCCTATGCCTTATGACTCGATAGAAGGTCTTGAATATGTTGACAAGGTGGTAAACGTTGACCAAAGTCCGCTGGGACGTACGCCACGCTCTAACCCCGCCACATACACCGGAGTGTTCAGCGACATACGCTCACTGTTCGTAAATCTGCCCGAAGCCAAGATACGCGGATATAAACCCGGGCGCTTCTCATTTAACGTGAAGGGCGGCCGGTGCGAGGCGTGCGGCGGCAACGGATACAAGACAATAGAGATGCGCTTCCTGCCGGATATAATGGTGCCATGCGAGGTTTGTCACGGCAAACGCTACAACAGAGAAACTCTTGAAGTAAGGTATAAGGGCAAAAGCATTGCCGACGTTCTTGACATGACGATAAACCAGGCCGTCGAGTTCTTTGAAAACGTGCCCGACATTCTGCGTAAGATTAAGACCATACAGGATGTAGGACTGGGCTACATTAAGTTAGGCCAGCCCTCAACAACGTTAAGCGGAGGTGAAAGTCAGCGTGTAAAGTTAGCAACAGAGCTGAGCAAACGCGACACGGGCAAGACGATATACATCCTTGACGAGCCTACGACAGGCCTGCATTTTGAGGATATACGCATACTTATGAACGTGTTACAAAAGCTCGTTGACCGTGGAAACACGGTAATCATAATAGAGCACAACCTCGACGTAATCAAACTTGCCGACTATATCATAGACATGGGACCGGAAGGCGGACGCAACGGGGGCCAGGTATTGTCAACCGGAACGCCGGAGGAAGTTGCCATGAGCGACAAAGGTTTCACGCCGATGTTCCTGAAAAAAGAGCTCGGAATGTAACAAGAACTTAATAAAACAGATAAAAAAGCCGTTCCACACTTTATGGAACGGCTTTTTTATCTGTTTTATCTAAGCAATACTGCTTACTTCTTCATTATCTTCAAGGCATGCTTCTGTCCGTCTTGTGTATAAACCAGAACATATATTCCGGCAGGAATGTCTGCAATGCTAAGACTTCCATTCAGGACATCACAGCTTCTTACAAGCGAACCAGACATAGCGTAAACACCTACTCCGCTTACAGGCTGAGCTGCAAATATGATATTACCGTCAAATGTAACAGAGCCGTCCACTTCTACAGAATTAATACCGGTAGAATTATAGGCCTTCAATGTCAGCTTACTCCAATTACTGTCTGCAACGAAAAGATCATAAACACTTTCGTCCACAGTCAAAGTAATTGCCTTCAAGTCTGATATGCCATCAAACATATCAACATAGAAGATAGGAGCCTCGGTTCCTGCATAGCTGGTCCAGTCTATATCTGTCAGTGCCGTACAATCACCAAATGTCGATGAAGAAAAAGCGATCTCAGCAGGCAAAACAACCTTTGTCAGCGCCGTACATCCATCGAATGCATTCTGCATACTACTAGCTCCAGTCAATCCCGTTACTGAAGAAATATCAATATCGGTCAAAGACGTACAATTCATGAATGCGCTGTTCAAACTTGTCAAACCAGTGCAATTCTGCAAATCAATGTCAACCAGCTTCTCACAATTCATGAAAGCGTTAGTAAAATTGCTGAAGTTTGCAGCCTCACCAACACCAGGCATTACAACAGTCTCCAATGCCTTGCAATTGACAAACACACCGTTCTTTGACAAAGCGCCTTGTACATACAGGTCTGTACCTGCCTCGATAAGAGCCTCGCTCATATCAACAGATACCAATGTATTATTCGATGCACCGAAGCCTGAAGTACCGATAGCTACTGCAAGTTCTCCGAATGCAGAAGTATTCCATGTGCCTGTGAGTTTTATTTTCTTTGCGTCACGGAGATTTGTAGGTATATCTGAAGCATCAACCACTACCAAGTCAACATCTTCGTCTCCACCTATAACTTCTCCTCCAGGGCAAGCAATCTCAATAGGCTTCTTCTGATAGCTCGTCTGTAACTGTTCATTTTCTGTTCCGTCGCCAAGCTGTCCGCCCTTATTACGGCCCCAGCCGTACATCTTACCGTCAGACGAAATAACCAAAGAATATGACTGTCCGGAAGCAAGCATTGTATAAGTCTCATCTTCTGGCAATAAAACTTTTACCGGTACAGATGAAAACGGCATTTCATCAGAAGATGATGTTGCTGTCAGAAGTTTGCCGTTTCCATCACCAAGTGCTCCGTCAGTATTGTCGCCCAAAGCGTAAACATCTGTAATCTTGCCGTTCTCACCTATTGCGAAAGTAGTAGTAACTTCACAGCCAGATATAGAAACAACACCTGTGGGCACACTTGTTACCTTGGTAAATTCACTATATGTAGTTACGAGCTGATCCTCAGACTGATTGAAACCCAACAGATTGTCTTGATTATCGCCCGTAGCCCATAATGAACCATCAGATTTCACGGCATATGTACGGTTATCTATGGCTTTAACATATACCCAATCATTATCTGTTCCTATCTGAACGGGAGATGCCTTCGTTTCCAAATCACCGGTACCAAGCTGGCCTCCGTAATTCTTTCCCCACCCCCCAAAGGGTTCCGTCGTTTTTTAAGGCAACTGTGTGATCCGCTCCCATGCTTACAATCTTCCAGTCGTTGTCTGTACCAATTTGGGTAGGAGTTGTATATGAGGCTGTTCCGGGAAGTCCAAGCTGGCTACTTGAATTTGCGCCCCAGCCCCATATTGTACCGTCAGTTTTAAGACCTATTGCGCTGTATCCCCAAAAACGGCTTACAGTAATGTCGGCCCAATCATTGTCTTCACCTACACGTACAAGCTCTTTATGATCAACACCGTCGCCAGTACCTTGCACACCGCTCTCAGAGGTGCCCACAGCCCAAAGCGAACCATCATTCTTGATGAAAAAGGTATAAGCCTTACCGCCTGCCACTTTTTTCCAATCATTATCCTCACCAACCATCTGCCATTCAGCAGTACGCTCAGAAACAGAGGGTACGCCTAATTGGCCTTTCTCATTCCAGCCACAACTCCAAAGCGTACCGTCATCGCGTATTGCGTAACTCGAAGCGTCACCCGTTTCAACGTATTTCCAGACGTGTTCCTGTGCGCCAACCGTTGCAGGAAGAGCCAATAGCCCTACTGCCAACAATGTTTGTGTAAATTTTTTCATATCAGGATTGTTTAATTAATAATGTTTATAAAAAGACTTTAGCCTTTTCTTTATTTTCAATAAATACAATTCATCTACCTACAAGCACCTTGCATACATCTGATTTACCATTACGGCAAGTAACCTTCACAAGATAAGCACCTTTTACAGGCATAGTGACACTTGCATGACCACTTTCCATTTCAGATTTAGCTACCACAGAGCCGCTGATATCAAAAACAGTAAAGTCTGTACCTTCACTATTGTTTATGCTTATATTCAGCCCATTCACTGATACATTTGTTTTTCCGGCAGATGGGACATCCACTGATGATATACCGGTAGCATCGCCATCACGATTGTCTACAATCGGACAGATCATAAACGACACACCAAGAGGAGTTCCAAAATAATTTACAGGAGTGGTATAACCAGAATTACCGTAATTCACTAATGAATTGTGCGCCAACAGATTTGTAGCCATTTCTTCTGGGATATCCTGCCCCTCTATATCTGTCAGCATTCTTATATCCGCTTTCGACGGATCGGTTCCAAAACCTTCAATCGTAACAAAAAACAACGGTTTGTCATAAATCTGCAAAGGTTCTGCAAAGCGGAACTCTCCTATAGCAGCGCCCTTGGCAGGGCATTCGTCAGGTGTTGTCTCACGTATTTCTGAAACTGGAAGCATAACCACTTCAAGTGGCAGACCGTTAAGTTGCATTTCACCATCTTCCGTTTCTACCGGATACCATACACGCAACAATAGTTCTTGATTTGGCTCATATTTCGTAGGTTTTGAAGCGAAATATACATTAACGCCTGTAATGTAAGCATTACCATGAGATGTCATGAATAAGTTTCCATACCCTTCCAGCCCAAGACTATTAGTTCCGCCAATATAACCATAATTACCAACAAACGGATAACACCCCAACTGATAAGTTCCTCCATTTGCCTTTGTTCCCCATTTACGGCAATTAACAGTAGTAATCTCAGCTTTTCCACTTACCAGGATCTCACCTTCAGCTTGGTATGAAGCCTTATTACCTACCGCATCAAAACTTTCAAGAGTCGGGAATTGATAATGCCCCAATTTCTTATAAGTAACTACGGCATCAGTTGTATTAGCTGTTTCTTCATTTGTTCCAGGCAAGACCCAATTATAGCTTGCGACTTCACCTTGCGTTTTATTTGAATATTTTACTTCTTTACCTAATGGAGCCCATAAGAAAAAATCACCATTAATAACACTATTTGGTGAAAGAAAATTACACACCGGCTCATCGTCCATTGAATGTGTTCCTAAACAACTCAATCCTAAAGGATAATCATAAGTAGGTTCTACTACTGCACGAGTAAACGCATTTACTCTACTTTCTATGGGAGTCATCAATTCAGGAGAACCCACCTTTTGCGCGCTCATCGACGCACATGCCAACAGGCAAAATAAAAATGATAAGTTTCGATTTCTCATAATCTTAACTATTTCTAATAAAAAAATAAAGTTAATATCTGTCGTTAAGCATAAACTATAACTAAGACTGGACAAATTTAAAGTTTTTCTTAATTAAAGTGCAGCTTTTAGTCTTAAAAAAAACAAATTATTTACTTTTTTAACCAAAATAAAAAAACAAACATTTATTGCTCAACTTCTTTTCTTATTTCAAAACATTATAATATAATAAAATATTCTAATTAGGAATAGTACCTTTTCGCAAATTGTCACATTGCTACTCATTGCATCAATATAATAAAAAAACCGCCCAAAAGCCTGCTTTTAAAAGGCTTTGGGACGGTAAGTTACACTCTTATGAATTTTACTGAACAACAGTAATTTCTGATAATGCCAGATTATCAGAATCTTGTCATGAACTCTATTACAATCTTGTCACGCTCAGAGGGCTTGGCTATAGCTCCGTCACGATAGAAATACTTCTCATAGTTAAGGCGTATGTCTGACACGAACGGCAACGACAGGCTGAACGTAAGACCGCCCGTAAGACGTGAGCGCTGATAGTCGTTTACAATCAGTGAGCCTGATACATCCTCATCTCCATCTGAATTATAACGCATGCCGTCGCTGTGGTCACTCATATAATCATAACGCACCAGCGGTGTGATTTTCTTGAAGAAACACTTGCGCAAAGGAATGTCGTAACTTACGAACGCGTCAACAGAATGAACGGCGTCAAAGGCGTTGTCAGCATAATGCTTGTAGAGATACTCGGCCTCAACGTGCCAGCCGTGGCCGTGATAATAAGCTCCGACGTCGTACATCATAATGCCGATGTGGTCAGGCTTTATCTTCTGCGTGCTCAGCGTGATGTTGAAACCGCGGGGAAGAAAGAACTGGGCCTTAGCCGAGAAATTGACATTATTAGTCCAGAAGTCTTTCTGGTCGGTAAGTCCTGAACCGTTGAACATACCGGCCTCAAGCTTGATAGGTATTCCGGCGTTGAACGAATAGCCGAGCGTAGCACCCACGTCACGCACGTTGCCTACCTGCTTGGCTATGAACGAGCGGTTTGCGAAATACTGCATGTGAGGCGAGCGGTGGGCATCAATGGTGAACGGCACACGCATCTGTCCGATAGTGAAATCAAGACCGCGCACAGGTTTCAGTCTTGTATAAGCGTCGAGCATCTTTATCTGTCCTTCATCAGAGAGGTCGATTTCGGCTTTATATGAAACAATCTTAGTCACATTGCCTTCAAGACTAACGCGGGCATTACGTACCTGGAAACGCCCCTCGCCTTCCTCTGTCTGGTATTCATACTTTCCGCGAAGCGTTCCGTGCACCTTCGGTGTCCTATCAACTTTGTCCTCGTCATCGTCAGCAGCTACCGCCGGAGCAGACGTGCATATGGCTAATGCAGCCAGGAGAAAAATCTTTCTGTTCATATTTTCTGTCTGAATTTTTTGCAAAATTAAGCATTATGTATTACAAATATATTACGAAAAAGATAATGAACAATGAAAAGGGCGGTACAATCTTTATTCATATACCAGCATTTCTGCATTATTTGAGTTATAAATTCAGTATCTTTGTATTCATAACCAAAAAACTTTATCATGACAGTACAAATAGAAATAACACTAAGACCAAGGAAACGGGGATTTCATCTAATCACTGACGAGATAACCTCACAGCTGCCTGAACTGCCCGAGACGGGGCTGCTGAACCTGTTCATAAAGCACACCAGCTGCGGACTTTGCATCAACGAGAACGCTGACCCTGACGTGCGTGAGGATATGGAGAGCATATTCAACCGCATCGTGCCTGAGGCACAGCCGTATTATATGCATACGCTTGAAGGGCCTGACGACATGGCCGCCCACGCAAAGTCGGTTATATCGGGTGTCAGCCTGACTGTACCTGTCTCGCGCGGACGGCTTAACCTCGGCACGTGGCAGGGCATCTACCTGTGTGAATACCGCAACCACGGCGGATCGCGAAAGATTGTCGCCACAATAATAAGCTGAGGCTTACGGAACGTAAGGATATAATGCAATTTATGAAAGACGGCCTTTTGCCTTGTAAAAGGTCATCTCTTATAAACCAAAAGGCCACCTTTCACGATGCGAAAGGTGGCCTTTTACATTTCAATCAAAATCTGACGGTGCCTCAACAGTTAAAACGGGAACAGCAACGGGAGCAGGAACACCATTACTACGCCTATTATAAGCTGCAACGGCAGACCTACCTTTACATAATCCATAAAAGTATAACGGCCGGCCTGCATCACGAGAGCGTTAGGCGGAGTGGCAAAAGGCGAGGCGAAACACATGCTGGCGCCGAGCGTTACGGCAAACAGGAACGGATATGGACTGAGGCCAATCTCTGTAGCCGAGGTCATGGCGATAGGCGCCATAAGCACGGCCGTGGCCGTATTGCTGATAAACATCGTAAGCAATGAAGTAGTGAAATAAATCCCGGCCAGCAGCACAAAGGGGCCATAAGCGCCAAGTCCGCTCACAAGAGAATGGGATATTGCTGAAGACGCTCCCGTCTTTTCAAGTGCCACAGACATGGGAAGCATGGCTCCGATAAGAACTATACTCTCCCAGTTTATTGTCTTGTAAGCCGCCTCTACATTACGGAAACAGCCGGTAAGCACCATGAGCACTGCCGCTATCATGACTGCCGTAACGGGTGCCACGGGTATGAAATCGAATACCATCATGGCCACCATCAGCAACATTATGCAAGCGGCCAGCGGCGCCTTATAGTCAAGCGTCACCTTAGCGGCCTCTTCCAACGGCTGACCGAGCACAACCCAGTCGTCTTCCTCATTGCCGAGCCTGCTGATGTTGGCCCACGTACCCTGCACAAGCAGCACGTCGCCGCTGTGTAGACGCACGTCAGGCAGGTCGTCCATGATGTACTCACCGCTGCGGCGGATGCCCACAATGTTAATATTGAACTTAGACCTGAAACCGGAGTCTTTAACCAGACGGTTTACCAAACGTGATGTAGGAAGCAACACAAGCTCGGCTATGCCGATATCATAAAAGTCAAGACTGCCGTGAGCCGCTTCTCCTCCGGCATTATTGCTGTCTATCACGGAAAGGGAATAATCACGGGCAAAGCGCTCCGCCTGCTCCTTCTCACCGGTCAGATATATAATGTCACCCTCGCTGATAACGGTACGTGGTCCGGCCAGCATCTGGTTAACGTTCTTTATTATACCCTTCTGCCGCGTTGTCTCACGCCTTATCTCAAGCACAGTCAGGCCATATCGGTTATGGATGTCAAGCTCGGCAATGGTCTTACCCTTTATCCCTGCTTTCTTTCCTACTGCAAAGCGTGACAGATTATCAGCCAAACGGTATTCCTCTACAAGTTCTTCCAGAGTCTTGGTCTTGCGCTCGTTGCCCTTACCGCTGTCCTTTTTCTTGGCAAGTATCCACCTGCTCAGCGGCAACAGCACTAATATTCCTATTACGATACATATCAGGCCGACCGGAGTAAACGAGAAGAACTCTAACGGTTCATATCCTGCATCGGTCAATACTCCCTGTATAACGAGGTTGGGCGGCGTACCGATAAGCGTAAGCATACCGCCCAGACTGCTCGCGAAAGCGAGCGGCATAAGCAGACGTGAAGCGTTGACACCTGACTTGGCGGCAAGGCTTACCACAATCGGGAGCATCAGAGCCACCGTGCCCGTGTTGCTGACAAAGGCTCCAATAAATGACGTAACAACCATTATAAGCAGGAACAGGCGCAACTCGCTGTCGCCGGCCAGCTTAAGCATGCGCCCGCTTATCATCTTGGCCAGACCCGTCTGGAATATCGCTCCGCCGACAACAAACAGACCTATCATCATTATCACCACCGAATTAGAGAAGCCTGACAAGGCCTCATCCGGTGTAAGGATGCCTGAAACCATCAGCAATATAAGGGCACACAGCGCCACAACATCGGACCGTATCTTACCTATGGCAAAAAACAATGCCGTCAAGGCAAGGATTATTAACGTAAGAAGCATATCTATAACATTGAAAAATTATAATGCAAGGCTATTACCCGCCTTTTCACCTTTACAAAGATACGGATTTAAAACGAACACACGACACTATGACATTCTTTTTTACTAACCTTTAACGTGTTTACATAAAAAAGGTGTAATTTTGTACCATAAACGACAAACAAGGCATGAACAAATTTGCGAAATACATATCACAAACGCTCAACATCAACGTAAACAGCGTAGACAATACTCTTCAACTGTTGGACGAGGGTTGCACCATCCCGTTTATAAGCCGGTACCGCAAGGAACGTACAGGAGGGCTTGACGAAGTGCAGATAGCGCAAATTAGCGAGCAGAACGAACGGCTGAAAGAGCTTGACAAGAGAAAAGACACAATCTTGAAAACAATCGGCGAACAGGGCAAGCTGACGCCTGAGCTGGAAAAACGCATTGCGGAATGTCTTGATGCCGCTGAGCTGGAGGACATTTATCTGCCTTACAAGCCTAAACGGCGCACACGTGCCCAGGCGGCAAGGGAACGCGGACTGGAGCCGCTCGCCACGATAATAATGCTGCAACGTGAGAACGACCCTTCGTCTGCGGCCAAACGTTTCGTCAAGGGCGAGGTGGCAAGCGCTGACGAAGCTATCAGCGGAGCGAAAGACATAATAGCCGAAAACGTAAGCGAGGACGAACGGTCGAGACGGCTTATGAGATCGGCATTCAGACATGAGGCCGTAATAACCTCCAAGAAAAAGGCGGCAAAAGAGGAAAAGGAAGGTGCCGAGAAATACTCTGACTATTTTGACTTCTCAGAGCCGCTCCGCCGCTGTTCGTCACACCGCTTGCTGGCCATGCGCCGTGGTGAGGCTGAAGGCATATTACGTGTAAGCATAAACACGGCAACTGATGACTGTGAGGAAAGGATTAAGCGGATATATGTTAAAGGCAATAATGCTTCGTCAAAGCTGGTAGCTGAAGCCGTTGCTGATGCGTATAAAAGACTTCTGAAGCCTTCTATCGAAACTGAATTTGCCACGCTTAGCAAGGAGAAGGCTGACGATGAGGCGATACGTGTGTTTGCAGAAAACTTACGCCAGTTGCTGCTTGCCCCTCCATTAGGACAGAAACGTGTAATGGGTATCGACCCCGGTTTCCGCACCGGCTGCAAGGTAGTATGCCTTGACTCACAGGGAAACCTGCTATACAATACAACCATCTTTCCTGATTTCTGTAAAAATACAGGCAAGACATGCGCTGACAGACAGGTTATTGAAATGGCCGAAAAATATGATATCGAAGCCATTGCGATAGGCAACGGCACGGCAAGCCGCGAGACTCAGACGTTCATCAGCAGACTTAACTTCAAACAGGATATCAGGACTTTCGTAGTAAGTGAGGACGGGGCATCTGTTTACTCTGCATCAAAAACGGCACGCGAGGAATTTCCTGATAAGGACGTAACGGTACGCGGTGCTGTGAGTATAGGCCGACGTCTTATGGACCCTTTGGCCGAGCTCGTGAAGATTGACCCGAAAAGCATCGGCGTAGGACAATATCAGCACGACGTTGACCAGACCAAACTGAAGAAAAGCCTTGACCTTACGGTTGAAAGTTGCGTTAACAGCGTGGGTGTAAACCTTAATACGGCAAGTAAACATCTGCTGACTTACGTCAGTGGACTTGGCCCGGTCATTGCACAGAACATAGTTGACTATCGTGCATCCAACGGTGCATTTACATCAAGAAGACAGTTGCTGAAAGTGCCACGTCTCGGTCCGGCTGCTTTTGAACAGTGTGCCGGATTCCTGAGAATACCAGGAGCAAAGAATCCGCTCGACAATACAGCCGTACATCCTGAAAGCTACAGAATTGTTGAACAAATGGCAAAGGACTGTGGATGTAGCGTTGCCGAGCTCATTAAAGACAAGGAGAAACTTCGCCGGATAGACCTCAAACAATATGTGACAGATACTGTAGGAATGCCTACACTTACCGACATTATGAATGAGCTGGAGAAGCCCGGACGTGACCCGCGCGAACAATTAGAGGAATTCAAGTTTGACGAAAACGTCCACACCGTAGACGACCTTTATGAAGGCATGATACTTCCCGGCATCGTGACTAACATAACAAACTTTGGAGCATTTGTTGACATCGGCGTACATAACGACGGTCTCGTGCACATATCACAACTCGCCGACCGTTACGTAAGCGACCCTACACAGGTTGTGAGACTGCATCAGCACGTTAAAGTTCGCGTAATTGACGTTGACAGGAAAAGAAACAGAATATCATTGTCGATGAAAGGCATCTGACTTTCACCGGCAATGATTTGTCAAGTTATAAAGATTCAGTGGTAAACCGTTTGTCAAAATAGCACAAAGCGGCACCTATAGCCGTACAGAATTCTGAATATTCGGGTATTATAAGCTTAACACCGTAAAGCTTCTCTATCGGCGGGAACACCATACGGCACTGCGGAAGAAGCGTAAGGTTACCGATCATCACATATTCACGGATACTGCTGCCGATTGAAGCAAGCACCGCTGACTGGCCCACCGACTGAAGCACAGTCCATATCAGGCCGATTGCAATGTCTTCACGCGAAGCGTCGCTCTTGGCGTTACCAAACAATGATGCGACGGCCGTCATAGGCAGTCCGGGCAAAGGACGGGCACTGATGTCGCCTATACGCAAATTAATGTTTGACACATTGCCACGTATAGCCATGTCTGACACGGTACGGATGTCATCAGTCTTAAGCAGAAGACGCGACAGCCCGAGAAGTGTTCCGCCGCCGATACCAATGCCGCCGATATGTTCTATCCGGTCACCGTCACAGCGTATGAGCGACGTTCCCGTACCCATGCTTACCACAATGATATGGTCCTTACCCGACACATGCCGTGCTCCGAGACCGTCAGCCACGAACTCTCCGGCCTTGTCTGTAGGCAGACCATATACCGGTTTGCTGATATAAGCCGACCCGACACCGGTAAGCATGACATGCTCAACGTCACTAAGCTGAATTTTGTTGTCATACAGATATTTGCCGAAAGCACCGTAAAGCGAGGTTACAGGGTCAGTAGCCTTTATACGCATGGGTGACACCACGTTGCCGTCAGATATTCCGACAATCTTGGTTGTGCTTATGCCGACGTCAATACCTATTACTATTCCCATATTTTCCGGTATTTGTTATGTTATTATGAAACATTCAGAACAACAAAAGCCACAACCTCCGTATAAATCCGGAAATTGTGGCTTTTAGTCCATTTTACAGTATGATAGTAATCGTCTGTTTACTTAACCTTATCAACAATAGCCTTGAAAGCCTCTGGATTATTGACTGCGAGGTCAGCGAGAACCTTACGGTTAATCTCGATACCGGCCTTGTGCAGGGCACCCATCAATGTTGAATAGCTCATGTTCTCAAGACGTGCGGCAGCGTTGATACGCTGAATCCACAGAGAACGGAAGTTGCGCTTCTTATTGCGGCGGTCACGGTAAGCATAAGTAAGACCCTTCTCCCAGGTGTTCTTGGCTACCGTCCAAACGTTCTTTCTTGCTCCGTAATAACCACGGGTAAGCTTTAAAATTCTTTTTCTTTTTGCTCTTGAAGCAACGTGATTTACTGATCTTGGCATAATTTTTTCCCTTTAAGTTTGTTAGACATAGATTAACGGAGACGGAGCAAGTCTCTCACCTGCTTCAGGTTGCTCTTGTCAACGATTGTCTGATGAACAAGATTACGCTTTTGTTTCTTAGTCTTCTTAGTCAGAATGTGACTGTGGTAAGCGTGATGTCTCTTAATCTTACCTGTACCGGTGAAGCTGAATCTTTTCTTTGCACCGGAATTTGTCTTTTGCTTTGGCATTTTTTTAATTTTAAATTAATTGTTATTTACAGCTGTGGCAACGTATATACCAGGACGTTACGCACATTATTCTTCATTTTATCGGGATATTACTTGTTATCGTCATTCCCTCCGCTGAGCTTTTTCAGGGCATCTGCTCCGTTCTTCGCGTTGGCAAACAGACCACCACCTGCGGGCATCTCAACGTTTGTTTCCTCAGCCTTTGCCTGCTCTGACTGAGCCTTAGCCTCTGCCTCACGGCGTTCACGGTCAAGTTTCTGCTGGCTTTTCTTTACAGCACCTGACTTCTTGGGACTTATATAAAGGAACATTTTCTTGCCTTCCAATGCAGGCATCTGTTCTACCTTTCCATATTCCTCAAGGTCGTTTGCGAAACGCAGCAGCAATACTTCACCTTGTTCCTTGAACAAAATCGAACGGCCGCGGAAGAATACGAACGCACGCACTTTATTTCCGTCTTCCAGAAATTCCTTAGCGTGCTTCAGCTTAAAATTGTAGTCGTGGTCATCCGTCTGTGGCCCGAAACGTATTTCCTTAACATCCTGCTTTACCTGCTTCGCCTTGAGTTCCTTGGCTCGCTTCTTCTGTTGGTAAAGGAACTTGCTGTAGTCGATGAGACGACAAACCGGCGGCTGGGCGTTAGGTGAAATTTCAACAAGGTCTACGCCTTGTTCCCGTGCCATATCCAATGCCTGGCGTGTTGGTATTACTGTAGAACCGTTATCGCTTACGATGCGGACTTCTCTTACGCGAATCTGCTCATTCACGCGGTAATGATTGTTTTTGTCGTGCTTCATTCAACTGTTTTACGAATGTTTTTATGAAAATCGGATGCAAATTTACCACAAATCAGGCAATTAACAAAAATATTTATAAGAAATTTAAGAATTAAGAGTTAAGAATTAAGAAAAACACCATTATAATAATATGGCAACGGCGATTTTCTTAATTCTTAACTCTTAATTCTTAATTATTTATTAATTCAGTGCTTTAAGTTGTTCAGCAACTTCATCGTTGACCTTCTTTGCAAAGTCTTCCATGCTCATTGAGCCTTGGTCACCCTGGCCCTGCTTTCTTACAGCTACCGAGCCGTCAGCCTGCTCCTTCTCGCCAACAACCACCATGTAAGGTATGCGCTTAATCTCGTTGTCACGAATCTTGCGGCCGATTTTCTCGTTGCGGTCATCTATTGTAGCACGTACTCCGACAGAATCGAAATACTTAGCCACCTTGGCCGCATAATCATTATATTTCTCACTGATCGGCAGTATTGCTACCTGGTTAGGCGTAAGCCACAACGGGAAATGTCCTGATGTATGCTCGATAAGCACAGCCGTGAAGCGCTCAAGTGAGCCGAACGGAGCACGGTGAATCATTACAGGCGTCTTCTTAGTGTTATCGTCAGCTGTGTACTCCAGCTTGAAGCGCTCAGGCAGGTTATAGTCTACCTGGATAGTACCGAGCTGCCAGCGGCGGCCGATAGCGTCCTTAACCATGAAGTCGAGTTTCGGACCGTAGAACGCAGCCTCGCCATATTCTATCTTTGCATTGAGACCTTTCTCCTTACATGCGTCAATGATAGCCTGCTCTGACTCAGCCCATACCTCATCCGAACCGATATACTTCTCACGGTCGTTAGGGTCACGGAGTGAAATCTGCGCCTCAAAGTCGGTGAAGTTGAATATTGTGAACACCGTATGAATAATATCCATAACATTGAGGAACTCAGACTTAACCTGATCCGGGCGGCAGAAGATGTGGGCATCGTCCTGAGTGAACGAGCGGACACGTGTAAGTCCGTGCAGCTCTCCACTCTTCTCATAACGGTAAACAGTACCGAACTCAGCGATACGCAGCGGCAGGTCACGATATGAGCGCGGTTTCCATGCGAACACCTCGCAGTGATGAGGGCAGTTCATCGGTTTCAGCATGTATTCCTCATCCTCTTCGGGAGTGTGTATCGGCTGGAACGAGTCCTTGCCGTAATGTGCATAGTGGCCTGAAGTGACATAAAGATTCTTGCTGCCTATGTGCGGAGTGATTACTTCCTGATAACCGTAACGTTTCTGAATGCGGCGCAACATGTCCTGCAGACGCAGGCGCAGCTCCGTTCCGGCCGGCAGCCATATAGGCAGACCCTTGCCCACACGCTCAGAGAACATGAACAGTTCCATTTCCTTGCCTATCTTGCGGTGGTCGCGCTTCTTGGCCTCCTCAAGCATTACAAGATACTCGTCAAGCATCTTTTTCTTCGGGAAAGAGATACCGTAGATACGGGTCATCTGCTCGCGCTTGGCGTCACCACGCCAGAATGCTCCGGCAACACTGGTTATCTTGATAGCCTTGATAGCTCCGGTGCTCATTATATGCGGACCCTTACACAGGTCAGTGAAGTTACCCTGGGTATATGTGGTAATCTCGCCGTCCTCAAGGTCCTGCTCAATGTGCTCGCACTTATATTCCTGTCCGCCAGCCTTAAATTCCTTTAAAGCGTCAGCCTTTGATATTTCCTTGCGTACAACGGGCTCGTCCTTTGAGGCAAGCTCCTTCATTTTCTTCTCTATCTTCTCGAAGTCTGACTCCTTGATTACATCACCTTCCTTCGGCATTACGTCATAGAAAAATCCGTTCTCAACAGCCGGACCGAAACCGAACTGTATGCCGGGGTACAGCTCTTGCAGAGCCTCGGCCAGCAGGTGGGCTGATGTATGCCAGAAGGCATGCTTGCCTTCATCGTCCTCCCACTTGTAAAGTGCTATCTTTGCGTCCTCGTTGATAGGGCGGTTAAGTTCTACTGTCTCACCATTGACTCCGCAGGCGAGCACGTTGCGTGCCAACGCCGGTGAAATGCTTTCTGCAATCTGAAGTCCCGTTACGCCCTGCTCGTACTCACGCACAGAACCGTCGGGAAATGTGATTTTAATCATAACGCCTTTGTTTTTATTTAATCTGGATGCAAAATTACAGTTTTCTTTTGAATTACAGAACAATAGATAAGATTTTTATCCAAAAAACCTGTACGGTATCAGACTTATAAAAACAGTCCTACCCTCGACGGCCGGTAAGCAATGCAAGCAATCGTGGAGCCGTGCGTTCAAGCACTATATACACAATCAAGCACACAGATATTTTGAGAGCCGGAACAAGCAGATAAACAATCGTTGACAAAACCGGATAGTCAAAACCTACAGCCTTAAGCCAAAGACCGCCAAAATAATAGCTCACAATGTATAGACCGTGAAATGCGTAAATGAAGAACACGCTATGCGTAAGCATCGGCCTCCATGCATGTCCTTTGGCACTAAAGTGCAGCGCAATGCACAACGCGGCTAAAAAGCCCGCTATCCGGAAGAAGGGATGCACAATATTGCCGGCATACGTATCCGGCCCGCCGAGTAGCGTATCAGCCACAGCCAGAACAACTGCTGCAATATAAATTAATGTCTGATATTTTTTGACAGCCGAAATTGAAATTTTCCGCTCGCCCATGTATGCACCGACGCTAAAGAAGAACAGGGCTGTGATAGACAGGCCGTCAATCAACGGCCACGTGCGTGATACGAACGCGAGTCCGAGAAGCGTCACAAACCACAGTCCGAAACGCCTTAAAAGCCAATGAATTGCAGGTGTCAATAATGAAACCACAATCAAATCGCGCAAATACCATAAAGGGAAATCTATCGGGGCAGATGACCTTTGCGGATTACCTGACCAACCAATGCTGTCTTCTCCCCACACATTACAATTCCATAATAGCCCGAACAATCCGCCGTTATCACCATACCACGACGTTACCGTACTAATCTGTTCCATACCCAAGATGCACTTCAAGATAACTTTACCGGCAATGGCTGCAATAAAAATCAGATTCCATAGCACGTAAGGCAACAACAATGTGTATGCACGGCTCCGCATTTTGCTTTTCCAAACTGATAAATCGAAATGATTTACGTTGCAAAAGAACAGATAACCGGAAATAAAGTAGAAACAAGGAACAGCAAAATGCGTAACTACTCTTGAGAAAAACACTTGTATCAGGTCAACAACCTCACGACCCGACATGGCAGACCAGTCAATGGTGGAGAAGTCCAACATCTCTCCGGAACTGTGGATAAACACCACGCACACAATCAACGGGAAACGCAACCACTCAATGGCCGCACTGTCTTCGCTGCTAATTTTGAACTTTTGCATAATATAAAAATTTAGGATTTAGCCAAGACATACGCTCTCCTGCCCATGCCTCAGCACAGGAAAAGGAACAATATCACAACTATGCGAAAACAGATTATCCAAAAAACGACAGCTACCGACAAGCACCAAAAACGTGGACATCTAACTCATCCACGTTCCTTAGGTACTTGCCGGTAACCCTTGACCACAAGATAAGTTAAACGCCCACGATGACGTGGACGCTTACTTATTCTATTCAATGTGGTCATTCTTTCAACCGGCAAGTTTTAGGAACGTTATCGAATAAAACAGTAAACGCTATATGTCGGCACGGGAATAAATCCCGAAACCGTTTGCAAAGATACAGAAATTTAGCATAACACGGAATATTGATTGCTCAAACATTCGTTTTTTATAATAAAAACATACTTATGCAACGGCTAAGATATACCTCAAAACGTTATATATGCAAGAACGGCCAAGAAAGCAATTGCTGACAATGAGCTTTCTTGACCGTTTACGTCAGTTGTTTCCAACTATATTACATCTCTGCGTTTAAGCCTTCTTCAGCTTCGCGCGGACCACCTCTACGACGGCAGGCAGCACCGAGATTACGATTATCGCGAGCAGAAGGAGCTTAAGGTTGCGCTGCACGAAAGGCAAATCGCCGAAGAAATATCCTGCAAGGCAGAACAGTCCTACCCACAAGGCGGCTCCCGTAAGATTGTAAACCATGAAATAATAATAATTCATCTTGCCCATGCCTGCCACGAAAGGAGCGAACGTGCGGACTATCGGGATAAAGCGCGCAAGGATTATCGTCTTGCCGCCATACTTGCTGAAATAGGCGTGGGTCTTGTCAAGATAGCTCTGCTTGAATATCTTTGAATCAGGATTTGCGAACAGCTTTTTACCGAAGAAGTGGCCTATCATATAATTGCACGAGTCGCCAAGCACGGCAGCGGCAAACACTATCAGCAGCAGATAACCTATTTCGAGAGGGACGTCGGGCTGGGCGGTTATCGCGCCGGCCACGAACAGAAGTGAGTCGCCCGGCAAAAACGGCGTGACAACGAGGCCGGTCTCACAAAAAATAATCACAAACAGTATTGCATAAGTCCACAAATGATAGTCCTGCACAAGCTCAATCATATGCCGGTCGATGTGCAGGATAAAGTCAATAACAAACTGGAAGAAGTCCATAAATACTAACGTTAATCTTGAAAATATAATTTATCCGTAAAAGCATCACATTCTTTATCGACCGCAAAATTAGGCATTTACAGCTTATTTAAAGACGAAACGGGTATGAAAAAGCACATACTGAATTTATTTTAATATGTGTACATATTTTTTAAGGTAATATTTTCATAAGAACCAACCTCAGCCATTTTGGTTCATCCGCAGTTCAGGTGTACAATATTTCATGACGGCACCCGCCGCCTGGGGCATCACCAACGGTCAGTAAAGTATGTAGCACGGTTAACTGATAACTTTTCTTGATTTCATCTCTCATCTGTCACTTTTCCTGCATATATCACTGACAGTCAGGCCGTTGGCCGGTGACAGATGCAAAAAACATCTGCCACTGAAGTGCCGGATGAAAATAAATGCGCCTTGCAGGACGGTGACAGACGTAAAAACATCTATCACCGCATAACCGGTTGAGAATAAATGAGTTATAAAGAAAAGTGACAGATGAGAGATGTTTTTCAAAAAATAAAATACCTGTAATGGTCTTATTGTCTGTCTTATTGTTCACATCCATATCCTTGCCATTATGCGCCTGAACTGCAAAAGGCCGCCTTTTATGCGGTAAAAGGCCACATATTACAAGCTAAAAGGCCGCCTTTTGCAAGACAAAAGGCGGCCTTTCAGAATTTCACCGAAATCCGAATGATTTATAACGGTCAATGAAGCGTTTGTCAAATTATTTCTTGCTATACTTCTTTATTGCGCTGTAAGCGTCATAAAGCCCAAGCTCTCCGGCTTTGCTGAGGTCGGCAATGCCGACGTCGGTCTTGCCAAGGTTGATGTTGGCTATACCTCTATTATAATAAGCCTCGGCAAGTTTCGGGTCGAGTTTTATAGCCTCGTCATAATTCTCTATCGCTCGTACATAATCTTTATTTTCAGCATACAGATTGCCACGGTCGTAATAAAGATAGGCGTTGTTCCCGTTCAGCTTGATTGCTGTGTCAAGGTCGCTTATGGCGCCTACTGTCTTCAGCCGGACATCTTCGCCGCGCGACGCGTCATATCTGTTCACACGTTCCTGACACACGGCACGCTGCCAGTAAGCCAGCGACGAGGTGCTGTCGGTCTGGATATAAGCCGTAAGGTCACTTATGGCGTCAGCATAATTCTGCACCACGCTGTGCGCCACAGCCCGCTGAAGAATCAGCCCCTTGTCATTTTTCAGATTTTTTGAAGAGTTTATTGCTACCGTAAGCGAGTCGATAAACGCAAATATCTGGGCAGACTCCTGCTCGGTAAGGGTTCTCACGCCGTTTCTTATATAAAGTCGGTGCGTAGGCTTCTGCTCAAAATTGAAACGCTCAACCGTATTGTCGTAGGGCTGATATGACTTCACGGCATTGTCATAAGGACTGAACGACAGCATGAACATGGGCTGGAACACGACATTGATTTTGCGGTTCTGCACCCGCCCGCGGTAATTTGAGGCATACTCATGCTCAACGGTATTCTCGTCCTCAACTACAAGCTGATTATATTTATCAAAATCTATCTCGCTCTTCTTGCGTACTTCGTGTTGCTTCTGCTTGCTCCACCGTCTCTGTCGGCCGTAGTGCTTGTCAAGCTGGGCCTTGAATATCCTGAACTCGTCCTGCTCGGCCTTCGCCGTAAGTCCTACACGCCGGTAACAGCGGGCACGGTTGTTTAAGCCGGCCCAGAAATTAGGATACTCGTCTATGATTTTGGTATAATCACGTATTGCCCCGTAAATGTCGCCAGTGCGTTCAAGCAGAATGGCGCGGTTGTAAATGGCCATCACGTTATCAGGCTCCATACTGATTACATAGTTGAAGTCTTCTATCGCACGGTTGTCGTCGCCCACCTGCACACGCAGCTGTCCTCGGTTATAATGAGCAAGAAAGTTGTTGGGGTCTAATTCAAGTGCCTTGTCATAATCTGCAAGAGCACCATTAAGGTTGTTTATGTTATACCTGGCCAAAGCACGGTTAACGTAATTGGCAACATTTGTCGGACTAAGATGTATCGCCTTTGACAGCTGCTCGTCAGCACTTTTCCATTCGCTTTGCGAAAGACTGACCATTGCACGCATGGCCCAGATATCGCTGTCATACGGCGCATGCTCAAGACTTTCATCAAGATATTTAGCCGCCGCCACAGTGTCTTTCTGCTGCAGGCACACTTCAGCTTTCAATGAATAAGCCTTGGCGTAATCCTTCCACATTGTAAGCATCGAGTCTAAGTCGGCATTGGCGGCGTCATAGTCTTTCTTCTCAATCTTGCACAACACACGGTTAAACCATAAGCCTTTATTATAAGGATTAAACTCGATGGTCTTGTCGTAGTCGGCTATAGCCTCGTCATACTTTCCCTGCTTGATATAACAAAGCCCGCGCAGCTCAAAAATATCAGGAATATACGGGTTAAGACGTATTGCCTCGGTACAGTCATTAGTGGCACCGGTGTAATCGTCGAGGTAGAACTTGGCCACACCGCGCAGGAACCACGGCTCATAAAGATACGGTTTGACAAGAATAACCTGATTGAAATATTGTATCGAGAGGACATAATCTTCATAAAACAGCGCACTTTTGCCCACGTCTATAAGCCGGTCAGTCCTGAACTGGGCTGACGCTAATACGGACGTGAGCAACAGAAAAAAAGTCAATAGGAACTTGCGCATAACAAACCTGTCCTGAAATACAACACAATACCCTAACTTTCACGGATAAGACCGTGGCATAAAAAAGGCCTCCTGAGAATCAAGACCTTGCCATCTTAGTGCGGTATCCGCACCTGAAGCGGCCTTGCAGAATAGCCTTCAGCTTGTTCTTGATAAGCTGGCGGCGCAAGGGCGACACCCTGTCAACAAACATCTTGGCGTCGAGATGGTCAAACTCGTGCTGCATGACACGGGCAAGATAACCGTCGACCCATTCCTCATGCTCTACAAAATCCTCATCCACATATTTCACACGTATGCGCGTAGGCCGCTTTACGTTCTCATGTATGCCGGGAATAGAGAGGCATCCCTCCTCCATTGTCTCCGTTTCCGTCTCATCATATTCAAGTATATGCGGATTGATGTACGCCTTACGGAAGTCTTTATATTCAGGAAAATCCTCTGACAAGACATCAAGGTCAATCACGGCAAGGCGTATATTAAGACCTATCTGCGGAGCTGCAAGACCTACACCGTCTGACTCGGTGAGCGTCTCGAACATGTTTGAAATAAGTTCTTTAAGATTGGGATAATCGGCCGTGATGTCCTCTGAAACCTTACGCAACACCGGATGGCCATATATATAAATAGGTAATATCATTGTTTTCTTTTTAATGACTCTAAATAACTTTGCAGGATAATCGTAGCACTTATCTCATCTACAAGTGCCTTATCCTGCCGCTTCTTCCTGCCTAACCCACCGTCAATCATGGCCCTATGAGCAAGTACAGACGTGAAACGCTCATCGTAATACTCAATCGGGATATCCGGAAACGCTTTACGCCAGCGGTTCACAAACTGGGTAATGCGCTGCATGTTCTCACTGGGCGTACCGTCAGCCTGCTTCGGTTCGCCTATAACGATACGTTCAACATGTTCCCTTGCCACATAATCACGCAGGAAATCGAATAAAGCAGACGTAGAAACCGTCACTAACCCGTTGGCAATAATCTGCAACGGGTCAGTGACAGCAAGTCCAGTGCGCTTTTTTCCGTAGTCAATCGACAATATACGGGCCACGCAGATATTTGTTATTTCTGGTTATACAACAGCCATGCGTCGGGGTACTGAGAACGCAGCTCGTTACGGCTATTTACAGCGTCGACCTTGGAATCGAAAGTGGCGGCCACGACACGATACATCTGATTAGCCGAATTGTAAGCTACCTGAGCCGCATAGCCTTGGCTTCTAAGGGTGCTCTGCAGTCCTTCAGCGTTTGCCTGTACTGAGAATGAGCCTACAACAACACTGAAGCTCTTGAGTCCGTCACCGTTAACTACAGACAGAGTCTCCTGACGTACGGGCACATTGTCTGTATTGTCAACAACAACCGTCTCTGTGGCAGGCTTCTCTACGACCGGAGCGACAACCGCAATCTCTTCATTTCCCTGATTTTGTTCGGTAGCACGGTTCTCCTCCTGAGCCTTTGCCTTTTCGTAAGCCTTACGGTAAGCACTCTCTGAAGACTTACATCCTGTGAACGCCAAAGCCACACAAAGGGCGGCACACGCAACAAAGTATTTTTTCATAATTCTTGATATTTGTGGAAACCAAATTTAATATTTCGACTATTATCGTGCGAAATTACACAAAAACAAGCAAAATGGCTGACAAAACGCACATAAAGTTTGTTAAATCAATGAAATACATTGTTTTTAACAAAAAAGTCAAATAAAAACATTGATGTTCGGGAATTTATCACTATTTTTGCTTACAACAAAGCAGTTGCACGCCTTACAGGACAAATGCTGAGGACGAAGAAGGACTTTTTGTATAACTTAAAATATAGTAATTATGAAAGCATTAGGTTACATTGGCGCTTTTTTAGGCGGTGCTATCGCCGGCGCGGCATTAGGTTTGTTACTCGCTCCTGAAAAGGGAAAAGACACACGCGGTAAAATAACTGACGCAATTGATGACTTCTGCCAGAAACATAATATCAAACTGAGCCGTAAGGAAATGAACGACTTGGCTGACGATATAACAGACGCGGCAGACACGACTATCGCATAAAAGTTTTTACGCATGTTCTCAAGCGACAAAAACATTGAAACCATTGTACAGCTTGTCAAGCTGTTGAAACATAGTATCGGGCTTCAGGGTGAGTATCTGAAGCTCGATATTATGGACAAGACGGTGCGCATAATAACCGCCTTGCTGCTTTTTGCAATCCTGACGCTGATCGTCATCGCAATACTTATTTTCCTCTCATTGTCCGCAGCACTTGCCATGGGACCGGTACTGGGGTATCCGACGGCTTTTGGAATAATCGCGGCGGTATATATTGTTATTTTCATACTGTTCCTCATTTTCAGAAAGAGCTGGATTGAAAGACCGTTAATCAGATTCATCACCAGCCTGCTAATGGAATAACTTTGCAATATTTTGACATGAAAAAAACTGAATCATATAACACTTTGCACGAGATAAGACTTCGCAAAGAGAATATCCTTTCGGAAATAAGGAACGACAACCAGAAAATGGGTATTTTATGGAAAGACTTGTTCCATAAACAAGAGCCTAAGAAAAAAGGATTTACATTAGCCACATTCATGAATACCGGAGCCGGACTGATTGACGGCTTTATGCTGGCATGGAAACTATATAAAAAGTTCAAAAGATAAGATTTATCTTAACTGAAAATACATATTCCAAACGCTATAAAACAAAAAAAGGAGTACCGCTGTACTCCAACCTTGTTAACCTTAAATCTAATACTATGAAAAACACGGTGCAAAGGTATTGACTATTTATGCAACTTGCAAATTTCTCGCTCCGAATTTTCCTTTATATAACCTTTATTAATTAAAAATATAGTCAAATTAACTCTTGTTTGCAAAATAAGAGTATGGTTTCTCTTGTTTTTAAAGAAACTTGCCGTTGATTTACCATTACTTTCAGAAATCAACCACCTGCCCATCATAAGCCAGCTGTACATTAGGAGGCAACTGTTTATTGACTTCTTCGTGTAATCCGATATCATGCCCCATGTGGGTAAAGAAAGTCTGCTCTGCACCTGTTTTTGCAGCAAAAGCCAAAGCTTCATCCACCGTCAGATGCGAATGATGATCAGGAGTAAAACGCAATGCATTGACAACAAGAATCTTTACTCCCTTAAAATACTCAAACTCACTTTCATCCACGGTTTTCATATCCGTGATATACAATAAATCGCCAATCCTGTAACCGAGAATAGGTAATTTGTCATGCATGACCTTAACCGGCGTTATGTTCATGTCGCCTACATTGAAAGATTCATGCGGCTTTATCACTCTGACGTTTATATTCGGAACTCCAGGATACTTGTGCTTTGCAAAACAGTAAGGGATTGTGTGCCGGAGACCGTCTGCCGTATTATTATCAGCATAAATATTAACTTCACCAAAAACGCAGAACGGCCTCAAGTCGTCAAGTCCTCCCACATGGTCATAATGGATGTGAGTAAGCAGAACTGCGTCAATCCGTCTAAAGTCCTGACCAAGCATCTGTTGGCGGAAATCCGGACCGCAATCAATAAGCACCCTGGTATGGTCAGTCTCTACAAATACAGACGCACGCAAGCGCTTGTCATGAGCATCAGTACTCCTGCAGACCTTACATTTACAGCCTATCGTCGGTACTCCGACTGAAGTTCCTGTCCCAAGAAAAATCAATCTCGCCATCAGATAATATTCACCTCCGGGTTAATATCAATGTCAAACTTCGCCTTAACGTCTGCCCTTACAGCATCACATAAATTCAGAATATCAGCACCGGCGGCACCTCCACGGTTTACAAGCACCAATGCCTGACATGAATGTACACCGGCCTTTCCGAGCGTCTTTCCTTTCCAGCCACACATTTCTATCATCCAACCGGCCGGTATCTTGACACGGCCGTCATCAAGGACATAATGCGGGACGGTACCGAACTGAGCAACTAGAGCGTCATATTTATCTTTCCCGACTATAGGATTTGTAAAAAAGCTGCCGGCATTACCTTCCACTTTCGGATCAGGCAACTTGGCTTTACGTATATCAATTATTACATTTCTCAACTGTGTGGCCGTAGGCGTCTTGATTCCTTTTTTCAGGAGCTCTTCCCTTACGTTTCCGTAATCAAGATGCGGAACAAATGTGTCAGACAACTTATATGTAACGTAAGTTATCACATAACGGTTGCGCCATTCTCCCTTGAAACGGCTCCACCGATATGAATAGCCACACTCTTCATTCATAAACTCACAGATTTTACCTGTTTTGATGTCTACAGCCTCAACCTTATATATCAGGTCTTTTGCCTCAACACCGTAAGCGCCGATATTCTGAACGGCGCTTGCGCCTACTTCTCCCGGAATAAGAGAAAGATTCTCAGCTCCATAAAGTCCGTTGCTGACACAAAGTCTTACCACGTCATCCCATGTCTCGCCACTGCCGCAACGTAAATATTCACTGCCGTCAACACGCTCAACATGATGTCCCTTTATCGCTGAATGAAGAATAGTTCCGGCATAATCCTTTGTAAACAAGACGTTACTGCCTGCCCCCAATACGAACAATGGCTCGTCAGACGCTGTCAATGTTTCCGTAAGATGCTGCAGTTCAGCCACCGTTGCGAACTCAACATACCTGCGGCAATTCACATCCAAACCAAATGTATTGTGAGCTCTGAGGTTATAATTAGAAAAATCCTTCATCAGTTATAGCTTTATTAAAAAATGAATACTTTTATTCAGAAAGACTGACCAGCTTCCAGTCACCGTCAATCTGTCTGAACGTAAGCTGCATCTCCATTCCGTTGGAAATGCCACGCATTACAAAAATCTTCTGGTCGCCCTCTTTATATTTCTGCCCGTACATTATGTTATAAATAAAACCTGAAGGCAGTTCTGGAGCAAAAGCCGGCCATGTTTCAGGATCTATCTCGCCTGACATTGTACTAAAATCATCGTCGGGGTCCGGTCCTGTAAAGGCCACGGGGTTATTAAGACTCTCTATCTGGAAGGCGGAATCAGTTGCAAAACGTTGGTAAAAAGCAAGAAAAGAAGCATTTGTGTTGTTGAACATGGCATTGTTAACAATTGATGTCAGCATCCAACGGCCTCCTATCCTCTCAAACATGTATTTTTCCACACGTTCTTTTGTCAAGAATACTTTTTCAACTACTACATTGTTAATTGAGGTATCCTTAACTACATTCATCTGTTTCAGATTGTCAAAAATCAAGGTGTAATATCCCTGGTCCATAAAGAAATGCTCCATCTTCCATTCAGATTTCTTAATGTAACCGGTATTCTCACCGTCGACAACTTTCAACGGGAACTTGATTCTCGCCATCTGCAACTTGCGGTTTGCGGCGAAATTAAAAATAAAATCGTCAAACAGTTCATCGGCAGCCTTTGGCATCGGCTGTTCCGAAATCAATTTGTCAAGTGTGTCGACAACTGCTGTGTCGACAATCTCTGACGAGTCGGCAACCGTTATGGTGTCGGCTGAAACGGGTTTCTTGTCAGTACAGCCCGTAGTCCACAACATCATGAACAGACAGGCGGCAACAACCAATTCAACACCTTTTTTCATAATAACATACTATCATTCCAAGACTCTGCTGGCCTATCAGCACCCAAGCCCCGTTAACAGGGCTGCCCAGCGTCCTTACCAGCATCTCAAAATTTGCGCAAAAGTACAACTTTATTTTGATTTATTACTCATATTCAAGTTAAAATATTACCTTTGCATCAACATTTTAATACGCATCAAATTAATCGACAAAATGATACTCGACAAAATTGAGAAACTTCTCGAAGAGGTGAAAGGCCTTAACGCTTCAACCCCTGAAGAAATCGAAGCTTTAAGACTTAAATATCTTAGCAAGAAAGGAGAGATCAGTACTCTGATGGCAGACTTCCGTAATGTTCCGGCTGAACAGAAAAAGGAAGTAGGAATAAAAATCAACGAACTTAAGCAGACTGCCCTTGAACGCATCAACTCGCTGCGCGAGCAATGTGAGGCAAATGAGACACAGGGCGATGACATTGACCTTACACGCACGCCTTATCCGATAAAGTTCGGCACACGTCATCCGCTTACTATTGTAAAGAATGAAATCATTGACATATTCTCACGTATGGGCTTTACTTTGGCTGACGGTCCGGAAGTGGAAGATGACCTTCACGTGTTCACAAAAATGAACTTCGCAGCAGATCACCCTGCCCGTGACATGCAAGATACGTTCTTTGTCGAGACAAACCCTAACGACGTAACAAAGAACATTATATTACGTAGCCATACCAGTTCCGTGCAGGCCCGTGTCATGGACGTAACGAAACCGCCAATCCGTGTTATCTGCCCGGGACGCGTTTACCGCAACGAGGCGATCACTGCGCGTGCTCACTGTTTTTTCCATCAGATAGAAGGCTTATACATTGACAAGAACGTATCATTCACTGACCTGAAGCAGGTACTGCTTACATTCTCACGTGAACTGTTCGGACCAGACACTAAGATACGCCTCCGTCCGAGTTACTTCCCATTTACCGAGCCTAGCGCTGAAATGGATATTTCATGCCATATATGTGGCGGCAAGGGTTGCGGCTTCTGTAAACATACGGGGTGGGTAGAGATTCTCGGTTGCGGAATGGTTGACCCGAATGTCCTTGAACTGTGCGGCATTGACAGCAAGATATACAGCGGATATGCCTTCGGCCTCGGTGTTGAGCGCATAACCAACTTGAAATACCAAGTGTCTGACCTGCGTCTGTTCTCTGAGAACGATGTACGTTTCCTACACGAATTCGACGCAGCCAACTGACCAGAATAATTTTTATAGAGCCAAAAGCCAGGAAAAACACAGCAGCCATTGCGTATAGCGACATTGGCATAGCATGTTTTTCCTGGCTTTTGGCTCTCTAATCAAATCTATTTTCCTAATAACACAGGCACTAAGATTTTAGCAGTCCACAATCTTACTATTATCGACCAAGAATGAAAGAGCGCCTTTTCACACGTAGCTATATATTAATCCTGGCAGCCAACTTCCTGTTGTATTTCGGCTTTTGGATACTAATTCCCGTGCTGCCGTTCTATCTCCGCGAGACTTACAACTGCCCTGCGACCATTCTCGGCGCCGTACTAAGCTGCTATACAGTAAGTGGTCTGTGTGTACGCCCGTTCTCAGGTTATCTGATGGACAAGTTCCCTCGTAAACCCATTTACATTATCTGCTATTTCGCATGCACGGCAATATTTCTCGGTTACATTGCGGCCGGCGTACTTACATGGTTTATTCTGCTGCGCGCCCTCCACGGCATAGCGTTCAGCAGCGTCAGCGTAGGCGGTAACACACTTTGTGTCGACATAACGCCAAGCAGCCGGCGTGGCGAAGCCTTAGGATACTACGGACTGATGAACAACACTGCAATGGCACTCGGACCAATGACCGGTCTGTTCATGCACGACACGGTAAGTTATAACATGATTTTCATCACCGGAATGGCCTTCAGCACTGTCGGCCTTCTGTGCGCGATGTGCATCAAGGCACGCACCCCCGAGTCGCTCAAGGCGCGCCAGGCAGCGATGTCACAACCCGGCTCAGACACTATTACAACAAAGCAGCGCAAACTGTCACTTGACCGCTTTTTCCTCATTAAAGGAATACCTGTAAGCATCTCACTGCTTATGCTCTCAATTCCTTACGGAGCCACTACCAACTTTGTGGCAATGTACGCACGTGAGATTAATCTTGATGTGCCTTCAGGCCTCTTCTTCACTCTTATGGCAGCCGGTATGGGCGCATCACGCCTCGTTGCCGGCAAGAAGGTTGACCGTGGATACATTACTCAGTGCATCCACATCGGCCTTTATCCTGTTGTATTAGCATTTTTCATTCTTGCGATGTGCAGATTCGTCGCTCCAACTTCCATTAATACGGCTGAAGTGATGTTCTTCAGTGTGCCCATACTTCTTGGCATAGGTTTTGGTATCATTTTCCCGGCAATGAACACACTGTATATCAACCTTGCGCCAAACAATCAGCGTGCAACCGCCACAAGCACCTACCTTACGGCATGGGACGTAGGCATCGGTATCGGTATTGCCACAAGCGGAATAATCGCACATTATTTTACTTTTTATATGGTTTATCTCATAGGATCGGTACTTTGTCTTTTGTCAATGCTATTTTTCAACATCAAGGTTACTCCTCATTATAACAAAAACAAATTAAGGTAGGCTCAAAATTCAGTGAGCCTACCTTAATTTATCATAGTTTTATTATTTCGGCACTACGTCAGAATTCACTTGTAAAATGGAAACGTATGTGTTTAAAGTCCTGCTGAGCCATTTGTAAAACATACCCTGAGTCAGCCAAGAACACGTCACGGCCGTCTTTATCCTTTGCCATGTACTGATATTTTCTTTTCTTAAACTGCTCAAGCTCCTGCTCATCATCCGAATCAATCCAGCAGGCTTTGTACAAATGTACAGGCTCCCAACGGCATTTGGCGTTATATTCGTTCTCCAAGCGGTACTGTATTACCTCAAACTGAAGCTGTCCAACGGTACCTATTATCTTACGCCCGTTAAACTGATTTATAAACATCTGGGCCACTCCCTCATCCATAAGCTGGTCTATGCCCTTAGCCAGTTGCTTTGCCTTCATCGGGTCATCATTCTCGATATACTTGAACATCTCAGGCGAGAATGACGGTAAGCCACGGAAGTGCAGTTGTTCACCGTCAGTAAGGGTATCACCGATTTTAAATATTCCATTGTCAGGCAAACCAACAATGTCTCCTGCCCAAGCCTCGTCTATTGTGCTCTTGCGCTGCGCCATAAACTGTGTCGGTGAAGAGAATCTTACAGTCTTGCCCAAACGCACGTGTAAATACGGCTTGTTACGTTCAAAACGGCCGCTGCACACCTTGCAGAAGGCTATACACGAGCGGTGGTTAGGGTCAATGTTAGCGGTTATCTTGAAGATGAAACCGGTAAATTTAGGCTCATCTGGCTCTACCATACGCTCTTCCGCCTTTGTCGGACGCGGACTCGGTGCAATCTCAACAAAACAGTTAAGAAGCTCCTGCACACCGAAATTATTAAGCGCACTGCCGAAGAATACCGATGCTGTCTTTGCCTCACGATAATCCTCTACATTAAATTCAGGATAAACACCGTCAACAAGTTCAAGGTCTTCACGCAGTTTGGCTGCATCAGCCTCCCCCACCCTGCTGTCAAGCTCGTCACTTGCGATGTCAACCTCAACCTTCTCCGTAACTCGCTGTTTGTCAGGAGTAAAGAGGTCGAGCTTATGTTCATAAATATTATAAACGCCCTTGAACTTAGCTCCCTGGTTGATAGGCCACGACAACGGGCGTACGTTTATTTCAAGCTCCTGTTCCAGTTCATCTAACAAATCAAACGGGTCACGTCCCTCACGGTCCATCTTATTGATAAAGATTATCACCGGAGTATTACGCATGCGGCACACATTCATCAGTTTACGCGTCTGTGCCTCCACACCCTTTGCACCGTCTACCACGATTATTGCCGAATCAACAGCAGTCAGCGTACGGTAAGTGTCCTCGGCAAAATCCTGGTGGCCCGGTGTGTCAAGTATGTTAACCTTGTACCCGTTATAGTCAAACTCCATTACCGATGTAGAGACTGATATACCGCGCTGTTTCTCAATGTCCATCCAGTCTGACGTAGCCGTTTTTCTGATTTTGTTGTTCTTTACAGCTCCAGCCACCTGTATCTGTCCGCCGAACAGCAGAAACTTCTCGGTAAGCGTTGTCTTACCCGCGTCAGGGTGCGATATTATGGCGAACGTGCGCCTTCTTTCTATTTCCTTATTCATTATTGATAGTTAATAACGGCAAGTCCGGTTTTCATTCACCTGCCAATATAGAAATACATTCTTCAAGGCTTTCCTCCCAGTAAGGTACGGTTATGCCTAATGTTTCTTTTATCTTCGTCTTGTCAAGCACACTGTATGCCGGACGTGTTGCCGGTGTGGGATATTCGTCCGTATGTATCGGTTTCACGTTGCATGTCCTGATACCTGCTATCCGGTGAATTGCCTTTGTAAAATCATACCAGCTGCATACACCTTCATTAGAATAATGATAAACGCCCGGCTTTATTCCCTGTTCTACAGCCATCATTATCGCGCGTGCCAGGTCGCGGGCATATGTAGGCGTGCCAATCTGGTCGAACACAACGCCGAGTTCACTGCGCTCACGCCCGAGACGCATCATCGTTTTTACAAAATTATTACCGAAAGTTGAATACAGCCATGCAGTGCGTATAATCATCGTGCGGCTGCACAGCTTGCTGACACCGAGCTCGCCGGCCAGTTTTGTACTGCCGTACACGCTGTCAGGGCAAGGAGTGTCAGTCTCAACATACGGCGTATGTTTCTTTCCATTAAAGACATAGTCCGTCGAGACTTGAACCATCCAGCCGCCACGCTTCTCTATTGCAGCGGCGATATATGCCGGCGCCTCAGTGTTAAGCGCGGTACACAGTTTCTTGTCGCTTTCAGCCTTGTCAACAGCTGTGTATGCGGCGCAGTTTACCACTCCGTCTATCTCGTAACGGTTAATGAAGTCGTTCACTGCGAGCTGATTAGTTATATCAAGCTCATCCTTGTCTGCATTAAAGAATTTATGATTGCCGTACTCCTTCTCAAGCAGTCTTATCTCGCTGCCGAGCTGGCCGTTACATCCTGTTATCAGTATATTCATTGTAATTTTCTTTTTAGTCTCATTCAAACTCAAGAGGTTCTTCCTTGTCTTTCATAAAATAATCTGACAACATCCCGATGAATGTCGTTATTTCCTTAATGGCATGCTCGGTGTCAGGACTGAGTGTCTTTTTCTGCAGCCTCAACATCATAACGCCATACAGCGCGTTAAAGCATGTCTCCACTTCATTCTCATCATTGTCCGCGCCGCGCTTGCGCAGCTCAACGATAAACGGCAGCACCTTGTAATACTCACTCGTATAAAAGGGGAACTTCGTGCTTTGCAGCAGTTGCGCGTTAAGTTCTATGAGCTGCTGCATCACAATCTTATTAATCTGCAGATGGCCTTTTTCACGGCATCCTTCCTGATTCATCATGCGCACAAGATTGCCATACCAGTCGGTCATTTCATCTTTCTGTTCATCGGTATAGTCAAACTTATCTATGTACTCATGCTTTATCCGGCTCAGGCTGCATCCATAAGCCCGTATTATGTCTTCCACCTGCCACATGTACAGCAGGTATTCAGCAATGTTTTTCTTCCTTAATTCCTGTGAGATAAACATGTATTCTTGAATTTTATAAGATGATGATACTGTCCGGTTACACATTTACAGCCAACGCCGCACACCTGCATAACCACACGACGGTCATGCTTTTTCAGTAATGGAATGTGTACAGATTGAACACTGTACCTATAAGCACCAGCAATGAGAAGATTATCACAATACTGCCGATAATCTTGTTTATTATCACAATACTGCTGTTGTCAAACTTGTTACGCACCTTGTCTATCAGCCATGTCAGCCCGAACCACCACAACAGCGCACCGCATATTATGCTGAAGTAACCAACGCACATGTGAAGCGGATGCTTCGGGATAACAAAAGCAAACTGGGCGAAAGCCGCCATGAAAAGGAATATGATAAGCGGATTTGAGAACGTCACGAGAAACGCCGTGACACCGTTATGTATCAGTGTACCTTTCTTGTTGCCGCTCACGTGTATCTTTTTCGTCGGGTCTGAGCGGAAACAATATATGCCGAAAGCCATAAGCATTATGCTGCCCGTAATCTGAAGGATAAAACGGCTCTGGCTGTTGTTTATGAAATCCATGACAAAGCTCATGCCAAAGCCTGTTATCATGGCATAGATAAAGTCGCTTACCGTTGCTCCGATACCCGTCACAAACCCGTACCAACGGCCTTTGTTAAGTGTACGCTGAATACACAACACACCTACAGGACCCATCGGCGCCGACGCGACGATGCCTATAAGCATGCCCTTGAAAATCCAGTCAAGTACATCTAAATGAATCTGAAACGGCATAGCGGGTGCAAAATTGCTAATTTTTTGTGAAAGAAACAAATTTTACCGACAAAACTTTGTAGGGTGGAAGGATTTTTGATAACTTTGCAAACAGCATTTTTTATTTTTTCAAAAACCTACTATCATGATATCACAACCATTAAAGCCATACGTCATAGGACTTGACCTTGGCGGAACAAACTCAGTTTTCGGAATTGTTGACAGTCGTGGTGACATCAAGGCTACCACCGCGATAAAGACACAGGGCTACCAGACCGTGGAAGACTACGTCACCGCAGCAGTAGAAGCATTGCAGATAATTATCGACCAGGTGGGCGGCATCGACAAGATTAAAGCCATGGGCATAGGCGCTCCTAACGCCAATTACTACAGAGGCACGATAGAATATGCGCCTAATATTGTCTGGGCTCACGAGGGCATCGTGCCCCTTGCCGATCTGTTCAGCCAGCGTCTCGGCATACCAGTGGCGATTACCAATGATGCCAATGCTGCCGCTATCGGTGAAATGACTTACGGAGTGGCGCGCGGCATGAAGAACTTTATCATGCTGACACTTGGCACCGGCGTAGGTTCAGGAATCGTTATTAACGGCCAGTTGGTTTACGGATGCGACGGCTTTGCCGGCGAACTCGGCCATGTCATCATGCGCCGTGAGAACGGCCGCACCTGCGGATGCGGACGTACAGGATGCCTTGAGGCCTACTGCTCTGCCACAGGCGTGGCACGTACAGCACGCGAACTGCTTGCTACGACCAATACTCCGTCGCAGCTATGCGACCTTGAGCCTGAAAAAATAACATCCCTTGACGTGTCGATAGCTGCCGGCAACGGTGATGAACTGGCAAAGCGAGTCTATGACTTTACGGGCGAAATGCTTGGCGAGGCCTGTGCTGACTTTGCCGCGTTCTCTTCACCTGAGGCATTTATCTTCTTCGGCGGACTGACAAAGGCCGGCGACCTGATAATGAATCCTATAAAGAAAAGCTATGATGAGCACGTGCTCAACATCTTCAAGGGCAAGGCTCAGTTCCTCGTAAGCGGCCTTGACGGCTCATCAGCGGCTGTGCTCGGTGCCAGCGCAATAGGCTGGGACATTCAGCCGGAAGACGCAAAAGCATAAGAAATAAAAAAGGAGTTACCCAAAGTAACTCCTTTTTTATATTTATTATTCCACTTTACAAGTTATACTCTTTACGTCCACACTTGACGTACCAACCTGCAACTCATATTCTCCCGGAACCACGCGCATGGTGTTTGTCTGCGTGTCCCACAGTTCAAACGCTTCTCTCGGAAAATCTATTTCAGCCTCCTTTGTCTCTCCTGCTTTCAGTTCCACACGTGTAAAGCCACGCAGCGTCTTCAGCGGTCCGTCCGTATCTGACGGTTTTCTGACATACGCCTGCACAACTTCCGTGCCGTCACGCCGGCCAGTGTTGGTAACGCTTACACGTATTTTGCCGGCAGCCGCGTCATACACAGGAGTGCCGAGAGTAAAGGCTGTGTAGCTCAGTCCGTAACCGAACGGGAACAGCGGCTCGCCACGGAAATAGCGGTACGTGCGTCCTTCCATACGGTAGTCGTCAAACGGAGGCAACTGGCTGTCGTCCTTATAGAACGTAACGGGAAGCTTTCCGCCGGGATTGTAATCGCCGAAAAGCACGTCAGCAACGGCATGTCCGCCCTGCTCACCTGGATACCATGCCTGCAAAATCGCGTCACAGGTCTCTGTCTCAGGTGTCAATGCTACCGCACTTCCGCTGCAGTTCACAAACACCACCCTCTTTCCTGCCTCATGCAGAGCTTTCAGTATCTCACGCTGTGCGGCCGGCAATTCTATGCTCGTGCGGTCACCGTTATCAAAACCCGGTTCATTTACCTTGGCCTCCTCACGCTCAAGACTGGGCGATATGCCACCTACGAAAATAACCGTCTCCGCATCCTTTGCCCTGCCGGCTACTTCCTTTGCTGTAACATTACGCACGGCGGCTATGTCAAAGTTAAGCGTTGCTCCGCCGCCAAGCTGCATATAATCTACCTGAATGTCATATCTTTGCCCCTTCTTCACGCTTATCTTGCGGTTATTGTAACGCAGGCGGTCGGCTTTCCATCTCTCAGCTATCGTGTCTCCGTTGACAATCAGCCTGAAGCCGTCATCATTAGTGTACATTATGTCGAGCACCTCGTCTTTATCTGGAACAAGTGTACCTTTGAAACGTGCCGTAAACTCCGTAAGACTGACACCCGGAGCAAACACAGTGTTGCCGCCGTTATCGAAGTGCAGCGGTGATGTGAACGTAGTCTCACAGGCCGGAGTGCCTTTCATGTCCGTATTGTTCCAGAACGTAGCGCTCATGCCGGGTCCGCCGTTCTCGCATGTCAGTTTGGAAAAGACGCTCTCACTTTCTGTCATTGACGTTATTCCGCAACCTTTTGAATATCTCACACCGTCACCGAGCTTGGCGCGTATGCCTTCAAGCACGGTAACCGAGTGGGACGGTTTGCCGTAGTAAATGCCCCACAACATAATCGAGTCTGCCGCGTTAGGCCCCATCACCATTACCTTTGACGCGTCCTTAGCCAGCGGCAACGTGTTGTTACGGTTATGCAGCAGCACCATCTGCTCGTGCGCCATTTTCAGCGCCAGCTCCTTATGTTCCTTACTTGCTATCACACTTTCAGGTATGCGTGTCCACTCCACAAGCGAGTCGGGGTCGAAATCGCCGAGCTCAAAACGCCCTTCCAGCAGTCTTACCACGCTTCTGTCTATCTGCTGTTCGGTTATCTCGCCGGCCTTTACGGCGTCAGGCAGGCGCTTGTAGTTACTGCCACACTCTACGTCAGTGCCGCTGATTACGGCTTTTGCCGAGGCTAAAGCGGCATCCTTTGACACTCCGTGAGCACCCGGCTCCCAAAAGTCGCTTATCGCACCGCAATCACTCACGACAAGCCCCTTGAAGCCCCACTCGTCACGCAATATGCGTTGTAGCAGACGGTTGTTACCGCAACACGGGTCGCCGTCAATACGCTGGTAGGCACACATCACCTCCTTTACTCCACCCTTCTGCACAAGGTCCTTGAAGGCGGGCAGATACGTCTCCCAAAGGTCACGTTCAGGCAGATTCTCTATATTAAAGCTGTGGCGTGTTTTCTCCGGACCGCTGTGCACGGCGAAGTGCTTGGCGCAGGCGTACAGCTTCATATATTTGCTGTCGGCCGGCCCCTGCAGACCACGCACCACGGCAAGCCCCATGCGTGAGTTCATGTACGGGTCTTCGCCGTAAGTCTCCTGACCGCGCCCCCACCTCGGGTCACGGAATATATTAATGTTAGGTGTCCAGAACGACAGTCCTTGATATGTGTCCACGCTGCCCTTGCGCCGCTGGGCGGTGTTCTTGGCGCGGGCCTCGTCGCTAACGGCCGTAAACACCTGTTCAAGCAACGTGTCGTCAAACGATGCCGCCATGCCAATACACGAGGGGAACACCGTGCTGATGCCATTGCGCCCCACGCCGTGCAGAGCCTCACTCCACCACGCGAACTGTGGTATTCCGAGCCGTGGTATGGCCTTTGAATTGTTCATCATCACGGCAGCTTTCTCATCAAGCGTCATGCGTGAACACAAGTCCATAGCACGCTCATGGGCAGACAGCTCCGGATTCTGATAAGGCAATGTCTGCGCTCCGGCACTGACGGCACAGGCCACAAGCAGCGTAAATAAAGTACTTCTTTTTTTCATATTAAATTTCAAAGGTTAGATAGATTGTTTGTCTTACACCTGCAAAAATAGTGCAAATTGAGCGTAATGCAAAATAAAAGTGAGAGAAAAGTTTAAGAGTAACGAGCAAACAAGCAGACGAGCAGACAAGGAGATTTGCTTTGCGAATTAACAATTAAAAATTAAAAGGTGAGGTTGGTTTATACGGATTGCATCCGCCCGAACATAAATAAATCAGGGGCGAAAAGAAAAAGAAAGGGCACGATGTGCTCGCGCCCTTTCCTATTATATTTATCTGAACATCAGGCTGTCAGCCTGCGTTATGTCAGTTTATCTGTTGATAAACTTCTTGCCGTTCTGGATAAGAATACCCTTCGTATCCTTGCTTACACGCTGACCAGCGAGGTTGTAAACCGGAGCGTTCTCGTTAAACTCAGGCTCAACGGTTACGCTCTCGATGCCAGAAGCAGTTCCAGTTACAGAGAAATCTTCAATCTCCCAAGTTCCGGCAGCCTCGGTTGTGCTGACATACTTGAAGCCTACTTGTATCTTCTTACCAACATAGTCTTTCAGGTCGATAACCTGCTCTTCAGCGTCAGACCAGTTGCCGCTTTCCGGGAGCTCAGGATATGTGATTGTTATCTGTTCCCACTCTCCGCCTTCGGCCATAATCCAAAGTGTAGCTTCATTCTCTATGTTCCCGAAATACTTGTTTATTGTCTGATAGAATTTCAGTGTAGCATCAGTTACGTTCTCAAGGTTGATTACCGGAGATACAAGCCAGCTTTCAGCAGCCTTGTTAGAGCCGACATAAGCAGATGCTTTCATATAACCGTAGTTTGCATCGTGTTTCCATACATATGACAGTCCATCGCTGAGATTGACATCATTAATAGTGAATGAGCCGATACCGTCTTTGAAACTTTCAGTGTACGGAAGTGTAACCTCGCCATAAACCGGCTGTGTAACAGTAAGAGTGTATGAAGCTGAGCCAGAGTTGTATGTATCAGTTTCTTCAGCAGTAGCAATAATCTTAGTTGAGCCTACGCCGACAATAGTAACCTCACCGCTTGTCTTGTCTACGGTTGCTACCTCTGTATCGCCAGAAGTGTAAGTTACATTGCCGTCAGTCTCTTTTGTCAGAGTCGGTGCTGTAAACGTCTCACCCAATACTACAGAGACTTCGCTTTCGCTGAATTTAAGACCGGCGTCTTTCTTTGAAGTTGCAGATGCTTTATAAACTTTGATAGTAGAGATTTGGGTGTTATGTGATGACAACACCTTAAATACATAAACAGTTCCTGCCGCCTGATAGTTAGCGTCAATTGAATAGGTATTGGTTACATCCTTTGCCCCCGTTGTTTCTTGGCTTACTGCAACATCGTCAACAAATATATTTTGTTTTACACTTGCAGACGCTCCACTTGTACCGACAACTTCTATCTTGCTAACGGCAAAATCAAATTTGGGTAATGTTAATGTTGAATTTGTTTTACCAAGCATTAAAAAGTTGGTGGTATTGTTAAAATAATAGCCGTCACTGGCAGACAATTTAATTGTATAAGTTCCATTTGTGAACTCTTTTTCTGCAGTTTCTTTATTTTTGGAACCTTCAGGCAATCCCCATTCATTTGTGGTAAAGTCTAAAACGACATCTTGCGCAAGCACGTTCCCGCAGAACAAAGTCAATAGCGCAACTAAAGTTAAGCGTAAATTTTTCTTCATAATCTTAAAGTTTTAAAGGGTTATTAAATCCGTCAATTAATCACTAATATGTTGCAAATATAGCAG
>URRR01000022.1 GCA_900550365.1 uncultured Prevotella sp. | reverse complement strand
TCTTTGGACTTTTCCTCATAATGGACACATGTTTTTATTGTTTCTATATGTGTCAACTTTTTTCAGGACAAGACATTATAGACGTTATCACGCCCTCCGGGCGTTAGAAGTTAAAGTCATATGCTTTGCTTCAGCAGACAAGATACGAGCAGACGAGCATACAAGGAGATTTGCATATTTTCTTAGTTTACTCGCATTTTGTCTGATGGAGATATCTCCTCGTCTGCTTGTTTGCTTGTATCTCGTCTCTGAATAAAATCTCCTTGTCTGCTTGTTTGCTCGTATCCCGTCTCTGAATAAAATCTCCTTGTCTGCTTGTTTGCTCGTATCCCGTTTCTAAATAAAATCCCCTCGTCTGCCTGTCTGCGCGTATCTTGTCAGCTAAAAATGTCCGTTTCCGCCACTTTTATTTTGCATTTCGCTCGTCTTGCATTATCTTTGCACCCACAAACACGTTCATAATGAGCCGAATATATTCAATTTTAAACTTTATCGGGCGCAAGAAATATCTTATCGTGATAGTGCTCGGCGTGCTGCTTATCGGTTTCGTGGGTGAGAACAGTATTCTCAAACACGTGCAGAACCGTATGCTGATACGTAAAATACAGGCTGAGACAGATGCCTACGAAGCACAATACGAGAAAGACAACAACACCTTGAAAGAACTTAAACGTAATCCTAAAGCCATAACAAGGATTGCAAGGGAGAGGTATTTCATGAAGGCAGACGATGAAGACATATTCGTGCTGAGTGACGACGAACAACAAGAAACACCGGAAAAATGAGACAACTTAACAGACTTCAGAGCATAGTGATGCTCGCTGGAGCTTTCTTAATGGTAGCAGGCGCCGGCCTGTATGTAGTAGGAATACACACCGCCACGCCGTGGGTATTTACCGTGGGCGCCATAGCTTTCGCCGTAATGCAGATGCAACAGACGTATGACGGGCGCAACCATACCATACAACGCCTGCGCCGGATAATGACAATAGGCGACGTGCTGTTCATATTGTCAGCCCTGCTTATGCTTGAGGATTCATACAGAGTGCTGCTGCCTTTGTTCACTTCCTACATGGAAAACGGCTACTATCAATATGTAACTTATATCAATAACAACTGGGTTATTTTACTGCTCATAGCGGCCGTATTGGAGATTTATACCACTCATCGCATATCACATGAACTCGACAAAGAGGCAAAAAAACTATAAAAGACGGCTCATTTGTTTTAAATTGAATAAATTTATTTCCATACATCGATAATAGATTGTACTTTTGTGACGGTTTTATAAAACATATTTATGATAAAGACACTTTACGCCCTGCTGACAGTACTTACCTTAGCTTCGTGCGCTGACACGTACAACATACAAGGAACATCCAATGTTCCGACCCTTGACGGCAGGATGCTCTTCCTTAAGGCCTTTGACGGAACTGAATTCAAGAACATCGATTCATGTGACATCGTTCACGGAGAATTCCGCTTCAACGGCACGCTTGACTCGACAAAGCTCGTAACTCTGTTCATGGACGACGAGGGCCTGATGCCCGTCGTGCTTGAGAGCGGCGACATCACAATCAAGATTGACAACGCACAGCAGACGGTAACAGGTACTCCGCTTAACGAAAAGCTGTTCGCTTTTATCGAGAAATACAAGCAGCTTGAAAGTGAAGTAAGCGAACTGGGACACCTGCAGAGCCAGGCCATAATGGACGGTAAAGACCTGAACGCCGTTAACATGCGCCTTGCCGAAAAGGCTAACCGCATAGCCGAGCGTGAGGATAAACTGGTAACATCATTCATTGTGGAGAACTTTGACAACGTGCTTGGCCCCGGAGTGTTCTTCATGATAACCGCAGGGCACCGCTATCCGCAACTGTCTCCATGGATAGAAGACATAATGAGCAAGGCCACTGATAAGTTCAAGAATGACCCGTACGTAAGCGACTATTATAAAAAAGCACAACAGAACCAGGCCATAATGAACGGTACGGCCATACCTGATGACCCTACCACCATGCCGACAGACGTTCCTACGCCTAACGAACTGGCAACTCCTGACAATCTGGGTGCTGACTCTACTGCGGCTCAATAGCAGTTTTACGGTTAAAAGGTTGTGTGGTTGTGAGGTCAGAAAGTTAATAAGGTTGTGAGGTTTAAAGGTTATAAGAATTGTTGGGTTGTGCGGTTGGAATGTTTACCGGTATCCCCTTAAAAACCGAAAACCTTAAAACCTGGTACCCGGGGAGCCTTAAAACCTGACGACCTGATACCCCTAAAGCCAGACAATGCATATGAGAACACTGATTGAACACGCCACAATCGTAAACGAAGGCAAGGCGCTTAAAGGAGCAGTCGTCATCAACGGCGACCGTATTGAAGATATTTTACAGGAAAACGAGACACCCCGTGAGACGTCTGACACAATAGTCGACGCCACGGGGTGCTTCGTTTTGCCCGGAGTTATTGATGATCATGTTCACTTCCGTGAACCGGGACTTACGTCCAAAGCCGACATCCTGAGTGAAAGCCGGGCCGCGGCCTACGGTGGTGTGACCACTTATTTCGACATGCCGAACACCGTTCCGCAGACCACAACGCCTGAAGCACTCAAAGAAAAGTTTGCCATAGCCGCACGCGACAGCCACGTCAACTACTCTTTTTTCTTCGGTGCGACCAACTCTAACGCCGGCATGTTCAACCAACTTGACATCCACCGGATACCCGGAATAAAGCTGTTCATGGGCTCATCGACAGGCAACATGCTCGTTGACCGCGAAGAGGCACTCAACAGAATATTCTCAACCGCACCGCTGCCAATCATGACTCACTGTGAGGATACGGGCATAATAAACGAGAACATGCGGCTGGCCAAAGCCCGTTACGGTGACGACCCTGACGTAACTCATCACCCTGAAATACGCAGCGAGGAGGCTTGTTACCGCTCAACAGAGCAGGCCGTGCGCCTTGCCCGCAGGCACAATGCCCGTCTGCACGTGGCTCATCTGACTACAGCCCGTGAGTTGTCATTGTTTGAACCGTGGACTGACGCCATACCGCAAATCACCGCCGAAGCCGTCATCGCCCACCTTATTTTCTCTGACCGGGACTATCCTGAGTTGGGAACAATGATAAAATGTAATCCTGCCGTCAAGACCTTGGCCGACCGTGAAGCCCTGCGCAGCGCACTCGTTGACGGCCGTATAGCCGTTGTCGGGACTGATCATGCACCACATTTGCTGTCTGACAAGCAGGGCGGATGTGCCCGCGCGGCATCCGGTATGCCAATGCTGCAGTTCTCACTCGTGGCAATGCTTGGTCTTGTTGACGAGGGTGTGCTGACCATTGAGCGCGTGGCAGACCTTATGTGCCACCGACCCGCCACGCTGTTTGACGTCCGCGAACGAGGATTTATTCGCAAAGGATACAAAGCTGACATAACTGTCGTAAGCAAAGACACGCCCTGGACGTTGACCACAGATGACATTCAAAGCAAGTGTAAATGGAGTCCGATGACGGGAAAGACGTTCAACTGGCGCGTCGTCCACACCTTCTGCAACGGCCGTCACATACTTGATAACGGCCGCTTTGACGACACCTGCCGCGGCGAGGAAGTCAGATTCAGGTAAAAGTAAAAAGATATAAAGGTAAAAAAGTAAAGCCTTTTACCATTAATACACAACCACATAGCCCCCAAAACCTCATAACCAAATAATCCTCCAACCCCCAAAACCGAATAACCTCACAACAAATGATTGCCAGAATATTCATATACCTGCTGCTGTTCATCACCCTACCCGACCTCTATCTTGACCGTCGCTTCCTCCGAAAGCGTACCCGTTACTTATGGTGGCAGCGTGTATTGTGGTGGCTTCCGGGCGCATTCATGTTTGTATATACCATTATGCTGGCAACAAGCCGTAACTTTGCGCCCGACACACTTGCCTTTCTGCACATCTACCTGTTGCTTTTAGGCGTGCTCATAACACCCAAGTTTGTTTTTGCCTTATGCTCATTTCTGGGCTGGGCGCACTGCCGTTACCACCACACCCGCAACAACTGGGGCAACCTTGTAGGACTAATCCTTGCCCTTGCGATTGACATTGCCGTAATATACGGCGGCACATTAGGTTTCAAGAAACTTGAAATCAGGCACGAGGACTACTACTCTGCCGACCTGCCGGCTGCCTTCGACGGATATAAGATTGTACAGTTCAGCGACGCGCATGTAGGCACATACGGCACCGTTTACGCCAACGTACTTACCAAAGCGGTAAACTTAATCAACGAGCAACAGGCCGACATGGCCGTATTTACCGGCGATCTGCAGAACATGGAACCTAAAGAGCTGTATCCGTTCATGCAGACACTAAGCAGCGTAACGGCTAAGGACGGCGTATTTTCTGTCCTCGGAAACCACGATTACTCAGGATATATTGACGCTCCGAGTGCCATAAAGGTTGCCAACGAGCGCGAGCTGATAAGTCTTGAACGCCAGATGGGTTGGGATTTGCTGCTGAACGAGCACCGCGTAATACGGCGTGGCAATGACTCTATCGTTATAGCCGGCATGGAGAATGACGGTGGTAAACGCTTTCCACAGAAAGGAGACGTAAAGAAAACTCTGGCCGGAGTGGGCGACGGAGCATTCATTATAATGCTTGAACATGACCCTTCATCATGGCGAAAGAAGATTCTTCCGCAAAGCAAAGCACAGCTTACGCTAAGCGGACACACGCATGCCGGCCAGCTAAGCGTATTCGGATTGTCGCCCGCAGCAATTAATTATAAGGAATGGTTCGGCATGTACAACGAGGGCAAACGTGCCCTTAACGTGTCTGCAGGCATGGGAGGCTTCATCCCCTTCAGGCTCGGCGTAAGCAACGAGATTGTCGTTATTACGCTCCATAGACTTAAGTAAACAAGCAAACAAGATACAAGCAGACAAGGAGATTTCTCTTGCAGTTCTATAACAGGCAAGACACAAGCAGACAAGGAGATTTGCATTGCTGGTATATGAACCCAGATAAAGATGCAATGCAAATCTCCTTGTCTGCTTGTCTGCTCGTATCTTGTCTGCTAAAAAAGTTTCCTTGTCTGCTTGTCTGCTCGTATCTTGTCTGCTAAAAAAGTTTCCTTGTCTGCTTGTTTGCTCGTCCCTCGTCTGCTAAAAAAGTTTCCTTGTCTGCTTGTCTGCTCGTATCTTGTCTGCTGAAAAGCCTACCGGTATTTCTTATCAAGCCCGTCATGAATGGCCGTATAGCTCTCTTCCATCAGGCGGCTGATATTTTCCGGGCCCTGAGTGTGCGGATAAATGGGGGCATGGATAGTAAGGGTGAGCTTGCGGCGGTGTACCCAATACCACTTACTTGTACGCGGCATGACGTCAAAAGAGCCGTTAATTGTCAGCGGAACAACGGGCAACTGCAGCTCGTCTGCCAGCATGAAGGCACCCCGTTTGAACGTTCCCATGTGCCCGTTGTACGTCCGCGAGCCCTCAGGAAACACCACAACGCTCATTCCGTCACGCAAAGTGTGGCGTGCCTTGTCGTAAGTTTCCTTCACCTTGCTGGGCCCACGCTTGTCAACGAATATCTGATGAGACTTCTCGCAGGCAAAACCTACGAACGGAATCTTGCGCAGCTGGCGCTTCATCATCCACTTGAAGTTACGGCGAAGGTGGCCGAATATCAGGAAAATGTCAAATGCACCCTGGTGATTGCTTACAAATACGTATGATTCTCCATGCTTAAGATTCTCGCGCCCGGTAACCTTCACCGGCAGCAGAAGCACCTTCAGCACCCACGTAGACCATATCACGGGCGGATAATACCCCCAGAAATGGCCGTTGCCGAGCGTGCAACCGATGCTCGTAACAACTGAGGTAAGTATCGTAAGAATGATTATTATCGGCAGGGCGATGCAGATTTGATAAATGCGGTATATGTAATTCATAATTGGGGTTGTGCGGGTTTAGGGGGTTGAGGTTATACGGTTTCTGGGTTTGAGGTTGTGAGGTTTTAGGGTTATATGGTTGTAAGGCTTTCTTAGTTCTTAACTCTTAATCCTTAATTATAAGTTGATTAAATCTTCGGATACTTCCTTGTCCACCCGTCCCAGCGCAGACGCATCACTCCGAAGAAGGCCTCGCCGAATATGCCTCCGCTCATCTTCGACACTCCCTCACGACGGTTTACGAAGATTACGGGCACCTCCTTTATCTTAAAACCTATTTTATAGGCCGTGTACTTCATCTCTATCTGGAAGGCATAGCCCTTGAAACGTATCTTGTCAAGCTCAATAGTCTCAAGCACTTTACGGCGGTAACACTTGAATCCGGCCGTAGTATCATGTACCTTGAAACCTGTTACCAGCCTGACATACTGCGACGCAAAATAGCTCATAAGCACACGGCCAATGGGCCAGTTGACAACGTTCACTCCGCTGACGTAGCGCGAACCAATGGCAAGGTCGTACCCCTCGTCATGGCAAGCGGCGTAAAGGCGCGGCAGGTCGTTAGGGTCATGACTGAAGTCGGCGTCCATCTCGAAAATATACTCATAATCATGAGCCAGCGCCCACTTGAAACCGGTAATATAAGCTGTGCCGAGTCCCTGCTTGCCGCTGCGCTCAATGATGAACAGGCGGTCACCGAACTCGGTGTCAATAAGCCTGTGCACGATGCCGGCAGTGCCGTCAGGCGAGCCGTCGTCTATCACAAGAATGTGGAAACACTTCTCCAACGAGAACACGGCACGTATTATTTTCTCTATATTCTCCTTCTCGTTGTATGTCGGGATTATTACTATGCTGTCACTTTTATTCATTCCTACAGATTTGTTGACGCATGTTTACTTTGTGCAAAAGTAGCATTTTTATTTCATATTAACCAATATTCGGCAATATAAATTTCAACAAATGTCTTGTAAAAGGCCACCTTTTACAAGACAAAAGACCGTCAAACGCAAGCTAAAAGGCCGTCTTTTGGAGACCAAAAGACGGCCTTTTGCAACAGCACTGATAATCAGGCACTTACAGACATGCCACAGGGCAAGGTCAAAACCGACACTGAAGGCGGCCTCAACATCAAACCTGAAGAAAGCCGACAGCCGTATTCCACCAATTTAACAAACAGCCGAGCCAACTTACTTTTTGCCAGTCTGGAGTTGCGTATTTAACAAATCAATATATCAAATCATGATTTTTACAGTGCAAAACGGCATCCGCGGCTGTCAATCTGACCGTTTTACACGTTACACTTTTCATCTGTTTTTCTTGCGTTTTTTATGTAAATATACTACCTTTGCATAGATAGTTTCACACCTTATTATATATTATGCCCGCACGGCAGATGCTGACAGCACACCATGGGGCATCACACCAAGACAGGAAATAACATAAAACATAAAATATTTGATTTGTAGCTATGGCGAGAACAAGACAGATTATTGAGTGCGTTCCCAACTTCAGCGAGGGACATGACATGGCTGTTATCAAACAGATAACCGACGAGATTGAGACATGTGAAGGCGTCCGTCTGCTCGATGTTGACCCGGGCGAGGCCACTAACCGCACGGTAGTAACCTTCGTCGGCGACCCTGAGGCCGTTGTCGAGGCAGCGTTCAGGGCAGTAAAGAAGGCGGGCGAGGTGATTGACATGCGCCGCCACCACGGCGAGCATCCGCGTATCGGCGCGACTGACGTGCTGCCGCTTGTGCCCGTAAGCGGCATCACGCTTGAAGAGTGCGCACAGCTGGCACGCAAATTAGCCGAACGCATAGCCACGGAGACAGGCATTCCGTGCTACTGCTATGAGGCTGCCGCACTGAAACCTGAGCGCAAGAACTTAGCCGTTTGCCGTGCCGGAGAGTACGAGGCGATACCCGAGAAGCTGGCTGACCCGGCCAAGGCGCCAGACTTCGGTGCACGTCCTTATGACGAAAGCATCGCCCGCACAGGCTGCACTGTTGTAGGTGCACGCGATTTTCTTATCGCCGTAAACTTCAATCTCAACACTACATCCACACGCAGGGCCAACGCCATAGCATTCGACGTGCGTGAGAAGGGCCGCCCCGAACGCATAGGCAACCCCATAACGGGCGAGATAAAGAGAGGCGCTGACGGCAAACCCGTGATGCGTCCGGGCACGCTCAAGGGCACAAAGGCCATAGGCTGGTATATCAAGGAGTACGGCATAGCGCAGGTTTCGATGAACATCACCGACATCAACGCTACCCCGCTGCATGCCGCTTTTGATGAGGTATGCCGCTGTGCGGAGGCCCGCGGAGTGCGCGTTACGGGCACGGAGATAGTCGGACTGGTGCCTGAGCGTGCGCTGATTGACGCCGGAAAGCATTTCCTACGCAAGCAGCACCGCTCTACGGGAATACCTAAAGAGGACATTCTCAACATTGCGATAAAGTCAATGGGGCTGTCAGACCTCCGTCCGTTTGAGCCGAAAGACAAAGTGATAGAATACCTCCTCGACGCCGACAAGGCCGGTACAGACAAGCTGACGGCACTCACCGTAAAGGGATTTGCTGACGAGACACTGCGCGAGTCACCTGCTCCCGGCGGCGGTTCGGTGGCCGCATACATGGGCGCCCTTGGTGCTGCGCTTGGCACAATGGTGGCCAATCTGTCGGCTCACAAGCCCGGCTGGGACGAGCGTTGGGAGGAGTTCAGCCGCTGGGCGGACAAAGGTGTTGAGCTGGAAGCCGAACTTCTGCATCTCGTTGACGAGGACACAGAGGCCTTCAACCGCATTATGGCGGCCTTCGGCATGCCCAAGAACACCGACGAAGACAAGCGTCTGCGCTCAGAAGCAATACAAAGCGCCACACTGTTTGCAGCCCAGGTGCCTCTCGAGACGATGAAAACATCCTTCAAGGCGTTTGAAATCTGCAAGGCAATGGCCGAGACCGGTAATCCGGCCAGCGTCTCTGATGCCGGCGTAGGAGCGCTCGCTGCCCGTGCGGCAGTGCTTGGCGCGGGGCTTAACGTTAAGATTAACGCCGCATCTCTGACCGACAAGACAGCGGCTGAAGCTCTCATTGCCGAGGCCGAAAGCCTGATGAAGGAGGCTGACAAGGCCGAGAAGGAAGTTTTGACAATAGTAGAAAACAAGATAAAATAAAAACATATGACAATGACAAAAGAGCAGTTTGCAGCAGAGATACGCGCCGGAATACCCGACGTTCTGCCCGAACCGATGCCTTATGACACCGAGATAAACCATGCGCCGAAGCGCAAGGACATACTTACCAAGGACGAGAAGAAGCTTGCTCTGCGCAATGCGCTGAGGTATTTCCCTAAGAAATTCCACGCTACTCTTGCTCCGGAGTTTGCCGAAGAGCTTGAGAAGTACGGACGTATCTACATGTACCGCTTCCGCCCAAGATACGAGATGTATGCCCGTCCGATTGACGAGTACCCTCATAAGTCGCTCCAGGCCGCGGCGATAATGCTGATGATACAGAACAATCTGAACCCTGCCGTAGCTCAGCATCCCCACGAGCTCATTATATATGGCGGCAACGGCGCTATCTTCCAGAACTGGGCGCAATACCGTCTGACAATGAAATATCTCAGCGAAATGACCGATGAGCAGACTCTTGTGATGTATTCAGGTCATCCGCTCGGCCTCTTCCCGTCGCACAAGAACGCCCCGAGAGTGGTCGTTACCAACGGTATGGTAATCCCGAACTACTCAAAGCCCGACGACTGGGAGCGCATGAATGCCCTCGGAGTGAGCCAGTACGGACAGATGACGGCCGGCTCTTACATGTACATCGGTCCGCAGGGCATAGTCCACGGAACAACGATTACCGTGATGAATGCAGCCCGCATGCAGATGAAGAAAGACCCGAAGCGCACCGACATACACGGCATGCTGTTCGTATCGTCAGGCCTCGGCGGCATGTCAGGCGCTCAGCCAAAGGCCGGGAACATAGCCGGCGTGGTGAGCGTGGTGGCCGAAATCAATCCGCTTGCAGCCCGTAAGCGTTACGACCAGGGCTGGGTTGACGAGCTTCACGACAATCTTGACGAACTTATTCCTGCCGTGCGCAAGGCCGTCGAGGAACGTAAGACGGTGTCAATGGCTTACGTCGGCAACATTGTTGACCTGTGGGAGCGCCTCGCTGACGAGGGTATCAAGGTAGATTTGGGCAGCGACCAGACATCACTTCACAACCCCTGGGCCGGCGGTTATTATCCTGTCGGTATGACGTTAGAGGAATCTAAGAAGATGATGGCAGACGACCCGGACGAGTTCCGCAACCGTGTTCAGGCTTCATTGCGCCGCCAGGTGGCAGCCATCAACAAGCTGACGGAGCGTGGAATGTACTTTTTCGATTACGGAAACGCATTCCTCTTGCAGTCAAAACGTGCCGGAGCAGACATCACTTTGCCTGACGGCAGGTTCCGTTATCCGTCATACGTACAGGACATCATGGGCCCGATGTTCTTCGATTACGGCTTCGGCCCGTTCCGTTGGGTATGCACTTCGGGTGACCCGAAGGACCTCGAGACAACTGACCGCATAGCAGCCGAGGTGCTGGAGAACATCCGAAAGACCGCTCCCGAGGAGATACAAGGCCAGATGGACGACAACATCCACTGGATAAAAGAGGCCGGACGTAACCACCTCGTGGTAGGTTCGCAGGCCAGGATACTTTACGCTGACGCTGAGGGACGCACCAAGATAGCCCTCGCTTTCAATGAAGCTATCAGGAAAGGAGAGATAAGCCGCCCCATAGTTCTCGGCCGAGACCATCACGATGTGTCAGGAACCGACTCGCCGTTCCGTGAGACCAGCAACATATATGACGGCTCACAGTTCTGCGCCGACATGGCTGTGCAGAACGTAATCGGCGACTCTTTCCGCGGCGCGACATGGGTTTCGCTCCACAATGGAGGCGGAGTCGGCTGGGGTGAGGTCATCAACGGCGGCTTCGGAATGGTAATCGATGGTGGTGAAGACAGCTCACGCCACATACGTGAGATGCTCTTCTGGGATGTCAACAACGGCATAGTGCGCCGCAGCTGGGCACGTAACGAAGGCTCAAGGCACAGCATCGTGCGTGAAATGGAGCGCACCCCGGGCCTTAAAGTGACAATGCCAAACATTGTGGACGACGAGATTATCGACGGTTTAAGGTTCTAAGGTTTTGTGGTTATGCGGTTTGACGGTTTTCAAGGCTTGAATGTTAGCCTGAAGAACAGTAACCCCTCAGACCCATAACCACAAAAACATATAACCGTAAAACCCTCAAACCATTAACCCTTCAAACCGTAATAAAATTATGATACATAAGATTTCGGCCGAGCACCTGACGATTGAGCGCATCGGAGAGATAATAAAGAACGGATACAAAATTGAACTGAGCGACGACGCGAAACAGCGTATTGTGCGTTGCCGGGAGTACCTTGACAAGAAGATAGCCGAGACAAAGACGCCTATCTACGGAGTAACCACAGGCTTCGGCTCGCTCTGCAACGTGTCGATAGGTAAGGACCACCTCGCCCAGTTGCAGATAAACCTGATGATGTCTCACGCCTGCGGCACAGGCGAACGCGTTCCTAACGAGATAGTAAAGATAATGATGCTGCTCAAGATACAGTCGCTCAGCTACGGCTATTCCGGCTGTAAGCTCGACACTGTGGAGCGTCTCATTGACTTTTTCAACAACGATGTTTACCCCGTTGTTTACATGCAGGGCTCGCTCGGAGCATCAGGCGACCTCGTTCCGCTGGCTCATCTGTGCCTGCCTCTTGTCGGTTTAGGCGAAGCTGAATACCGAGGCAAGGTCATGTCTGGCGCCGATGTACTGCGCAAAAACGGCTGGAAGCCTATTCAGCTTGCGTCAAAAGAAGGACTTGCGCTGCTTAACGGCACGCAGAACATGAGTGCATTTGCCGTCTGGGCGATACTTAACAGCCGGCGGTTGAGCGACTGGGCCGACGTCATCGCAGCCATGTCACTCGACGCTTACTGCGGACTTGTTGAGCCGTTCACCGACGCAGTGCATCAGGTCCGCCCCCACAAGGGACAGATTGAGACGGCCCGGCGCATGCGTGAGCTGCTTGAGGGCAGCGAGATTGTAGAGAAACCGAAGTCGTACGTGCAGGATCCGTACTCGTTCCGCTGCGTTCCTCAGGTGCATGGAGCGATGAAAGACACGCTGGCATACGTCAGTTCGGTGATTGACACGGAAATAAACTCAGCCACGGACAACCCCACCGTATGCCCCGATGACGACCTGATAATCTCAGCCGGCAACTTCCACGGCGAGCCGATAGCCCTGCCGATGGACTTTCTCGCCATTGCCGTAAGTGAGCTTGCCAACATATCAGAGCGCAGGATATACAAACTTGTGTCAGGAACGCGCGGCCTTCCCAGCTTCCTTGTTGCAAATCCGGGCGTCAACAGCGGCTTCATGATAACACAGTACACGGCGGCTTCGATAGTAAGTCTTAACAAAAGCCTGTGTACTCCGTCGTCAGTTGACAGCATTCCGTCAAGTCAGGGACAGGAAGACCACGTGAGCATGGGCGCAAATGCTGCCCTGAAGCTCTACAAGGTAGTGCTTAACACCGAGCGTGTGCTCGCCATCGAGCTGTTCAACGCAGCCCAGGCGCTTGAGTTCCGCCGGCCTTTGAAGTCGTCACCGACCATTCACAGCATATTCAAGGCTTACCGCGAAACCGTGCCGTTCATCGTGAACGACGAAGTGATGTATCCCTACATTAAACGTTCAATAGACTTCATTGAGACCCATGCGCCTGCTTGTAAGTAACATAAAGACACTTGCCGGCATTGATAATACCGGAAAACTGCGCCTTCAGGGGACTGAGATGGCCCGTCTCGACAGCATCAGCGACGCTTGGCTTTTAGTCGAGGACGGGCGTTTCAAGGCATTCGGAGCAATGGCAGAAATACCGTCTGAGGGCATCGCTGCAGACCAGACTGTTGACGCTAAAAGCGGAACGGTGCTGCCGGCATGGTGCGACCCGCACACGCATCTTGTCTACGCAGGCAGCCGTGAGGGCGAGTTTGTCGACAAGATAATGGGCTTGAGCTATGCCGAGATAGCCCGGCGGGGCGGCGGAATACTTAATTCGGCCGACCTGCTGCACACTCTCAGCGAGGACGAACTCTACCGACAGGCCATGCGCCGGGCAGAAGAAGTGATGCGGAAGGGCACGGGCTGCATCGAGATTAAGAGCGGATACGGCCTCAACACGGCTGACGAGCTGAAGATGTTACGCGTTGTCCGCAGGATAAAGGAGAGCGTGCCGATGCGCGTTGTGTCAACTTTTCTCGGCGCTCATGCCGTCGGCCGCGGTTACAGCCGTGCCGAATACGTTGACCTTATAATAAAAGAGATGCTGCCGGAGGTAGGCCGTGAGCGTCTGGCAGACTTCGTTGACGTGTTCTGTGATGAAGGTTTCTTCACGCCGGAAGACACTGACCGCATACTCGATGCGGCCGAAAAATGGGGCATGAGGCCGAAAATACACGTTGACGAGCTGGCCGCCACGGGCGGACTTCCTGTCGGAGTGAGGCACGGTGCGCTGTCAGTTGACCATCTTGAGAACATGCCTGAGAGCGAGATTGACGTCCTCCGCGAGAGCGAGACGATGCCCACCGTACTGCCGGGCACGTCGTTCTTCCTCAACATGCCTTACGCTCCGGCGCGCAAGATGATTGATGCCGGACTTGGAGTTGCCGTCGCGAGCGACTACAATCCAGGTTCAACGCCGTCGGGCGACATGAAGTTTATCGTGTCGTTAGCTTGCATAAAGCTGCGCCTCTTGCCTGCCGAAGCAATAAACGCCGCCACGATAAACGCCGCCTGCGCCATGGGGCTGAGCAATGAATACGGCTCAATAGCAACGGGCAAGGTGGCCAACTTCTTCATCACCGAGCCCATACCGTCAATCGACTTCATCCCGTACGCCTACACATCGCCCATAATAAAGAGAGTGTTCCTTGGCGGAAAGGAAATAATTTAAGTGAAGAGTGAAAAGTGAAAAGTGAAAAATCCAAGTGATATAGAGTGAAAAACTAAGAGTGAAAAGTGAAAAATCCATGTGATATAGAGTGAAAAACTAAGAGTGAAAAGTGAAAAATCCATGTGAATAGTAAAGCATTTGGATTTTTCACTTTTCACTCTTCACGTTTCGCTTCTTAGTCTATTTATTTTTCATATTTTATCCATTCCATAATCATCGGGTCATCTTTAGCCAGCCGTTTATAAGTATATGTCTCGCCACATCCATTCAATTTAATCTCGTCTGACGTGTTACTAATGTACGACCAATATATTTGTGCATTATCAGCGAAGACACAATGGTCAGGACTGAACTTTGAACGGTCTATCTCCGGCAGGTTTGTCAGAAAAGCGAAGTTGTCGTCCACATGCACGTTTGAGAATTCTCCAGTGTTATTATTTTTCATCATCCGTATGTTCTGAATGAACAGTGAGCCGTCGTTACACTGCAGCAGAGCGGCTGCACGTAGATAAACCATATTCCCGTTTACCGCAAACATAAACGAGTTGCGGTTTGTTCCGACCATTGCATGAACATAATCGTCACCGTTATATACAAACGTTCCTAATTGCCACTCTTGCAAGCAACGGCCTATCTGTTCGCGGTTCATGGCGTAAGGCATATCGTAAGGCTTTACGATGTCTACGTTCTCAACCTTTTTCAGGCTGTCACCGTTGACGACAAGACTGCCGTCCGCCGCCAATGTCAGGCTGTATTCGCGGGCGTCATCATACAAAACAGAGTCCTTGGTGAACGTTACGCCCACCGCTATGTCGCGTGTCGGAACATTGAGCGAGGCGTATCCGTTGCCGGTAGAAATGTCTTTCGTGAAATACATCATCAGCGAGTCGGTTATCAAAACCTCACTCGACGCATTGGCCCACACTCCCCTGTACTTGCCGTAACCGGTTGTCTGTGCCGATGCCCCACAAGCAGACACGACAAGAACCATGAATACAAAGATGTCAGCAATTATCCTTTTCATATATACAAAATGATATTTAGCGGGCGCTAAATTAGTAAATAATTCACAGAAAACATAACGTTGAATATATTTTTATATATTTGTACCGCATCAATCTTTGCAAAACAGGGCGATTATACACGTATAATACTTATCAAAGCAAGAAAATACGGATGAATGAAAATCATGGAACAAGCACGAGTCTGTTATGTTGTGGCACTGTCTCAATTCATCAGATATCTGATTAAAACACTGTTCTCACCCACCTTTTTAACGTCACTTAGCTTCAGGATAGTCGTTGGATAATCCATGTTCTCTATCCCGTCGAACACGGCGGTCATGCCTTTGCGCCCGTCAATGCCTGCGCCTATCATAAGGCTGACCTCGTCCAGCAGTCCGGCGGTAAGGAAAGCGGCGTTGATATGACCGCCGCCAACCACGGCGAGCCGCCTCACTCCGAACTCAGAGCGCAGTATCTGCATGGCGCGTGAGAGGTCAATGCCGTGCTTTCCACAGGCTATCCAGGATATGCCTTGCCGCGTCAGGCGTTCGTGATACTCACGCGGACAGGCCTCGTCAGTTATCACCAGCAGATTGTCTTCGGCCGCATTGTCAGGCCAGAGCAGTGTGCCGTGAGTGTCAATGGCTATCTCATACTTGCCGTCAGCGGCAGCCTTGTGCCACGTCTCACGGCCTGTCGGCTCAGCGTCTGATGCCTTAAACGTGCCGGGCAGCGCCATGTGCATCTGCATGGTGACACGTCCTGACAGGTTAGCGTCACATTCAAGCTGGTCAAGAGCCTCGTAATAAGCGTCGGTGTCACCGAGTTTCTCGGTCATGTCGCAGTCTATACGTCCGTCAACCGACGACATCATGTGGCAGATTATGTAAGGTCTGCCGTTGTCTCCGTTATTTGTCATGTCTGTAATATGTTGTTTCATGGCGCAAAGATACACATATTATCATATACGGCTGATATATTTTTTACGGTTAAAAGAACACATTTTACGGTTTGTCAGTCAGGCTATGCTGTTGCTGCTTACTTCCATACGCTGTGTAAAAGGCGGCAAACGGGCTTGCAAAAGACCGTCTTTTGGCTTGTAAAAGACGGCAAAACGCGAGCTAAAAGACGGCCTTTCAGATTGTAAGCAACGGCCTGCTGTTTTGTTCCTGATTATCACTTAGCAAAGCGATAAAAGCAGACAGATTAACCAGAACGGGCTGAAAAGTTACTGTTTTCACGCCATTCACACAGCATGTGCATGTATGGCAGATGCCGATTGTGCACTTTCTCCGGCATTTATTTTACCATACGGGAAATTTATTGTAATTTTGTCATCGCTTAATAATGACTGTATGCGGCTTTATGCTGCCGCGTAACATCTATCTACAATCTGTTCAGATGAAAATAATCAAGTGCTTATTGGCGGCCTTGCTGCCGCTGTGTGCCGGTCAGGCCGTGGCCCAGAGCGACTCGTTACGTTACGGCGTGGAGCTGTCAGGCAACGTATCTTCAGGCAAGTATGCCCCGCTTTGGTTTACGGCTAACCGCTACGGTCTGTCGTCAGAGCGGCCTAACAGCGGTTATCTGCGCGCCGGCGTAAGGTATGACAAGCGCATGAGAAAGGGCTGGAGCCTGCAGGCCGGACTCGACCTTGCCGGCGCCGTTGACCATCAGGCGCCCTTCGTGGTGCAGCAGGCGTATGCCGACATTACGTGGAAGGCTATCACCCTGAGCGTAGGCAGCAAGGAGCGCGACGCCTTTCCGCTGGATAAAGACATGCGGCTGTCTGGCGGCATGATGGTTGAAGGGCCTAACGCCCGACCTATTCCGCAGGTAAGGCTCGAGATAAAAGACTACTGGAACGTGCCGTTTACCAAGGGCTGGTTTGCCCTGAAAGGACATTTCGGCTACGGAGTGCTGACCGACGGGGCGTGGCGCGGTGACTTTGTATCGGCCGGCCGCACGTTCTCCAAGAACGATATTTACCATACCAAGTCGCTCATGTTTAAGGTGGGCAACGCTGATGTGTTTCCACTGACAATGGAGATAGGCATGATTGAGACGGCTCAGTTCGGCGGAAGCAAGTGGACTAAGGAGGCTGACGGCTCGCTGACGTTTGTCGCAGACATGCCTGAAGGCGTCTCTGACTTCCTCAAAGCGATAATTCCGAAGCAGAAAAGCACCATAGAGAACATAGAGGGCAACCATACGGGCAGCTGGAACTTCGCGCTGAACTATGAGGCTAAGACGTGGAAGGCACGCCTGTATTACGAGCATTTCTTTGACGACCACTCGCAGATGACGTGGCAGTATGGCCGCTGGAAAGACGGACAGATAGGCGTTGAGGTTACGCTTCCTGAGAACCGGTTCGTCTCGAAGGTACTGTGGGAAGGGCTGAACACTACTGACCAGACCGGACCTGTACTCTACGACGGCGTTGGCGGCTCGTTCACCGACCTGCAGATGAGCGGCCGTGACAATTACTATAACCACGGCGACTACCCCTGGACGCACTGGGGACAGAACATGGGCATACCCTTCGTTACGGGTCCAGTGTATAATGATGACGGCTCACTGACATTCCGCAGCAACCGTGTGAAGGTTAACCACGTCGGCATAAGCGGCGACCCGTCAGACGAGTGGACTTACCGCATGCTGCTGTCGTTCGCCCGCCACTGGGGCACATATGACGCACCCCTTGACGATATAAGGCATCAGAACAGCATGCTGTTTGAGACCACATACAGCCCCAAACGCCTGAAGGGCTGGCAATTCACGGTAAGCTGCGGCGTTGACAGCGGCGACTACCTCGGCAACAGCACCGGAGGCATGCTGACAATAAGAAAAACAGGATTACTATGGGCAAGATAATTAGAATGGCCTTGACGGCCTTTTTGGCATGCGCAATGTGCTGCGGATGTGACTGGAAAGACCCTATCGACGAGGACATCGAGGGATACTGGCGCCTGGAACGCTTCGAGACAAGGGCTGACGGCCAGATGCATGAGTGTGAGAGAATATATTACGGCATCACACGCATGGTGGTAGAGGTGGCCGAGAAACAGGGTCCGGGCGGCTATGGCTCGTTTATCGGCCGCTTTGAATACAAGGACGGCCGCTCGAAAGTGGTTATGAAAGACTTCAAACGGCGTGCGAACACGAGCGACGGAGGCGTAGACGCCACACCGGAAGACATGCTCCCGTTCGGCATGAATGCCGCGACCACTGAGTTTGAGGTCGTCTCTGCCGACGGCGACAAACTCATGTTGCGCTCAGACTACGCCACACTGCAACTCACAAGGTTTTAGTGTTGTGTCCGGTTTTAAGGTCATCGAGTTTTAAGGTTTGCAGGTTTTCTTGAATAATCTCAGACCTTCAATCCCTAAAACCAGAACCTCATACAACCTAAAACCGTAAAACCGGATACCCCTCAAACCGCTAAACTCTCAAAACCTGATAACCTTTAAACCCAATAACCGCAAAAATATATGACCGAATACATAGTTTCCGCACGAAAATACAGGCCCATGACGTTCGACGCCGTGGTAGGACAGAGTGCCCTGACCACAACGCTTAAGAACGCCGTCAAGAGCGGAAAGCTGGCTCATGCCTACCTCTTCTGCGGGCCGAGAGGCGTGGGCAAGACTACATGTGCCCGCATTTTCGCTAAAGCAATAAACTGTCTTAACCCCACAAACGAGGGCGAAGCCTGCAACGAATGTGAGAGTTGCAAGGCCTTCAACGAACAACGCTCGTACAACATATACGAACTTGACGCGGCAAGCAACAACTCAGTTGAGAACATCAAGGCGCTGATGGAGCAGACACGCATACCGCCCCAGGTCGGCAAATACAAGGTGTTCATCATCGACGAGGTACACATGCTGTCAACGGCAGCGTTCAACGCCTTCCTCAAAACACTCGAGGAACCGCCCGCCCACGTGATATTCATACTCGCGACGACCGAGAAACACAAGATACTTCCTACCATAATATCGCGCTGCCAGATATATGATTTTGAGCGAATGACCGTCCAAGGCATCGTGGGACAACTCAAGATGGTGGCCGAGAAGGAAGGAATAACGTATGAGGAGGAGGCTCTCAACGTGATAGCCGAGAAGGCCGACGGCGGCATGAGGGATGCTCTCTCCGTGTTTGACCAGGCCGCCAGCTTCTGCCAAGGCAACATAACGTACAGCAAAGTCATTGAAGACCTCAACGTACTTGACACCGACAATTACTTCAGAATCATCGACCTGTGCCTTGAAAACAAGACGGCTGACGTAATGGTGATGCTCGACAGCATAATAAACAAGGGCTTTGACGGCGCCAATCTGATAAGCGGACTGGCCGTACACGTAAGGAACGTGCTCATGGCTAAGGACAAACAGACTCTGCCGCTGCTGCAGACGGGAGCACGGCAGGCCGAGAAATATAAGGAACAGGCTAAGAGATGCCCCGCCGCTTTCTTGTATAAGGCACTGAAGATAATGAACGACTGCGACATCAACTACCGACAGAGCGGCAACAAGAGACTACTGGTAGAACTCACGCTGATAGAGATTTCGCAGATAACCCAGCCTGATGACGACAGCGCCGGTGCGGGGCGTGGCCCCAAGAGACTGAAATCCCTGTTCAAAAGACTTATGAGCGCTCAGCCGGCAGAGGCTATGCAGGTGGCCAAGGCTGAGCCTCCGGTACGACGACGCACGGCTACATCGTCACGCGAAGGCAGTACTTATACACAAAAGACAGCACAGACGGAACCGCAACCTACGGCTGCCGGAACCGCAACAGCAAGCGCGACAACCACTGGCTCACCCGTGCCAGGCACTCTGAAAGGACTGAAACTCGGAAAAATAGGCAAGACTTTCGACAACCTGAGACGACGCAGCGAAGAGCCACAGCAATTCATCGAGACCGTAACTGCCGACCATGACACGGGCGACAGAAACGAGTTTACCGAAGAACAACTGCTCACCCAGTGGATATCAATGTGTAACCGCATGCCTCAGGCAATGACGGGTATCGCAACGAGAATGAAGAACATGACACCGGCCATAACCAGTTTCCCGGATATCGAGGTTGTGGTAGACAACCAGATACTGCTTGACGACATAACGAAAATCAAAGGAAGAATACGCAACACGCTTGCTATCGCCTTGAAAAACAGTGCCATCACGCTGAACATAAGGCTCGCAAAACCAGAGGAAGTAAAACGTATCCTCACAAACAAAGAACGTTTTGACGAGCTGAAACGTGACAATAAAGCATTTGAGAAACTAAGTGAAATGCTTAATCTGGAACTTAACTAAATCACTTCTTTTTAATTCATAATACACTTCTTTCAATTCATAATTCACAATTCATAATTCATAATTGAGTGGATGTTTACAATACAAACATTGTTTATTTGCCCAATTATGAATTATGAATTGTGAATTATGAATTGAAAGAAGTGAATTGTGAATTATGAATTAAATAATTGTCATGCCAAGTTCCATGCATTCGCGCACCATTTCGTCAGGCCATATGCTGGCCTGGATTTCGCCCAAGTGTGCCTTATGCAGCAATACGAGGCACAGACGGCTCTGACCGATGCCGCCGCCGATGCTCAGCGGCAGCTCACCTGCAAGCAGCTTCTTATGGAAATACAGCTCCTTGCGTGCCAGCTGACCGGTTATCTCGAGCTGACGCAACAACGACTCCTTGTCAACGCGGATACCCATTGACGACAGCTCTACGGCCCGGTCGAGCGTAGGATACCATATCAGGATGTCGCCATTGAGGCCTTTATGCCCGTTGCCCGTGTCCGTTGTCCAGTCGTCATAGTCAGGCGCACGGCCGTCATGCGGCTTGCCGTCGGCCAACCGGCCGCCGATGCCGATAATAAACACAGCCCCGTACTTCTTGCAAATCAGGTTCTCACGCTCCTTCACGTCCTTGTCTGGATACATCTCGAGCAAATCCTCACTGTGAATAAAGTGAATATCCTCGGGCAGGAACGGCTTCAGCGCCGAATAACGTTCACATACGAGATACTCAGTGCGCCTTATCGCGGCGTAGATACGGCGCACGATGCTTTTCAGGAAGTCAAGGTTGCGTTGCTCGCGGGTGACAACCGCCTCCCAGTCCCACTGGTCCACGTACAATGAATGCAGGTTGTCAAGCTCCTCGTCGGCACGTATGGCGTTCATGTCGGCATAAACTCCGTAGCCCGGTTCAATGGAATACTCAGCCAGAGTAAGGCGTTTCCATTTTGCGAGCGAATGAACCACCTCTGCCTTGGCATCGCCAAGGTCTTTTATCGGGAACGTCACGGGCCGCTCTACTCCGTTAAGGTCGTCATTGATACCGAGCCCTTTCAGCACAAACAGCGGTGCGGTGACACGCCGCAGACGAAGTTCCGTAGCCAGATTCTGCTGGAAGAACTCTTTTATCAGCTTTATACCCTGCTCGGTCTGCCTCATGTCGAGCGGTGACTTATAATCTATCGGTCTGATTAGTTTGCTCATTTTATTATCTGTTTTTATTACTATAATTACTGTTTTGATTAGTAAAGCGGAGGCAAAGGTATAAAACTTTTATCAAATTGCAAATACTTTTAGCCAAACAATTTTCATTTTATCATAATATTTTAACCATTTACGACATAAAGTTTCAGTAAAAGATATTTGAATTGCAATATTAAAACGTGCGCAGACCTCCTGTCGTTCAGTGCACCACCCGCGTTTTCCGTCAAATCTTTCAGCCCTCGGCAAACATGCAACACATACTTACCGGCAGACAAGACATAAAGAAACGAAACAGGCAATAAACGTTACATATTGATTTTCCTTAAGCCTCTCAGAATTCAATATTCGTAAAATATCAACACTAAGGCAGAAATATCGCAAGGAAAAGTGTGCAAAGACAACACGCTGACAATCATGATTTTACGCACCATCAGACATGACATGAGCAATAATTCATGGCGTGATGACGCGCAAAAGACGGTCTTTGGGCCTGCAAAAGGCCGCAAACGGCTGCACCGGAGGCCGTCAACGGCAATGCTGTAAACGGCCTCCGGCATACCTCCGGACGGCATTTCGGGACAAAAATGATGTCTAAATGTCATCATGAAGGCTACATACAGCCTTGCCATACACGCAACGACCGGCCGCCGGACATCTGTAACGCATCTCCAGACGTACATTTTCAAAATAACACAATGTCAATAAAGTAGCAAAAATTCAAGACAAAAAGCAATTAGCCAAGAAGTTATTTTCAAAGCACAAAAAAGTCGGGGCCGGCGTGAAAGATTGTTTATGAAAAACTTCATCCAAACAAGAAAAAAAACTTATATTTGCATACGCATACCTTACATCACTACTAACCGACGTTCATTGAAAGTGTAAGATGATTACAAACGACTAACCGAATCGTCATTAAGATAAACAAAACCTGATATGAAAAAACTTTTCCTGTCCGCCATTGCGGTAATGGCAACGCTTATGCCGACATCCTTGCCGGCAAAAGACGTTTACGTTTCAACATCCTTCCGCGAGCCTGCCAACGAGGGTTTGCGCTTCATCTACAGTTACGACGGCCTGCAGTGGGACACCATTCCGGGCACATTCCTGCGCCCCGAGGTAGGCGTGCAGAAAGTGATGCGTGACCCATCGATAGTAAAAGGACCTGACGGCACGTTCCACCTTGTATGGACTTCAAGCTGGAAGGGCGACCGCGGCTTCGGCTACGCATCGTCAAAAGACCTTATCCACTGGAGTGACGAGCGCTTCATCGAAGTAATGACAGACACCACGACGGTAAACGTCTGGGCGCCGGAGCTGTTCTACGACGACGTGAAAAAACAATACATGATAACCTGGGCCTCATGCGTGCCGGGCAAGTTTCCCGACTATGAGGAGGACCATTACAACAACCACCGCCTCTACTACGTAACAACAAAGGACTTCAAGAAGTTCAGCAAGGCCAGACTTCTTATCGACCCTGACTTCAGCTGCATTGACGCAACCATACTGAAGCGTGGAGACAAGGACTACGTAATGGTGCTTAAGGACAACTCACGCAAGCAGCGCAACCTTAAAGTAGCCTTTGCCGCATCACCTTACGGCCCGTGGAGCAAGCCGTCAGAGCCGTTCACGGAGAGCTTCACTGAAGGACCCTCGACGGCACAGGCCGAAGGCTGGTACTACATCTATTATGACTCTTACCGCCGCGGAATATACGGAGCTGCAAGGACAAAGGACTTCAAGACCTTCCAGGACCGTACCGGCTCGGTCAACTTCCCCGTAGGCCACAAGCACGGCACCGTGTTCATGGCTGACGAGGAGACCGTACAGAACCTGATAAAGCAAAACCGTGACGCCGTACACTATACCGGCAGCGTAGTGGCAACGCCCGCCCGCCACGACGGCGGACTGTCGCCCGTGGTAGGCGTGCACAGCATACAGACCATGCGCGCCAAGTTAGGGTGGCTCTATAACCACCAGCCCATGATGGCATACTGGCACGGAAAGTTCTACATGCATTATCTTACCAACCCGCGCAGCGAGCACCAGGCACCGGGACGTACCATGCTTCAGACTTCTGAAGACGGCTACACATGGACTGAGCCGGTAGTGCTCTTCCCCGAATATGACGTGCCCGACGGTTTCACGAAAGAAAGTCTGCCCGGCATTGTGGCCAAAGACCTTAAGGCCGTGATGCACCAGCGCGTAGGCTTCTACGTGTCAAAGAACGACAAACTCCTGGCTACGGGTAACTATAACGTGGCCCTTACGCCTAAAGACCACCCCAACGACGGCAACGGCATAGGCCGCGTGGTACGCGAGATAAAGGCCGACGGCACGTTCGGACCTATCTACTTCATTTATTACAACCATGACTTCAACGAGAAGAACACTGACTTCCCTTATTATAAAAGGTCAAAAGACAAGGCCTTCGTGAAAGCCTGTGACGAGATGATAGCCGACCCTATGATGCGTATGCAGTGGGTTGAGGAGGCTGACCGCAACGACGACATACTGCCGCTCAAGACTCCTTACAAGGCTTTCAGCGGCTATACCCTGCCCGACGGACGCAAGGTGGCTCTGTGGAAGCATGCCGTTACCAGCATAAGCAGTGACGGCGGAAACACCTGGCGCTATCCCGGAAAACGCGCGCACGGCTTCGTAAACTCTAACGCAAAGATATGGGGGCAGCGCCTTTCTGACGGCACTTACGCCACAGTATATAACCCTGCTGAATACCGCTGGCCGCTGGCCATATCGCTGAGCAAGGACGGTCTGGAGTACACCACGCTCAATCTGGTCAACGGCGAGGTTACTCCTGAGCGTCACTGGGGTAACTACAAAAGCTTCGGACCGCAGTACACACGCGGTATTCTTGAGGGTAACGGCACACCGAAAGACGGCAATCTGTGGGTAACTTACAGCAACAACAAGGAAGACATATGGGTATCGTGCATCCAGGTGCCCGTAAAACTTGAGGCCACAGAGCACGCTTCAGGCGGCTTCGGCAGGTACAGCAAGCTGGCTGACATGACAGACTGGAACATATATTCACCCTTATGGGCGCCTGTCAAGCTCGACGGCGAATGGCTGACATTGAGCGACAAGGACCCGTATGACTACGCACGGGTGGAGAAAGTCATACCGGCAACTAAAGAGCTCACCGTTGAGTTTGACGTAAAAGCCGGCCAGACTGACCACGGACAGCTTAACATAGAGTTCCTCGACGCCAAGGGCAACATGTGCTCACGCATCGTTCTCGACTCTGCTGCGACAATGAAAGTCAAGGGCGGAGCACGCTACGGCAGAATGATGAAAGACTACAAGGCAGGACAGACATATCACATCAAAGCCGTACTTTCTGTTGACGGTCACATCGGAACATACTACGTGAACGGCAAAAGAGCCACAGCGCGTATGTTTGACACGCCGGTAGATGCCATAACACGCATCGTTTTCCGCACCGGAGACCTGTTTGACAAGCCTGATATCGAGACCCCTGCCGACCAGTTTGTTGACATGCCGCGCGCCGATGAGGAAGACCCCATGGCAACATTCGCCATTGCCAACCTTACTACTAAGTCATCTGACGCTGACGCTAATGCCGCAGTTCTGAGATATGACGACTACAAGCACTACGCCGATTACTTCAATACAATGGAGGATGAGAACATCGTTACCTTCATCCCCAACAGTAAATCGTCAGAGTGGATGGCACGTAACATTCCTCTCTTCGACTGCCCCGACAAGGACATGGTAGAGATTTATTACTTCCGCTGGTGGTCGCTGCGCAAGCATATCAAGCGCACTCCCGTAGGTCTTGGCATGACGGAGTTCCTCGTACAGCGTTCTTATGCCGACAGGTATAACCTCATAGCATGCGCCGTTGGCCATCACATAATGGAAACCCGCTGGCTGCGCGACACCACATATCTGCACCAGATACTCAACACCTGGTATCACGGCAACAACGGCAAGGCAATGCAGAAGATGAACAAGTTCAGTTCCTGGAATCCCGCTGCTGTCTATGAGGCTTACAAGGTGCTTGGTGACACGGCCTTCGTTACCGCTCTCAGGCCTTCGCTTGAGGAGGAATATGCCCGCTGGAAGCGCACTAACCGTCTGCCTAACGGCCTCTACTGGCAGGGCGACGTGCAGGACGGAATGGAAGAAAGCATAAGCGGAGGCCGCCGTAAGCAGTACGCACGTCCGACAATCAACAGCTATATGTACGGCAACGCACGTGCTCTGGCACAATTAAACCTTCTCGCCGGCAATGCGTCAAAGGCAAAAGAGTATGACCTTGAAGCTGATACGCTGAAAGCGTTGATACAAAGCAAGCTGTGGAACGGCAAGCACTCGTTCTTCGAGACAGTGCGCGGCGACACGGCAGCAGCCGTGCGTGAGGCCATAGGTTACATTCCCTGGTACTTCAATCTGCCCGACGCGAAGACGTATGACGAGGCATGGAAACAGCTTGAGGACGAGGAAGGCTTCTCTGCTCCTTACGGACTTACTACGGCAGAACGCCGCCATCCCGAATTCAGAAGCCACGGCGTAGGCCGCTGCGAGTGGGACGGAGCTATATGGCCGTTCGCCACAAGCCAGACGCTTACAGCCTTCGCCAACTACCTGAATACGTATCCCGACCCTGTATTGGGCGACTCAACGTTCTTCAAACAGATGAAACTTTACGTTGAAAGCCAGCATCACCGCGGCCGTCCATACATCGGCGAATACCTCGACGAGAAGAACGGAGCATGGCTTATGGGCGACCGTGAGCGCAGCCGGTACTACAATCACTCGACATTTGCCGACCTCGTAATCACCGGTCTGGCAGGACTTCGCCCGCAGGCTGACGGCAGCATCGTGGTAAACCCGCTCGTTCCGGCAGGCACATGGGACTATTTCTGCCTTGACAACGTTAACTACCGTGGCGACGTTCTTACCATATTATATGACAAGGACGGCCAACGCTACCACCAGGGCCAGGGCTTCATGCTGTTCGTAAACGGCAAGCTGGCAGCCAAGCGTGACGATCTGGGCAAACTGACGTATAAGAAATAAAACAGTAAAAAGGTAAAACGGTAAAAGATGAAACGACTGATATTACCAGCACTGCTGCTCTTCGGCATCACGGCAGGTGCACAGACATACGAAACTAAGTTCACAAGACCGTTGTCAGACGTGCTTGGTGACGTATCAAAACGTTTCGGAATACGGTTGAAATACAATGTAGACACAACCGGACTGAAGTTGGCGTACGCGGATTTCCGCGTGCGCCCGTACTCTTTGGAAGAAACGCTTACAAACATACTTGCACCCTTTGACTTCAAGGCCGTCAAGCAAAACGGCAACGTTTACAAGATAAAGCCTTACGAATATCCGCGCAGACAGCCGGCCGACGGCCAGAAGCTGATACCTTATCTGGCGTCGCTTTATGCTGACAAGGCCGCATGGGAGGCAAGGAAAGACACTCTGAAAAAGGAAGTAAGGGCACGTCTCGGCATTGACGAGCTGCTTGCAAAGTGCTCTACCGAAACCCCGGAATACGGCAAGATACGCAAGTTTGACGGATATACGGTGCAGAACTTCCGCCTGAAAACAGCCAACGGGCACACCGTTTGCGGGTCAATCTATGCCCCGAGAAGCAAAGGCAAGCATCCTCTTATAATATGTCCGAACGGCCATTTCAGCAACGGACGCTATGGCAAAGTGCAGCAACAGAGGCTCGCCACACTGGCCCGTATGGGTGCGATATGCGTTGACTATGACCTTTGGGGCTGGGGAGAATCAGCCGATGAGGTAGGCTCCAAGGCTCACCAGACGCCTGAAGCTCACGTGATGCAGGCGCTCAACGGCATACGCATACTTGACTGGATGATACAGCGCAAGGACGTTGACACAAGCCGTATCGGCGTGAACGGCGGCTCGGGAGGCGGCACACAGTCGGTTCTGCTGAGCGTTCTTGACGACCGATACACGGCCTGCTGCCCGGTGGTAAGCGTGTCATCATGGTTTGACGGAGGCTGCCCGTGCGAGAGCGGAATGCCGATACAGCTCGCCGGCGGCGGCACATGCAACGCTGAACTGGCAGCCATGTTCGCTCCGAAGCCGATGATGCTCGTCAGCGACGGCGGCGACTGGACATCTACCACGCCAGAACTTGAATACCCGTACATACAGAGAATATACGGCTTTTACGGCAAGACGGACAACGTAAAGAACATACATCTGCCTAAAGAGGGACACGACTTCGGCTCGAACAAGCGCAACGCAGTGTACAAGTTCTTTATAGAAACGTTCGGACTTGACGCCTCTAAGCTCGATGAAAGCAAGGTTACGATAGAAGATGAGAATGCTTTAAGATTTACACCTAAGACAAAATGAGAAAGATTATATTATCAGCAGCGCTATTTTTCACTGCCTTAGCCACCGCCACAGGTGCTCCCGCGGCGGAGAACAGCCACATCCTTTGGTATGACAGACCGGCCTCCACATGGACAGAAGCCCTGCCCATAGGCAACAGCCGCCTCGGAGCGATGATATTCGGCTCGCCTTCGGCTGAGCGGCTGCAGCTCAACGAGGAGACAATATGGGCCGGACGGCCGAACAACAACGCCAATCCTGAGGCCTTAGAATATCTTCCTAAGGTGCGTCAGCTTGTCTGGGAGGGTAAGTATAAGGAAGCCCAAGACCTCGCAACGGCACATGTGCAGGCCAAAACGAACAGCGGAATGCCCTACCAACCGTTCGGAGACCTGTACATAAACTTCCCTAATACAGGCGCGTACACCGACTATTACCGTGAGTTGAGCCTCGACTCGGCCCGTGCAATCACGCAATATACGGCCGACGGAGTGACCTATCGCCGCGAATATATCTCCTCATTGGCCGACAATGTGATACTTATCCACCTGACGGCAAGCCGCCCCGGCATGATAACCTGCAACGCACAGATGACCTCTCCGCAGCAAGACGTTACGATAAAGAGCGAGGGCGACGAGATTGTACTCAGCGGAATAAGCGGCTGGCACGAAGGACTGAAGGGAAAAGTGACATTCACCGGACGCGCGACGGCCAAAATCAAGGGCGGCAGCATGAGCAGCCGTGACGGCGTTTTACAGATAAACGGAGCCGACGAAGCCACTATTTATCTCACCATCGCCACCAACTTCAAACATTACAACGACATTTCGGGCAACGACACACTGCTGTCCGAGCAGACGTTACGCAAGGCTCTGACCGCCGAATATCCCGCAATGAAGCAGGCGCACGTGGCAAAATACAAGTCGCAGTATGACCGTGTGAAGCTTGACGTAGGCAAAGATAACTTTGCAGACATGACAACCGACAGGCGTGTGGAGACATTCAAGACCCACACTGACCTGCATCTGGTGGAGACATACTTCCAGTTCGGCCGCTATCTGCTCATCTGCACGTCGCAGCCGGGCACGCAGCCGCCTACGCTTCAAGGCATATGGAACGACAAGATGCTGCCGTCATGGGACAGCAAGTACACCTGCAACATCAATCTTGAGATGAACTACTGGCCCGCCGAGGTGACAAACCTCAGCGAACTGAACGGTCCGCTGTTCAGTCTGATAAAGGACGTGAGCGAGACGGGCCGCGAATCAGCCCGCATAATGTACGGAGCTGACGGCTGGGTACTGCATCACAACACCGACCTTTGGCGCGTTACGGGCGCAATAGACAAGGCTCCGTCTGGTCTGTGGCCTACCGGCGGCGCATGGGTGTGCCAGCACCTGTGGGAGCATTACCTCTACACGGGCGACAAGAAGTTCCTTGAGAACGTATATCCGATAATGACAAGCGCCGCAAGATTCTTCAATCAGATAATGGTACAGAACCCGAGCAAGAGCTATTGGCTGATATGTCCGAGTCTGTCACCTGAGAACCAGCATCGCCACAAGGCTACGACGGCGGCCGGAGTGACAATGGACAACCAGCTGCTTTACGACCTCTTCAACCACGTGATCGACGCTACTGCCATCTTGGGAAGAACAGACATGACGGCGTTTACCGACAGTCTGAAGACCAAATTAGCAGGACTTCCGCCCATGCAGACGGGAAGCTGGGGCCAGCTACAGGAGTGGAAAGACGACTGGGACAATCCAAAAGACACCCACCGGCACGTATCTCACCTCTACGGACTCTACCCAAGCAACCAGATTTCGCCGTTCCGCACACCCGAACTGACCGCCGCAGCACGCACATCACTAATCCACCGCGGCGACCCATCAACCGGATGGAGCATGGGTTGGAAGGTATGTCTGTGGTCACGACTGCTTGACGGCAACCATGCATGGAAGCTGATAGGCGACCAACTGACGCTTGTGCGCAACGAGAAGAAGAAAGGCGGCACCTACCCCAACCTCTTTGACGCTCACCCGCCATTCCAGATTGACGGCAACTTCGGCTGCACCGCCGGCATTGCCGAGATGCTGATGCAGAGCCACGACGGCTTTGTCTACCTGCTGCCTGCCCTGCCCGACGCATGGAAAGACGGCTCGGTAAAAGGTCTGAAGGCACGCGGAGGCTTTGAGATTGACATGGAATGGAGCAACAACAAGGTAAAGAAGGCTGTCGTTAAGTCTGCTCTCGGCGGCAATCTGCGCATCCGTTCGGCCGTGCCACTTAAAGGCAAGGGACTTAAGAAGGCAAAAGGCGAGAACAAGAATCCGCTGTTTGACGTGCCTGACGACATCAAGCAGAAAATCAACGCGCCCGACGCAATCGAACCGTTACCAGCTCTCGAAAAGACATATGTATATGATGTCAAGACAAAGAAAGGCGAGACTGTAACGCTTAAAGCTATTTAATACCCACGCAAACGAGCAGGCAAGCTGACGGGGCGCAACGCCTTAACAGCCTGTCTGCTTGCCGTTTTTCAGCCCGACAGGCAACCGTGGCTGCCGCAAAAACGCTGTCGCCGTAACATCATGATAATCAACGCATTGCAAAAGGCCGTCAATCGCATCGTAAAAGACGGCCTTTTAGGAGGTAAAAGACGGCCTTTCGCAAGCCAGAAGGCCGTCAATCGCAAAACAGGCGATGATGAACGCCCCGCCTGCCTGCCGTCAGAAGCTGAACAACCGATGATAAAATACATAAATAATCATAACTACTAAGAAAATGAACAGAAAGCACTTAATCTTTACCTTGGCGCTGCTGCTCGCCTTTACGGCAGCAAACGCAGCAGGCAAAATCTACAAGCCGTGGAGCAACGGACGGCTCGTTGTGTCTGAAAACAACCGTTATCTCGTGCACGAGAACGGCGCGCCGTTCTTCTGGCTCGGCAACACGGCATGGCTGTTGCCCGAAAGACTTAACCGTGACGAGGTTGAATACTTTCTCAACTATGAACGCACGGCGGGCTACAACGTTGAACAGATACAGGTGTTGAACGCCATTCCTACGTTCAACGTCTACGGCCACGCTGCCAACAATGCCGAGTTTGACTTCAGCAAGGTATCAAAACCGGGTGTTTACGGCTATTGGGAGCACCTTGACTACATAGTTGACGTGGCTGAACGCAACGGCATCTACATCGCTATGGACTGCATCTGGGGCTCACAGATTAACGCCATGGACACAAAGAAAGCTGCCGCCCTCGGCACATTCCTGGCCGAGAGATACAAGGACAAGCCGAACATCATATGGATGATAGGCGGCGACATAATGGGCGACAAGAAGCCTGAGGTGTGGGACGCGATGGCACGTGCGATAAAGAAAATCGACAAGAACCACGTCATGACGTTCCACCCCAGAGGCCGCACGACGTCGGCATGGTGGTACAACGACCGTGAGTGGATGGACTTCAACATGTTCCAGAGCGGACACCGCCGCTACGGTCAGCGCAAAGGTGACGGCGACTACACCATTAAAGACAACACTGAGGAGGACAACTGGCGCTACGTTGACATGAGCTTTGAGAAGAAACCGCTGCGCCCCGTTATTGACGGCGAGCCGAGTTACGAGGACATTCCGCAAGGACTTCACGACTTCTCAGAGCCGCGCTGGCAGGACTATGACGTGCGCCGCTACGCTTATTGGGCTGTGTTCGGCGGAGCTTTCGGCCACACTTACGGCCACAACTCGGTCATGCAGTTCATACGTCCGGGACTTATGGCATCGTTCGGAGCAGAGAAACCGTGGTGGGAGGCAATGAAAGACCCGGGCTACAACCAGATGAAATACCTTAAATGGCTTATCCTTAACTTCCCCTTCACCGAGCGTGTGGCTGACCAGAGCATCATAGCCGGACAGAACTGCGAGCGTTACGACCGTGTCATAGCTACCCGCGGCAACGACTACCTGCTGGTATATAACTACAGCGGAAAGCCCATGAGCATAGACCTCGGCAAGATAAGCGGCGCGAAGAAGAACGTTTGGTGGATGAATCCGTCTGACGGCTCACTGACTTACCTCGGCGAATATGACAGCAAGGTAACTGAATTTACCTACGATGCGGCTTACATGAACGGCAGCGACCGTGTGCTTATTGCCGTTGACTCAAGCAAGAACTACATCAGCAAAACAGACAAACAAATACCTGAAAAAGAATGATCAGTAAAATATTAACCGCTACATTGGCATTGACCTTGTGCCTGACAACCGCTACGGCAAATGGGAAAAAGGGCAATAAGACGGCCTTCCCCGTAACCGTTACGGAGCTGAAGACCGAGCGCATGGTCAATCCCATGAGCATTGACACCCCCGTTCCACGGCTCGGCTGGATACTGAAGTCTGACAAGCATGACGTCATGCAGACCTCTTACCGCCTTATCGTATCGTCAACAGAAGAAAAGGCAGAGCGCCTTGAGGGCGACCTTTGGGATGTGACCGTAAACAGCGACCGGTCGCAGTGGGTGAGATATGCCGGAAAGGAGCTGCGCAGCAACACCCCGTGCTACTGGCGTGTGAAGGTAACAACCACACAGGGCGAGAGCGACTGGAGCGAAACGGCCATGTGGAACGTAGGCCTTCTGTATGAAGCTGACTGGAGCGGACAGTGGATAGGCCTCGACAAGGCCATGCCCTGGGACAAGGAAGAGATACACAGCCAGCTCAGCTCACGCTATCTGCGCACCGAGTTCAAGGCCGAAAAGACCGTAAAACGTGCCACCCTGTACATCAGCGGACTGGGTATGTATGAGGCATACATCAATGGCAGGCGTGTCGGCGACCGGGTGCTTGCGCCCCTGCCGACAGACTATCGCAAGACCGTTCTGTACGATGCTTACGACGTTACGTCAATGCTCGCCGCCGATAATGCAATCGGCGTGGTGCTGGGTAACGGCCGGTACTACACCATGCAGCAGAACAAGAAGCCTTACAAGATTGCCAACTTCGGCTATCCCAAGCTGCGCGCTAACCTTATTATAGAATATGCTGACGGTTCAAGGCAGACAGTATCGACCAATAACAAGTGGCGTCTGAACCCTGACGGAACAATCCGCTCGAACAATGAGTACGACGGCGAGATTTATGATGCCCGCAAAGAGTTCGACGGCTGGACATCCGCAGGTTACGATGACGCCTCGTGGATGAAGGCCGAACGTGTGGCCATACCCACCGGAACGCTGCGTGGCTCGATGTCGCCGGGCATGAAAGTGCTCAAGACAGTTAAGCCTCTGAGCGTCAGGAAGCATGGCGACAGCTACATTGTAGACCTCGGCCAGAACATTGCCGGCTGGCTTAAGACACGCATCGGCGGCGTTACAGCCGGCGACACGGTAAGCATCATTTTTGCGGAGAAGCTCAACGATGACGGCAGTCTGTACCGCGACAACTTCCGCCATGCCTTCTCTACCGACAAATACGTGGCCGACGGCACGGAGAACAGCCGCTGGTGGGCCCCCACATTCGTGTATCACGGCTTCCGCTATGCCGAAATCAAAGGTCTTAAAAACGCCACGGCAGACGACTTTATTGGCGAGGTCGTCAGTGACGAGATGACCTTTACCGGCACGTTTGAAAGCTCAGACACTATCCTTAACAAGGTTTATAAAAACGCGTTCTGGGGAATCCTCGACAACTACAAGGGCATGCCGGTAGACTGTCCGCAGCGTGACGAACGTCAGCCGTGGCTCGGCGACCGCACACGCGGCTGCTTCGGCGAAGCTTTTCTCTTCGACAACAACAGTCTGTATGCCAAGTGGGCACGCGATATCGTTGAGGCTCAGCGTGAAGACGGATGTATTCCAGATGTTGCCCCTGCCTACTGGAACTATTACTCTGACAACATGACGTGGCCCGCCGCTTTGCCTTTCTCAATAGAAATGATGTACAATCAGTATGGCGACAACGAGCCTCTGCGCCGTTATTATCCTGCCGTGAAGAAGTGGTTGTGGCACATGAAGTATCACTACATGAAGGACGGACTGATAACCAAGGACAAGTACGGCGACTGGTGTGTGCCGCCTGAGGACATAAAGATGATACACAGCCGTGACCCGAAGCGTCAGACTGACGGCAAACTCATTGCCACGGCTTACTATTACCGCCTCAACAAACTTATGGAACGCTTCGCCAAGATACTGTCAAAAGACGCTGACGCGTCTGAGTTTGCGGCCGAGGCTGAGCGTGCAAAGGAGGCTTTCAACAAGAATTTCCTTACCGTCAACCGTGGCACAAGTGCTGTTCCGGGCCATCTGCTCTATCCTGACAGTACCTTCTACGGCTACAACACCGTTACGGCCAACCTACTGCCGTTGGCGTTCGGCATGATTAAAGACGACTATGTGCGGTCTGAAGTGGAGAAGAACATCATCAAGAACATCATAACTGACAACAACGGCATGATTTCTTGCGGTGTTATCGGCGTGCAATGGCTCATGCACGGGCTTACGGATATGGGCCGTGCAGACATCGCATGGCTGCTTGCCACAAACAAGAAGTACCCCAGTTGGGGCTACATGGCAGAGAAAGGAGCCACCACGATATGGGAACTCTGGAACGGAGACACGGCCAATCCCCGCATGAACAGCGGCAACCACGTGATGCTCTTGGGCGATCTTCTGTCGTGGTTGTACGAGGATGTAGCCGGAATAAGCTCTGACCCGGCACGCCCCGGCTTCAAACATATCATCATGAAGCCCGACTTCTCAGTTGATGAGATGGACGACATAAAGGCTTCCTACGAGTCAATATACGGCACGATTGTCAGCCGTTGGCGCAAGGAAGGCGGCAAACTGTACTGGCATGTGGAGATACCGGCCAACACAACGGCCGACGTCTGCCTGCCTGACGGCACGGTTAAGAGCATCGGCTCGGGCTCTTATGACTTCACGGCAACGCTCCCCGTGCAGGACAAGGCTGTGCTTGCAGACGAGTTTCTCTATACAAACACGTCGTTCCCGCAGGCTCACTCGGCCACCATCGCTGAGACTGAGGACGGCGACCTCGTAGCAACTTACTTCGGAGGAACCAAGGAACGCAACCCCGATGTTTGCATCTGGGTGAGCCGCAAGCCAAAAGGCAGCGACAAGTGGCTGGCTCCGCAGCTCGTGGCTGACGGAGTTTTCAAGACAGGAAGTGACGAGGCAAAGCTCGCCGGACTGTCAGGACTTGACAGCACGAACGTCGCAGCCGATAAAGGACCAATCGTTGACAAGAAGGTTCGCAAGAATCCGGAGGGCTGGCAGCGCAAGGCTTGCTGGAATCCGGTGATTTATCAGATACCGGGCGGCGACCTGATTATCTACTTCAAGATAGGAAATAAAGTGTCAGACTGGACCGGTTGGCTTGTACGCTCCAAGGACGGAGGCAAGACTTGGAGCCGTCGTGAACCGCTGCAGGAGGGCCTCCTCGGCCCGATTAAGAACAAGCCGATATTCAACAAAGGACGCATCATAGCCCCGACGAGCATTGAAGAAGGCGGCTGGAGACTGTATTTCGAGTATTCTGACGACATGGGCAAGACGTGGAAACGCACTGACTACGTCGCAATGAACGAAGGAATCAAGATTATACAGCCGGCCATTATGGTGCTGAAAGACGGCCGTCTGGCCGCCGTGGCACGTACCCGCAACGAGCATATCGGCATAACATACAGCTCTGACAACGGCGAGACGTGGTCTAAAATAGAGCTTATCAGCACGCCTAACAACAACAGCGGACTTGACGCCGTTACCCTGAAGGACGGCCGCCACGCACTGATCTGCAACGACCGGCCCGTGCCCAAAGGCGTAAAGAACGGCAAGGGAGTACGCACGCCGCTGTCTGTCATGCTGTCTGACGACGGTGTAAACTGGCGCCATTGGATAACTCTTGAGGAGTCTCCTATCAGCCAATATTCTTATCCTTCAATCATACAGACCTCTGACGGGCATCTGCACTGCATCTACACATGGCGCAGACAGAGGATAAAACACGTGGAGCTGGAAGTTGAGAGGTGAATTTTACCTTAGTAGTTAAAAAGGAGTTAAAGGAAGTTAGAGTAGTTATAGTCATTTGCTTTGTCACTTGATGTTATATAAATTGAGAAATTAGATTAGAGAGTTATAGCCCTGCGGCGTATTTGATTACAATCTATCTGATGTATTTTTATTTTAATAAACAAAGCAAATGACTATAACTACTCTAACTCCTTTTAACTCCTTCTAACTACAATAAAAATAAATAAAACAATGAAACGATTATTTCTTCTTATATCACTATTCATGTCGTTGGCGGCCGTTGCAGCCGTTAATGACGCTTATTCGGTAGCGGGGCTGTTCCCGTTGGAGGGCAGTGGACGCGTAATCTACAACTTCAACCAGGGCTGGCGCTTTCATCTTGGCGATGCTGAAGGCGCTGAAGCCGTTGGGTTTGACGATTCAAAATGGACTGTTGTGTGCGCGCCGCACACAGCAAGACTGGAACCTGCAGCAGCAAGCGGCGGCCGAAACTATCAGGGCGTTGTATGGTACCGCAAGCACTTCACCGTTCCGGCCGACATGCAGGGCAAGAACATTACAGTACACTTTGAGGCGATAATGGGCAAACAGGACATTTACGTAAACGGAAAGCAGGTAAAAAGCCATCTCGGAGGCTATCTCCCGATAACCGTTGACCTGACAGAGCTGGGCGTAAAGGCCGGTGACAAATGCCTGATAGCCGTCAAGGCCGACAACAGCGACGACAAGACATATCCTCCCGGAAAGAAACAGGCGGCGCTCGACTTCTGCTATCACGGCGGAATGTACCGCGACGTATGGCTTATCGGCAAGTCTCCCGTGGCGATAACCGACGCCGTTGAGGCAAACAGAGTGGCCGGCGGAGGCGTATTTCTGCATTACGACAACATATCGGAGAAGAGCGCTGACGTGTTCGTAAACGTAGAGGTCGGCAACACTTCACGCCGCACGGCACAGCCTGTGGTAACTGCCGTGGTGAGAGACCGTGACGGCAACCGCCTCTATTCAATAACAAAGAAAATAAAGGTAAAGGCCGGCAAGACCGCCACAGCCTATCTGGCGATGAAGATGAAGCAGCCCCGGCTGTGGTCACCCGAGACTCCTTATCTGTATGACGTAGACATAACAGTAAGCGAAAACGGCTCGACTGTTGACGGCGGCACCGTTCGCATGGGCATACGCAAGGCCGAGTTTCGTGGAAAGGACGGCTTCTGGCTCAACGGCAAGCCCTATCATCAGCTCATCGGAGGCAACCGTCATCAGGACTTCGCCTACGTTGGCAACGCCATGCCCAACAGTCAGCAGTGGCGCGACGCCAAGCGGTTGAAGGACGCCGGCATGACGATAGTACGCTGCGCCCACTACCCCATGGACCCGTCTTTCATGGACGCGTGCGACGAACTGGGACTGTTCGTCATCGTGCCTACGCCCGGCTGGCAGTACTGGAACAAAGACCCGCGCTTCGGAGAGCTTGTTCATGAGAACACAAGGCAGATAATCCGCCGCGACCGCAACCACACCTGCGTGCTGCTGTGGGAACCGATACTCAACGAGACACGCTATCCCAAGGAGTTCGCGCTGAAGGCTCTCCAGATAACACGCGACGAGTTTCCTTATCCCGGACGTCCGGGTGCCGTTGCCGACATGCAGTCGGCAGGCGTGGCCGACAATTACGACGTGGTATATGACTGGCCGGAGAACATCGGCAAGCCCACAACGGTCAAGGACAAGTGCGTCTTCACGCGTGAGTTCGGCGAGATGGTAGACGACTGGTACGCCCACAACTGCCTCAACCGTGCCGCCCGTGCGTGGGGCGAGAAGCCCATGCTTACGGCCGCTCTCTCGCTCTGTGACACTTACGGAACGATGTTCCACGGTCAGCGCCAGTTCATCGGCGGCTGCCAGTGGCATCCGTTCGACCACCAGCGAGGCTATCACCCCGACCCGTATTACGGCGGAATATACGATGCTTTCCGTCAGAAGAAGTACGCCTTCGAGATGTTCCGCTCGCAGATAAGCGACGGCGAGCCGATGGTGTTCATAGCAAACGAGATGACCCAGTTCTCTGACAGCGACGTCACCGTGTTCTCTAACTGCGACAGCGTGCGCCTTACCGTCTTTGAAGGCGACAAGAGCATGACCCTGCCCGTCGTTAAGACAGCCGACGGTGTGCCATGCTCGCCGGTTGTGTTCAAGGGCTTCTGGAACTTCTGGCAGGCCCGTGAATACAGCTACAAGCAGCGTAACTGGCAGCGCGTGAGCCTGCTTGCCGAAGGCATACGCGACGGCAAGGTGGTAATAACGGAGAAGAATATGCCCTCACGCCGCTCCACCAAGCTGCGCCTCTACGTCGACGACATGGGCAGACAGCTTACGGCTGACGGCAGCGACTTCATCGTTGTAGTGGCCGAGGTTACCGACGACAACGGCAACGTTAAGCGTCTGGCCACCGACAACATACGCTTCACCGTTGAAGGCGAGGGCCGCATCATTGGCGACGGTGCCGGCATAATGGCCAATCCGCGCCAGGTTGAATGGGGCAGCGCACCCGTTCTGATTCAGGCCACCGACCGTCCCGGCAAGATAACAATAACCGCAAGCTCGGCTTACGGCGGCACTTACGCCCCCACCCCGGCCACTCTGACCATAGAGAGCAAGGCCGCCGGACTGCCTTCATGCCACACTGACCGTGCCGAATACAAGACTCAGGCCGGCTATGACAACCGGCAGAGCGGTCAGCAGAACATGACTGAAGAAGAGCGCCGCCGAACATTGGAGGAGGTCAACAGGCAGCAGGCTGACTTCGGCGTGCAGCAATAACATATATCACTGCTGTATCATATTTTTCGAAAAACATCTATCATCTGTCACTTTTATTCGTAACGCGCTTATTATCAGCCGTTTATGAAGTGACAGATGTTTTTTTATCTGTCACCTACCTGCAAGGCACAGTTACTTTCTGTTCACACTGATTTGCAATCCGTGTGAACACATGACAGATGTTTTTCCTGATCTATCACTGGCCAACAGTCTGATTGTCAGCAAGATACGGAGAAAAGTGACAGATGAGAGATAAAATCAAAACTTTTTATCTGTAAACTGAACGACATACTTTACAGACCATTTATGACGGTTCATCCGCAATTCAGGTGTATGACAAATAATTATTATCGACGAAGGAAACACCTGATTGCAAGAGGGTGTTTACAGGCACATTTATGCCTTAACTTTACACACATGAACTGCGGATGAACTCAAAAGACGGTCTTTTGCAATACAAAAGACCGTCAATCACCGATCAAAAGGCCGTCTTTTACAAGCCAAGAGACGACCTTTTACAATGCGTTAAACACAAATCAGTCATTAGACTTTTAAACGCTTTGCTGTTTATGTTGTTCAGATGACTGCGGACTTCGCCGCTGGCTTAGCGGGCTAAGTCAAGGTGGAGAACGCGGGCAGATGAGCGACAGAAGGCGAGAAACGTCCAAAGAGCCGGAATACGCTCTAATGACCGTTTTGGGTTGAATATCAAGGATTTGCACAGTTGTCAAAAAGCATGCCCGTGACACGCCTTTTGGCAACTGAAAATCAGCACATCAACACCTGCCCTGCACACTCCGGTAATGAAGGCAAGGAAGTTAGACAAGTTACGCCGCAAAAGTAGATGATTTTTTTCTTTTAATCGTTTTTTTATGCTATCTTTGCCGTATGATGACGACACGGAACACGTACATTATTAAGCTGTTACGCCTCATGGTGGCGCTGCTGGCGATGCCTGCCGCAGCCCTGGCCCAGCCTGACATGATAATAGAACACTACACACGGGAGGAAGGCCTGCCGAGCAACACCGTGTACAGTACACTGAAAGACAGGGACGGCTTTGTATGGTTCGGCACGTGGCACGGCCTGTGCTCGTTTGACGGCTCAAAGTTCATGACTTACACCACCCGCCCGAGCAGCCTGTCAGACGTTCCGCCGCAGAAGGTAAGGAACATCGTGGAGGACAAGGACGGCTACCTGTGGATACGCAACACGGACAATCATCTGTACATGTTCAACAAAGTAACCGAGACTTACCATGACGTGTACAACGAACTGAAAAATCTGTCGCGCAACGTGCAGGTAATCCAGATACAGCGCATGGACAACGGGCACGTAATGATACTGACGCGCAACAAGGACCTGTTTGAGGCAAGGGCAGGCAGCGACGGCAGAGTAACCGTAGACAAGATATATGACTCAAGCCGAAACATCGACGCCACGACCATGAGGCTGCGCCGCAACGTGCTCGGCGAGACAAATAAATATGTGTACTGGCTGAGCAAAAGGCTGAACATGCATGTAGTGGCAAAGAAAAACCGCAAGCACCTGCTGGAACGGATGGCAGCCGGCGACGAGTTCACCTGCTTTAACCACACTGACCAGTACATATGCGCCGGCACGGCCCAGGGCCGGATATACATCATCAACACTAATGACGGAAAAACGAAAAGATACTTATTCAAGGGTGACGAAACGGCAATATCAAGCATAGACCTGATAGAGGGGAAAATATATTTCACCACATCTTCAGGGCTGTACAGGCTGACAAAAGGCCAGAC
>URRR01000021.1 GCA_900550365.1 uncultured Prevotella sp. | reverse complement strand
ACAAGTAAGGGCGCATAGCTCAGCTGGTTTAGAGCATCTGCCTTACAAGCAGAGGGTCGGGGGTTCGAATCCCTCTACGCCCACAGTAATCCTCATTACCTGTGCAAGGTGATGAGGATTTGTTTTTTGCCGTCAGCCGGCAGGAAAAACTCCATGTAATAGTGCCAAAGGCAATGTACTGTGGAGAAAATCATTGCCTTTGGTCATCGTAAAAGCTTTAGCTGAAGGGTGTGGCAGATTCTGTCAGGACATAATCTGTTGCCGTGGCGTCATAGCTGGTAAAGCTCGTTGGCTGCCATCAGGTCAACCTTCTTTTCTGAAAGTATCTGTTCGCAGCTCTCAAGGTCAGTCGGACGGATTACCACGTGAGCCACGTCGCCTGCGGCAAACGAGTACATGTATTCAATGAACACGCCCCGCTCGGCAAGATATTTCAGTACTACGGCGAGGGCTCCGCTCGTGTTTGGACACGTGAATCCTATAACGTCACTGATTATTACGGTGAAATAAGCCTCTTCAAGGGCGCGTTTGGCCTTTTCCGGGTCAGACACAATGCAGCGCAGTATGCCGAAGTCGGAGTTGTCGGCAATGCTCATCGCCGATAGGTTTACGCCCGCCTTGCCGAGCACTTCGGTTACTTCGTTCAGACGCCCGGACTTGTTTTCGAGGAATACGGATAATTGTTTTGCTAACATAATGATTGTTTTTACATTGTTAATAGCCTTAGGCGCATGTGCGCTTCGCGCCGGTCGGCCGCTGTGGTTCTCACTTGCAAACATACAAAAAAACAACGTAAAATCCGAACAAAACAGCAATAAAACGTTCCCTCCGGATTACATATTGCAGGCAAACGTGTTACAGTGTTGAAAAAATCATCACCAATGGCAGTTTTTTCCGTTGATTATGTGCGTGCGAATCGATTTAAATTATTAATTTTGCAGCCGTAATACGTATTATTTATGGATTTAGATTTGCTTACCGCCATATCTCCCATTGACGGGCGATACAGGTCGAAGACGGCAGCCCTTGCCGGTTATTTTTCAGAGTATGCGCTCATCCGTTACCGCATACGTGTGGAGATTGAATATTTCATAGCCCTGTGCGAGCTTCCGTTGCCTCAGCTTAAGAGCTTTGATTTATCGCTGGCGCCGCGTCTGCGTGACATCTATCTGAAGTTCGATGAGGCCGGCGCGTCTCGCGTTAAGGAGATTGAAGGCATCACAAACCACGACGTAAAAGCCGTGGAATATTATATAAAGGAGCAGTTTGACGCTATCGGAGGTCTCGAGGAGTATAAGGAGTTTATCCACTTCGGCCTCACTTCACAGGATATCAACAACACATCAGTGCCCCTCTCGGTAAAGGAGGCGTTGCATGACGTGTATATCCCTCTGCTGAAAGAACTGATAGACCAGCTCCGGCAGTATGCTGACGAGTGGAAAGACGTGCCCATGCTCGCCAAGACTCACGGCCAGCCGGCATCGCCCACACGTCTTGGCAAGGAGGTGATGGTGTTTGTCTACCGCCTGACTGAGCAGCTGAAACAGCTTGAGGCATGTCCGATGACGGCCAAGTTCGGCGGTGCTACGGGTAATTATAATGCTCATCACGTGGCCTATCCTGAGTTCGACTGGCGCGAGTTCGGCAACAAGTTCGTCAGCGAGAAGCTCGGACTTCAGCGTGAGCAGTGGACAACCCAGATCAGCAACTACGACAATCTCGGTTCAGTATTTGATGCTTTGCGCCGCATAAATACGATTATCATCGACCTTGACCGTGACTTCTGGATGTACATTTCAATGGAGTATTTCAAGCAGAAGATTAAGGCCGGAGAAGTAGGTTCAAGCGCGATGCCGCATAAGGTCAATCCTATTGACTTTGAGAACAGTGAGGGTAACCTTGGCATTGCCAACGCAATACTGCAGTTCTTGGCAGCCAAACTGCCCGTGAGCCGTCTCCAGAGAGACCTTACTGACTCGACGGTGTTGCGTAATGTAGGTGTACCCCTCGGTCACGGTATGATAGCAATGCAAAGCACGCTTAAGGGTTTGCGTAAGCTGATACTGAATAAAGAGAAAATCAATACCGACCTTGATGACATGTGGGCAGTGGTGGCCGAGGCCATACAGACTATTCTCCGCCGCGAGGCTTATCCGCATCCTTACGAGGCTCTTAAGGCGCTCACACGTACCAACACCAAGATGACGGAAAAGACAATACATGAATTTATCAACGGACTTAACGTGAGCGATGCAGTGAAAGCTGAGCTCATGGCCATAACTCCGCATAACTACACAGGAATGTAAAAGGTTAAAGGTTTTGAGGTTATAAGGTCTTAAGGTTTTAAGTTTATGGGATTTTCCTGCTAAAAACCTTACAAACCCATAACAACATAACCTTAAAACCTTCGGACTTCAAAACAAACAGAAATACTAACCGCCGTGAGGCATTAACAAGAAGAATTATGTCAGAAGAATTGGAAAACAAGAATGAGAGTTTGTCTGCAGGACAGAATGAAGGTAGCCGTGAGGGCTATAAGCAGACAGAAGGCTTTAACAATCGGAGTGGAGACAAACCTATGCGCCCCAGAATAAGAGTTCAGCGCGCATATGTGCCTAACAGAAATTACAATAAGGATGATGCCGGATTCCGTCCCGAAGGCTTCGGGGCAGGCTTGCAGTCGCAAGGTCAGGCTACGCGTCCTTATCGTCCGCGTTACAATGCAGGCCAGCAGGGTGGGTATAACCGCCAGAGCGGATACCAGCAAAGACCGCAAACAGGTTACCGTCCGCATTATAATAAGGAGGGTGAAGAGGGCTACCAGCCTCGTCAGAGCCAGTACGGCCAGCGTCCGCAGACCGGTTATCGTCCCCGTTACAGCAAAGATGCGGAGGGCGGCTATCAGCCACGTCAGAGCCAGTATGGCCAGCGTCCGCAGACCGGTTACCGTCCCCGTTACAACGCTAATGGGCAGGAAGGCGGCTATCAGCAGCGCCAGGGCGGCTATAACCGTGGTTATCAGCAGCGTGGCGGATACGGACAGCAGCGCCAGGGCGGATACAACCGTCAGGGCGGTTACCGTCAGCATACGGCCGACTATGACCCGAACGCAAAGTACAGTCTTAAGAAACGCATTGAATATAAGGAGGAGAACATTGACCCGACAGTGCCGGTACGTCTTAACAAGTTCCTCGCCAACGCCGGAATATGCAGCCGCCGTGAGGCTGACGAGTTCATCCAGGCAGGAGTAGTGACGGTTAACGGACAGGTTGTTACCGAACTTGGAACAAAAGTTCTGCGTACAGATGAGGTGAAGTTCCATGACCAACCCGTTAAGATGGAGAAGAAGGTGTACGTGCTTCTCAACAAGCCGAAGGACTGTGTTACCACAAGTGACGACCCGCAACAGCGCAAGACGGTTATGGACTTGGTAAAAAACGCATGTCCTGAGCGCATCTATCCCGTAGGCCGTCTTGACCGTAATACTACCGGAGTGCTGCTTCTTACCAACGACGGAGACCTTGCCAGCAAGCTGACACATCCTAAGTTCCTGAAGAAAAAGATATATCACGTGTTCCTGGACAAGAACGTCACAGCCCACGACATGCAGCAGATAGCTACCGGAATAACGCTTGACGACGGTGAAGTGCATGCCGATGCCATCGAGTATGCAAGTCCGACGGACAAGAGTCAGGTAGGAATTGAGATACACAGCGGCAAGAACCGCATCGTACGCCGTATCTTTGAGAGCCTTGGTTACAGAGTTGTCAAGCTCGACCGTGTACAGTTTGCAGGCCTGACGAAGAAGAATCTGCGCCGTGGTGACTGGCGTTTCCTTACAGAAAAGGAGGTAGACATGCTCCGCATGGGTGCCTTTGAGTAAAACCGACAGGTAAAAAGAAAATAACGTTATGGAAAAGATAAAAAGGACAAAAGTGGTCGACGTTCTTCAGCGTACCGACTTCGGAGCCATCGTTAACGTGCGTGGCTGGGTGCGTACGCACCGCAGCAGCAAGTCGGTTGACTTCATCGCGCTGAACGACGGTTCGACGATAAAGAACGTACAGGTGGTGGTCGACCCGACAAAGTTTGACGACGCACTGCTTAAACAGATAACAACCGGTGCATGCGTGAACGTTAACGGTGAACTGGTGGAGAGCCAGGGAACCGGCCAGAGCGTAGAACTGCAGTGCCGTGAGATAGAGATTTACGGCCTTTGCGGCAGCGACTATCCCATGCAGAAGAAGGGACAGAGCTTTGAGTACATGCGCCAGTACGCTCATCTCCGTTTGCGTACCAATACCTTCGGGGCCGTTATGCGCATCCGTCACAACATGGCCATAGCGATACATAAGTATTTCCACGACCACGGTTTCTTCTATTTCCATACGCCGCTTATTACCGCAAGCGACTGTGAGGGAGCCGGACAGATGTTCCAGGTGACGACGAAGAACCTCTATGACCTCAAGAAGGACGAGGACGGAAAGATTATCTATGACGATGACTTCTTCGGAAAGCAGACGTCACTGACTGTCAGTGGTCAGCTTGAAGGCGAGCTCGGAGCAACAGCCTTGGGAGCTATCTATACGTTCGGACCGACGTTCCGCGCCGAGAACTCCAACACTCCGCGCCACCTTGCAGAGTTCTGGATGATTGAGCCTGAGGTTGCTTTCATTGACCTTGACGACCTTATGGACCTTGAAGAGGACTTCATCAAGTATTGTGTGCAGTGGGCTTTGGACAACTGCAAGGACGATCTTGAGTTCCTCAACAAGATGATAGACAAGTCGCTTATCGAGCGTTTGAACTCTGTTGTCAATGAAGAGTTTGTGCGTCTTGAGTACACAGAGGGCATACGCATACTTGAAGAGGCCGTTAAGGCAGGCCACAAGTTTGAGTTCCCGGTAAGCTGGGGTATGGATCTTGCCAGCGAGCACGAGCGTTATCTTGTGGAGCAGCACTTCAAGAAGCCCGTCATCATGACCGGATACCCGAAGGCTATCAAGGCGTTCTACATGAAGATAAACGAGGACGGCAAGACGGTTCAGGGCACGGACGTGCTCTTCCCGCAGATAGGAGAGATTATCGGCGGCAGCGTGCGTGAGGAAAATTACGACAAGCTGATGAACGAAATCACCGAGCGCAACATCCCGATGAAGGATATGTGGTGGTATCTTGACACGCGTAAGTACGGTACATGTCCTCACGGAGGCTTCGGCCTGGGCTTCGAGAGGCTCATACTTTTCGTTACCGGAATGCAGAACATACGTGACGTGATACCCTTCCCGCGTACACCGAAGAACGCGGAATTCTGATTTACGGTTTGATGGTTTTGAGGTTATAAGGTTTTAAGGTTTGTATTTATGCAGTTATATGGTTTACGGTTTTGAGGTTATATTCATAAAAACCAAGAAACCATAAACAAGACATCAAAACCTTATAACCTCACAACCGTCAACCTTACAACCCTATAACCTCAAACCTCAAAACCTTATAACCTTAAAACCTCACTACCTTAATACCCCAAAATTATGACCAACGATGAACTTATGCGTGAAGCCATACGGCTGTCAGTAGAGAATGTGGCCAACGGCGGCGGTCCGTTCGGCGCGGTGATAGCCCGTGACGGAGAGATAATCGCTACTGGCGTAAACCGTGTTACCGCAGACAACGACCCTACGGCGCATGCCGAGGTCAGCGCCATACGCCGTGCCGCGCAAGTGTTGGGCACGTTCAACCTTGGCGGTTGCGAGATATTCACTTCCTGTGAGCCCTGCCCGATGTGTCTCGGCGCTATATATTGGGCACGCCTTGACAAGATATATTACGCAAACACGAAGGATGATGCCAAGGCCATAGGTTTTGACGACTCGTTTATTTACGATGAGCTTGCCCTGCCACGAGACAGCCGTAAGCTGCCCTCTGAGGCCATGATGCGCAACGAAGCCATACGTGCCTTTGAGCTTTGGGCAGCCAAAGAGGACAAGACTGAATATTAGGTAATAGACATTCTTTTCAAAAACATCTCTCATCTGTCACATTTCTTTATAACTCATTTATTTTCAACCGGTTATGCGGTGACAGACGTTTCCGGCATCTGTCACAAACCATCACGGCAGATTTATTTTCAGGTGACAGTGCTGTGACAGATGTTTTGAAAAGTAGTTAAAGAAGTTAGAGAAGTTATCACGCTCTGCGGGCGTTAGAAGTTAAAGCCGTATGCTTTGTTGTTTGCGAGGTAAATATGACTTAACTTTATACACCTGAACAGCGGAAGCCCATCAAGAGACGGTCTTTTGTGTTGTAAAAGGCCGTCAATTACACGATAAAAGGCCGTCTTTTGTACTCTAAAAGACGGCCTTTTGCTAATTGTATGATTATCAGAGAGTTATATGCTCGCCTTGAAAGGCGTTGTCAGCGGCCTTTCATAACGCTTAATTATCTTTTAGAAATCCCTCGATATTGGCGCAAACCTTGTCGCCGAGGCGGACGTATGCCTGGCGCGTAAGCCCGGTTGATACGCCCATGCAGTGCATATGCGGATGACTGATGAAGCGTTCACCGCCGGCCGCTCCAAGTGTGTCGCAGTAGCAGTGGTTGTCACCGTCGAGCCAGCGGGCAAACGATTCGTCGTCCCATGCTGGTGAAAGCCCCGTGTTAAAAAGCAGTTTGTGGCTGCCGAGACTCTTCAGTTCGGCCTCATGCAGCAGTATGGTGTTGCGGTTGAGGCAGCAGAACACTACGTCGCTCCACTCAAGCAGTTCCGTCAACGGTGTGAAGCGGTAGCCACGTTCCTCGGCCCAGGGCTTGGCGCTGCGTGCGAAATACTTTATCTCCGCACCGAAGAACTTCATCGCGTCGGCTATCATTCCGCCCGACTTTCCTAACCCCACGATACCTGCGCGGAGGCCTGTTATCTCGCTGGGCGAGCCCAGCCACGGCTCACAGCCGAACCCGTGAAGGCGGCGGACAAGCTCGCTTATGACGTATTCTATCACGCCCTCGTCGCCATAGTCGCGTATGCCGGTCACGGTTATGCCGTTAGCCATTGAATACTTAATGTCTACATTGGCGCTTTCGGGTGAGTAGAGTGAACAGCACATGCCGATATATCTCAGGTTAGGGCACTGTTCTATAATGTCGGCGGTAAGTCTTGACGTGAAGCTGAGCAGCACGGCGTCAGCGTCACCTATACGTTTTACGATTTCCTCCGGCGAGGCAGGAATGTCTCTGTAAGTCTTTACTTCCTCGGCATAGGTGCTTAGGCGGGCCTCTGCTTCAGGCAGCATGTTGACAGGCTCGATAGCTGTCAGCAGTTTAAATTTGTCCATGGTTCTGTAGTTTTGATATGTTTTGCGGATACAAAGGTACGCAAAATAGACGTTTAAATGCCGTCTTACGGTTATTAAAGTGTGTTTTCACGAGTTTTCAGACAGCGTCTGCCTGCGTGCGTCTCTTATCCTGATCTTTCTGAACTGTTGCGGTGTTATGCCCGTATGTTGCTTGAAATACCGGCAGAAGAATGCCGTGTCGCTGAAGTGAAAATCCCATGCGGCCTGCTTTATGCTGCGCTCTCCTGTGCTCAGGTACAGCTTTATCTGCAACGTTACGTAGTGGTCGATTATTTCCTTGGTGGTGTGCCGCGTTATGCGTTTTACTATGTTGTTCAGGTATTTGGGCGTAATGTTCAGCGCGGAGGCGTAGAATGCTACGTCGTGAGCCCGTATATATTCAGCCTCGAGCGTCTTCATGAACGAGTTGAACAACTCGTTCGTGCGTCTTGTTCCGCGGTCATCGGTAGCTATGCCGTTCTTGCTTATGTAGTCATAAAAACCGAGGAAGAACGATTTCAGCTGGTACAGCACAATCCTGTTAAGGCATGTCAGCTCATGTTCCTCCATGTAAATGTTGAGCAGGTCAAACATACCTCTCACTATTCTGGTTACAAGCCGGCTGTTGGTACGGCACCTGTCCTGGCGCAACTGTGAGTAAACGGCCTGCTCAATGTGCAGGCTTGCCTCTCTCAGCATGGCCTTGTCGTAGCGCAGCATCTCGGCGTTGAAGTCGACGGAAGCGTCGTGCAGCATGATGACATCTCCCGGAAATAGCGTCATTACGGCTCCCGGAGTAAGCCTCCAGTCCTTGAAGTCGATGGTGACTACAGCTTCTCCGGATGTACATTGTATGATAGCTCCGTAATCAATTACGTCAGGTTCATTTCCCAGTCCGTCCAGACGCCCCTTGTACAGGTGTGCTGTCTGGTATTCAGACGTTTCGGTCTGCGGCATGGCCGGCGCCTCATAGTGGTGTTTTGCAGGTGTGTTTCGTGTCATTTTCGGCTGTTGTCGGTTATTCGTATGCGGGTTGTCTTGACTTTATTTTGTTCCTTTTCGGTGCAAATTTAGACATAATTCATGCCGTAAAAGAATATTTTGTTCCTGAATATCCAATTATTAACGAATTTTATGCAACAGCCGCTTCTGCTGAAAGCAGTACCTTTGCATCCGGTTATAAAATACTTACGGTAAGCCCTCTCGGCGCAAGATGCTGCTGACGGGGCTGTGAATGTGTTATATATATAAGGTGAAAAAGGATAAGAAAAATTAAGTAAGATGAGAAAAAAGATGATGTTTGCATTTGTCGCTGCCGCTTTTACGGCCTTGCCGTCGGCATCACAGACAAGCAGAGTGATAACCGTCAGCGAGCTGTTCAGTCTTGTTGAAGACGGCAGCAAGGCCTTGCAGGCGCAGAAGTCGGGCGTCGACGTAGCCGGACATGCTGTCGAGGAGGCCAAGAGCCGCCGCCTGCCGGACGTTGACGTGTCGCTGTCGGCGAGCTATAACGGCAACGTGCTGATGACCGACCGCAATTTATCAAACGCTCACGGGCTGTCCCAGCCGCACTTGGGCAACAGCTTTGCCGTTGAGGCGAGGCAGGCCGTGTACACCGGCGGAGCGCTTTCTGCCGGCATAGAGATAGCCGAACTGCAGCGCCGCAAGGCCGAAACAGGTGTTGAACAGAGCCGTAACGGTCAGCGCTTCATGGCTCTCGGACAGTATCTTGACCTGTTCAAGACAGACAACGGCATCAAGGTATATCAGAGTAACATAGCGTTGACCGAACGTCTTATCGCAGACATCAAGGCAAAGCATGACCAGGGAATGGCTCTTAAGAACGATGTGACGCGTTATGAGCTGCAGCTGGAGGAGCTGCAGCTGGGCTTACGCAGGCTGAAAGACAGCCGTGAGATAATAAATTATCAGCTGTGCAACACTCTCGGGCTGTCATCGGCCACGGTGATAGTGCCTGACTCTGACGTGGTAAACCATGCCGCAAGCGGTGATACAATGGAGCAGTGGCAGTCGAAAGCCGCCGCCACATCGCCCGAGTTGCGCTCGTCAGCCCTTGACGTGCAGATAGCCGAGCAGCAGTTGCGCATGGCTAAGAGCGACATGCGTCCTAAAATAGAGGTCTTCGCGACTGAAAACTTCAGCGGTCCGTTCGTATATGACATCCCGCCCATTGACAAGAACTTCAACATCTGGGCAGTAGGCATAGGCGTAAGATATTCGCTCAGCTCACTGTTCAAGGGCAACAAAGCCGTCAGGAAGGCACGTGCTGCCGTCATTCAGAGCAGGGACAGCCATGCCGTGAGCACCGAGACACTCGGCAACAGGATGCAGGAAGCATACACGCTTTACCGTCAGGCGTTCGCTGACTTGCGCACGAGGAACAAGAGCGTTGAGCTGGCTTCGCAGAACTATCGGGTGGTAAATGACCGCTATCTGGCACAGCTCGCCCTGATAACCGACATGGTTGACGCTTCAAACGTTAAGCTGGATGCTGAGCTGCAGGCCGTTGACGCACGTGCGAACATTGTCTACGCGTATTATAAAATGAAGTATCTGGCAGGCGAAATATAATTTATCAGGATAAAAGAAATAAGCAACGAAGAAATAAAATGATACTTCAGAATGTACATTTTCTTAATTCTTAACTCTTAATTCTTAATTAAACAACATGAACAACAAGAAACTTATAAAGAGAATTTACAACGTAGTAATCATAGTTCTGCTGCTGGCGCTGGTGGTTTACGCCTTCAGCCGTCTGGTACATTGGGGCGATGTGGAGTACACCGACGATGCTCAGGTGCAGCGGCACATAACACCTATCAATACGAGAGTGCAGGGATTTATCAAGGAAATACGCTTTGAGGAATACCAACACGTAAGGAAAGGCGACACGCTCGTAATCATAGAGGACGCTGAATACCGTCTGCAACTGGCGCAGGCAGAGGCTAATTACCGCGGCTCACGCTCCGGTTCGTCAGCCATTACGGCCGGTATGAACACAACGACGAGCAACGTACGCGTGGCATCTGCCGGCATAGAGGAGGCCAAGGTGAACATGGACAACGCCCGAAAAGACTATGAACGCTACGCCGCCCTGCTTGAACGTGACGCCGTTACGCGCCAGCAGTATGACAATATGAAGGCCCGTTATGAGGCTGCCCGTGCCCGTTATGAGCAGGCAAAGGCCAGCCGCACGTCGACATCACTTGTCAAAACGGAGCAGGCTCAGCGGCTTAATCAGAACACGGCGGGCGTCAGCGTGGCTGAGGCAGCCGTCAATCTGGCCCGCCTGAACCTGTCTTACACGGTCATCGTGGCTACATGCGACGGCGTGATGGGCCGTAAGGACATTCACGAAGGACAGCTTGTACAGCCGGGACAGATGCTCGCCCGCATTGTTGACGATGACCAGGTGTGGGTCATTGCGAACTATCGTGAGACCCAGCTTAAGCACATTTCGGTTGGCCAGGAGGTCGAGTTTACAGCCGACGCGCTGCCCGGCATAGTATATAAAGGTAAGGTCGAGGCTCTCAGTCCGGCCACAGGTTCGGCCTATTCAATGGTTCCTGCCGACAACGCTACGGGTAACTTCGTAAAAGTGGAACAGCGTGTGCCGGTGCGTATCGCCATAGTAGGCAACAGGCCCGAGGATGTGGCAAAGCTCAAGGCGGGCCTGAACGTGGAGACAGAGGTGGCCTATTGAGCCGTGACTTATAACCAATAGTACGACAAAACATAAGGAAATAAGGATGCCAGGACCACCAGTTCTCAACGGACCGTTCACCATGCCGATGTTCAACGGCTTCGTGCCGCGGCGTGTGCAGCCGTGGATATACGTGTTCTTCGCGTTTGTGTTCCAGTTGACGGGCAGCATTTATGCCGGTGCGATGCCCCATATAATGGGCGACACATGCCTCATGCGCGAGGATGTTCTTATGATTGTGATGTGCGGGGTGGTAGGTGTCAACATGCCGTTCCCGTTCCTCTTCCGCTTCAAGTTCCGCTTTACCAACCGCCAGTTGCTGCTTACGTCGGCGCTTGTCATAGCCGCATGCAACGTGCTTTGCCTCTTTACTGAGTCTCTGCCGCTGCTGTGCATGCTGTCTTACGTGGCAGGTTTCTTCAAGCTATGCGGCACTTTCGAGTGCATGTCGAACATTCAGCTGTGGATGACGGCAAAGCGTGACTTTACAATTTTCTTTCCTTTGCTTTACTGCATCGTCCTCGGAGACATGAGTCTGTCGCCGTGGATTACCGAGGAGCTTACCTACATCTTCCAGAGCTGGCACGCCATGCACTGGTTTATGGCCGGACTTATGGCGCTTGTTGCGCTCATGGTGTACGTGATGACGCACAACTTCCGCTTCATGAAGCCCCTGCCGCTCGTCAGTCTCGACTGGCTCGGCTGCGTGCTTTGGTCGGCGGTGATGATTGAACTGATATTTCTCTTCAACTACGGCGAGTACTACAACTGGTGGGACGGCCGTCCGTTCTGCGTTGTTGCGCTGGCTTTGCCCGTTACGCTGTACTTCACCATACAGCGCATGCGCCACATCCGCCACCCCTACATAGCGCCCGAGGCGTGGATGTACAAGCGGCTTGTGCCCCTGATGATACTCTTCGCCATGGTAGAACTGATAGGGGCAACGCCCAAGGTGATACAGAATACGTTCACCGCAGGCGTGCTTCATTTCGGCTGGACAGACACTACGGAGCTCAATCTGGTAGAATGGGCAGGCGTGATAATGGGCTGCCTGTCAGTGCTTCTCTGGGTGAAGGTGCTGCGCCAGAAGTTCACCCGTCTGCTCACAGTGGGCATGGCGGCCATGCTGTGCTATGAGGTGATGATGTATTTCCTTATCTCTCCGGGGGTGAATGTCGGGGCTCTTTACTTCCCCGTATGGTGCCGTGCGTTCGGCAATGCCATTTTCTTCACCACGCTTACCATATATCTGGAGGAGCTTATACCGTTCCAGCATTTTTTCATGGGGCTTACCATGGCCGGGCTTATCCGCAACGGAGTGATGGGTACGATATGTTCGGGGCTGTTCAGCTTCAGTCTTCGTCATCAGGTTGCCGAGAACATGGCACGCGGGGTAGGGCATGACGCTACCCAGGCGCTCATGGTCAGCCTGAAGCAGATTGGCGGACTGGCCTGCATAATGTGCCTTGCCGTGTTCATGGTGTTCCTTCTCTGGGACATACAGCCCGTGCGCAACACGCTGAAGAAGATGCCTTACTGGAGCGTGGTAGGGCGCATGCTGAGGCGGCGTATGGCTGCTGAAGACGCAGCAGAGAAGTCTGTTTAGACATATCTTTTTGCATGATGAGGGGGCATCTTCAGGCATTATATCCTGAAAGATGCCCCCTCGGGTTGTCAAATCATTCTAAATTATGGCTTTATCGTCACTCTATGTCGATGACTTCATACTTTGAGTTGAACGTCACCTCGATATAGTTAGACAGAGTAACCTCTATTTCTCCGTCGTCTTTTTCAATCTCAAGTATCTTGCAGTCATGATAGTTGGCGCGGACAAATTGTGCAATCTTTGCAGGTACAAGCGATGCCGGCACCGCCGAGCGCTTGCATTTTATCTCCGTCCATGCCCCTTTACCGTCAAACTCAATCTTCTCCCCGTTGGTGAATATAACGGTATAGCTCTTGCTGAACAGCTCGGTCTCTACTTTAGCCAGGGCCACCTTGCGTCCGGGGAAGTGGGTCTTTATCGTCTGTTGCGCAGCGGCAGGCAGCTGGTTCTGGCTTATAGCCTTCTCGCTTCCGGTGCGGGCGCCGGCCTGTACGGGAGCAAACAATGTCATCACTGCTATCAGTGCCGTTACGATTGGTTTCATGTTTTCAGTAGTTTAAGAGCATTCAGGCTGCCGTGCGTGCGCTGCTTGTGCAGAGTCGCCGGCCCGGCAGCCTGTCGGCATTGGTTATCAGTCGTCGATGTCAACTACCTGGAAGTTCTTGTTGAACGTTATTTCCAGTCGGTTTGACAGTTTTACTTCATACTGGCTGTCGTCTTTCTCTATCTGGACAATCTTTGCTCCCGGATAGGTTGTCTTTACGTACTGAGAGATTTTAGCGGGAATGAGGCCTGCGGGTACTGCCGATGCCTTGCAGTCTATCTCGGTCCAGTTGCCCTTGCGGTCGAACTCTACTCTCTCGCCGTTGTTGAACACTACGTCGTATGACTTCTCGAATAGGCCGCTTTCCTGCTTTGCAAGCGCCACTTTCTTGTTGCCGAAGTACTTCTTAATCGTCTGTTGAGCCGTTGTCGGAAGCTGGGTCATGTTTATGGGCTTGTCGTTGTCGGCCATTACATTAACTTGGAATGTTACTAAGCAAATTAATGCTACAACTGCGGTCTGGATAATTCGTTTCATAATCTTACGTTTTTTAGGGTTATTACTCATTTTATCTGTTTTTATTGTCGTGTCGCCGGTCTGCTTGTGGTGCCGGGTGTTCTGCCTGTCCCTGCTCCGTTGGCGTTGCGGCGGCCTTCGGTTTCTTTTTCTGTTGCAAAGATTATGAACCTTTCTGAAAAGAATCTGAAATATCAGAGAATGTTCTTCTCTTTAACGTTCTTTAGCAATATGGGCTGTGGAATTATAGAAGTTAAAGAAGTTATCGGTTCATCCGCAATTCAGGTGTATAATGTTAAGGCATATTTGCCTTGCAAACAACAAAGCATATGGCTTTAACTTCTAACGAGCGAAGCGAGTGATAACTTCTATAACTTCTTTAACTACTTTTCCAAAAGACGGTCTTTTACGTTCCAAAAGACCGTCAATCGCAAGCTAAAAGGCCGTCTTTTGGAGTGTAAAAGACGGCCTTTTGCAACACGTTGATTATCAGGTGGTTACGCAGGCTGTTACTTGAGGCTGCAAAGCGGGCGGCAGACACAGCCGGAAGCAGGCGTGTATGCTCACATAATCATGCATCGGCGACGGAGCATTGTGCCTTCTCTTAAGCTGCGGTAGAAGCCTAATTATTATTGCATTTTGAATCATTTATTCTTTTATTCGGAAGATTTTATGTAAGTTTGCATACATGAATAATAATCTGACTGACACGGTAAAGTGGTGTGAGAACGTGATATTGGCCGACGCCGATTATATAGATAAGGTGGCGTTTGACCTGATTGTCAACTTCGAACGTATGATTGGGCGGCGAATCCCGCCTGCCGACATGGCCCGCTGGATTGACTGCATAGCCCTTGACGGCGGCATTCGCGAGGGGCAGAACGACACCCAGGTGATACTTATTCACGACCGTAAGAACGGCCGTCTCGAGAACTTCAAGCCCTCGGTTTATGCCGATGAACTTGACGGCAAGGCCTTTAAGGATAATCTCGGAGAGTTCTCAATCTCGGCAGTGTCGGCTGAAGACATGGCCGGAAAGGACGACTTTTTCACAGAAGTGGTAGAGATAGTATGCAACCATAAGGACGTAAAGCGCATCATGATAGTGCCTGACGCCGAACGGATGTACGACGACGTGCGCCACGCCCTGCGCCATGCCGACGACGAGAAGCGTATAACGGTGTTCGCCATGCAGCCCATGCAGGGCGGCAACTTCCGTCAGGAGATACTCGGCTATTCGCTGATGAGCGCGCTGGGCATAAGGGCTGACGAGATAAAATAAAAGGTAAAAGGGTAAAAAGGTAAAGAAGTAAGAGAGTAAAAGTAAAAAGGTAAAAGAGTAAAAAGATAAAATCAAAAGAGTAAAAGGATAAAATCTGATATTAGACAAATCAATAAAAACGACATAGAAATGGGAAAAGTATTAATGATTGGTGCCGGTGGCGTAGCTACCGTTGCGGCGTTCAAGATTGCCAAGAACGCTGACGTGTTTACCGAGTTTATGATAGCAAGCCGCCGCAAGGAGAAGTGCGACAAGATTGTAGACGCCATTCATAAGGCCGGTCTCAACATGGATATAAAGACGGCGCAGGTGGATGCCGACGACGTTGAGCAGCTTAAGGCGCTCTTTAACGACTACAAGCCTGAGCTGGTAATCAATCTCGCGCTGCCTTATCAGGACCTTACCATAATGGACGCGTGCCTCGCCTGCGGCTGCAACTATCTCGACACTGCCAACTATGAGCCGAAGGACGAGGCTCATTTTGAGTACTCATGGCAGTGGGCTTACAAGGAACGCTTCGAGCAGGCAGGCCTTACGGCCATTCTCGGATGCGGCTTCGACCCGGGCGTAAGCGGCATCTACACGGCTTATGCGGCTAAACATCATTTTGACGAGATACAGTATCTTGACATCGTTGACTGCAATGCCGGCAACCACCACAAGGCTTTCGCCACCAACTTTAACCCCGAAATAAACATACGTGAAATCACTCAGAAGGGTCTTTACTATAAGGACGGACAGTGGATTGAGACCGAACCGCTCGAGATACACAAGGCTCTGACCTACCCGAACATAGGTCCGCGCGAGAGTTACCTCATGCACCATGAGGAGCTTGAGAGCCTCGTGAAGAATTATCCTACGATAAAGCAGGCCCGCTTCTGGATGACTTTCGGTCAGCAATACCTCACTTATCTTGACGTTATACAGAATATCGGCATGTCACGCATTGACGAAATAGAGTATGAGGCACCGCTGGCTGACGGCTCAGGCAAGACCGTAAAGGTGAAAATCGTGCCTCTGCAGTTCCTCAAGGCTGTGCTGCCCAACCCGCAGGACCTCGGCGAGAACTATGACGGAGAGACGAGTATCGGCTGCCGCATATGCGGACTGAAGGACGGAAAGGAGCGCACTTACTATGTCTACAACAACTGTTCGCACCAGGAAGCGTATAACGAGACCGGCATGCAGGGCGTAAGCTATACCACGGGTGTGCCCGCAATGATTGGCGCGATGATGTTCTTCAAAGGCCTGTGGCGTAAGCCCGGCGTATGGAACGTTGAGGAATTCGACCCGGATCCGTTCATGGAGCAGCTCAACAAGCAGGGTCTGCCCTGGCATGAGGTGTTCGACGGAGACCTGGAACTTTAACTTAGATACAAGCAGACAAGGCACAAGCAGACAAGGATAGACATATGCTGTGCTGCGAATGCAAACAATAATCATTGCAAAAGACAGACAGATTAAGGAGTATTAAGGCCTGATTAAATAGGCAAATCTCCTTGTCTGCTTGTCACTTGTAAACTTGTTAACTATAAAGAAAATGGCAAAAGACAAAGACAACGCTGCTGACGCAATGGCGCAGGAGGGCAAACTGAAGGCTCTTCAGGCAGCAATGGCAAAGATAGAAAAAGACTTCGGCAAAGGCTCGATAATGAAATTGGGCGACGAGAACATTGAACAGGTTGACGTAATTCCTACCGGAAGCATCGGACTTAACGCTGCACTGGGCGTAGGCGGATACCCCCGGGGCCGTATAATAGAGATTTACGGCCCTGAGAGCAGCGGTAAGACAACGCTCGCGATACACGCAATCGCAGAGGCGCAGAAGGCCGGCGGCATTGCTGCCTTTATCGATGCTGAACATGCTTTTGACCGTTTTTATGCGGCAAAGTTAGGCGTTGATATTGACAATCTGCTGATTTCTCAGCCTGATAACGGCGAGCAGGCGCTTGAAATAGCTGATCAGCTTATCCGTTCGTCGGCAATCGACATACTCGTTGTTGACTCAGTGGCGGCCCTTACGCCTAAAAAGGAGATAGAGGGCGACATGGGCGACAATAACGTTGGCCTGCAGGCACGCCTCATGAGCCAGGCTCTGCGCAAGCTGACGTCTACAATCGGCAAGACAAACACGACGTGTATATTCATCAACCAGCTGCGTGAGAAGATAGGAGTGATGTTCGGCAATCCTGAGACAACTACCGGAGGAAACGCCCTGAAGTTCTATGCCAGCGTGCGTCTTGACATCCGCCGTGTGACAAGCATCAAGGATGGCGACCAGGTTATCGGTAACCAGGTGCGCGTCAAGGTTGTAAAGAACAAGGTGGCACCGCCTTTCCGTAAGGCTGAATTTGAGATAACGTTCGGCGAAGGCATATCAAAGGTAGGCGAGATTGTAGACCTTGGTGCTGAATATGGCATTATACAGAAGAGCGGTTCGTGGTATTCTTATCAGGGAAGCAGGCTCGCACAAGGCCGTGACGCTACCAAGACGTTGCTGAAAGACAATCCGGAGCTGTGTGAGGAGATAGAAGCGCAGATAATGCAGGCAATCTCTGACAACAATAATTGATTAAGATTTATAAGCAAATAATGATAAAGAATTAAGAGATAGGAATTAAGAAAAGCATCGGCTCATTATTAATCGTGCTGCATTCTTTCTTAATTCTTACTTCTTAATTCTTAATTTTAAGTCTCGTGTCTGTAAGTGTTGACCAGTTAAAAGAATGGTTTGAAGGGTTTAACAACCGGTATTTCGGTGGAGAACTGCCGTTGCCGGTGTTGTCTACAGGCATGTCACGCACACGTCTCGGGTCGATGTCATGGCGTAAGGAGCGGCATCTGTTCAGGTCTGTAACCGCTTATTCCATACGCCTTAGTAACTATTATGACGTTGACGAAACCGGATTCAAGAGCATACTCCTTCACGAAATGATACATCTTTATATCGTTTCAAAAGGTATTAAGGACACTTCAGCTCATGGAAAGGTGTTCCGTCATCATATGGACAGGCTCAATGCTGACGGTTGGAGGATAACTGTTTCAGCGCGTATGGCAGGCGTACCCGTGGCACAACATGGTAAAAAGAAACGTGCCAGAGTAATATTGGCCGTCATAACGGATGACGGCAGACATGTTGTTTCAGTAGTAAATCCAAGGTATGTGACGGCCATTGACCGCGTAATAAGGCGTTCCGGCCATGTCAGTTCATTCTCATGGCACATCTCTACAGACGACTATTTCTCCCGTTTTCCTGTCGTGCGGACTCCCCGGGGTAGGGTAGTTGCCGATGAGACTTACGTCAGGCTGCTTGCCGGCATGCATGATCTGGAGCTGCCATGACGGCTTTATGCCGGCCCGTTTCAGCCGTGCAGCCTGTCGCTATATACCTTGAAAAAGTCAAAGTCCAGTATTTTAGATATCTTGAATAGTTCTTCCGCGTCGATTGAGGGCTTGGCAAAAATCTTGTAAACGTTGGTTCTGCTACATCCCAGTTGTGCCGCAAACCATACCACAGTATGTCTGCGCTCCTTCAGCTTGTTCTTCACCATGGGACCTATCATCACCTGTCCGTGGTTGGTTTTCATCATATTAAGTCCTCCTGCCATAGGCATTAAACGTTGTTATACAATGAATTTGTCTGTATGCAAAGATAACTTAATTTGCCGAAAATTGCAAACCGCTGTTTCGCCACTTTGGATTAGCAGGTCGCATGGTATGCTTGTAAGGTTATATTTTGTGCTTATCCGGTAATTTTTTGTTGCCAAGAAGTTGTCATTTTGTAGTTTCCGGCAGTCCGGCGGACAAAAAAATAACGGGCCGGCACAGATATATGCCGGTCCGTCATTGCCTTTATGTCAGGCTCAACAGGTTTAAAGATTTGCGAGTTCGACAACCTTGTCAACTGCAGCCGACAGTCCGTCGGGGTTCTTTCCGCCCGCAGTGGCAAAGTGAGGCTGGCCGCCTCCGCCTCCCTGAATAAGCTTCGCTGCCTCGCGCACCATTTGTCCGGCATTCAGTCCGTGGTCTGCGATGAGGTCCTTGCTTATCATTACGCTGAGCGTAGGCCGTCCCTCATATACGCTGCCGACAACGCAGAGCAGATGACCGGGTTCCGTTGCCGAAATCTTGAATACGAGGTCTTTCGCCATTTCCTGCTTCATCGGGATAACGGCTGTCACGACTTTCACTCCGTTTATCATTCTTGCCTGAGCCAGCAGCTTGTCTTTCGCCTGCTCAACGGCCTCTGCCTGGAAGTGCTCGATGCTCTTGCGCATGGAGTCATGTTCCTCGATGTATTTCTCGATGACACCTTTCAGGTCCTTAGCGTTGTTGAACAGTGCGCGGATAGCCTTCATGGCGTCCTCAATATTGTAAAGAAGTTCTTCGCATTCCTTACCCGTTTTAGCCTCAATACGGCGTATTCCGGCAGCCACGCTGCTCTCTGACACAATCTTGAGCATGCCGATGCGACCTGTTGACTTAGCGTGGATACCGCCGCAGAACTCAACACTGGGGCCGAACTTAACCACGCGCACCTTGTCGCCATACTTCTCTCCGAACAGTGCAATGGCTCCCATCTTCTTCGCTTCCTCAATGGGCGTGTCGCGATGTTCGTCGAGCGGGATGTCCTGACGTATCATGTCGTTGACTATGCGCTCAACTTTGCGGATTTCCTCATCGGTTACTTTCTGGAAGTGAGAGAAGTCAAAGCGCAGCGTATCGGGCGAAACGTAAGAGCCTTTCTGCTCTACATGGTCGCCGAGAACCTGCTTCAGAGCATAGTCAAGCAGGTGGGTTGCCGTATGGTTGGCGGCACTTGCCTCGCGCTTGTCTGTGTCGACGCAAGCCATAAAGTCAGCTTCGGGCTGCTTGGGCAGTTCCTTCACGATATGTACAGACTGTCCGTTCTCACGTTTTGTGTCTACAATGTTTACCGTCTCGTTCTCGCTTACCAGCACGCCGCAGTCTCCTACCTGGCCGCCCATTTCTCCGTAGAACGGCGTATTGTCAAGCACAAGCTCGTAGAAGGTTGACTTCTTCTGCGTAACCTTGCGGTAACGCAGGATGTGGCACTCATATTCGGTATAATCATAGCCCACGAATGTCTGCTCGCCCGGGCGCAGCTCGGTCCAGTCGCTGTTCTCAACAACTGCGGCGTTGCGGGCGCGTGCCTTCTGCTTCTGCATCTCCTCGTCAAACTGCTTTTCGTCAACGGTCAGCCCGTTCTCACGGCAGATAAGTTCGGTAAGGTCGAGCGGGAAGCCGTAAGTGTCAAACAGGCGGAACGCCTTGGCGCCGTCAAGCTCGGTCTTGCCCTCTTTCTTCACTTCAGCCATAGCGTCGTTGAGCATGTTGATGCCGTTAGACAGGGTGCGCAGGAACGAGTCTTCCTCCTCTTTCATCACCCTCATGATAAGCTCACGCTGTGCTGTCAGCTCGGGATAAGCCTCGCCCATCTCGGCGATAAGCGTCGGCACGAGACGGAAGAGGAACGCTTCCTTCTGTCCGAGGAAGGTGTATGCGTAGCGCACGGCACGGCGCAGGATGCGGCGGATGACGTAACCAGCCTTAGCGTTGCCCGGCAGTTGGCCGTCAGCTATTGAGAAAGCCACGGCGCGCAGGTGGTCAGCCACGACGCGCATGGCCACGTCTGTCTTCTCCTCTTTACCGTATTCAAGGCCTGAGAGACGTGAAATCTCCTTTATGATGGGCTGGAATATGTCTGTATCATAGTTTGAATGCTTGCCCTGCAGGGCGCGTACCAGTCGCTCGAAGCCCATGCCGGTGTCGATAACGTTCATCGACAGCTTCTCAAGCGAGCCATCAGCCTTGCGGTTGAACTGCATGAAGACAAGGTTCCAGATTTCAATCACCTGCGGGTCGTCCTTGTTCACCAGTTCGCGGCCTGGCACCTTGGCCTTCTCTTCGGGTGTACGTGAGTCGAGGTGTATCTCCGAACACGGTCCGCAAGGGCCCGTGTCGCCCATCTCCCAGAAGTTGTCGTGCTTGCTGCCGTTGATGATATGGTCAGCCGGAACGTGCTTTGCCCAATACTGAGCGGCCTCGTCGTCACGCTCGAGGTTCTCCTCCGGCGAGCCTTCAAACACCGTTACGTACAGGTCCTTGGGGTCAAGGTGGAGCACGTCAACGAGGTATTCCCATGCATAGTCAATCGCACCTTCCTTGAAATAGTCGCCGAAGCTCCAGTTACCGAGCATCTCGAACATCGTATGGTGATAAGTGTCGTGGCCTACTTCCTCAAGGTCGTTATGCTTACCGCTCACGCGCAGACACTTCTGCGAGTCGGCACGGCGGCGCGGTTCAGGGTCGCGCGTACCTAATATTATATCCTTCCACTGGTTCATGCCTGCATTGGTGAACATCAGTGTGGGGTCATCCTTGATTACCATCGGTGCCGACGGTACTATCTTGTGTCCTTTCGATTCAAAGAAACTCTTGAAAGATTCACGTATTTCGTTAGCTGTCATCATATAATAAAACGTTTTCTATCGGACGGCAAAATTATAAAAAATCCGATAAATCGCCAAATTATTTGCCGTTATGCATGATAAATTCATAATACGTTGATAATGAGCGCATTCCAAATCTGCGGCCGCCGGCTTTGCGAAAGACGGCCTTTTGCATTGTAAAAGATGACCTTTTACACGCTAAAAGGTGGCCTTTCGCAACGTAAAAGACGACCTTTTGGAAAACAGCCTGCAAACCGCCTTCTTGCCGGTGGTGGTGGCTCTCATCTCATCTTAGCCCTTATGCGGCTCAGGCTTACCTGTGTTACGCCGAGATATGAGGCAATACTGCCTAACGGCAGACGCTGAAGGTATTCAGGGTTGTCCGCCATTAGGCGGCTGTAACGTTCTGAAGCGTCAGTCAGCAGAAACGAGATGAGCCGTCGTTCGGTAGCTATAAGCTCCGTCTCGGCGTACCGCCTTCCCCAGTTCGCTATGTAGATGTCATCAAGAAAGAGTCGGCAAAGGTCGGTATGGCGCAGACGGTAGAGCACGGAATCCTCCATAAGTTCTATTGTTTCGTAGCCGGGAAGATTGTTGACGTAGCCGTTCATCGACACGAGTGTGTCACCCTCTTCACCTATCCAGAACGTAACGTCGTTGCCGTTTACCGAGGTATAGGCGCGGGCTATGCCCCGGCTGATGAAGTAAATGTCCTTTTCCACCTTGCCCATGCGCAGTACCTGATGCCCTTTGGGCAGTGAAAGCTCTGTTGTACAGAGCCTAAGCTGCTCCATTGACGAGGGTGGCAGAGGGTAAGTCCGTGATATAATCTGCTCTATATCCATGCCGTATGTATGTTTTCAGATAATGCAAAAATACGAAAAAAAGAGATTAATTCTGCTGCATTTTTTATCAAATGTAAAACATTTTGACGGACAAAGACCATATCTTTGCAAACGTTTACTATTTTAATACATAAAAATACATACTTATGAACTGGATTATACTTATTGTGGCAGGTCTGTTTGAGACGGGCTTTGCCTTCTGTCTAGGCAAGATGAAAGGCGTCTCGGGCGCTGAATATTACCTCTGGGGAGCAGGCTTTCTTGTAAGTCTTGCGCTTAGTATGACGCTCCTTGCCAAGGCCGTGCAGACCATACCGATAGGCACGGCGTATCCCGTGTGGACGGGGATAGGTGCGGTAGGCACCGTCGTGGCGGGCATAATATTCTTTAAAGAGCCGGCCACGTTCTGGCGGCTGTTCTTTATCACCACGCTGATAGCATCGGTCATAGGCCTGAAAATGGCGCACTGACAGGCTTGCCTTGCCGCCTTATGTTCACCCGTTAATATTCACCGACAGAATAAAAGATGTACACCCGTTCGGGTATAAAGCAAAATAAATTTTATAAAATTATACCCTAAAAGGTATAATTAATATAATTTTTCATTATATTTGTACCCGATAGGGTGTAATGAAGACATGCTTTAACGCTCTTCTCCGCATCTGTTTAACTAAAAATAAGGGTATGGACGATTTGCTGTTGGCTGACTTTGTAAAGGAGATGCGCAAGAAGTTTAACCTCACTCAGGTAGACCTTGCCGACAAGTCGGGCGTGGGTCTGCGCTTCGTGCGTGAGCTGGAGCAGGGCAAACAGACGCTGCGCATGGACAAGATAAACCAGGTCTTGCGCCTGTTCGGCCGCCAGGTGGGGGCTGTCGAGATAGTAAACAACAATAAACCGACGGGCTTATGAAACGTGCTTTGATATATCTTTATGACCGGTTGGCCGGCCGACTGACCGAAGACGAGAACGGTTACACGTTTGAGTATGACGCCGACTACCTCGCTTCTGACGGTGCAGAGGCCGTCAGTCTTACGCTTCCGCTTACGCGTGAGGCGTATCACGACACCGTGCTCTTCCCTTTTTTTGACGGTCTTATACCTGAAGGCTGGCTGCTCGGAATAGCCGAGCGCAGCTGGAAGATAAACCAGCGCGACCGCATGTCGCTGCTTCTGGCCTGCTGTAAAGACTGCATCGGGGCCGTAAGCGTGATTCCTGAGGAAAGCGGGGAGGCAGGAAATTAGGTGTTAATTCTTAGGAGTTAAGGAGTTAGAAGGAGTTAAGGAGTTAAGACATTAGCTTTACTATTGTGATGATACACACAACAAGGAGAATCAAGACATTAGCTTTGCTATTGTTATGATACACGCAACAAGGCATTTGTCTTAACTCCTAAACTCCTTCTAACTCCTAAACTCCTAAAAATTAGCTCTTTACCTGCAAAGAATTAACTTCTAAAAATTAACTAATATGCGTTGTCTTTACTGTTATAAGGAGCTGAAAGAAGGGCAGATTGATTATCATCCGGCCTGCGCCCGCAAGTTCTTCGGCACCAAGAGTGCCCCTGCCTTGCCTTACGTACGTGCCCAGTTGGGCGACCTTGCGCGTCAGGTGGTGCGCGCGCAGACCACGCTTACCGGCGTGCAGGCCAAGCTTTCGCTCGACATTGACAAGGGAGGAAGGAACGAGCCGGACCGCTTTACTATCGTAGGACTGTGGGGACGGTTTATCCTTAAGCCGCAGACTAATACATACAGGGCCTTGCCTGAGCTGGAGGATCTTACCATGCACTTGGCCGAAGCGGCCAAGATTGTCACCGTGCCGCACAGCCTGATACGTTTCAGCGACGGCGAACTGTGTTACATCACGCGGCGTGTAGACCGCCTTGACGACGGCTCGAAGGTGGCAATGGAGGACATGTGCCAGCTCACCGAGCGACTTACCGAATATAAGTATAAGGGCTCTTACGAGCAGATAGCCAAGGCGATAAGGCGCTATTCGTCAGCTCCGCAGCTCGACGTGGTCAACTTCTGGGAGGTTGTGGTGTTCTCATGGCTTACGGGCAACGCCGACATGCACCTTAAGAACTTCTCTCTCTACAACCCGTTGCACGGCGGATACACGCTAACACCGGCCTACGACATGCTCTCTACAACGCTTGTCATGCCGGAAGATACGGAGGAACTGGCGCTTACTCTTAACGGAAAGAAGCGTAAGCTGCGCAAGTCTGACTTCATACGGTCAATCACTTCGTCAGGCGTTGACGAGAAGGTGATTGACAATCTGGCGCGTAAGTTCGGGCGGGTGCTGCCCAAGTGGTTTGAGCTTATTGACCGTTCGTTTCTGCCTGACGACATGCGGAAGGCTTACAAGAATCTTATTTTACGGCGTATGATAATGTTAAGGTGACAAAGACCTTACGCCACGGCCTTTGTCACTCCAAGTAATCGAGCTGCTTCTTCAGCTCTTTAAGTTCGTCGCGCACCTTGATGAGGCTTTCTATCAGGCGTGCGTTGTTGTCAACTCCCTGCTTGTTCTCACGCAGCATCTTGCGTGCGGCGGCCAGTTTGAAGCCCCTCACCTTCACAAGATTGTACACAGCCTTGACGTTTTCGATGTCGGCCTCGGTGTATTGGCGCACGTTGTTGCCCGTTGTCTTAGGCTTCAGCATGGGTATCTCCTTCTCCCAGAAGCGCAGCATGCTCTCCGACACGCCTAACATCTCGGCCACTTCCTTGATAGAATAATATAGTTTCAGGTTCTTTTCCGTGTTAAGTGCCATAGTCTCTTGTTTTTATTCCGTCAGTCAGGCATCATCAGGCATCGGGCCTTCCGTTGCCCCTTGATATCAATGACTTACGCGGCAAAGATACGACTTTTCGGCCAATAAATCAAGAAAAGGCGGAAAGTTAATTTGCGGTAACTTTCCGTCTTGCCAACGGGCGGTAAACACCCGTTTTGCAAAAGGCCGTCTTTTAGCTTGTAAAAGACGGCCTTTTGTCTTGCGATTGACGGCCTTTTGGAAGCTGAAAGACCGTCTTTTGGAAAACGTCATGATTTCTCACCTTGCAGCTTGAGCATCCTCGCGAAATATCCGCCGTGCTCTTTCAGCTCCTGCGGGGTGCCCTGTCCGGTGATTGTTCCGTTCTCAAGCACGAGAATCTTGTCGGCATTGGCTATTGTGCGCATGCGGTGTGCGATGATAAGTACGGTCTTGTTTTTCACCAGTTCGGATATTCCTGCCTGTATGAGGGTCTCGTTCTCAACGTCGAGAGATGCCGTAGCCTCGTCAAGGAGCACTACGGGCGCGTCTTTGAGCAGTGCCCTCGCTATTGATATGCGCTGCCGCTCGCCGCCCGAGAGGGTCAGTCCGTTCTCGCCGATGACGGTGTTGTAGCCCTCGGGCAGCCTGTTCACGAACTCGTCACAGCAGGCAAGCCGTGCCACGCGCATCACCTCCTCGTCAGTGGCGTCGCGCCGGCCGATGCGTATGTTGTCCATTACCGAAGCGTTGAACAGCACAACGTCCTGGAACACAACCGAGAAGTTGCGCAGCAAGGCCTCGGGGTCAATGGTGGAAATGTCTGTTCCGCCGAGCGTTATGCGTCCTCTGTTGACGTCCCAGAAGCGGGCGGCCAGCTTGGCGGCGGTGCTCTTGCCGCCGCCAGACGGGCCTATCAGGGCTGTAATCTCACCCTGACGGGCCGTGAACGAGACGTCTCTGAGCACCTGTTTGCCCTCCTCGTACGCAAAGCCTACATGCTCAAAGCAGATGTCATAGCCGCCGGTAATCTCAATGTCGCGTCCCGTCTGTACGGGCATCTGCTCCATCTCGTTCATGCGTGCGATGCGCACGTCGAGGTAAGTGAGCGCCGCCAGATTGTTAAGCACCTCGTTTATCGGGCTGTAAACCCTCGAACCGATGACCAGGAACACAAGAAAGGTGAACAGGCTGACGCCGCCTGTGGCCATGAGCCATGTCCCGGCGATTACCACAGTGGCAAGTCCGAGCTTCAGGATGCTCTGCGCTCCGTTGACCAGTGTGCCCAAAACAAGCTCGTTGCGGGTAAGAATCTTCTCGTAATGGTCTATCGCACGGTCGAGCTTACGCGCATAGTTGCCGTCCTGACCGTAAGACTTTATCTCCTGTATGGTGTCAAGTCCCTCCTGGATTATCTCCGTAACGGCGCGCTTGTTAAGATAGTTTACCTTGTTGCCGCGCCTCATGCCGCGCCTTGACAGCAGCAGAACGCCCAGCGCCACGGGCACAACCCAGAACAGAGCCACGGCCAGCGGCCAGCAATATACGCACATGCCGAGGGCTATGAGGGCAAGACTTATGAGCGAGGCGAACAGCTGCGGCACTGAGTGAGAGAACGTATGCTCAAGGTCAGTGCAGTCGTCCATAATGGTTGAGGTAAGGTCTGAAAGGTTCTTTTCGCCGAAAAACGCCAGCGGAAGGCGGCGCAGCTTCTCGGCAAGACTTATCCTGCGGTTGGCGCTCTCGTCATAAACGCAGGTGTAAGTGCTGCGGTACTGGAACACGCCTACAACGTACATAACGGCCAGGAAGCCAACGGCCACGGCGCAGAAGTAGGCTAAGCCGTGAACGCTTTGCGCCCCGCCGTCAATCAACGGGCGCAGGCTGTCGTCAAGATAAAGGAACACATATATTGCCGGAAGCATCAGTATGATGTTGAATACGGCAGTCCACGCCACGCCTTTCTTGAAGTCCTTATATCCTTGAGGCGACAAGGCGAGCCGCCGGGCCAGTGGTGGAGTGGGGCGATTGCTCTTTTGTTCAGTAACGATGGCGGCCTTTTCAGCCGGTCGGCCGTCGCCGTTCTGGTGCCGTTCAGGCTTGTCCGGCGTTATGTCAGACGGCCTGCCGCCTTCCTGCACGTGCGATTTCAGCTCCCAGTTTACCGCCCGGCAATACTCGTTCCACCTGTTATAATATATCCCTTTCTTGCTTAGCAGGGTGTCATGCGTGCCTCGCTCGGCTATGATGCCGTTGTCAATTACGAGTATTTCGTCAGCATCAGCCACACTGGTAAGGCGGTGGGCTATCACGAGCACCGTCTTTCCGCGGGTCAGCTCACGAAGAGCGCGCTGCATAAGATGCTCGTTTTCGGGGTCGGCATATGCCGTAGCTTCGTCCAGCACGATAACAGGCGCGTCTTTGAGGAGCGCACGTGCCAGCGCAATGCGTTGCCGTTCGCCACCCGAGAGATATGTTCCCTCGGTGCCTATCATCGTGTCAAGTCCTTCAGGCAGGCGGTCAATGATTTCACGGCACTGAGCCATGTCGACGGCACGGTTGACCTCTTCAATCGTGGCACCGGGCTTGCCGAAGCGTATGTTGTCAAGGATTGAGGACTTGAAGAGCTGCGGATTCTGGAATACGAACGACACTGTGCGCATCAGCTCGTCGTGCCGGATGTCGCGTACGTCGGCTCCGCCGATAGTGACAGAACCGCGGCTGACGTCATAGAAGCGTGGAATGAGGCGTGCAATGGTGGTCTTACCGCTGCCCGAAGCGCCCACGAGAGCCACTCTCTGGCCCTGCTTTACGGTGAACGATATGCCGCGCAGCACGTCGGCATCAGTTCCGGGATAGGCGAAGGTGACGTTGTTGAAGGCTACGTCGTAGCCCCGTGGCGACCTGGGACTGCTGCTCTCGGTCAGAGGGGGATAAGCCGTAAGCCCGTCAAGGCGGCGCACCGCCTCGTCAGCCTGACCGAAAGCCTGCCCGATGTACATGCTTTTCATAACGCACTCTGAGAACACCGGCGTTACGAGCACGAACAGAATAAGATTGACAAGCACCGTGGCAACGCCCTCGCCCATGCCCGTCAGCAGTATGGCAACGGGCACAAGGAAGTAAGCGAAGCTGTTGATTATCACGGTGTAGAGCGTCATCGGCCGCTCCCACAGGCGGGTATATCGCGTGGCGGTCTTGTTGTATTGCATGATAGTGAGGTAGAAGTTCTTGAACGAATAAACCGTCTGCTGGAACACCTTGACCACGGGTATGCCCCTGACATACTCCACAGCCTCGGTGTTCATCTGCTCAAGCAGGGTCATGTACTGCTTCATAAACTCGCGCCCCCGCGTGTTCATGGTGTAAGCCATGATGCCCATGGCCGTGAAAACGGGCACGAGGCAGGCCAGGCCGAGCCGCCAGTCGAAGACGGCAATGAGCACAACGGCCACTACGGGGACGAGCGCCGTGCCGGCCATGTCGGGCAACTGATGAGCCAGAAAAGAGTGGGTTATACTGGCGTTGTCGTCGATAATCTTACGTATCCGGCCGCTCGTGTTGACGTCGAAGAAGCCGAGCGGCATGGCCATTATGCGTCGCATGGCGCTCTTGCGGATGTTGCTCTCAACGCGGAACGCCGCCATATGCGAGCACATCAGTGCCCCGAAATAGAGCACTACGCCGCCTGCGGCCGTGCCTGCCGCCCACCATGCGTAAGCCGTTATCTGCGGCTGGGCATCAACAGCGCCGCCGCTTAACAGTTCTCTCACAATCAGCCATATGAACACGAACGGCGCAAGCCCCGCCAGTCCGCTCAATGCTGACAGCACAATGGCCACCGGCAGCAGCATGCGCCGCCGCCCCATGTAGCCCTGAAGTCTGCTTAATGTTTTCATCTTCTTATGTTTTTATGGTTAATGTAATAATGTGTTCATATCCAAGTGCTTGCCGCCTGTTTTCCAAAAGACCGTCTTTCAGCCTGTAAAAGGCCGTCTTTTGGAAGCTGAAAGAGCACCTTTTGCAGTGTAAAAGGCCGTCTTTTGGACACGCCTGCGTCATCGCTTTGCAACTTATTGATTATCAATGTATTATAAAATCAAGGCAAAACCGCTTACTTGTGACGGCGAATCGCTGTTAAATCTTTATTCTATAGCCCAGCAACGAACTGAATTTATAGCAAAGACGGGGCATACGTCCGAGCACCTGACCGAAGAAAAAGCCCCAACGCCTGCGGTAAAACTTCATGTAATTGGCCTGCTCGATGAGCGACAGCTGCGGCTCCCAGCGTTCTACAATGTGTCCGTCGGATATTCCGCTGCGTATCTGTGCCTTGCTGTCATGCATGGAGTCGGGCTTTACACCGTGGCGTGACATCATCGTTCCGCATACGTCAAACCATATCTCTCCGCCGCCGAAGCGTGATGAGATGGAGTGGAGCACCTGCCTAACCTGCATCTCGTAAAAATACATCAGCACACCTTCAAACACGAAGATGAAATCACTGCAGGGATGAGTCCGGCGCAAACGGTCGAGCCAGTCAACGTCAAGCAGCGAGGCAGCGATGTATCTGTCGTTGGCCGTCTCAGGTATCAAACCGCGCCGCAGGCTGATAACTTCAGGCAGGTCAAGCTCGTAAAACATGGCTTTGCCGCCATAGTCGCCGATGCGCTGGTAACGGGTGTCGAGACCGCAGCCTACATTCACCACCACAGGGCACGCCTTGGATTCAATAAAACGTTTCACGGCATTGTCAAAATACCAGCCTCTCACCACGCAGCCCACCTCACTCAGCGGTGCGTTGTCAAACTTGGAATAGTCGTAACCGATAACCTTTACAAGGCGTTCGGCCCAGTCGTCCTTAAGTATTGCTCCGCTGCCGCGCCGGCTTTCCTTTGCCCTCATATACAGAGGGATGAGCAGCGTCTCGGCCACTACACTCCTGAATTCATGCTGTTGTCCCATAATTCAATGTCTTTCTGTGTTTATATTGTTGTTAGTTAATGTCTTATACCTCTCCTTCAGGCGCCCTGCCAATAACGAACATTGTTTAAATTCATTCATAAAAAAAGGAGAGAGCTTATATTTTCATAAGCTCTCTCCAACCTGAAATCTCTATCGTTATGTATTCGCCCACAAGTTTCGGGATGTCGCCGGGGCTGATGTCGCGCGTTATTATTTCTTCAAACATGCTGAATATCCACAGTGTGTGCATCCTGATAGATGTTTCGGATATGTCTGTTTTAATCTGCGGATGGCGGCGTTTCATCTCGTTGAAATATTCTTTTACGGTATTGGTGGCATGTCGGGTGAAGTCAGCACGGTATCCCATCAGGGATGAGCCGTCTGCATGGAGCAGCAGTATGGCCAGCCGCCGGCGGTGGCGCAGGATAAAGTCGGTGTACTCTTTTACGACGACGGCATAATATCCGTTGTCGCACATGGCCATTATGTCATGGCCGTCGTGTCCGTGATGCTCGTCAAGAAGTGCCTCAAAGTCTCGCAGAGCCGGACCTACGACACTGCGGAACAGCTCGTCCTTACTCTTGAAATAGTTGTAGATGTTGCTCAGACCGACGCCGGAACGGGCTGCAACCTCGCGCATGGACACGCCACGATAACCCTTGTTATAGAAAAGTTCTTCGGCGGCGTTGAGTAAGTCTTGCCTTATGTAATCCTTGGTTGTCTGCATTTGTGGCGGCGTTATTTTCTTTGTGCAAAAATATGAAAACGCCGCATAACGGGCAATACCCAATAATTGTGATTTTAACCGCCAGACTGACGGATGAATAAAAGCGCGCAAAGGGCGGCTTTGCTGCCGCTCTTTTGCGCGCTTATGTCATGGCTTTATATTGTGTCAGGGCTATTTGGCCTCGGCCGGCAGCCAGCTTGTGTCCATTCTGAACACTTCAGCCGGTGTTATCTTGGCCGCCTCTTTCTTTGTAAGCTGTCTGCTCCAGGCCGCACGCTTGCCGTCAGCGGCACCTGCTCCGGTATTGTTGTACTCCATGTAGCGGGCTGTCTGCTCGTTGGATGTCTTGCCCCAGTTGTGCCAACCGGCCGGTACTATGTGGCTGCCCAGTTCGCAGTTCATGAACAGAGTGTAGCCGTATGGACGCCAGGGGCGGCCGAGATATACCTTGGTAATGCCGTCGGCAGCGGTCAGACGGCAGTGGTTGAACACGTATCCGTAGGCAATGTCTTGCGGGGTTGAGGCTGCGGTGACGTATGAATTCTGCTTGCTGTGTATGGTGCAGTTCTCAAACCATGCCGTTGAGGGACCGAAGATGAAGTCGGTTGTGCCCTCGATATAGCAGTCTTTGAAGTAAAGACGCGTGCCGCCTACGCCTGTATAAACCGTGTCCTGATTGCCCAGCAGGCGGCAGTTGATGAATACCAGACGGTCTCCCTCTGTGTGTATGGCTACTGCCTGACCCAGTTTTGCGGCGTTGTTCTCAATGGTTATGTTCTTGAAAGTTATGTCGTTGCCCTCTACTTTGACTGTATATGTGCGGAATGTGCCCATCGGCTTGTCTGTCTCCGGCATGCGTATGTTGGCGTGGTCGTCGTATGTGATGATAGTGCCGTCCTTGCTCTCGCCGCAAATCTCAATGTTTGTGAGCCATGAGGGGATGATGAGCTTTTCCTTATATACACCGTTTTTTACGAATATCACTTTGTGATAGTCCATAAAAGCACGGCATACCTCGACGGCTTCGCCCACCGTGCGGAACTGTCCGGTGCCGTCGCGGGCTACGAATATTGTGTCGGGATTGTCGTAAGCGTTAGCTGCCTTGGCTGTAAAGGCGCATAGCAGACATAGCAGGATTGTGAATGCTTTTTTCATTTGGATTAGTAGTTTTGTGATTATTATTGATTGATTTGAGGTAAAGTATGCAATGGCGCATGTGCACCTTGCATACTTTACATTTTATTCAGATGTTAAACTATCTGTGTGATTTCCTGCAGACCGTTGATTTTCTTCAGTTTCTCGATGATGTTTTTCACGTCGTCGCGGTCATGTATGCGCAGCTCTAATGAGCCGTCAAATATGCCTTCGTCGCACGAAATAGTGATTTTATGGATGTTGACGTTCAGCTCTTCGGATATTACCTGTGTTACTTCGTTCAGTATTCCGATGCGGTCAATACCCTTGATTTCGATTGTCGCGTCGAAGAATAGCTGGCGGTGCATGTCCCATTTGGCGTCAAGAATGCGGTTACCGTAACTTGATTTCAGTTTCGTTGCTACCGGACATGAGCGCTTGTGTATCTCGATGCGGTTCTTGCCGTCTATGAAGCCGAGGGCATCGTCACCCGGTATGGGGTGGCAGCAGTTAGGGAAGATGAACTGATTGATGTTCTCGTCGGTAATGTAAATCGGCTTCTTGCGGTTGAAACCCTCCTTGACTATGAAGTAATTGGGCTGCCGTGCCTCGTTGTTCTTCTTTTTGTCCTTGCCTACGAAGGGTACGAATTTACGCAGAGTGCCTGCTATGTTCTGTTTCTTCTTACCGTTTATCTCGTCAATGTCTTTGTCTCCGAGGATTATGGTCTTGTCTCCGAGGCCTCTGAAAAGAGCGTCAGGGTTCTTTACTTCATGGTAGTCGCACAGCTTGTCGATGATTGACGGGCTTGACTCAAGCGAGTGTTTCTGCAGGAAATCATTGAGTATCTCCTCGCCTTTCTTCTGTATCTCACGTGACTCTCGTCTCAGTATGGCCTGTATCTTGGCTTTAGCCTTCGCCGTCGAGGCAAAGTTTATCCATGATGGCTGAACGTGCTGAGAGTTAGATGTAAGTATCTCTACCTGGTCGCCGCTCTGCAGCTTATGGCTGAGCGGTACTAGTTTATGGTTTACCTTGGCTCCGATACAATGGCTGCCGAGGAACGTATGTATCTGGAAAGCGAAGTCAAGCGCGGTACATCCTGCCGGCATCGTCTTGATTTCTCCCTTCGGCGTGAATACAAATATTTCTGATGCGAAAAGATTCAGCTTGATGGCGTCAAGGAAGTCCATGGCGTCGGGCTGCGGGTCGTCGAGTATTTCCTTGATAGTACGCAGCCAGTTGTTCAGTTCGCCGTCATCCTCGGTTATTTCTTCGCCTTCTTTATATTTCCAGTGGGCGGCAAATCCCTGCTCGGCTACTTCGTCCATGCGCTCTGACCGTATCTGTACCTCTATCCATCGGCCCTGTTTGCTCATAAGAGTTACGTGCAGTGCCTGGTAACCGTTGGCTTTCGGGTGGTTCACCCAGTCGCGCAGACGGTCGGGGTGCGACTTGTAGATCTGGCTTATCGCGACGTAGATGTTGAAGCATTCGTTGACTTCCTCCTCAGGTTTCTTGGGTTTGAAGATGATGCGGACAGCAAGAATGTCGTATATCTGGTCAAATGTCACGTGCTTGTTCTGCATTTTATTCCAAATGGAATAAGGACTTTTTACACGTGCTTTTATCTGGTATTCAAGCCCCATCTTGTCCAGTGCCTCGCGAATCGGGGCTGTAAAGTCCGCAAAGAGACTGTCGCGCGAAGCCTGTGTATCTGCAAGCTGGTCTTCAATTACCTTGTATTCTTCTGGATGTTCAAACTTGAAACTGAGGTTCTCAAGCTCGGTTTTAATCTTGTTCAGACCGAGTCTGTTGGCAAGCGGCGCGTAGATATACAGCGTTTCGCCGGCAATTTTATATTGTTTGTTGGCCGGCTGGCTGGCCAGTGTCCTCATATTGTGCAGGCGGTCGCATATCTTGATGAGGATGACGCGGATGTCATCGCTCATTGTCAGCAGCAGTTTTTTGAAGTTTTCTGCCTGTGCCGATGCCTGTTCACCGAATATTCCGCCTGAGATTTTTGTCAGTCCGTCAACTATCTGGGCTATCTTGTGACCGAAGATGTTTTCAATGTCCTCTACCGTATAGTCAGTATCTTCAACCACATCATGCAGCAGGGCTGCGCTGATGCTGGTTGAGCCGAGCCCCATCTCTGAGCATGCTATCTGAGCTACGGCAATAGGGTGCATTATGTATGGCTCTCCTGACAGGCGGCGCACTCCTTTGTGGGCTTGCTTCGCAAAGTTGAAAGCCTTGGTGATGAGGTCTACTTTCTTGCGGTGCCGTGTCTCCAGATAACTGTCCAACAGGTGTTGGAAAGCATCGTTGACCATCTTGTCTTCAGCTGCCTCTCTGGCCTTGTCGATATTATTCTGCTCGTCCATAACCGTGTTCTTTTGATATTATAATTATAATAAGGTGGGGCATGATAATAACATACTTATCATCTTACCCTTATCTTCTTACCTGCCCGTATGTTGTTGCCGCGTATGCCGTTAAGCCTGCGCAGCTTCGTTACTGTTGTATTATATCTTTCCGCTATCTCCGACAAGGTGTCGCCTTGGCGTATAGTGACTCTTTTTGCTCTTGTACGTCTTTTCCTTGCCGAACTTTTTTTCTTTGTTGAACTTTTGCTGCTGTAGCTTGAGCCGTTGTTGGCCACTTCTACGAGTGAGCGGCGTGCCAGCAGAGTTTCCGTCTTATGGTTGTATATTGAATCTTCATTGGCAATGAAGGTGTTTGTCGATGTTGCCGGAAGGCGTATTACCGAAGGCTTGCTGTTGCCGTTTACGATATCACGGCGGTATTGCGGGTTGAGGGTGCGCAGTTCCTCAATGTTAATGCCGCATACTTCGGCAATCTGCTGCAGATGTACATCTTTGTTTACGACAATCGTATCAGTCTTTACAGGCAGGGTGGTGCGCATCGGACAGATGTTGTGCTCACAATAATAGTTCATAACGTAGTTGGCGGCTATGAACGCCGGCACGTATCCGCGTGTCTCGCTTGGCAGGTAAGGGTAAATCTTCCAGTAGTCCGTCTGCCCGTTGGCGCGGTGTATTGCCTTGTTGATGTTTTCCGGACCGCAGTTATATGCCGCAATTACAAGATTCCAGTCGCCGAATATCTTATACAAATCTTTCAGGTATTGCGCTGCCGCATATGAAGATTTTATTGGGTCACGGCGTTCGTCAACCAGTGAGTTTATTTCAAGTCCGTATTGTTTTCCGGTGGCAACCATGAACTGCCACAGGCCGGCGGCACCGACACGTGAAGTAGCCTGTGGATTAAGTGCCGACTCGATAATGGGCAGATATTTAAGTTCAAGCGGCAGTCCGTAAGCCTCGAGTGCTTCTTCAAATATCGGAGTGTAGAAGTTTGACGCTCCAAGCATGTAGCTGACTGAATGGCGAAGACGGCCCGTGTATCTGTCAATGAATTTCTGTACGATCTCATTATACGGCATTTCCATGACGTTGGGCAGACGTTTCAGCCTCTCAATGTACACCTCCTTCGGGTATGATACGTTTTCGTCCTTGAAGTTGCAGTCGTTGTCTGTATGTAAATAAGTCTTTGAATAATATAGGTTCAGCAGGCTGTCCACCTCGTAGTTCATTGCTTCAGGTACGTCGATGACTTCCTCTTTCCCGTCATTGTCGGTCACAGTGATTTCCTCCTTCTCGCTTTGCGCCTGCATCACGCAGTTACCGCCGAGAATCATTGCAGCAATGACGATTAATGTTTTTTTCTTCATATGGTTTTTAATGCAAGTCTTATATATTTAAAAATTCTATGTGGTTATGTCAGAAATTGATTGAACATTGTATTCCGAGAGCCGATGATTTCAGCGGGTTCGCAGACATTCCGCTGTTGATTATCGCCGGTTCAACCTTGAAGCTCAGGTCTTGTGATATGTCAAATTCAGACAGAGACGCGTCTACGTAAGCGTCAATTACCGACAAGGCGTAGACGCCTATGAGTATGAATACGCTCAGGTCACGGTATTTCCGGTAATAGTCCTTACGCCGTCTGAACAGATCCTGGTACCGTTCGGTGTTCTCCGGCGTGATTGTATTGCCCAAGTGAAGGAACTCGTTGTAGCTCTGCGTGTTAGGGTCGTTGTCCATGATGTCCATGTAGGCTTGCGAATAGTCATGGTACATCTGGTTGTTCCACCTTATTGCGTAAAGGCAGCCAAGAAAACCTCCGTACACTATCGGCAGTTTCCAGTATTTGCGGTTGTATATCTGGCCTGCGCCGGGAATGACTATGGCCAGCCACATGGCACGTTTCGCGTTCGGCCGCCACGTTGACCAGTCACGTTTTTCCTTCTTTTTCTTGCCGACAGAGTCAATCATCACGGTGCTGTTCAGGTTGGCCGAGTCAACGGCGGTGATGATTTTTGCGACAGAATCGTTCACGCTCAGCGTTATGCTGTCCGTCTTTACGGCTGTACTGTCACTGTCATCTGCCGTTATTGGTAAGCCCGCCGTATTTCCACGGCATGGCGATACACCTGCCGATGCAATCCATATTGCCACGATTGTGGCCAGCTTTGATATGTAAAGTCTGCTTTTTGTAGCCACAACCTTATTGCTGTTCTTTCAGTTTGTCGAACATGTTCATTATCTGTTCCAGCTCAGCCTCGCTCGTAAAGGGAATGCTGATTTTACCTTTTCCGTTAGCTGAGAGCGACACCTGTACAGGTGCCTTGAGCACGTCGGAGATGCGTTGCCTCATTGCGGCCAGCTCTTCAGGCATCTGCTGTTTTGCCGTAATCTTCTTCTTGCCGCTTACTATGTCCTCACCGTTCTTCAGCTTCTGCACCATTTCCTCCACTTTGCGTACAGAATAGCCGTTCTTCTGGATTTCCTTGAACAGCTTCACCTGCAGCGACGGGCTGTCAATAGCAAGCAGAGCACGGGCGTGTCCCATGTCAATCTCCTTGTTTTGCAGGGCCATCTGCACCTGTGCGGGCAGTTTCAGCAGACGCATATAGTTGGCCACGGCCGTGCGGCTTTTGCCTACACGCTCGGCCACTTTCTCCTGTGTCATGCCCGTGCTTGTAAGTAGATGCTCATATGCGAGCGCTATTTCGATGGCGTTAAGGTCTTCGCGCTGGATGTTCTCCACGAGCGCCATCTCCATTATGTTCTCATCCTTTATGGTGCGGATGTATGCCGGTATAGCTTTCAGCCCGGCCATCTGTGACGCTCTCCAGCGGCGTTCGCCGGCGATTATCTGGAAGCGGTTTACCTCAATCTGCCGCAGCGTGATAGGCTGTATTATGCCTATCTCACGTATGCTGTTGGCCAGTTCCTGCAGCGCTACGGGGTCAAACTCCCGTCGGGGCTGGTTCGGGTTAGCCTCTATTTGCTCTAACGGTATCTCGTTTATTGTCGAACTGCCCTGCGGACGCACGTCGTCGGTAGATATAAGTGCGTCGAGACCACGTCCCAAGGCATTTCCGTATCTTTTCTTTACAGCCATATTTATTATTCCGGTTTTACGGTTATGCGGTTCAGCGGTTTTCAGGTTTCATGCCCGTTGCCGGGCGGCTGAGGCCTATTTCATGCCTTTTCCATACATGGGTTTAAATAACCGTATGACCATATAACCTTACATCACGATTTAATTTTTGTTTATTATCTCTTTCGCCAGTGCCAGGTGATTCTTGCTGCCGGTAGAGTCAGCGTCATAAAGTATTACCGGCAGACCGTGGCTGGGTGATTCGCTCAGCTTCACGTTGCGCTGGATTACCGTCTTGAACACCAGCTCCTGGAAGTGGCGTTTCACTTCATCGTAAATCTGGTTGGCCAGTTTCAGACGGCTGTCGTACATCGTCAGCAGGAAGCCTTCAATCTCCAGCTTCGGGTTAAGCTTGCTTTTAATTATCTTTATGGTGTTCAGCAGCTTGCTGATACCCTCAAGTGCGAAGTATTCGCATTGTACCGGGATGATTACCGAGTTGGCGGCGGTCAGCGCGTTTACGGTTATCAGTCCAAGCGACGGTGAGCAGTCAATCAGGATATAGTCATAGTCGCCCTTTATTGGGGCAAGTAAGTTCTTGATTACCTGTTCACGGTGCTCAAGGTTGAGCATCTCAATTTCCGCTCCTACGAGGTCAATGTGGCTCGGTATTATGTCCAGTCCGTCAATGTCGGTGGTATATACGGCGTCGCGCACGTCAGCCCCGTCGATAATGCATTCGTATAAAGTGCAGTCAATGTCTTTCGTGTTGACTCCGAGACCGCTTGATGCGTTGGCCTGCGGGTCGGCATCGATTACCAGAACCTTTTTTTCAAGTGTTGCGAGTGATGCTGCAAGATTGATTGTTGTAGTCGTCTTGCCCACGCCACCCTTTTGGTTTGCTAATGCGATAATTTTTCCCATTTCTTATTTTATAGTTGGCAGGTTGGCCGTCGGCTGACAGACCGTTATGCGTCAGGCGTCTGTCGGCCGATGCTAAAATTATTTTGCAAAAATACATATTTTATGCGAGAAATAGTTGAATTAAACCTTTTTTCGTACTTTTGTAGGCGAAAGAAAATGATTTTTAATGAAAAAGATGAAACCGTTAATACTTATTTCAAATGACGACGGCTATCACGCTAAAGGTATCAATTCGTTGATTGATATGGTGTCAGACTTCGGCGACATCCTTGTTTGCGCCCCTGAGTCGGCACGTTCAGGCTTCTCTACCGCTTTCTCCGCGACAACTCCTTTGAGGCTTAAGCTGCGCCGTGAGCGTGACGGCATGCAGATGTGGTCGTGTAACGGCACGCCCGTTGACTGTGTCAAGCTCGCTCTTAGCGAACTGTGCGGGCGCAGACCTGACATCGTTTTAGGCGGCATTAATCACGGCGACAACGCTTCGGTTAATACTCATTATTCAGGAACCATGGGCGTGGTGCGCGAAGGATGCATGAAATATATTCCGTCAGTCGCGTTCTCACTGTGCGACCATCGTGACGATGCCGACTTTGAACCGCTGCGTAAATACGTAAGAACCATTGTGTCAGGCGTTTTGCGTGACGGTCTGCCTAAGGGCGTATGCCTTAACGTTAACTTCCCTCTTGTAAGTGAGTTTAAGGGCGTAAAGGCATGCCGAATGGCACGAGGAACATGGGGACGTGAGGTTGTTCGTGCCCGTCATCCGCGCAATTATGACTATTATTGGCTCGTAGGTGAATATACTAATGATGAGCCCGAGGCAGAGGATACTGACAACTGGGCTCTGACTCACGGGTATGTGGCAATCACGCCTACTACTATCGACGTAACCGATTACGGCATGCTGGAAAGACTTGGACATCTTATAAATCACGGTTCATAATCCTTCGCGGGGCGGGCTGATTGTGCTTTTCTCAATAACAGCCGTGTTACTGCCGGCTTTAGGATTATGAGTTATGATTTAAGAACTATTGATTTGCAATCATGAAATATTATATTATCGTGGGCGAAGCCAGCGGTGACCTGCATGCTTCGAGGCTTATGCGGTCGCTGCGTCGCTTTGACAAGGAGGCTGATTTCCGCTTTTTCGGCGGTGACCAGATGTCGGCTGTAGGCGGAACGCGTGTGAAGCATTACCGTGAGCTGGCTTATATGGGCTTTGTGCCGGTGCTGCTTCACCTTAGGACAATCTTCAGCAACATGGCCTTCTGCAAGCGTGACATCACCGAGTGGCATCCAGACGTTGTGATACTTGTTGATTATCCCGGCTTCAACCTCGGCATAGCAAAGTACGTTCACGCCAAGACCAGCATACCGGTTTATTACTATATTTCGCCCAAAATCTGGGCATGGAAGGAATACAGGATAAAGAACATCAGGCGCGACGTTAGCGAAATGTTCTCTATCCTGCCGTTCGAGGTGCCGTTTTATGAACAGAAGCATCATTACCCTATTCATTATGTGGGCAATCCTACGGCAGACGAGGTGGCTGATTTTCTCGCCAGTTATTCTGATTCTTTTGAAGACTTCTGCGAGGCTAACTCCCTCCAGTCTTGCCGCCCCGTCATCGCGCTGCTTGCGGGCAGCCGCCGCCAGGAGATAAAAGACAATCTGCCGGCCATGCTCGAGGCCGCCTCGCGCTATGCCGGCAAGTATCAGCTGGTGGTGGCCGGAGCGCCGTCGATACCGCATGAATATTACGATAAGTTCATTTCAGGCCGTGACGTTAGCGTGGTTTATGGTCAGACTTATCCGCTGCTTGCCCATGCGAGGGCCGCGCTCGTCACCAGCGGCACGGCTACTCTTGAGACAGCGCTCTTCGGAGTGCCGCAGGTGGTATGTTACGAGACCCCGATACCAAAGGTGATAGCCTTTCTCCGTAAACATCTTATAAAGGTTCGTTACATCTCGCTCGTCAATCTTATAGCCGACCGTGACGTAGTGCCTGAGCTTGTTGCCGATACGTTTACCATAGAGAACATTGCCTGTGAGCTGGGCCGTTTGCTGCCTGATACTGACGCGCGTGCCTCTATGCTCGAGGGATATGCTGATGTCAGGCGGCTGATTGGTAAGAAGGGCGCGCCCGACAATGCGGCTGAGACCATGCTCAGGCTGCTTAAAAGCGAGGGTACAAATTAGCCGTTGGCCGGCTTACAATGCTTTGTGTTTACATTTATGCAGACTGTTGTGTCTTGCTACAGAAAAACTTCACACGGTTTTAACAATTAAAATAAAAAAGTAATGAAGACAAAAGAAAGACGTGTG
>URRR01000020.1 GCA_900550365.1 uncultured Prevotella sp. | reverse complement strand
AATCCGATAAAAAGGTTCATTATTTCGGCAGATTACAAAATCTGCTTAGACGGAGGAAATAGGTTTATTATTTTCTTCGGATTACAAATCCTGATACTCAATTCCGGCAGATTGCAAATCTGCCGAAACAGATACATCTGTCCTATTATTTTGTTCCTGCGGATTTGCAATCCGCAGGAACAAAGCCTTTAATGTGTGACACTTGTGTGACAGTAATGTGACAGATAAAAAACGATCTCTCACTCTGTAAACTGTTGATGCACAATGAGATACGGCGCAAAGTGACAGATGTGACATTAAAACGGATTATCTGTACAGTATGTACATAATCCGGCTGAAAATCCTTATCGCGATGCCGTTATATGCCATGGCCGAGGCGTGGATGCGTCTGTTTACGGAGATGTCGGCAGGCATATCGAAGGTTTTGCTGTGGGATGTGTCAAAATCATACCTGAATCTGCTCCACTTCTTGCAGTTGGTGCCGTCGCCGTCAAATCCGTCGTTTCTTACTTTGCTTGTCACAGGAAACAGTGACAGCCGGTCTTGCACGAACTGTGAGAAGCAGAATCGTATTGCCCACGACTGGTTTTTGCCGTGCTTCCAGTTGTCGAGCATCTTCCAGCAGTCAGAGCCGCCCCAGCGGTTGAACGCTTTTTTCATCTTGGTGTATCTGTCCCAGTCGTCAAGTTTCCAGTCAACGCTGTTCCATCTGTCGGCCCATGTACCCCAGCCCCACGAGCTGCTGCGTGTGCAGAAGTAGGCATCGTGGGCGTAGCCCTCGGGCACTTTTATCTTGTTGGAGTATCCGCATACGGAGAACACTTTTTTCTTGTCAGCGTAAAGGTCGAGCCCCTGGTTCATGAAAGCCAGAAAATTGTCGGCCAGCACAAGGTCGTCTTCCAGCACAATGGCCCGTCCGTGCCGGTTGATTACCCGGCTGACGCCCTGTATGATTGAGGCGGCCAGCCCCTTGTTCTTTTCGCTGAAGCAGTATTCTGTCGACCTGAAGCCGCTTATGCTCCTTACATAAGCCTGCACGGCCAGTACTTTCTCCTGTTCACCCTGCCGGTCGGCGCGGGCGCCGTCAACGAATACATACAGGTCAGTCATGGCCGCCTCCTCGTTGAGCAGCAGAGAGTTTACAGTGTTCTTAACCGCCTCCGGACGGTTGAAAGCGAAGATAATGACGGGAGCATACTTATTCATTGTCTGTTGTTATTTCGTTCATGCGGATTTGTTGTCCATAAAGATTTTGTAATCCGGCAAATAGATTCATTGTTTTCTTCGGATTGCAAATCCTGATACTCAATCTCGGCAGATTACAAATCTGCCGAAACGGGTGTTTTGATTAAAAAGCGGTTCATGCTTTTATTTTATTTAAATCGATTTGCTCCCCCATTTTGAGAAGAATATCATCACTGTAATTATCCTGAAAGCCGCCTTTGGCTGTAAATGTCATTTCGCCAAAATAGATTTTACCGTTAATGTTATACAAGTCAACTCTTACTTCGGAATGCCCCTGAGATAATGTACTTGCATATTCTAACATCTTTTCCCAGTTCTTAGGTTTTGGAAGTATTAAATCATAGTGCCTCGAATCAAGATGTGTGATTTCATTACGGATAGGATTCCAATTCAAATCATATAAATCGAATTTTGCTTTATGGCTTGTCATGTTCCTGTCATATAATGCAGCACAGCAATAAGGTTTGCCGTCGAAGCACCAAATCTTATAATCAATCAGTGATTGAGAAAACGAATTGATTGTCTCGTCTTCAAGTAATTCTTCCGCAATTATACATGGTTTGATTAAGTCATAATGCAACTCAACAGACCCGATGCCAATATCTTTTTGTTTAAGCCAGTAGTGTACTTCTTTACTCAATTTGTTTTTATCTATTATATTTTTATCCTTAATAATCTTGACCGTTCCGCACCCGTTATTACTTTTCAAAACAAATTTTGTAGGTAGAGAGTCCCATTTGTTAAATAATTCTTCCACGGTGTCATACTTTCCATACAATTTTACCAGGATATTCTCCAGTCCACGTTTTTTTACATATTCACGCACTTTATATTTATCTGCCAAATCAGCCCATACTTTCAGGTCGACATGAAACTTCAGCCATTGTATTTTCTCATTCAGATCTTTTGGATTCTTTAAGTCCAGCTTCTTCCCTAATGCCCTTTTATAGAGCATTTTACAGCAGAATTCAGGAAAATGTCTTACCATGCAAAACCATAAGGGCTTTGCACATGGAATATCAAGTATTTTCATACAGCTTAATTTATTTTGATTAAACAGAGTATTGATGATTTATTATAATTTGATATTGTAATGTTCAAAGAGTTTTTTTGTAACAGTAATGCTTCCGCTTCCGATATTTTTATGCCAGAGAGAGATTTCCTGTGATTTCAGGATAAATAAAGGATGAGGGTAAATGTTTCCTGTCACGACCTTTATGTCTGCTAATATTTCTTGAACTTTTAACCAGTTATCATCATTATTCAGACACATTTTCTTTATCTTTTCTATGTTGAACATTTCTTTTGTTCTGAATTCAGGCGGATATAATACTCCACCGACACCTTGAGCCATTAAAGCGTGACCAGAGCTGAATGGCTCAGGAATTTTATAATGAATATTTCCGTTTTCATTACTTATAAGTAATGTTTTGTTAGAACAGATGCAGTCAGGATGCTTTGCTTTCAATATGTACAAATTTTCAATTGTGTTTGGCCAATAAAACAAATCATCATCAACAGTTATAATATCACGGTCTCTGATAGTTGAAAGTGCGTGATAATACTTGTTATGTGGCTTTATGTTGAAATCTTGAAAACTTATGCTCACACCAGACTTTTCCAGTCTTAATAAGGATTTCGGCAGGGATTTTTTGCCTTGTGGAAATTCTTCTTTGGTAAGGACTAATAATATTTTAGCCGGTTTATAAGTCTGGTAAAATAATGACAATATGACAAGCCATAAAGTATTAATCCTTGCAGGAAAAGACGTTATGCTTACAATCGGGTTTGCAGGATTGTCTTCCAACGGCGTTGGATTAAGATGTAAGATTATGTATTTAATGAATAAATATGCCTCAATAACAGAAATACATATCAATTTCATTATTTTCAGAAGTGCCTTTATGATAAGGCCCAGGCCGTGCTTTGATAATCTTTCAGTAAGGATTTCCGCATGCCATCCAATTTTTAAAATAAACCGTATCATAATGATTATATGTTGTTATAATTAAACAAAGTGAAAACATTGCCAAGGGCAACATATTCAACAGGCGCGTATGTATAAATGATTTCTTCAAATGTGAGATAGAATCTCAGAAAGAAGAATGCAGGAATGACGAATAAGTATATTTTCCAACCTAAATTAAGTTTTCTGCTTAATAATGGGAGTATAAAAGGTATGAAGCCATAAGACATCATAAAATATCTGTATTGCATTGTATTATCAGGGTTGAAAGCACTGAAAACAATATTGAACAGATAAAACATATATAATATTATCGTATTTGCTGGGCATGTCTGATTTTTGTCAGATATGTTTTTTATGGATATAAAGACTAACGGAATACTGACAAGCATCACAATACCGGAAGCCATGGCTTCTTCTCTGTTTGTAGCGCCCATTGTCTGTAATCTGTTCAGCGCATAAACGTCACCTCCTAATTTACTCAGTAATGAAGCTGCAATGATGTTCAGGCTTGATATTAATAATGCAAAAGCTCCTACTATGATTAATATTTGTTTCTTTGTAAGCCTTTTGAAAAAGCTGACAAGAATGAACAGCGGAAGGAATAGTCCGACTGAGGTGTGAAGAGAAATTCCGATGATTACCAGAATCCATGGCACTTTACCTTTAATGATTGTCTGAACAATGGAATATATGATGACTGCCGTTGCTATCATCTGCCTTTGCAGGTGTATAGTAATGTTGAAGAACTGTGTAAAGAATGTAAGCGTTATAACTGCAGAAATTATATAAATGTATGGTTTTTTTACATGAATATAATTAAACCACTTGTATATTGCGGCATAGTACAACATATATAAAGCGAAAGTAAAAACCGTTATGAACAAGGGATAGGAACCTAACGTGATATAATATCCTACGACATTGAGCAGGCCGTATCCCATTTCTTTTGTTGTCATGTCTCCGTGGGTACCGTATATGCCGGTAAGGTTTTCCCATAAACTGCGATGAGGAACAAGTTTATACGCCTCATAATACATCTGCTGGTCAGTAACAGGAATTTTTGTTGAGTTTACAAGTCCCATGTATAGTGCAAGCAGAACAAAAAAAGTATTCAGAACTCTTTTTTCCTTGCAACCTGACAGAATGGATATCAGCAGTAAAAATAAGCCTAATAAAGGACAAAGCAAATATATTATGCAGCTAATGACAAGCAGCTTTTGTATATCTGTATATGCCTGATTAATTAACATAAATTATTTATGTATTATTGAAAATATGCGTTTAATATATGGTGATTTCTTAAATAACAATATAAAAATCATATTGGGAGCTGAAAGACAAATCAATGCTTTTAGAATGAAGGCAAACCAATTTTCAGATTGAAATAGACTAAGCATGTATTGTATTAAAGGAATTAAAACCAGAAAAAAAACAGAAACAGGAATCCAGGCTTTAATTAAAATCCACCAGGAAGTATTAAAACTGACTTTGTTTAATACATACGTTTCCCAAGGAAGGTCAATCAGCAGCATACATACAACGGATGATAAAATAACCCCGTTTACACCCATATGATGAGCTAATAAGATGCTTAATGTGAAGTTTAAAGCTGATTCAATATAAGGTTTTAACCAGTCTGCCTCCCAATTTCCAGTAGCATCCTTATATACAAGGCTGACTTTGCGAATGTTCCATATGTATAATAAAACTGTAAATAATATGACGGTGTGGGTATTAAACATAAGTGACTGGCCGACCCATATCTGCATAAATGGTTGAATCAGGCAAAAATAACAAAGTGCGCATAACGAGGTGCACCAGCCATTAATGAACTGAAGAAATTGGAAATTGTCAAGATTTTTACTTTTGCTGTTTTCTACCATGCTGAATCCGACACTTGCACGTATTGAATTGAAAAAAATATCCATGAAACCACCCAACAGCAGTATGATGTAATAATAATTGTTGAATATTGCCAGAGCCGTAAGTCCGAGAAAAGATGAAACAACAATGTTGGATATTGATGTTGTGATAACTCCGCCGACTTTGTGCCCGAACAACGCCTTGACTTTCTTTATCATTCCTGACTTTACTTCATTTCCTAATATTCCTTGGCATCTGATTTCGGGATAAAATTTTCTTGACGCGTAGTATATGTATATATTGTTGAAAATTGTGGAGAAAGGAATCGCAATAGCGTAAATGTAATAATTGTCAAATATAATAATACCACATATTTGTCCTAAATACATCAAACTGTTTGCTGCTATTAATGATTTACTTTCTATGTCTGAACGCTGGTTGGCAATAAACAATGAGCGCCGATATGAAAACAAAAAATAGCTTATTGACGTATTAAATAAATATATTAAATATAAAATGGATATATTAATGTCACGAGGCGTATCACCCTCTATAAAATAATCAAGGAACGGGAATAAAAGCAGACCAAGTGTGGTAATGACAATACCAATATAGTTATATAATTTACGATAAAGAGAAAGCAAGGCGCAAATTTTAGCCGTGTCACCTTTTGCGAAAGGTTCATACATATAATAAACCATTGCTCCGCCTATGCCCAGTTCAGACAGGCTTAATATTTGAAGCAGAGATGTAAAAAGGCTGTTCAGACCTAAATATTCTGCTCCAAGATAATAAATAAGTAATGTTCTGGTAACAAATGGCAATAATAAGCCTATAAGTTTCAGAGCAAATCCCCAAATCGTGTTTCTGACGGAGTTGTATGTTTTTGATGAATTGTTTTTATACATTATAATCCGTTTTTAAAGTATGGATTGCCTGATAATATTTGTCTTGCCATCAGTTTTATCCTTTTTATAAAGTTTTTTTCTCTACTTTCTTTTCTCTCGTTTTCCCATTTCGTGCCTTTCAATGCTTGCCAATACAAAGCCCGATATGGATTTTTACATTCTTTATGCCATGGTTTTATGTATCCGGCAAAATGTATTAATGATGGATTATTACGGTATTTCAGAATCTCATCTACAAAGTCTTTTTCCATTATAGGCAAATTCTTATATAAATATATGTCAATCATGTTCCATCTTTGTGGTAAGTAAGTTGTTGAGTCATACAATACAGCGTTTTGGATGTCTTGGTCATGGTATATGATTTTATCTTTGTTCTTATGGGCATATTCTAATGCTTTTTTAGGATAATCAATAGCCCTCAGCTTCTCTAAGTTCATGACAGATACTCCCGCATTGACATAATAACAATTGTCTGGCAGATCCAATCTTTGACGTTTCTTATCCTGATATGGCTCCGGTACTCCTGCAATGGCAAAGTCTTTCATGTTTATATTCCATAATTTATCAATGGAGTCGTTTACGTAAATGTCTGAATCAAGATAAATGATTCTTTTTACTTCATTTGGAATAATATAGGATAACAGAATTCTGAAATAGGTGCTTAAAGTTATTGAAGAAGATATTGTATTTTCACCTAGTGGCATGTCTTTTAAAACTGTATCGTCAATTCTTACAAATACAATTTTGAATTTGTCTTTTTTTATCAGTATATTCAAATCTGCTTGTTCTGTTTCAGACAAATCATTATGCACGATATAAAAAACAACATCAGCCCCGCCTTTGTATGAAAACATTATTGAGTTGATTGTTGCTGCGCAGTGTTGTATGAAGTTATGGTCAATGCACAAAGCAATACTAATATTCTCCATGTCGTTGATTTAATTTTATTAGTTTTTTAATCATAGATTTTTGCCAATATCTTTTTTATGTTTTGTTTTTCCAAGCATTATGGGACAATAACGCAGTAATATTTTTATCGGAAAATAAAATACAGATGTGGCTACAACTGTAAAAAAGACTATAAATATAATGTTCTCACAGCCAAAAGCGTCTGCTTTCCCTATAATGAATTTATGAAATCCAAGAATAAATAAAGTTCCTGATGATATAGTTTCTATAAATGAATTCTTTCGAGTACAAAATTTATATGCAACAAACATTATCAAATAACTGAAGAATATTGCATTAAAATAAAATATGATAAGTGAATGTCCGGTTATATTTTTAAAAGTGTCAACATCCCCGTTTTTTAACGAAAATATTAATACTAAAATAAGCAATACAACATTTATCAAATATGTTGTTTTTTGCTTGCTTAATTTTATAAACATATTGTATTCTCTAATGATTTTGCCTATAATAAAAAACGAGATGCCTAATAATGCAGTGTCGAATTGAAAAAAATCATATTTTAAACACCAATTATTGTAATAAATAATGCTGTAAAGTGCAATAGAAATTATTAATTTAATAATGTCATTAAGTTTTTGTGTTGCAGATATCATCAATCTAATTGTTATTAATGCAAATATGAACCACAAACTACTGTAAACAGCAGATGTATTTTCAAGGCATCCTGATAAAACCTGCAATATTCTTTTGAAAGATATTATATCTCCATGTTTTAGAACGGCATAAGGATATAAAAATATCATGTATAATAAGTAAGGTAAATAAAGGCTGTTTGAAATCTTACGTATCTCAGTTCTCAATGGTCTTTCTTTATACAAGAAACCTGAAACCGTAAAAAATAGAGGCATATGAAAAGAATATAGAACAGTTCTTATTTCTCCATGATATAGAGGCGAATGCCCTAGCAAAACAAGAAATATTGCAAATGTTTTAACGTAATCAATCCAATAAAATCTCCCCCCCCCCTTGAGGATGTTATAAGTTGTCATATTGTTCTGTATTTTATGATTTTTGCAGGATTTCCACAAACAATAGCATTTTCAGGTATGTTTTTTGTAACAACGCTGCCTGCTCCAATAATTGCATGTTTACCTATTGTTACACCTGGTAAAATAACGACGTTTGCTCCAATCCATGCATCTTCTTGGATATAGATACCTGTTTTCTTGGTGTCCCAAAATTGTTCTCTGATGTTTTGTCCTAATTTTATTCCGTGATTGCTGCAAACAATAGTAACATGTTCTGCGATAGTAACATTGTCAGAAATAAATAAATTACCCCCCCAATGCGAATGTTATTAAGTTCTCCTATAAATACATTATTGCCAATCTTAAGATGAGATTTAATATGATTAGGATTCTTTTTATCATCCATTAGAGATAAAATTGTATAATCATATATTTGAACATTGTTGCCGATTTGAACTCTGTTCCAATCTATTATATTAATGGATAAATTTTGAGCAAAATAAGAATTTGGATACCTTAATCGAAGCTTTGTTAAGTTCTTGTTTATAGTAAAAGTTTTTAGCTTGTATTTTTTAAGTAACTGAAGAATTCTGTTCATAAACATATGGAATTTTAATAGAATCAGTCTCTCCTGAAAATATCTCTTGTATATACCTTATCCTTAACGTCGTCCAGACAACTGTCATAGCGGTTGGCGATGATGGCCTGGCTCTGCTGCTTGAAGGCGGCAAGGTCGTTGACGACGCGGCTGCCGAAGAAGGTGCTGCCGTCGGCGAGGGTGGGCTCATAGATTATCACTTCAGCGCCTTTTGCCTTGACGCGCTTCATCACGCCCTGAATGCTTGACTGACGGAAGTTGTCGCTGTTTGACTTCATCGTGAGACGGTAAACGCCGATGACACACTTGCGTTCTTCATTGGGATTGAAGTCGCCGCGGTTGTAGTAGTCGTAATATCCGGCCTTGTGCAACACGCGGTCGGCAATGAAGTCCTTGCGTGTGCGGTTGCTCTCCACGATGGCCTGGATAAGGTTTTCGGGCACGTCGGCATAGTTGGCGAGCAGTTGTTTTGTGTCCTTGGGCAGGCAGTAGCCGCCGTAACCGAATGAAGGATTGTTGTAGTGTGTGCCGATGCGCGGGTCAAGGCATACGCCGTTGATAATCGCCTGAGTGTCAAGACTTTTCATCTCGGCGTAAGTGTCAAGCTCGTTGAAGTATGACACACGCAGGGCGAGGTATGTGTTGGCAAAAAGTTTTACGGCCTCCGCCTCCGTCGTGCCCATAAACAAGGTGTCGATATTTTCCTTTATCGCTCCCTCCTGCAACAAGGCGGCAAATGTATGGGCTGCCTCGTCAAGCCGTGCGTCGCCTTCGGGTCTGCCCACTATGATGCGGCTGGGGTAGAGATTGTCATACAATGCCTTGCTCTCACGAAGAAATTCGGGCGAGAAGATGATGTTGTCAGAGTTCATCTTCTTGCGTATGCTCTCGGTGTAACCCACCGGTATGGTGCTTTTTATCACCATAATGGCACGGGGATTGACGCTCATAACCAGCTCAATCACCTCCTCAACGTGGCTCGTGTCAAAATAGTTTTTCACCGGGTCATAGTTTGTCGGGGCGGCGATTACCACGAAATCAGCGTCGCTGTATGCCTTTGCGCCGTCAAGCGTGGCAGTGAGGTCAAGGTTCTTTTCAGTAAGATACTTTTCAATGTAATCATCCTGAATGGGGGACTTGCGCTGATTAATCAAGTCAACTTTTTCGGGGATTACGTCGACGGCCGTCACGTGGTGGTGCTGGCTGAGAAGTGTTGCGATACTGAGTCCGACGTAGCCTGTTCCGGCCACTGCTATTTTTATATTCTTATCCATAATTATTTATTTTATTTTTACTGTCACAGATTCCTGAAAGCAATCAAGAAATCGTGGCTGATTGTTTCCGTAACTTTGTGTTTACTGACAATTCTGTTTTAGTTTTTCTTTACCTCTTTCCTTTGGGGTAAGCCAGTTTAAGAAGTCAAAGATATCCGGCTCATCCAGGTCTGCAGGAATACCTTCATTATCTTTGTTCAGGTAAAGATCATTGTAAAGGCTGTGTCTCTTACCGTATGATGTCATGAAATAACGGTTATTCGCGTATTCTTGCTCTCTTTTCTCTATGCCGCTCCACAGTAGATTGCCGTTCCAGTTGTAATATGTTTCCATGTCGAGCCATAATCCGGGGCCATTGACGTAGGTTGTGCCGAGGTAAGAGGCTAATTGACTTACGAAGCAGCGGTTTTTAAAGTCATCAGGGAGCGGTGCGGGGAGAACCACGTCATGTATGCGGCCGCTTTTATTTATTAAGGTCAGTGTGCGGTTGTCATTACGCTTCAGAGGCAGATATGCGTCAAGACGCATTGAGCCGACGGTGAGCAAGGCGGACGCTATGCCCTCATCGTCAGCCGGACGGCGGAACATATCGGCGAGGCGGTGCAGCAGTGGCTTGCCGGTCTTGTCGCGCCAGTTGAACGCCATGTCTGACCAAAGCATCTTTTGGGCGGTATCTCTGTCATTATGAGTAAGCTCAAGGTACAGCCCCTTTCTGAATTCCGGGGCGGGATAAATCAGGGACAGGGCAGCGTCATGGCAGGCGAAAAATAGCGCTACGTCACTCAGCCGGTTGAAATCATGCGACAGTACGCTTCCGGCTATCCATTGTCTCAGACTGCCTGCAGGGGCGTCGGCCACGGCATCTGTAACGTAAGCGTAGATGCGTGAGCGGTCACGGGGTGAGATGTCCGCCGCCTTACACCACCGGCTCACCGCGTCTCCAATGCTCCGGTACATGCTTTCATATAACGGGTCAAGGCCTACGTTGGCGTTGTTCTCGATGTACATCGCCAGACCTATAAGGCCGTCGTCGAAATAACGCCCGGCACTGTTACGGGCGATACCGTGCAGATGCCTGTAAGTGTCATAATAAAACGGCACGTCAGCGCTTATGTCCATAGCCGGATGATGACGCTTCTGCCATTCTGCCTTGAATCTGTAGAAAGAAAGCACTGGGGAGTGAAGAGTGAAGAGTGAAGAGTGAAGAGTTAAGAGTGAAGAATTATGAATTATGAATTATGAATTATGAATTGTGAATTATGAATTATGAATTGTGAATTAATAAGCGTTTTTCTTAATTTCATAAGTGCAGCCACACTGTCCGGAGGTATCTGCGCCACACGGCAAGGTGGGTGGTCGTGTTGATTTCCCGGCAGATGTCGGTGCAGGTAGTTATCAGTTCGTCCTTACCTTTTTCAATGTCTGTTGCGGTTACGGCCATGACGTTCAGCGTCTCCTTGCCGACGGTAAAGCCCTTTACGGCCTTCACTGCCGAGCCGGCGTCTGTCAACACCTTATATAAGGTAGGAGCGTAGTTGCGGAACGAGTTTATCAGTTTCTCCTGATTCCTGTCGCGGGCGGTCTGCATTGTACCGCTTACCAGCTTCTCGTTGGCTTTTCCGGCCGTCAGGAAGTATTCGCTGAGGAAAGCGTCCCAGTTGGCAAAGAGCGTGAAGGCGGATGTGCCTTGCCGTAACACGCCAATGTGGGCGTAGTAAGTCGTGGTGACGTTCAGCTCCTCTTTTCTGCTGGGGTAATAAACGTTTTCGGTAATATCGAGCTTACGTATTATCTCCGTGAAGTCTTCATGGCGTATTGCGGTCTCGTTACAGCCGTCAGCCATATCGGCTCCTGACGTAGGGGTGAGAAACTGACGGATGACAAGTTTTGGCCAGTTGCTCCTCACGTAGCCCGGATTGTCGTGCTCATAGCGCACGAGATTCATTACAAGCTCGGCATCGCCGCCGCCCAACTGTGCCAGCCGCCGGCTAAGGGCCTCGTCGCCTCTCTTGTGAAGGCTGGCGCACAGAGCCGTGAGCGAGGGCTTTACCGTCAGCATGTCTGTAATCTCATAGAGCATGGGCAGCGTCTGCCCGCCGTAGCCGCAGGCCTGCAGCATGCCGATAATCAGGTCAGCGGCGCGGCCCTTCTCGGTGCCTGCTGACAGCCGGTCGCCCTCGCCGTTGTGCAGGCGGACGACATGAAAGCTCCACACGTTGGGAATAGAAACGGTAACATAACTGTCTTTCTCAAAGCCGCGCATCTGAAACACCAGCCGCCTGTCCCTGCGGAAGCGGGCTATATAGCCCTCGCGGCCGGCCAGCGGACCGTCAATCACGCGCACTATCTCGTTAGGCTCGCCGGTCTTGGGATTGAAGGCATAGTCAGAGTAGGGGCGCTCGAGGATAATCATACGGTCAACGTAGTTTTCGTTGAAGTCCATGAAGGCGCGCATCTGCGCCTCCGGTATAACGCGCAGGTGGGCCTTTTCTCCGTTGTCTTTCTTACGTTCATATTGCACAACGCCTTCAGGGTGTTCCCGGATGAAGTCCATAAGCGCCTTCTGGGTGGCGAGCACAAACACCATGCCCGCGAACAGGGGTGCCTGCCTCTCGCAGCCGTCACGATGTATGCTTACAGTGGTATGCGTGGGAGCGTAAATCTCAAGGATGTTGCTTGACCCGGCTTTATAGCGTTCCAGAATCTCCGTCAGCTTCCTTTCCTGCATGGGCCGTGTACGCAGAATGTACCAGCAATAGTCCACATGGTTGAGCTTGTCTTTCATACAAGAATTCAAAGGATTCACCGCTTATCCCGGCCGGAAGTTCAAGTAAATTGCCGTGCTGACATTTTAGGGCTCTTGTCAGCTTAATAGTCGCTTAATATAAGAACACTCCCCATGTTCCTCTCATGTCAACCGCATGAAAGTTATGTAATGTCTTTTTTCCAGACTTAACGGCAGCATTCCGGACGAACCTCAGCAGCAATGGTCTGCCGTTTTTATGTGGCAGGAAGGGTAAAGCACTGTACGCTTCACAATAGCACTTTTCATACCACTAAGTTTTTAGAAATCAGTTAATTAAGCCTCTTTTAAACGGCCGCTCACACTGTATATTTACAGTATGAAGCGGCACTGATTAATAAACATGCTGAAAACCAGGCAGATACATCCGGGCCTGTTCTGTTTTAGTCAAACAAACGGCGATACTGTTTAATATTTTTATGATTTTTCCTCACGTTAACTGCTCTGTTTCAGTTCTTTTTTGTACATTTGCTGTCGGATTGCCGCTTCATACTGTGAAGCGGCACTGTTTTTCAAACATTTCCACACGTTTTTTATCTGAAAATCCGTCCGAGCATCTTCCGGTTAGCCTTGGCCACGGCCATAGTGTCGATGGTTGAGAGATATATCTGCGTGGTCTTGAGGCTCTCGTGGCCTAAGCCGCGGCTCACTATGGACAGGTCGTTGCCCATGTCGCGCATGGCGCTGGCCCATGAATGGCGCGCCACATACGTGGTAAGCGGTACATGCAGCCCCACCATTACCCCTATTTTCTTCAGGTTACGGTTAATGTTGTGCTCCATTTTCTCATATTGCGCACGCTCAGTGCCGTCAGTCCTGGTGATTATCGGCAGCAGATAAGGCGTTGAGGCCGTCAGGTGGGCATACTTGTCAACAATGGCCTGCATGGGCTCTTCCCAACTTACCGTAAGTATCTGCCCCGTCTTCCTGCGGCTGTATTGCAGCAGGCCCTGCCTTATGTCGGCCTTCCTGAGATAGGCAATGTCTACGAACGACATGCCCTGCAGATAGAAGCACAGCATGAACACGTCCCTCGCGAAGGCGAGCGGCGAGCCTAAGGGCAGGCTGAGCTGCCTTACGGCCCGTATGGAGTCTATGGATATGGCGCGCTTGCTGGTCTTGGCAAAGCCGGTGAACACGTGGCTGAATATGTGCCTGTCAGAGGTGAATCCGGCGTCAACGGCCTTGCGGTAAAGCGTGCGCAAGGTGCGCAGATAGCACGACGACGAGTTGCGCTTGACCCCGCGCCCCTTAAGCCACGCCTCATACGTGCTCATCATCTCGGCGTCAAGCGCGTCAATGGCCATGTCCTCGCCGCCGCGGAAGCAGGCAAAGCTGGCCAGCGCGTCACGGTAAGTCTTGGCCGTTCCGAGCCTGCCCGCCCGCGTCTTTTCAGCAATCTTGAATTGTATGAAGCTGAGCCACGTCTGGCATGGAGGCAGTCTTCTGAACGCCGCCACGATGTCGCCGGCGGTATATTCCACCCGGGCCGTCTCCTTCTCGGTGATGAGCGCGGTGATCTGCCTGATGTCCCATTGTATCTTAGAGCTGGCCAGCCGTAGCTGAGCCTGTCTCTCGGGCGAGCCCGTGACAAGTATCGACTCCGTCTTCTCGTTCCACTCGCATGCAAGTATGTGGCAGTCGGTACAGACGGTTCTCGTCACGCGCCGGTGGATAATCTGGAAATACAATGTGCCCGCCTTGCCCTCTACAGCCGACGGGCTGAATTTTAATCTGAATGATGCCATAAGTCCTTATTTTTATTGATTTTAATGCTCATGCAAAAGGCCGTGTTTCAGGCTGCAAAAGGCCGTCTTTTGTCGTGCAGAAGACGGCCTTTCACAACGCGAAAGACGGCATATCGGAAAGATGCCTGCGGCCGGCCGCCTGCAGACGCGCCGCCGCCGTGAGCTCACGGCGCGGAGAGCAACGGCGTCTTACCGCATCAGGAAGCATGTTACCGGATAACAAAAGTGCATCTTTTTGCCGAAAAACAATAAAGCGGCAGACATGCCGGCAGGCATTCAGACCGGGCAGTCATGTAAGGACTTGCATCTGAAATTAAAAAAACATGTGTCAGCCGTACATTATAAAAATTATTCCGTAACTTTGCCTCAGTAAGGCCCGGCGTATGATGAATCCGCCATCTCTTTGCAATCCGACACTGTAAAGAAAGAGACAATATACGCCGGATGACGGATATGGAGAATCAGCCTTACCGGCTTCCGTCAAGTGGGCGGTTAAGAACGTAAACCAATCTGCGGCCTTCCTGTTTTTTGATTTTTATAACTTACGTTGGAAAAGCCTTTCAGTCCACGACCGGCTAAAGGCCTGTCATTTAACGGGAAAGGCTGATTTAAGCGAGGCTGGTTCTGAGAATTTTGGCGACTGGCAGAAGGAAGATATTCTCTCTTTTGAGAGAAACTCAAAAGAAAGGATACTGAATGCAATAATCACGGCTTGTGAAATGAACAAAGTAAAGTCGCCTTCTGTTCTGAAAGAATAAATGCCGGGCAAAAGAAGCCCCGGTATAAGGCCGTATTTGCTTATACCGGGGAGTGTGATGTAGCGTTAAGCTTTTCAATGGCTTCGGTTATGGCGGCCTTTATATAGTAGCCGCCGGCAAGTTTCTCGCCTATGGCGCGGGCGTTGTCCGCCATGCGGCGGTAATCGTCAGGCGTGGTTGAGGCCAGCAGGCTGTCAAGCTCGCGCAGTGAGGCGATGCACAGGCCGATGCCGTTCTCGCTTACGAAGCGGGCCATGGCGGCCTCTTTCCATATTATTATGGGCAGGCCGCAGCGCAGGTAGAGCGACGTCTTGTGCGGCGTGTTGTATCTCAGGTATTCGCCCCACGCGCCGGTGCAGGCGTCAACGGAGTCGCCGTCCCATACAAGGCCGAAGTGCCCGCCGGCGGTGGCTATGAGGTCGTCGGACTTGACGAAGCCCATAATCTCGAACTTGTCGGCCCCCTTGGCATACTCCGGCTCAAATCCGTTGCCGTATATCCTTACCTTGTATGCCGTGATGTATTCGCCCCATTCGTACAGAAACGTGTTCTTGCGGCGGTTAAGCCCTCCGGCGTAAACCACTGTATAATGGCCGTTGAGGCTGTGGTCGCCGTGGTTTGTGGTGGATGAGAGATAGTCGAATATCTTCAGCGTGCCTGTCAGTGCACGGCAGCCGCGCACGTCGAGCCATTGTTTCATGCTGTCGTTGTGGGCTATTATGTAGTCAGAATTGTTAAGACGGCGCATCTCGTGCTCTTCGGTCAGCGCCTTGCGGCGGAAGCTGCCCAGGTCGTGTATTACCGTTATGACCTTTGCTCCGCGTGCGTGGGCCATGTGGCAGACCATTGAGAAATATTTCTTCAGGGGATACTGCACTACGAGAATGTCGCCTTTGCGCAGGCTGAAAGGTGTCTTCAGTACGCCGAGCAGTGTTCTCGTGAAGTGCACGAATGAGTCTGACGATACGCTCATAGGCAGTCCGGCGTTACGGAATCCGGCATTTGCAAGTGTTCTCTCGATGTCAGTCTTGGCTTTGTTTCCTGCGCCGTCAATATTTTTATAGTTGCGTGATAGATAGCGGTTCATTATTGTTCAGTGTGTTTATGTGTGGTTTATCGTTTTTCTGTCTGTCTGAATAGTTTAAGAGCTTCGGCCACGGTATCGTCCATGTCGAAGTAGGCATATTGTCCCAGGCGTCCGCCGAAGATTACGTTGCCGTGGCCTCCGGCCATTCGTCTGTATTCTTCAGCTATGGCATTGTTGCGTCTGTCGTTTATCGGGTAATACGGTTCCTTGCTCTCGTCCCAAGCGTCAGGATACTCATATGTGACGACCGTTGTGGGTTGTGTGCCGTATTCAAAGTGCTTGTGCTCTATCACTCTTGTGTAAGGTACGTCTGCCGCGGTATAGTTTATTACGGCATTTCCCTGGAAATTAGGTACGTTCAGTCTCTTTGTGTCAAATCTCAGACTGCGGTATTCGAGCCGTCCGCAGCGGTAATCGAAGTATCTGTCAATCATGCCTGTGAACACCGTGGTGCGTGCAAGGCCGTCAAGCGAGGCCCTGTCGGTGAAGTAATCCGTGTCCAGACGAACCTCCACACCCTCAAGAAGCTTGTCGGTCAGGCGGTTGTATCCTCCTATGGGTATGCCCTGATAAGGGTCGTTGAAGTAGTTGTTGTCAAAAGTCAGCCTTACGGGGACACGCTTTATTATCTCGGCAGGCAGCTCACGGGCAGGCCGTCCCCACTGCTTCTCGGTGTATCCTTTTATAAGTGTCTCGTAAATATCGCGTCCGCACAGCTTCAAGGCCTGCTCCTCAAAGTCGGCAGGCGTCTCTATGTGGGCGTATTCAGCACGTTGCGAGGCCAGTTGGCGTTCTGCCTCTTCGGGTGTGCGGACGCCCCATAGCTGGTAGAACGTGTTCATGTTGAAGGGCAGATTGTACAGTCTGCCCTTGTAGCAGGCAATCGGTGAGTTGGTGTATCGGTTGAACTCTACGAGCGAATTGACGTATTGCCACACTTCCCGGTTGTCTGTATGGAATATGTGTGCGCCATATCTGTGCACGTTAATGCCGTCAATATTCTCGCAATACAGGTTGCCTCCGGTGTGTTTCCGCTTGTCTATCACGAGGCAACGCCTGCCGGCCTTCATTGCCTCGTGGGCAAACACTGAGCCGAACAGCCCTGCGCCGACTATAAGATAATCGTATTCTTTCATGTCATATGCTTTTTCCTGTCAGCCGTTTCAGTTTCTCCCATGCGGTAGGTGTCCAGCTGTGTGCGCACAAGTGTATGGCCCGTGTGCGCGGGGTCACCTCGTGTTTGTTTCCCGCGAACATGCTTGAGGCGTATATCATCATGTTGCCGTCGAGCAACTGGTCGGTGTCTTTGTAAAGGAATCCGTACTTTTCGGCCAGCCGGGCGTATATCATCGGCGACACTACCTTGATGGCCAGTGAGCCGTCGGGGTTGATAAAGCGTTGGGTGTCGTACCAGTCGAGCACGTCCTTGATGAACGGACAGCCGGCCTCAGCGCCCATCACGGCCGCCTGAATCATTATTCCTGACACGAATCCGTCCTTTATGCGGCGGCCGTCGGCGTCAATCATATCCCATGCTCCGTCTTTATCGGCCTGTGTCGGGTGATATTCAAGTGATGACATGAAGCTGAAATCGAGCAGGTCATCAAATCTCTTGGTCACCTTTACGTCAGAGTCAAGGTAGATGCCGCCTTCCTTGTACAGGGCGTACATGCGGATGTAGTCGGCTGCGAAGGCCCATTTACGTTTGCGGCAGGCCTCCTCCACGAACGGCACTGACTTGATGTCGAACGCCTGCATGTCCCATAGCTTCAGCTCATAGTCAGGCATTACGCGCCGCCATGTGTCAATGCATTTCCTTATTTTGCGGGGCATCGGGTCGCCGCTCAGCCAGCAGTAGTGTATTTTCCTGGGTATCATCGTTTTGCAAGTCGTTTCTTGATTTTGTGTCTTACGTCTTTGTCGTGCTCAAATTTAGATATGCGCCGCATAATGTCGGCCGAGGTGTCGTCAGGATTCCAGCCGCGTATCTCGGCGTAGCGCCTTATCACATAGTCGAGCAATGGTCTGTAGTGGGTCAGCCGTTTCAGGTTCTCCATGCAGTCATTATAGGTGGGCCGGCGGAAGTGTGAGCGGTTAGTGTCTATCAGCCAGAACTCATATGTGCCGTCGCCGTTGGCTTTGTACAATATGTTACCTAAGTTAGTGTCGCCGTGCAGCACTCCTTTGGCGTGCATCCCGGCAAGATATGCCGCCAGGGCGTCGGCCAGACGGGTGTCGAACGACGGGCGCACGAGCTGCTCAGTGAGCGGCGGCAGGTGGCAGGCGGCGGACACGAAGTAGCTGTCAGACAGCAGACCGTTGTGCTTCAGCTCGATATATGCCGCTTCGTGAGGTGTGTTAAGTCCTCTTTTCCGCAGCTCGGCGGCGTACAGGTAAGCACGCCTGGCCTTGCTTTTCTCAAAAAAGGTGTAGGCTATGCTCTGTATTATGTTGGGCCGTTTGTATCGTTTTACGATAAGCTCGGTGCCGTCAGTAATGAATGATTTAACCGTGTTGCGGCCTGCGTGCAGCAGTGTTCCGCCGCCGGCGAACGTCTCAGGCAGGCCCGTTATGAAGTCTTTGTAGCGTATGTATCCGTCGTTGATTACGGTTTTCATAGTCCGTGATATTCGTTAAACCATTCGACGAACCGGCGTATGCCGTCTTTCAGGGCTACGCGTGGCTTGTATCCTATCTCAGTCTCAAGCCTTGTGGTGTCGGCCCATGTGCGGCTTACGTCTCCGGGCTGCATGGGCAGCAGAATCTTTTCCGCCTTGCGGCCGAGGCATTGCTCCAGCTCGCTTATGAAGTCGGTCAGCTTTACCGGGCAGCCCAGCCCTATGTTGTATATGCGGTAAGGCAGGTGGTTAGTGTCACGGGCCGGGTCTGGCGGACAGTCGAGCACCATCAGCGTGCCGTTGGCGATGTCGTCGATATACGTGAAGTCACGCATCATGTCGCCGTGGTTGAAAACTTTTATCGGTTTGCCCTGCGTTATGGCCTCGGCAAACAGCATCGGAGCCATGTCGGGGCGGCCTGCCGGACCGTAGACGGTGAAGTAACGCAGGCCGGTGCACGGAATGCCGTACAGCTTGCAGTAGGCGTGGGCCATGAGCTCGTTGCTCTTCTTGCTGGCGGCATACAGGCTGACGGGACTTATAACGACGTCGTCCTCGCTGAAAGGCACCTTTGAGTTGAGGCCGTAGACCGAGCTTGACGATGCGTAGACGAGGTGGCTTACGCCGAAGTTGCGGCAGCACTCGAGGATGTTGAGGAATCCCACATAGTTGCTGCGCATGTAGGCAAAGGGGTTGGCTATGGAGTATCTTACGCCGGCCTGTGCCGCGAGGTGTATTATCTTGTCAAACCTTGTCATGCCGAAGAGCATGTCGAGCGCGCCCTTGTCCTCGATGTCGGTGCGCACGAAGGTGTAGCCGGGCCATCTGCTACTTTGTCTGCGGCTGCCCATGAGCATATCGGGCGCGGCGCTGATGCCGGCCCTTTGCAGGCGGGCACATTTCAGTTCGGGCGAGTAGTAGTCATTGATGTTGTCTATGCCTACCACCTCGTCGCCTCTCTGTGCCAGCAGCTCGGCACACCGGCTGCCTATGAAGCCTGCGGCTCCTGTAACGAGTATCTTCATCTTATCTGTCCTGTTGTCTTAGATATTCAAGTATGTTGTCGGCCACGTTGGTCCAGTCAAAGTGGGCTATGCTCTGCCTCGCGGCCGTGCCGAGGCGCCGGCGCAGCTCCTCGTCGGCATAAAGCTCCTTGATGTGCTTGGCGAAGCAGAAGCGCCAGCGGGCCGAGCGTATGGCGTTTACGCCGTCGTCGACGAGGTCGAGCGTGCCTGCCTTTGACGTTATCACGGGCAGGGCGCAGGCCATGGCCTCAGCCACGGAGTTGTTCCAGCCGGAGTATCGCGGATTCTCAGCCGACACGAAGCAGTCGGCCCGGTTGAAAAGCTCCGAGTTGCGGTTGAACGGATGCCCGATGACAAACTCCAGAGGGCACTTGCACTTGAAGGCTTTCAGCCGCCGCGCGGCGTCCTCGCTCACCGGCGTGTCATACAGAAGCAGCTTAATGTCGTAGCCCTTGCGGTAAAGCTTCTCGCATGCGCTGACTACGTAATGCGTGCCCTTGACACGCTCCACAATGCGGCCGTAAGCCATTACTACGAAAGGCCGGCCGTTGACAGAGTAGTCCTGCTTGGGCGTATAGTTGGCTACGGTTACTCCGCCTACGGCCTTGAACGTCTTGCGGCCGTACTTTTTCAGGTCATATTCATATATGTTTGTTGAGCAGGCGAACACCTCCACGTCCTTGTCGGCCATGAGGTCTTTTATCTTCTCACGTTTCCTTACATGGTAGAATATCTTGTGGCGGGCCTTTGACGCTTTTACCATGGGCATCATCTCAGGTGTGGTGGTCCAGAGGGCGTCAAGGCCGGTCTCGCCTATTTGGGCGAACGTGGCCATCTCGCCTTTGTAGTCGAACCATGTGGGGCCCTGGCCGTCGGGTGTGAAAACGATGAACCTGTGGCCTTTAGCCACGAATATGTTGCCCAGCTCAAGAAAGCGCTTAACGCCTCCGTATAGCTTCGTGTGCGGCAGCAGTACTCCTAATGTCATGATATTCAGGTGATTAAATGATTTATTTATTATGCCATGCCTTCCATGCGGGGCCCAGGTCCTTGGTCAGCAGCCAGTAGAGGGCTTTCAGGCGGCAGCGTATCAGCTCGCCTCTCAGCTTCCCTTTGGCGGGCATGGCGGCGGCCAGCTCCTCGCTGTAGGGTGAGCCGTTATGGGTGAAGAGGCGGCGGAAGGTGCCGTTGGTCATTCCCCACTTCATGAGAAACTGCATCTGGCCCATGTTCTTGCGTATGCGGGTGGTCGACTTGGTCTCAAAGTGGTACACGCGGCTTGCCGACACGCCCTTCATGCGCCTTACGCCGCAGAGCCACAGCTTGGCGGTGAAGTCAGGGTCGCTGTACATTCCGGGCGACAGCTCAACGCTGTAGCCGCCCACGAGGTCCCATATGTCGCGGTGGACGATGTTCGGCGGCAGGGTAGCTCCCAGCCAGTCGGGCGCGTCATAGCTCATATACTCGCTCAGCAGGGCGGCCTCGCGGAAGTTCTCCACCGTGTCGCCGTAGTCTGCATTGATGACGGCCTTGTTGGGCGTGCGCGGCTGTATGGTTGTGGACGACAGGAAGAAGCGGTTGTCAGGCTGGCGCTTTATCTCGTCATAGAGGGCCGCGTCCCAGCCGGGCAGGGCGTACATGTCGTCGTTGATGAACAGGATGTAGTCAGTCTTGACCTTGGTGCGCATCATGTTCATGGCCAGGCATACGCCCACGTTGCCGTCAGAGCAGGTGTGGTCGAGCCCCTGCTGCTCCACCCAGCGGCGTGTGCCGTCGCTGCCGTCGTTGACGTGTATGATTATCTGGTGGCTGTATGTGGAGTTTTTTCTTATGCTCTCCACGCACAGCTTCAGGAAGCCGAGATTGTTCCACGTAGGTATAAGTATCGAGAACAGTGGCCGGTTGTTGTCGTTATTGTCAGTCATAGTAGTCGTGAGTGATGTCTGTCATGAGTGCCCCGTTGCGGGGCGGCTTCGCAAAAGACCGTCTTTTGCGGTGCTGAATGCCGTCTTTCGGGTTGTAAAAGGCCGTGTTTTGCCCTGCGAAAGACCGTCTTTCGCAACGTGCTGTCTGTCAGGCTGTTGCGTGGCCTGCAGCCTGCGCGCCGCTTACAGCTCTGTGCCGAGCAGGCGGCTGTACACGCCGAGCACGTGGCGGGCTACGTCAGCGTTCTCAAAGCGGCTGATATACTGCATGCCGGCGGCTATGCGCTCGTCGCGCCCCGGCGCTCCCTTCAGGCTCTTCTGTATGGCATCGGCCATGGCGTAGACGTCGTCGGGGTCAACGTAAAGCGTGGCGTTGCCGCCCGCCTCTTCAAGGCAGCTGCCAGTGCAGGCCACTACGGGCAGGCCGCTCTGTATGCCCTCGATGACGGGCAGGCCGAAGCCTTCATAACGTGAGGGGTAGACGCAGGCCTCGGCCATCTGGTATATGGCGGGCAGGTCGTCGGCGGGCACGCCGTGGAGGAACTTCACCCGGCGGCTGAGGCCGTTGGCCTCTACGAAGCGTTTCACCTTTTCGGCATATCTTGTAGGCCTGCCTACGATGACGAGGCTTATCTCCTCGGGCAGCAGGCGCATGGCCTTTACGGCCAGTATGATGTTCTTGCGTTCTTCTATCGTGCCCACGCTTACCACGTAACGCTCGGGCAGCATGTACGTAGTGTGCACCTCCTGCAGCTTCTTCTCGCCCTCGCGCAGCTTGTAGCGTGTGCCGCAGCTCTGGTATATCACGTCTATCTTCTCGGCCGGCACGTCGCCGAAGAGCATCACGTCGCGCTTGGTACACTCGCTGATGGCTATTATCCGGTCGGCCTCCTGGCATGTCTTGCGGAACTTCCATGTGTAAATCTTGCGGTCGGCCCAGCCGTACCACTCGGGATGACGCATGAAGATGACGTCGTGCATCGTCACTACGGTTTTTATCCCCGCGTCTCTTATGCCTGCCGGCAGCTCGCCTGAGAGGCCGTGGAAGAGGCGCACGCCGTCACGCACAAGGTCTTTTACGATGCCGAACGTCCGCCATGTGGCCCGTGAAAGCGGGCCTATGTCGCGGCTGGGGTAGACAAAGTGCACGTTGGGCATAGGCCTTACCTGGCGGCGCAGGGCGGCATCGCCCGTGCCGGGGCTGTACAGGTTGAGCGTAGTGCCCGGCTTCACGGCTTCGGCAATGTCGTTGACGAGGGTCCTGCCGTAGCTGCCGAGGCCGGTGTTGTTGTATGTTATGCGCTTGGCGTCATATCCTATTATCATATCGCTTCTTGTTTAATCTTGCCGGGGAGGGGCTTGCGTGTCCTCATTGGCGTTGTTTTTCTACCACGTGTCCGTGCTCTATGGTGTAGCGGCGGTCAAACTCTTCGTGGGAGCGCTTCCATCGGTTGTGGCTCCACAGGTAGCAGTAAGGGTCGCGGCGTATGGTCTGCTCAAGCATGGCGAAGTAGCGGCGTGTTATCTCATACTCGGGCAGCGAGGCCGGGTCAGCCGTCATAAGCCTGAACGTGTATATGTAATGACCGCGCCGGGGGCGCTCCACGTCGATGTAGAACACGGTGTTGTTCATCTTTCTCATTATCCTTTCGGCGCCTGTGAACACGGGTGTGTCGTGGTTGAGGAAGGGCAGCCACAGGTGAATGTTCTGGTAGCGGGGCCCTTGGTCGGCAATGTATCCGAAGATGTTCATGAGGTTCTGGCGGCGGAAGGACAGCAGATAGCGCAGGATGTCCTGCTTGGGTATGCACACCCCGCCCATGCTCTGGCGCAGCTTTATGAAGAGACGGTCGAATATCTTGTTGCGCTGGGGCTTGTAGATGAGGCCTACCACGGCCTCGGGATGCCGTCTGAAGGTAAGCCCCGTGGCCGACAGCAGCTCCCAGTTGCCGTAATGTCCCAGTATGCCGGCGCACGTCTGGCCGCGGTCAAAGCTGTCTTCGATGGCCTCGATGCCGCGGAACTCCACGTGGCGCAGCAGTTCCTTGTGTGACACGGTCATCAGCTTCACCGTCTCTACAAAATAGTCGCAGAGCCAGCGGTAGAACGCTTTCTCTATGCCGCGCAGCTCTTCCTGCGTCTTCTCAGGAAACGAAGTGGCCAGGTTGCGGCGTACAACGTCCCTGCGGTAGCGCACTACGTAGTGCACTATCGGGCTGAAGACATCTGACAGGATGTAAAGCGCCCTGTAAGGAAGGAGCGACAGAATGTAGAATGCCCCGTATGCCAGTATTTCTAAAAATTTCATTTCTTTTCTCGTGGTTTGCCGTGATGCTACGTCTTTTGCATGTCGTTCAGCTTCTTGTAGTAGCCGTCCATGGCGAGCAGCTCGTCGTGAGTGCCGCGCTCAACGATTTGTCCATCATGTATGACGCATATCTCGTCAGCGTTCTTTATGGTTGACAGGCGGTGGGCTATGGCCACGGTGGTGCGTGTCTTCATCAGGTGCTCGAGGGCCTGCTGCACAAGGCGCTCGCTCTCGGTGTCGAGTGCCGAGGTGGCTTCGTCAAGTATCAGTATGGGCGGATTCTTCAGTATGGCGCGGGCTATGCTGACGCGCTGGCGCTGGCCTCCTGACAGACGGCCTCCGCGGTCGCCGATGTTGGTGTCGTAACCGTGCTCGGAGTCCATGATGAAGTCGTGGGCGTTGGCTATGCGCGCGGCTTCCTCTATCTGCTCCTGGGTGGCGTTGTCTACGCCGAAGGATATGTTGTTGCGGAACGAGTCGTTGAAGAGTATCGCCTCCTGGTTGACGTTGCCGATGAGCTGGCGCAGGTCATGTATGGCCATGTCCTTCACGTTCACGCCGTCGATGAGCACCTCGCCCTCCTGCACGTCGTAGTATCGGGGTATCAGGTCTACAAGGGTTGACTTGCCGCCGCCGCTCTGGCCTACAATGGCCACGGTCTTGCCCTTCTCTATGGTGAGGTTGATGTGGCGCAGAACCCACTTGTCGCCGTAGCGGAACGACACGTCGCGGAACTCTATCTTGTCCTTGAAGTCGCTTACGTGAACGGCGTCGGGGCGCTCCTTTATGTTGTTCTCGGCCTTCAGTATCTTGTCTACACGCTCCATTGAGGCGAGGCCTTTAGGTATGTTGTAGCCGGCCTTTGAGAACTCTTTCAGGGGGTTGATGATGCTGTACAGTATCACCATGTAATAGATGAACGTGGGGCCGCTGAGCCCTTTGCCGCCAAGTACGAGCATTCCGCCGAACCACATCACGATGACAATCATCACCGTGCCGAGAAACTCGCTCATGGGATGGGCCATCTGCTGGCGTGTGTTGACGCGGAGGATGTTGTCACGGTATTCTGAATTTATCCTGTCGAACCTTCTGTTCATCTTTTCCTCGGCGCAGAAGGCCTTGATTATGCGCAGCCCGCCGAGCGTTTCCTCCACCTGGCTCATCGTCTCGCTCCACAGGCTCTGTGCCTTTATCGACTTCTGTTTCAGCTTACGGCCCACAAGTCCCATTATCCAGCCCATCAGGGGCACGAAGATGAGGGTGAACAGCGTGAGCTGCCAGCTGATGATTATCAGCGTGGTGAAGTAGAATATGATGAGAATGGGGTTCTTGAAAAGCATGTCGAGTGACGACATGATAGAGCTTTCTATCTCCTGCACGTCGCCGCTCATGCGTGCTATGATGTCGCCTTTGCGCTCCTCTGAGAAGAAGCCCAGCGGCAGCGACGTTATCTTGCGGTAGAGCTGGTTGCGGATGTCGCGCACGACGCCCGTGCGTATGGGTATTATCGTGGCCGATGAAAGAAAATATGCGCCCGTCTTCAGGAACGTGGTGAAGGCCAGGAACAGGCCGATGATGAGCAGGGTATTGCTCGCGCCGTAGTCAGTTATCATGCGTCCGACGTAGTACTCGCCGAAGTTGTTCAGCGAGTCTTTGATGTTGCCCCAGTCCCATGCTGCCAGAGCGGTGGCGGCCTTCGTGTCGCCGGTATTGAAGAGGATTTGCAGAATGGGTATTATCGTCATGAACGAGAATATGTTCAGCACCGCCGACAGGATGTTGAATATTACCGAGAGGGCAAGATATTTCTTGTACGGGGGCACGAAACGGCGCAATACTTGCAGAAATTCTTTCATTAATCAGAGGGTTCTCTTTATTTTAAAGGCCTTAAGTTTTCTGCAAAGGTAATATTTTTATACAGAAGTACAAAATTTTATATAAAAAGTGAATGTTTGGATGTGAAAATAGACTTGCGTGCGCCCACGGCGTGGCTGCAGGCAGGCGCGTTTGTGGCTTGCCGGCAGATGAGTGGCGGCCGGTAGTGGGGCGTGTCGTGAAAGGCCGTCTTTTGCATTGCGGAAGACGGCAAACGGCATAATAAAAGACGGCCTTTCGCGACACGAAAGACCGTCTTTTGCTTTATTGATAAAATCAGACTTTAGCTTCTTCAGGTTATTTTGCTGCCTGAGATGTGCCCAGGTTGCGCTCCTTGCGGCCGAGCGTGAAGTAAGCTACCGGAGCCGCGATGAAGATTGAAGAGAACGTTCCGAAGACGATTCCCAGAATCATCGCCAGCGAGAAGCTGCGGATGCTCTCACCTGCGAAGAAGAAGGTGATGATAAGCACGAGCAGAGTAGCCGAGCCGGTGTTGATTGTACGGGCCAGCGTCTGGTTGAGCGAGTCGTTGAACAGAGTCCAACGGTCACGCTTGCCGTACAGGTGCATGTTCTCACGGATACGGTCGAATACTACCACCTTGTCGTTGATAGAGTAACCGATGACGGTCAGGATTGAGCCGATGAACGTCTGGTCAACCTCCAGCGACATGGGCACGAGGCCCCATAACAGCGAGTACACGCCGAGTACGAACACTGTATCGAACGTCAGGGCCATTGTTGAGCCGAGAGAGAAGGCCACGTTGCGGAAGCGCAGCAGGATGTAGAGGAAGATCGCTATGATTGCTATAATCACGCTGATCACGGCGCTTCGCGTTATGTCTTTTGCCACTGACGGACCTACCTTGGCGCTGCTTATAATCGAACCGCCCTCACGTATGTCAGGATTGCGGAACTTCGAGATGTCCTTCTGGGTTACAAGCCCGGCCTTGGTGAGCGAGTTGAACAGGATGCTCTCTACCTCGGCGTCAGTCGCGGGGTTGTTCGACTCTATCTTGTAGTTAGTCGTTATACGGATTGTCTTTCCGTCCACACCCAGTGCGATGGCGCTGAACGTTGACTCGCCGAAGGCTCCCTCCAACGCGTCGCGTACCTGCTCGGGCTGTACCGGCTGCTCGAACTTCACTACGTAGTTACGTCCGCCGGTGAAGTCGATGCTCTTGCTGAAGCCGCGGAATATGAAGCAGATGATGAATATCAGCGTAAGCGCTCCCCAGATGGTGAACGAGCGTTTGTAGTTGCCCATGAAGTTGAAGTTCGTGTTCTGGGGCATCTTGCGCGATATGGCCGTGTAGAAGGTCAGGTGCTGCCACTTGTCTTTCTTCATCTTGTAGTCGTAGACAAGGCGTGTCATGTAGATAGCCGTGAAGAACGAGCAGCAGATACCGATGATAAGCGTGATGGCGAAGCCGCGGATAGGACCGCTGCCGAACACGGCAAGTATCACACCGGTGATGATTGACGTCAGGTTAGAGTCGAAGATTGCTGAGAAGGCGTTCTCGTAACCGGCCTTAATGGCTGACTTGACGGCCAGTCCTTTCTCTATTTCCTCCTTTGTACGCTCGTAGATGAGCACGTTAGCGTCGACGGCCATACCTAATGACAGCAACAGACCGGCAATACCCGGCATCGTCAAGGCCGTCTGGAAGGAGCTCATGATGCCCAACGTGAAGAACAGGTTGAACAGAAGAGCCATGTTGGCAATCATGCCCGGGATGAAGTTGTACAGCACAACCATGTACACCATGAGGATGATGAAGGCGATGATGAACGAAATCAGGCCCTGCTGGATTGACTGTGCTCCGAGTGACGGACCTACAACGTCCTCCTGTACGATGCGTGCCGGGGCAGGCATACGTCCTGACTTGAGGGTGTTGGCAAGGTCTTTGGTATCCTCGATTGTGAAGTTTCCGCTGATTTCAGAGCTTCCGCCGGTAATCTCGCCGTTAACTCTCGGCGCGCTGTAGACTGAGCCGTCGAGCACGATAGCTATCGCGCGGCCAACGTTTGCCTTGGTAAGCGAAGCCCAGCGGCGTGCTCCGTCTGAGTTCATCTCCATGTTGACGGTAGGACGTCCGGTAACGCTGTTGAACTCGTCACGGGCATCTGTTATGACGTCTCCTTCCAAGGGGGCGCGTCCGTTGCTCTGAGTTACCTTCAGGGCGTGCAGCTCGAAGATGTTCTTAGTCTGGAAACCGTCGCTCGGTTTGGCGCTCCACATCAGCTTGACGTCAGAAGGCAGTATGCGCTTGGCGGCGTCTGAGTATATGATATGGTTGATTGCGGCAGTGTCACGTACGTGAGCGTAGCCCACGATGCTGAGCGAACCCTGCGGTGTGGTCTGCAGACGTGAGAGCAGCGGGTGCAGCTTTATGGCCTGCTCGGTCTTGGCGTCGGTCTGTGCGGCTGCCGTTTCGGCTGCCGAAGCGTCCTTGTTGATCTGGAACTTGGGCTTTGCGGCAGTTGTCTTGGCGTCCTCCTGTGCTACGGCTGCGGTGTCGCTTACGGCCGTTGTGTCGGCCTCTTCGCCGTTGTTGGCCACTGCCTGGTCAAGCTGAGCAAGGTAAGGAGTAATCTCCTCGCTGTTGTATGTCTCCCAGAACTCGAGGTTTGCGCTGCCCTGAAGGAGCTTACGGATACGCTCCGGCTCACGTATGCCGGGCATCTCGACCATGATGCGGCCTTCCTGTCCTTCCAGTTTCTGGATGTTAGGCTGTACCACGCCGAACTTGTCGATACGGTTGCGGACAACGATATATGAGTTCTCTATGGCTGCCTGCACTTCGGCGCGCAAGGCTCTTTCCACCTCAGCGTCAGTGCTTTGTGTGCTTACTTTGCCCTTGAGCTGCTGTGTGGCGAACACTTCGGCCAGTCTGTGCCCGGGCGCGTTCTGGCGGTAATGCTTGATGAAAAGCGAGATGAAGTCACTCTGGCTCGTCTCTTCCTCCTTGATTGCCTCTTCCATTGACTTGCGGTAAGCGGCATCTGTCTTATGGTCGGCCAGCATGTCGACCACGTCGGGAACGGAAATCTCGAGCACAACGTTCATTCCGCCCTTCAGGTCAAGGCCGAGTCCGATCTGAGTCTCAAGGCACTTCTTGTATGAGTAGATGCCGAGGTACTTCACGGAGTCCTTGTAGTTCTGCTGAGCCACGGGGTCTTTTATCTTCTCGGCCTGGCTGTCATAGTAGCTTGTGGCCACCGAGAACGAGAGATAAAAGATGCTCGCAAGAGTCAGAAGAACGGATAAGACAATTACGATTCCTTTGTTTTGCATTTTATCAGTTATTTATTTAATGTATTTTTCCTTTTTGGCATTATAGCGTGCAAAGATAAATAAAAAATCAAACTTTGAAAAATTTAATGCCTTTTATTATTCATTTTGACGCTCATTTTAGTCTGCCGTGCGCTTTTTGAGCCAGCAGTAAATGGGGTAATGGTCTGAATGTCCGGCACTTCTGTCCACCTTGCACTTGTAGGGCTGCCAGTCGTCAGAGCACATTATGTTGTCAATCCTCACGTAGATGGCGTTGTGGTGGTAGGATATGCCGGGTCCGTTGCCCGCCGCCACGTAGCAGTCGGTAAGCTCCTTGGCCAGCGTGCGGTGGGCGTAGGATATGGGGCTGTCGTTGAAGTCGCCGCAGAGGATGACGCTGCCCTTCACTCCGCGCACGTATTTGGCTACGGCCTCCACCTGCGGGGCGCGTATCCTGACAGACTTGCCGAGGGCTTCGGCCAGCCGTCTTGACTCGGCCTTGATAGTGTCTTTGCTTGATTTGCCCTTTACCATGTTCTTGAATCCGGCGCGGTCAGCCAGCGATATGCCGGTAGACTCGAAGTGATTGTTTATCACGGTCACGGTGTCTTGACCTATCTTCACGGTGAAGGCGGCGCTCAGGTTGCCGCCTGACTTGTATTCGATGCGGTCCTTTGACAGGACAGGGTACTTGCTCATGAGCACGAGACAGTCGCCGCGGCCGGGATGGATAACCGAGTCGCAGTAGTCATATATGCCCTTCACGGCGTCGAGGATGACGCCGTTGAGGCGGGCCTCCTGCAGGCACACGATGTCGGCATCGGAGTTGATGATGTAGTCGAGAATGGGGTTTGACGAGTCCTCGGGCGGATTGTCGGCCACGAAGCCGTGGACGTTGTACGACAATACCTTCACCGCTCCTGCCGGCACGTCGCGGCTGACGTTCAGCGGGCAGTAGGTGCGTATGGGCGAGTAGCCGGCCACAAGGCCCGCCAGGGATATGAGGGCGTACTTCTTCCTAACGACGAGGAAGAAGAGCATGAGGCCTATGTTTATGGCGAGGAACACGGGGAAGGCCAGCCCCACGTTGGCCCAGAAAGAGTGCTCGACGGGGTTTATGCGGTCAGAGTAGCCTATCAGCAGCATTGACACTACCGTGGCGACGTTGGCTCCGGCTGCTGCCTTAAGCGTTATGTCCTTAATCTTGCGTATCATGTCTCAGGTGGATAATGGCCTGCCGGCGGCTGCGCGGCCCGGCTTACTTGCCTCCGTCGAAGAGCTTGCGCTTCTCCTCTTCGGTCAGGCTGTCGTATCCGCTTCGGCGCACTTTGTCCAGTATGCGGTCAATCTCGTCCTGCTCGGCTTTCTTGCGTGCGTTGTAGTCCCAGTCAGACTCCTGCCGCGTGTTGTCCTTGTTGTCCCAGCGGTCGGTCTTCTTGTGCGTGCGCCGCTCCCAGTTCTCCCTCATGCGGTCAAAGAACTGCTGTCCGCGCGAGCGTCCGTAGCCGCCTCCGCCGGGATTGTTGCGCCAGTAGCGTATCATGATGTAGCCGAAGAGGGCGCCGCCCAGGTGGGCAAAGTGTGCCACGTTGCTGCCGCTCGTGCCGAGCGCCGAGAAGAGGTCGATGGCGATGAAGATGCACACCATCCATTTAGCCTTAATCGGTACGGGCAGCGGAAAGATGAACATGCGCTGGTCAGGAAAGAGCATGCCGAAGCCTACCAGCACGCCGTATATGGCGCCCGAGGCTCCCACGGTGGTCCACATGTTGAGCACGGGGCCGCTGTTGCGTGCCACCTCGAATATGTCGCCGAGCCCGAAGCCGGGTATCTGCTGGCTGGCAATGGTGTAGAACTCGCCGAACTGGGCCAGCATCTGTATTATTCCGGCGCCCACGCCGCACGCTATATAATAAAATAGGTATTTCTTAGGTCCCCATACCTGTTCGAGCACGCAGCCGAACATCCACAGGGTGAACATGTTGAACAGGATGTGGGTGAAGTTGGCGTGCATGAACATGTACGTCACGAGCTGATAGAAGTGGAAGTCAGGGGCCATGAAGAAGTGAAGCCCCAGCACGTCGTTGAGGTCGATGCCCCAGCCCTCGAACACGATGAGAGCAAAGAACATCAGCGCGTTGATAATCAGCAGGTTCTTGGTTATGGTAGGTATTCTGAACATATCAGGCGGATTTTAATTATTTACATAAGTTCCGGCAAAAGTACTAAAAATATCCGTTAACCGGCATAAAATCGTTAGTTTACCAACTTTTTTTCAACAAATTCTCCACTTTTTTTTATTTTTTGTTTGATGAATGAAATGAATGGGCTATATTTGCCATGTAATATGCCGAAACAAATTAAATCAGTCAATATTTTAAATCAACTTTTATTATGAACAAAACAGAACTTATTGAGAAAATAGCAGCAGGCTCAGGTCTGCCTAAGACAGAGGCTAAGAAGGCTCTTGACGCGACATTGGCAGCAGTAAAGGAAGCTCTTGTGGCAGGTGATAAGGTCTCACTTGTAGGCTTCGGCACGTTCAGCGTGAACGAGCGTCCCGCCCGTGAAGGCATCAATCCCTCAAACAAGACAAAGATAATGATTGCCGCTAAGAAGGTGGCTAAGTTCAAGGCAGGCGCCGAGCTGACTGACGCGCTCAACTAAAAAACGGCTATATCCGCTGTTATGGCGGGCGGACGGTAATGCTTGTTACCGTCCGCCCGCTTTTCGTTGGTAGCGGAAAGGTTTTCTTTAGAAGTTAAAGAAGTTACTCTAAGTAGTTAAAGAAGTTAGAGAAGTTATCACTCGCTTCGCTCGTTAGAAGTTAAAGCCGTATGATTTGTTAGTTGACAAGCAGACAAGGGACAAGCAGACAAGGAGATATGATTAATCATTTTAGTCCAATATTCTTGTCTGTTAACTTGTCAACTAAGCATATCTCCTTGTCTGCTTGTCCCTTGTCTGCTTGTCAACTGAAGAAATCTCCTTGTCTGCTGATTTTACCTGATTTCCAAAAGACGGCCTTTTGGTCTGTAAAAGGCCGTCTTTTGTCGTGTCAAAGGCCGTCTTTTGGAATGCGAAAGATGACCTTTTGAAAATAAGGTGATAACTGCTAAAAAACGTGAAAAACTTATCGTATTCAAAAAGTTTAGCTTAAATTTGCACTCTCAACATCTGATAACATCAAGATGAGCATAACAAGCATAGTAAGAAACTTCTTCGCGCCGAGGCTGAAAGAGCTTGAACGTTACGCCACTGACGCGGCGGCGATACAGCAGCGCATGCTGCGCTATCTGACCGAAAGCGCAAAGAACACGGAGTACGGCCGCCGGCACGTGCTGGGCAATGTTAAGACCTACGACGCGTTTGCCTCAAACGTGCCCCTCAATACTTACGACGACCTGAAAGACTGCATTGACCGCATGCGCCACGGCGAGGCTGACCTGCTGTGGCCCGGAGTGGTTAAGTGGTACGCCAAGTCGTCGGGCACCACTAACGACAAGAGCAAGTTCATACCCGTGAGCCGCGAGGGCCTCAAGCATACCCACTATCAGGGCGGCACAGACGCCGTTGCCATTTATCTGGGCAACAATCCCGAGAGCCGCATGTTTGACGGTAAGGGCCTGATACTCGGCGGCAGCCATTCGCCCAACTATAATCTGCCCGGCAGCCTTGTGGGCGACCTCAGCGCCATACTTATAGAGAATATCAATCCTCTGGTGAATCTTGTGCGCGTGCCGAAGAAGCAGACGGCCCTGCTGTCTGACTTTGAGGTGAAGCGCGACCGCATAGCCCGTGAGACCATGAACAAGAACGTAACCAACCTGAGCGGCGTGCCCTCGTGGATGCTCTCGGTGCTTACGCGCGTAATGGAGCTTACCGGCAAGCAGCATCTTGAGGAGGTATGGCCCAACATAGAGGTGTTCTTCCACGGCGGAGTGGCCTTCACCCCGTACCGTGAGCAGTACCGCAGGCTGATAACCTCGCCCCGCATGCACTACATGGAGACCTACAACGCCAGCGAAGGCTTCTTCGGTCTGCAGAGCAATCCGGGCGACCCGGCCATGCTGCTGATGCTTGATTACGGTGTGTTCTATGAGTTCATACCCATGGAGGAGTTCGGCAAGGAACATCCTACGGTGCTCCCCCTCGAGGGCGTAAGCACGGGCGTAAACTATGCCATGGTGATATCCACGCCCTGCGGACTGTGGCGATATATAATAGGTGACACGGTGAAGTTCACCTCCACCAATCCGTATAAGTTCGTAATCACCGGCCGCACGAAGAGCTTCATCAACGCTTTCGGCGAGGAACTCATCGTCGACAATGCCGAGAAAGGCCTTGCCGAGGCCTGCCGCAAGACCGGAGCCGTGGTCAGCGAGTACACGGCGGCCCCCGTGTTCATGGACGGCGAGGCCAAGTGCCGCCACCAGTGGCTTATCGAGTTTGCCAAAGAGCCTGAAGACCTCGCGGCCTTTGCCGACATACTTGACCGCAAGCTGCAGGAGATAAACAGCGACTACGAGGCCAAGCGCTACAAGGACATCACCCTGCAGCACCTCGAGATAATAAAGGCCCGCGCCGGACTGTTCAACGACTGGCTGAAGTCTAAGGGCAAGCTGGGCGGCCAGCACAAGGTGCCGCGCCTCAATAACAACCGCGACATCATGGAGCAGCTGCTGAGGCTGAACGAGTGAGCCGCGGCATATGGCCGTGCCCGTAAGGCCGGGGCGGCGCCCGTAAGCCGTTGGCATGCCGGCTCTTAATCTGTAACCCCTTATCTGACAATGTTTCTTCGAGATACCATAAGCCGTCTGGCGGGCCGCTGTGCCGCCCTGCGCCGTATGCCGTGGCTGCCCGTCGTGGCTGTGGCCGTGGTGTGTTCGTGCGCCAAGATGGGACAGCCCGACGGTGGCTGGTATGACGAGACACCGCCGTCGATAGTGAGAACCAGCCCTGCCGACCTTGGCATTAACGTCAAGGCCAGGAAGGTAAGCATACACTTCAATGAATATATTCAGGTAGACAATCCTACCGAGAAGGTGGTAATATCGCCGCCGCAGATAGAGCAGGCGGAGATAAAGGCATCTGGCAAGAAGATTGAAGTGGAGCTGAAAGATTCGCTGAAGCCCAACACTACTTATACGATTGACTTCTCTGACGCCATTACCGACAATAACGAGAGCAACCCTCTGGGCAACTATACCTTTACATTCTCCACCGGCGACCACATCGACACGATGCAGGTGGCCGGATACGTGCTCAATGCGGAGAACCTTGAGCCGATAAAGGGCATACTGGTGGGTCTGTACAGCAATCTCAGCGACACCGCCTTCACTACCGGACCGATGCAGCGCGTGTCGCGTACAGACAGCCGCGGCCGCTTCGTCATCAAGGGCGTGGCCCCCGGTGATTACCGTATCTACGCCCTGCAGGACGCCGACAACAATTACATCTTCAACCAGAAGAGCGAGCAGCTGGCTTTCTCGCACGACATAATAACGCCTTCGTTCAAGCCGGACATCCGCCAGGACACTATCTGGCGCGACTCGCTGCGCATCGACTCGATAGCGCGCGTGCCCTATACCCACTTCCTGCCTGACGACATCGTGCTCAGAGCGTTCACCGAACTGCAGACCGACCGCTACCTGATTAAGTCAGAACGCAGCGAGCCTGACCACTTCACGCTGTTCTTCAGCTACGGCGACAGCCTGCTGCCGCAGATCAGGGGGCTTAACTTTGATGAGCGCGACGCCTTTATAACAGAGGTATCCGAGCGCCGTGACACCATTACCTACTGGCTGCGTGACACCATGCTCGTCAACCAGGACACGCTGCGCATGGAGCTGAAGTACATGGCCACCGACACGCTCGGCGTGCTGCAGATGCAGACCGACACGATGGAAATCCTCTCAAAACAGCCTTACGAGAAGCGTCTGAAGCAGCGGCAGGACAAATATGAGGAGTGGAAGAAAAAGCAGGACAGGGCCAAGAAACGCGATAAGCCTTACGAGACGGAGATGCCCGCGGAGCTGCTTAAGCCGAAATACAACGTGCCCTCGGAGCCTGCCCCTGACCAGAACATCACTATCGAGATGCCCGTGCCGCTGGCATCCGCCGACACCTCGCGCATACATCTGTACTCTAAGTACGACACCTTGTGGTACCGCTCGCCCTTTGTGCTGCGCCCCAAGGAGGGCACCGGCCGCACTTACGAGCTGCTGGGGGAGTGGAGGCCCGGCATAGAGTACAGTCTTGAGGTTGACACAATGGCCTTCACCGACATCTACGGCAAGACTACCGCTCCTGAGAAGCACGGCTTCAAGGTGAAGAGTGAGGACGCTTTCGCCACCCTTATGTTCGACCTTACGGGCATGGCAGACACCACCGTAGTGGTGCAGCTGCTCAATTCGTCAGACGCTATGGTGAAAGAGACCGTCACGACCAACGGCCGCGCCGAGTTCTATTACATCAAGCCGGGCACGTATTACGCCCGTATGTTCATTGATACCAACAAAAACGGAAAGTGGGACACGGGCGACTATGCGGCCGACAGGCAGGCTGAGACCACTTATTACTATCCCGAAAAGATAGAGTGTAAGGAGAAATGGGACCTCACGCTGACGTGGAATCCTGAGTCGCGCAGTCTCGAACTGCAGAAGCCAATGGCCATAACCAAGCAGAAACCGGAGAAGGAGAAGACCATAAAACGCCGCAACCAGGAGCGTGCCAACAGTCTCGGTATTCCTTATCCGGGAGCGTAGGCTGGGCCTTGTGGCCGCGGATGACACTGTTGCCTGATGTCCGGCATGGCGTGAGCTTCAGATAACTTCAAAATAATAAATATTATGAAACATCTCAGACTCTTGTTGTTCATGGCCGTCATGCTCGGCATGGCTTGCGCCGCCGGCACGTCGTCGGCGCAGTGTACGTTCAGGAACACGGCGTTCAAGTCGGGTGAGTTCCTGTCATACAATCTGTATTTCAACTGGAAGTTTGTCTGGGTCAAGGTAGGTACGGCGTCCATGTATGTCGTCCAGAGCAAGTATGACGGGCAGAATGCTTACCGTGCCAGCCTTACGACGAGGGGCAACAGCAAGATGGACAAGATATTCGTGATGCGTGACACGCTGCTGTGTTACTCTACGCTTGACCTCGCTCCGCTGTACTACCGCAAGGGAGCGCTTGAAGGAAAGCGCTACACCGTGGACGAGGTGTGGTATGATTATCCCGGCGGCAAATGCCGTATCACGCAGAGCCGGCTGCACAAGGACGGCCGCCGTGAGCGCCGCACGGTAAGCCAGGAACAGTGCGTGTTCGACATGATGAACATATTTCTGCGTGCCCGCAGCTTCGACCTGGGCAGCTGGAAGAAAGGCCACGTGGTGGATTTCCCCATTGCTGACGGCAACGGAATAGCCCCGGCGCGTGTCAAGCTGCTCGGAACAAAGAACGTAAAGGCCGACAACGGCGTGAAGTACCGCTGTCTTGAGCTGTCTTATACAGAGCAGGACGACGGCGAATGGAAAGAGATTGCGCGCTTCTTCGTCACCGATGACTCTAATCATGTGCCCGTAAGGCTTGACATGTTCCTTAAGTTCGGCTCGGCAAAAGCCTTCCTTACGAGCATGAGAGGAATGAAGAATCCCGTCAAGGCGAAGCTGAAATAACACTTCTTAAAGTCAATCCATGATAAAGTTACTGACCGTCATGATTGCAGCGGTCATTATGCCGTCATGCCTGGCGGCGCAGACCGCCGCCGAACGGATAACCTCTCTCGTGGCAGGTAAGCCCGCCACGGTGGGCGTGGCGTGGATGGCTGACGGCAGGGAGCATGCCGTCAACAACGCCGGAGACTATCCGATGATGAGCGTCTTCAAGCTGCACGGCGCGATAGCGCTGCTCCGCCAGATGGAGAGAAACGGCATACCGGCTGACACTATAATAAAAGTTGAGGCACGGGAGATGATGAAAGACACGTACAGTCCGCTCCTTAAGGTGCATCCCGAGGGCGGATTTACGATACGCCTCGACAGTCTTCTGGTCTACAGCGTTGCCCAAAGCGACAATAATGCCTGCGACATCATCATGCGCATGGCCGGTGGAACGGCCGGCGTCAACGCCGAGATGCAGGCTATCGGGCTGAAAGATTATGCCATAACGGAGACCGAGGCCACGATGCATGCTGACCCTATGCGCTCGTACAACAACCGCAGTACGCCGCTGTCGGTGGCCTCTCTTTTCATGAAACTGTATGAGGGAGGCATCCTCGGCGAGCCTTACGCCGGACTGCTGAAGGGCATCCTGCTCTCAACCTCTACCGGACAGGACAAGATAAAGGCGGCGCTCGGCCCCGGCATGACGCTTGCCCATAAGACAGGAACTGGCTTTCAGTTGCCTGACGGCACGCTGACGGCCGATAACGATGCCGGAGTAATCACTCTGCCTGACGGCCGGCGGATATACATAGCCGTGCTGATACGCGACTCGCGCCTTGGCAGTAAGGCTGATGCAGAGCTTATGGCAGAGATTGCGCGAACGGTAATCGGCGCGTACAAGTAAACATTTTGAATTATGAAGAAACTATATATAGAGACTTACGGCTGCCAGATGAACGTGGCAGACAGCGAGGTTGTGGCCTCAGTAATGAAGATGGCGGGTTATGAGGTATGTCAGGATGTAGGCGAGGCCGATGCCGTATTCCTCAATACATGCAGCGTGCGCGACAACGCTGAGCAGAAGATACTCAACCGTCTTGAGGCCCTTAATGCCATGCGCCACGGCGGACGCAAGCTGATAATAGGTGTGCTGGGCTGCATGGCCGAGCGTGTTAAGGACGACCTTATAGAGAACCACCATGCCGATTTGGTGGCCGGGCCCGACGCTTATCTTACACTTCCCGACCTGATAGCACAGGCCGAGGCGGGGCATAAGGCTATGAATATCGAGCTGTCGGTCACCGAGACTTACCGCGATGTCGTGCCCCAGCGCATTTGTGGCACTCATGTGGGCGGCTTCGTGAGCATAATGCGAGGCTGTAACAACTTCTGTCATTACTGCATTGTGCCCTATACGCGCGGCCGTGAGCGCAGCCGTGACCCCGAGAGCATACTGCGTGAGGTGGCCGACCTGCATGCCCGCGGCTACAAGGAGGTTACCCTGCTGGGCCAGAACGTGAACAGCTATTTAAGTGAAAAGGGAAAAGTTAAGAGTGAAGAATCAGGAATTAAGAATGAAGAATTAAGAGTTAAGAAAGACGGTGTGCCGTCAGACGCTGACGCGCTGGCCAATACCGCCCCAGCTCTTAATCCTTCACTCTCAAATCTTAACTCTTCACTTAATTTTCCTGGTCTGCTCCGTCTCGTGGCCGAGACATTTCCTGACATGCGCATACGCTTCACCACGAGCCACCCGAAGGACATGAGCGACGAGACGCTCCACGTCATAGCTGACCATGACAACGTGTGCAAGCACATTCATCTGCCCGTACAGAGCGGCTCTGACCGCATTCTGAAGCTGATGAACCGCAAGTACACGAGGGAGTGGTACATGGGCCGTGTCGAGGCCATACGCCGCATAATACCCGACTGCTCGATAACTACTGACATCTTCGTGGGCTACCACAGCGAGACTGAGGAGGACCACAAGATGTCTCTCTCGCTCATGGAGGAGGTAGGATACGACTCCGCCTTCATGTTCAAGTACAGCGAGCGCCCCGGCACATACGCCTCAAAGCATCTGCCTGACGACGTGCCCGAGGAGGTGAAGCTGCGCCGCCTTGACGAGATGATAAAGCTGCAGACGCGCATTTCTGCCGAACGCAACGCCATGGACGTAGGCAAAGAGTTTGACGTCCTGGTAGAAGGCTTCAGCAAGCGCAGCCGCGAACAGCTCTTCGGACGCACCTCGCAGAACAAGGTCGTGGTGTTCGACAAGGGTGCTCACCACATCGGTGACACCGTGCGTGTAAGGATAACGGGCAGCTCGAGCGCTACGCTTAAGGGTGAGGAGATTACTGCTGAGCTGTGACGTGCTTCTCGTAGAAGTATCTCCATAGCGGCGCTGCCATGAGGCTTTGGCGGAATTTGTTGTTGCGGAGCATGTCGAAAGCCTCGTCCTCGGTCAGCAGATGCACCTCTACATCCTCTGTCCGGTCAAGATGCTGACCGCTGATTTTCTCCACTCCGGTGGCTATGAAGCAGTGGCACAGATTGTTCATGCAGCTCGGATTGGCCGAGCTTGTCATCATCTCACGCCAGGAGCCGTGCCCGTAGCCGGTCTCTTCGAGCAGCTCGCGCCGCGCGGCGGTCTCCGGGTTCTCGCCGTCCTCACACACGCCGGCGACAATCTCATAGCAGGTCTCGCCGATACCGTGGCGGTATTGGCGGACAAACACCATGCGGCCGTCGGCCGTTACGGCTATGACGTTAATCCACGTAGGATATTCAAGCACGTAATATTCGTCGTTGACGACGCCTGAAGGCAGCTCAACCGTGTCGCGCCGCGCCGTCAGCCACGGCCGGCGTATTAAGTATTCGCTTTTCAGCGTTTTCCATTTCATGTCACGTTCCATGGCAATATATGCAGATTAGTTGAGAGAAAGGATAAAGTAAACGAGATAATTACAGCCGTTAAAGTAAAAAAGGCCGTGCCCGAGGCACGGCCTTTTCGTGTTATTATCTTCTTAGAAGATTATTTCAGCTTAGCGTATCCGTAACGGGCTGTGTCGCCGAGCTCCTCCTCGATGCGGATGAGCTGGTTGTACTTAGCCATACGGTCGGTGCGGCTCATTGAACCGGTCTTGATCTGGCCTGAGTTGGTAGCAACCGCGATGTCGGCGATTGTAGTGTCCTCAGTCTCGCCTGAACGGTGAGAAGTAACGGTTGTGTAGCCGTGACGGTGAGCCATCTCGATAGCGTCGAGAGTCTCGGTGAGTGAGCCAATCTGGTTAACCTTAATCAGGATAGAGTTAGCAGCGCCCATCTTGATACCCTTCTCGAGGAACTTAACGTTGGTAACGAAGAGGTCGTCGCCTACCAGCTGGCAGCGGTCGCCGATGGCAGCGGTCAGCTTAACCCAGTTGTCCCAGTCGTTCTCGTCGAGTCCGTCCTCGATTGAGTCGATAGGATATTTGGTGATGAGCTCCTCAAGATACTTGATCTGCTCGTCAGCGGTGAGTTTCTTGCCGTTAGGATCCTTCTTCTTGCCGTCTTTCAGCTGGCGGTAGTCATAGTACCACTCGCCGTTCTCGCATACAGCGAACTCGCTGGCAGCGCAGTCCATTGCAATCTTAACGTCCTTGCCCGGCTCGTAGCCTGCGTCCTTGATAGCCTGGCAGATGCTCTCGAGAGCGTCCTCGATGCCGTCGAGTGCGGGAGCGAAACCGCCCTCGTCACCTACTGCGGTAGAGAGTCCGCGCTTCTTCAGCAGCTTAGCGAGAGCGTGGAACACCTCAGCGCCCATGCGGATAGCTTCTCTCTCGTTGGGAGCGCCTACGGGGCGGATCATGAACTCCTGGAATGCGATAGGAGCGTCAGAGTGAGCGCCGCCGTTGATGATGTTCATCATAGGAACAGGCATTGTGTAAGAGTTGCAGCCGCCGATGTAGCGGTAGAGAGGCATGCCGAGAGCCTTGGCAGCAGCCTGTGCTGTAGCCAGTGACACGCCGAGGATAGCGTTGGCGCCGAGCTTGCTCTTTGTGGGAGTTCCGTCGAGAGCCAGCATCTTATAGTCGATAGCGCGCTGGTTGAAGACGCAGTCGCCCTTCAGTGCCGGCGCGATGATAGTGTTTACATTATCCACAGCCTTGAGCACACCCTTGCCCAGGTAACGGTTCTTGTCACCGTCGCGAAGCTCGAGAGCTTCGTTCTCGCCTGTAGACGCTCCTGACGGAACGGCAGCACGGCCCATAACGCCGTTTTCGAGGGTTACTTCAACTTCTACTGTAGGATTGCCTCTTGAATCGAGGATTTCTCTTGCATGAACTTTTTCAATCTTCATAATTACCTTAAGTTTAAAAGAGTCGTAATTTATGTTTCCGTTATTTTGACCGCAAAGTTACAGTAAAATCAGGAGAAACGGAAACATTAGCGTATCTTATTTCGGGCGATTTAATTTTTATTAATATATAAATAAGGTTACATCGGCATGTGTTCCGGCACGTCAGTCAGACCTCCCGGGAGGGCGTCCGGCGGCTGTCGGGTAACAGCCTGATAATCAACGTATTGCAAAAGGCCGTCTTTCGGCCGCCAAAAGACGGCCTTTTGCAATGCATTTGACGGCCTTTCAGGAAGCAAAAGACGGCCTCTGTCTTTTCCTAAAATATGTTGACAGATTTTGTTTAAATAAACTACATCAGTTTACACATTCATTTTATCCGTACT
>URRR01000019.1 GCA_900550365.1 uncultured Prevotella sp. | reverse complement strand
TTTGGACTTTTCCTCATAATGGACACATGTTTTTATTGTTTCTATATGTGTCAACTTTTTTCAGGACAAGACATTTTACAACACGGAAGACCGTCTTTGGGCGCCATCCTCAGTTCAGGTGCATAATGACAGGAATATGGATGTGAACAATGATACAGACAACATGGCCTTTATTATTATTTTATTTTTTGCAAAACATCTCTCATCTGTCACTTTCCTTTATAACGCATTTATTCTCAACCGGTTATGCAGTGACAGATGTTTTCATGATCTGTCACCAACCGTTCATGTGGATTTCTAATATGCAGGTGCGGGTGGTAGTTCTCGTTCACACATTTACGTCCACACGGATTTGTAATCCGTGTACGGTTAGTATAAGGATTTTTTAATCCGTAAAATTCATTCTTATTATAGCTTTTTGTCAGGATTGCAAATCCTTATACTCATAATCTGCGGATTGCAAATCCGCAGGGACGTAAGCAGAAACGATTGCAAATCCGCAGGGACATATGGTGACAGTGAAGTGACAGATGTTTTTTGCATCTGTCACCGGCCAACGGTCTGATTGTCAACAGAATACGTTGTGAAAGTGACAGATGAGAGATGAAATCAAAACTTTTTGTCGGGATTACAAATTCTTATACTCATATTCTGCTGATTGCAAATCCCCAGAGACGTAAGCAGAAATGATTATAAATCCGCTGGAACGTAAATCAAAAAATCTTTATCTGTTGATCTACGGCATGCTTTACGCACCGCGGCTGTTGACTGCACTGCTACACTTACGCCATAAGATTGCGGTGTTTTACACCGTATATAGTTAAATAATGCTTTTTATGATTGTCCGTAAGTTTAATTTTTGTAACTTTGCAGAAATATTTTTTGTACGGATGAGACTGTTTTTAATTCTTGTGGCCAGCCTTTTGCCGTTAGCTGTCATGGCTCAGGGCGTATGGGAAAAGCCTGATGCCGGCAACGGAGAGGCTGAAGAACAGAAAGTGGAGAAGCCTAATCCCGACGCGAAATACCTTGAGGGAGCTGTGCCCGAGGTCGACGGGAAGGTGGAATGGCGGCTTGACGTCGACGTTCCGGGCAAGTCGGCCGACCAGATTTATGACATAATGCTGAAATGTCTTACCGACCTGACAAAGACCGAGAACCAGATAGAGGGCAGCCAGGTGGCTCTTGTGAACAAGGATGAGCACATCGTGGTGGCCAACATACGGGAATGGCTGGTGTTTACCGACAAGTTCTTCATGCTTGACAGAACCAAATTCTTTTATACGCTCATCGCCTACTGCAAGGATAACCACCTGACGGTAACGATGAACCGCATATCTTACCGATATGAAGAGGAGCGTACAAGCGACGGAGGATACGTGTACAAGGCTGAGGAATGGATTAACGACGAGAACGCCCTGAACCGCAAGAAGACCAAGCTCGTGCCCGGTTCGGCCAAGTTCCGCCGCAAGACAGTAGACCGCAAGGATTATCTCTTCAGCGTAATCAGTGACGCCGTGCTTGACTGACGGCTCACCATTAATCCACAAACAACAGTATTTAATGCTTACGAATCAAGACAATACCGCGGCCAACGGAATGCCGAGGCGGCGGCGCGGCGACGGTGAGGACCGTTACCTGAGGCTGCGCAACATCCTGAACGTGATATTCATGCTCGGCGCTTTGATAGGTGTATTAGTGTATTTCCAGTGGGATAAAAATGCTGGCACGATAGTAATCCTCGTGTCAATGGTGTTTAAGATTGTAGAATGCGTGTTCCGTTTCATGAAATGATGACAAGGATTGCCGTGGCGCTGTCGCTGCTGCTGGTATTCTCGTGTCTGCCCGCAGGCGCGCAGGACTTTAACCAGTTGACGGACAACGGTGAGTTTACCAGCTCGACCGGCAGCCGTAACCGCAACCGCGACCGTGACTCTCTGTCGTCACGTAACAAGGAAATACCCAAGGGGCTGAAGGTGTGGACTGTCGACGAGCGCTTCGGCGAGCGCTTTGCGGCCGAGCCGGACACCATGCCGCACATGTACATGAACTCTATTTTCGACACCGGACTGCGCGGCGAGTATAATACGCTGGGCAACCTCGGCACGGCCCGTCTCAGCAGAATATTCATAGACAGGGGCGAGAATGAGCAGTTTATGTTCACCCAGCCTTACGATTATTTTATTACTCCGGTAGACAAGTTCCATTTTACCAACACGCTGTCGCCGATTACCAACATTTCTTATAATGAGTGCGGCAACCGTGAGAACGGCGAGAACCACTTCAAAGCCCTGTTCGGCGTGAACGTAGGCAAGAAGCTCGGCGTGGGCTTTAAGTTCGACTATATCTACGGCCGTGGCTACTTCCAGAACCAGAGCACGTCACACTTCAATTACTCGATGTACGCCTCTTACCTTGGCGAACGCTATCAGGCACACTTTCTGGTGTCGACAAACCACGAGAAAGTGACTGAGAACGGCGGTATCACCGACGACCAGTATATCACTCATCCGGAGACTTTTGAGGATAACTTCCGCAACAACGAGATACCCACGGTGCTCTCGGCAAACTGGAACCGCAACGACAACCAGCACGTATTCCTGTCTCACAGGTACAGCTTCGGCTTCCGCCGCAAGGTTAAAATGACCGAGGACGAGATTAAGGCGAAGAAGTTTGCCATGGAGTCGGCCAAGGAAAACGCCGCGCGCAAGGCCAAGGAGGAAGCCCGCAAGAAGGCCGAGGAGGAGGGACGTGACTTCGACGAGGACGAGTTTGAGGAGCGAAAGACCTATGCCGGACGTCCTGATGACGCCGTGATAGCGGGCAATGAGCCTGCCGACACGGTTAAGACAGGCAGCGGACGCATATCTGTAGACAAGGCAGCGGCCGACAGCCTTATTGCCGCCGGCACCGGTCAGCCTGCGGGAGAGCAGGTTGATACGACGTGGATGAAGGATGAGTATGTGCCGGTAACCAGCTTCATACACACTCTTAAGTTCGATAACTATTCACGAATATACCAGGCCTACGAGACCCCGGAGGGTTATTATGCTAATAATTATCCGGTGTTTGAGAAATACACGGGCGACTCGATATATGACCGCACTACCCATTACTCGCTTAAGAACACGTTTGCCGTGGCTCTGCTTGAGGGGTTCAACAAGTGGGCAAAGGCCGGGCTGAAGGCTTTTGTCACGTCAGATCTGCGCCATTTTACGTTGCCTGACTCAGTAGGAGGACGCACGTCATATAACGAACATAACTTGAGCGTCGGCGGACAGCTTATTAAGGCGCAGGGCTCTACGCTGCATTATAACGTCACGGCGGAGACATGGCTGCTCGGTGAGGACGCCGGACAGCTGAAGATTGACGGCCAGGCCGACCTTAATTTCCGCCTGTTCAAGGACACGGTGACGCTTGCGGCCAAAGCATATTTTCACCGTGTGAACCCTACTTTCTACTACCGTCATTACCATTCGAAGCATTTCTGGTGGGACAACGACGGTCTTGACCAGGAGATGCGCACGCATATCGAGGGCGCGTTCTCGCTGAAGCGCACCCGCACAAGGCTGCGCGTGGCGTACGATAACCTGCAGAACTATACGTATTTTGCCCAGAGCTACAACATTACCGAGGATTTCGGACGTACCGGCAACACTGTTGCCGTAAGGCAGCATTCAGGCAACATCAGCCTGATAACCGCCCAGTTGTCGCAGGACTTCAAGCTGGGACCGCTGCGTTGGGAGAACCAGATAACCTACCAGAAGTCAAGTAACGAGAACGTGTTGCCCGTGCCGATGCTCAATGTTTACACCAACCTGTTCTTCCACTTCAAGCTTGCCAAGGTGCTGACGGTTGACCTCGGCGGCGATGCCCGTTACTTCACAGAGTACGAAGCGCCTGACTACAGCCCCGCGATAGGTCAGTTTACCGTGCAGGACAACGGCGCGGCCAACGTAAAGATAGGTAATTTCCCGATAGTGAACGTCTATGCCAACATGCACCTGAAGCACACACGCTTCTTCGTTATGATGAGCAATATAAACGGTTCGGGCGGTAAAGGCTTCCTTGCCCCTCACTACCCGATAAACGGGCGGACGTTCCGCTTCGGTGTATCGTGGAACTTCTTTAATTAAACAAAGCATATTATAACTTAGGAAAGGATATAAGTCATGCCCCAAATATCAGTTCGCGGCCTGGAGATGCCTGAGTCTCCAATCAGGAAACTGGCACCTCTGGCAGCCAAGGCAAAGCAACGCGGAATAAAGGTTTACCACCTTAACATAGGTCAGCCTGACCTGCCCACGCCGCAGGTTGCGCTCGACGCTATCAGAAATATTGACCGCACGGTGCTTGAATACTCGCCCTCGCAAGGTTATCTGAGTTACCGCACCAAGTTGGTTGACTACTACAAGAAGTATAACATCAACGTAACCCCTGATGATATAATAATAACCTGCGGCGGCAGTGAGGCCGTTCTGTTTGCCTTCATGTCGTGTCTTAACCCCGGTGACGAGATAATCGTGCCTGAGCCTGCTTACGCAAACTACATGGCTTTCGCAATTTCGGCGGGCGCGAAGATACGCACCATTGCCACGACAATAGAGGAGGGGTTCTCTCTTCCGAGGGTAGAGAAGTTTGAGGAGCTTATCAACGAACGCACCAGGGCAATCCTTATCTGCAATCCGAACAACCCTACGGGATATCTGTACACGCGCCGTGAGATGCACCAGATACGTGACTTGGTGAAGAAATATGACCTTTATCTGTTCTCAGACGAGGTGTATCGCGAGTACATATATACCGGTTCGCCGTACATCAGCGCCTGCCACCTTGAAGGAATAGAGCAGAATGTGGTTCTGATTGACTCTGTCAGCAAGCGTTACAGCGAGTGCGGAATACGTATCGGAGCACTGATAACGAAGAATGCGGAGGTGCGCAGTGCGGTAATGAAGTTCTGCCAGGCACGTCTGTCGCCGCCGCTCATAGGCCAGATTGCCGCTGAGGCATCACTCGACGCGCCTGAAGAATATTACCGCAACGTCTACGATGAGTACGTGGAAAGGCGTAAATGCCTCATTGACGGACTTAACCGCATACCCGGAGTGTATTCGCCGATACCCATGGGAGCGTTTTACACGGTGGCAAAGCTGCCCGTCGACGACAGCGAGAAGTTCTGCCGCTGGTGTCTTGAAGAGTTCAATTACGGGGGAGAGACGGTTATGATGGCTCCTGCGTCAGGTTTTTATACCACGCCCGGAGCAGGATATAACCAGGTGCGCATAGCATACGTGTTGAAGAAAGAAGACCTTACGCGCGCGCTTTTCGTTCTGCGTAAGGCGTTGGAGGCTTATCCGGGAAGGGTTGACGAGGAATGAATCTGCCGTTTTTTATAGCAAAACGCCTTTACAGAGCTAACGACACGAGCCGTAAGGTAAGCCGTCCGGCCATGCGGATAGCCACCGCCGGCGTGGCAATCGGTCTGGCCGTGATGCTTGTTTCGATAGGAGTATGCTTCGGGTTTAAGCACACCATACGCGACAAGGTGATAGGTTTCGGCAGTCATATAACCGTTGCCGACTTCATGAGTCTGCACGGCCGTGAGTTCAGGCCGGTGTGTATTGATGACAGCATGATGCGCGTATTGCGCTCGCTTGACGGCGTGAAGCACGTTCAGCGGTATGCCCTGAAGCAGGGAATACTGAAGACCGACGATGATTTTCTCGGCGTAGCGTTCAAGGGTATAGCGCAGGAATACGACACAACCTTTATCCACGACAATCTTGTTGAAGGCTCAATACCTGCCTTCAGTGATTCGGTCAGCTCTAACAAGATACTTATCTCGAAGATAATGGCCGACCGCCTGAGGCTGAAAGCCGGTGACCGCGTGTTCGCTTATTTTATAGATGACGGTTCGGTGCGTGTCCGACGGTTTACCGTATCCGGTGTTTACAGCACTGACCTGGCACAGTTTGACAATACCCTGTGCTTTGCTGACCTTTACACGGCAGTACGCCTGAACAGCTGGGAGACTGATCAGGTAAGCGGAGCTGAGCTTACCGTAAACGACTTTAACAACTTAGACGCCGTTGAGGATGTGGTTGTTAAGAAAGTAAACCGCACGGTTGACCGTTACGGCGAGACATTCTCGTCAGAGACAATAATTGAGTCAAACCCGCAGATATTCACCTGGTTGGGGCTGCTTGACCTTAACGTGTGGATTATCCTTGCACTGATGCTGTGCGTGGCAGGCTTTACCATGATTTCAGGTCTGCTCATAATAATACTTGAACGCACGTCAATGATAGGCGTACTTAAAGCTCTTGGCGCGCATAACGGCATGATACGCAGGACGTTCCTGTGGTTTGCGGTGTTCATTATAGGGCGCGGCATGATTGTAGGTAACGTCATAGGCCTCGGTCTCATGGCGCTGCAGAGTTTTACGGGGGTAGTCAAGCTTGACCCTTCGAAGTATTATGTCGACATCGTTCCGGTAGAGTTCAGCCTCCCGGCGATAGTCCTTCTCAACGTAGCGACGCTGCTCGTGAGCGTGCTTGTACTAATCGGGCCGAGCTATCTTGCCTCAATGATACATCCCGCAAAGTCAATGAAATACGAATAATGTTGCGTCTTTGCAACTTGTTGATTATCAATAATTTACGGATTAACAACCGCCTGATTTGCAAAAGGCCACCTTTCGCATCGTGAAAGGTGGCCTTTTGTATTTCAGGTAAAATCCGTTAGTTTTTCAGACAGTCGTTTCAGTAGCCCACAGGCATGTACACAAGAGGTTTCATCTCAGGCTTTACGCCCAGGAATTTCTGCACATCTTCCGGTTTTTCGCCGGCATAGCAGCATACGGTAGACAGTCCGTTGGCTGAGCAGTAGAGGTAAACGTTCTGCATTACCGCGCCTGCATCGAGACCGCTAATGGCCATATTGCCTTTTGTAAGGCTTGTGTCTGACGCTATGACGAGCACTATCGGGGCTGTTGCAATGAACTTGTTACGCCCTGCTGCGGCCTTGCGCAGGTCGCCGCTGCCTATCTTCACCAGTTTGTTTGCCTGCGCGTCATAGCGGTAAGTGCCGTCGCCCTTGCCTACGTAGATGGTCACGTCCTGCCTGTTCATGGCCGAAGGAGCGGTGCGTTTGCCGTCAGGGCGGTTTACTCCGTTGGCTGCCCAAAGCAGGTCAGACAGTGTCTGGTCGCTCACGCTGCGGTCAGTGAAGCTGCGTGTAGACTTTCTGTCCTGCAGCGCTTTGGTCAAGCTGCCGGCCGTCTCGTTCTTTGTAGGGGTGGGTAATGTTGTCTCCTGTGCGCTTGCCGTTGTGCTGAAAGATGCTAAACCGATTGTTGCCGCAATGGCGGCGATGACGATTCTGTTTGTTTTCATGTTCATTAGGGTTTTGGTTTATGTGCAAATTTATTATATTATCGCCATAAACGGTTACAGTAAGGCATGTTTTTTAGTTTTGTTATGACTATTTCTGACTTTCTTACCTTCCGCCGTTTATCATCTTCTTCCTTTCATGATGACATATAGAATGACGGGTGCGCCCATTACGGGGGTTACGGCGTTAAGCGGGATTATGCCTCCGTTGCCGGGCAATACGCATATAATGTTGCACGCAAGGGCCACCACCGCTCCCATAATAATAGTTCCGGGTATCAGTTGACGGTGGTCGTCGGTGCCGAGCATGAGGCGCGCTATGTGCGGCACGGCAAGCCCTATAAACGCTATCGGACCGCAGAAGGCCGTGGCTGTGGCCGTCAGCAGACCCGTAATGACGAGCAGCCAGTTGCGCAGGTGCAGCGTGTTTACGCCTAAGTTCTCGGCATATTGCTCGCCGAGCAGCAAGGTATTGAGCGGCTTTATCTGCAGAATGGAGAGTATAAGGCCTGCTGCCGTGATGACGGCAAATATCGGAATCTGACTCATCGGCACACCTCCGAAGTTGCCGAGACCCCACACCATGTATGAATGTACGCCCTCCTCAGTGGCGAAGAAGTTAAGAAGCGAGATTGCCGACGAGGCAATGTAGCCCACCATTATTCCTATTATGAGGAGCATCACGTTGTTTCTCACCCTTGCGGCGAACATCAGCAGCAGGGCCATTACCGCTCCTGCACCAATGAAAGCGGCCACGAGTACGGCCATGAAGCCTGTCAGCGACACCGTCCCCACGGTCACTCCGCCGCCGAAAGCAAGCATGACGAGGGCCACGCCGAGGCTTGCTCCGCTGTTGATTCCGAATATGGAAGGGCCTGCCAAGGGGTTGCGGAAGGCCGTCTGGAGTAGCAGTCCGCTGACGGCAAGTGAGCTTCCGCACAGCACGGCGGTAACAGCCTGGGGCAGACGGGCCTGCATCACGATGTATTCCCATGACGCTTTGTCGCTTCCGTTGCCGCAAAGTATGCTGAAAACGTCGGCCACGGGGATGTCGACTGAGCCTATGATGAGGTTCATGAGGAACAGCGGAACAATGGCAGCGCCCGTTAATATGTTGATACGTGTGCCCTTTTTCATGTCTTGACGGTGTCTTATCTTTCTAACTTTTTAAAGTATTTGGCCTCTCCGAGCTGCTTCATGTCGGGGTGGGTGATGATTATGAAGTCGCGCAACAGCAGGTCGGGGCGGAACGGTGTGTCCTCGTAGAAAGTGCTTTTAGCCGTACAGCAACCGTACACCTGCCTGTCTCTGAACGCCTTTAGCTGCGAGTAGCCTTGGTTCTCGGATAAAAGTGCGGCGTAGGTCAGCGGCTCAGGTCCGCTGTATCTCAGCATCCAGATGTCAGCTTCGCCGGCTTTTGTCAGCACAGTCTCGAACGTCAGTTGCAGACTTCCGCTGTTTTTGTCAGCCGCGAAGGGATATTCTGCGCCGGCGTCGGCGATTACTCTGCCTAACGTGCTTTGTCCTCCGGGCACATACCACACCGGACCGGCCATCTTGTCGATGATTACCGACCTGCGTGTTTTTGATGACTTGGCCGTCACGGCAAGGCTTTTATAGTTGCGCTCAATGTCGTTGAACATGCTGTCGGCCTTTTCATCCACGCCGAAAAGCATGCCGTAGAACTTCATCCACTCAGCTCTGCCGAGCGGAGAGGTCTCCATATAGTCGGCGGTTTCTATTATCGGGTTGCCCCATTCGTCAAGACGGCCGTAGCCGCCGCTGTTCTGAAACGGTGAAATGAGTATCGCGTCAGCATCTATGTCAATGATTTTCTCAAGCGTGGGAGTGCTCGCGTCACCGCAGTCGGCTATCTTCCCGAGGCGGCACTGCTCCTTAATCCACGGCTGGTTGATATACTTCAGGTCGCACACTCCACGTATGGCGTCGCCTTTTCCGAGCGAGATGAGCAGTCCGCAGTACACCGACGACGCCACCACGGCACGCCTCAGAGGTGTGTGAACAACGGTTACCGCCGCCCCGCTATGCTTCGCAAAGTCAGCCTCCAGCTCTTTTTCGTTGACATGCTTGCCGCCTTTCGCCGTGTCGGGTATGAGGATGTACGTATGCAGAGTGCGCCCCTTGTTCCACGGGTCGGCAAGAGTCGCCACGGTGTAGCCGTCATATCTCACGAGGGTAAGCCGTTCGGCATACTTCAGCATGAGTGTGTCGCCGCCCGAAACGGCAGCCGTGGTGCTGCCTCCCCGGCATGAGCAGAGAAGCGTGAGCACCACGGCCAGTGTGAGAATAAGGCCTGAAGGTTTATTCATTGGTTACTTCATAAGTGTTATGATTGAACGTAACAGTCACCGGACCTACGCCTGTCTCATATTCTTTGACGAACATCCCGTCAGGAGAATATACTCTGACGTATCCGTCTGAGAAGTAATCAGCATATCCGGTGTCGGCATCCATTCGGTAAGATGTAATGAAGACAGCGCCTGTTACGGGGTCAACCGCTATGGCGGCAGGGCTTTCTATGTCGTCGCCATCAATGAATTTGGTTAATTTATCGGTCTTTGTGTCATACACGCTGTACGTCACCGGTGTTGCAGGATATGTGTAGGGAGCGTTGATTATGTAGATAAGTCCGCTCTCAGGGTTGGCGGCCATAAGCGTGGCAGGTGCCACGTTGGTTATCGTTCCGTTCTCAATCTTGCGTATGCCGGCGCCTGTCTGATTATACGAGGCGTCATAACTGCCCCAGTCAAGGAAGTAAAGAGCGTTGCCGATAGCGGCGAAACTCTGCGGATTGGTTATTAATTCGTCGGTATATAAAGTCGCGTCGCCCGTTTGAAGATGTATTGCGGAGATCGAAGCGTTTGTTACATAGCTGTAATCGGAGTTCGCGACATACAGGGTATTGCCGCTTAAAATCATGCCCTCGGGGTATGAACCGGCCTCATAAACGGTTGCTTCGTATGACGCTGTGTCGATAGCTGCGACGTATCCGTCGTAAGTTGACACGAAGACATACTGTCCACCGGCGGTCAGGTGACGTGGTTGCTTGCCCTTGTCAGCGCCCATCAGTTCGGTGGTGCTTATCTGCTTGACTGATTGGAACGTGTATTTATTGATTACCTCAACGGTGTTCTCGTCGGTCGAAACTATGTAAACCTTGCCTCCGTGAACAATGATGTCGTTGGGGGTGCCGCCCAGCGTGCGGCCGTTTACTGACGCGAAGGCATCTTTCATTACGTCTCCCTCGGTTGAGATGTAGGTCAGGCCGCCGTTAATATTGTTGTAGGCATTGCCAGCATTGAGTATGAACACACCGTCAGTCACGGTTGTCGGGTTGGGTTCAATTATCGGACCGGGTGCCGGTTCGTCGTCATCACTGCATGAAGTGAATACCGTTCCGCACATTGCGGCAATGGCAATGAAGGATAAAAACTTTCTCATTGTGTCGTTTAGAATTTATAGTTAATAGATATTTGATAGCTTCTTCCGGGCATAGGATACCTTGCCACAATCTCATATTGCTTGTCGAGGATGTTCTTTACGTCGGCTCTTACCTCCAGAGAACCTGCTCCTATGCGTATGTCGCGGTACGCCGTGACGCCCAGCTCGGCGTAACCGCTGATGTCAGTTCCCTCATAATGATTGTTGTTGGCGTGCCGTTTGCTGACGGCGTAGCCGTGAACAGAGACGTTGACCCACGGATTTTCAAAGCTTACGGCGGCGCTTCCCTGATGTTCCGGGGTATAGGCCAACTGGTAACCGTAGTACTGCGACTCGGGATTAGTGCGGTTCTCAGAGCGTTGCCAGGTGTAGTTTGCCGTCAGCATAAGGGCATAGCGGTCAGTGAAACGGTGGCTCAACGTGCCCTCAAGCTCAACTCCGTGCCCCTTGACTTTGCCCACATTGATGTTGGTCCACACGAACATGTTGTAAGGTACGGCAACAATCTTGTCCTTTACCTTATTTATATATCCGTCGGCAGACAGGCGGAAGTAAGACTTACGGCCATAACCGTGCTCCCAGGTAAGGCCCAAGTTAAGCTGGTCAGTGCTCTCGGGGAGCAGGTCGGTGCTGCCGTAGTGGTAATAATATGACTCGTTGAACGTAGGCGCACGGAATATATTTTTGTATGAAAGACGAACATACAGAGCCTCGCTGCTAAGCAATCGGTATGACAGAGAGGCTGATGGCGACAGCCGGCGGGCGTCGCGGGCCGACGGACCGTCCTTCGCCGCGTTGAAGTAAAGCGAGTAAAGAAGACGCGCCATGACCGTAAGGCGGGCGTTGCGGTAACGTGCCGTGACCGACTGGAGCACCGTATGGCGCAGCGGCCGTGTATTTGTTGTGAGGCTGCTGCTGAGGTTATTGAAGATGTAGTCAGCCGAATAGTCTACAGCCCACGCCCTTGACGGAGCGTAAAGCAGGCACGCCGAGGCGTAAGCCTCACGCTGCCAGTAGCTTGCATCGTTGATGCCGCCCTGGTAAAGGCCGTTCGTATATTCTGACGCAGCCCAGTTATATTTGGCGTTCAGCTTAAAAGACAGGTTGCGGCTGTTCCACGTCCGGTACTGCATCTGTGCGAAGAAGTTACGGTCATGCAGCCTTTCCATGCTTATGTCGGTGTAATATCTCACCTGGCCGGGCAGCTCACGGTCATTGTCATAGTAGTAAATCTTGCCGTCAATGCGGCTGTTACGGTTTACGTTCCATATGAAGCCGGCCTCGCCGTGGGCAGAGTTCATCAGGCTGTTCGTGCGTTTTTCTTTTGTAATGACATTTCCGTTACGCAGAGTGAAGGGGTAATCGTTCTCGGCATAAGTATATTCTCCCGATACGGTAAAGGCAAACTTGTCAGTCAGGTTATGGCTGTAGCGGATGAACGGACTGACGTATCCGAACGAGCCGAGCTTTACCTGAGCCGTCATGTGCGGCCGTGTGTCGGCCGTTGGCGGTGTCATGGTGTTGATAGACAGCATTGCCGCATAGGCCGCGTTGCGTGCGGGGATGAATATGTCGTCATTGTCGCCGATTAAGAGAGAGATGTTGTTCACGTTGTCGAGCGAATATCGCGACACGTCAATCTCGCCCGTCTGGCAGTCGCTCAGGGCTATTCCGTCATAGCTTACGCCCGTGTGGCGTGCTCCGAAGCCGCGTACGGATACGGTCTTCATGCCTCCCGCGCCGCCGTAGTCACGCAGAGTGACGCCCGGCATGCGGTGAAGAGCGTCGGCAATGTCGGTCACTCCGAGCCGCAGTATGGCCTCGCTGTCAATCATGCGCAGCGGAGCGGTGCCGTCAGCCGGCCGCGTGCGTGCCTTGTCGGTCACGGTAACGCCGCTGAGAACGCGGCCGTCAGAGATGCTGTCAGTATCTTGCGCTGATGAAGGCAGACATGACAGCACGGCGCAAAATACGCCAGCTGATAATAATCTGATATGTACCAAAGTGTTGAAATATAATGCACCGCCTTCCTCGAAGCAGTGAATTAAACATAACTGACGGCAGGTCTTCTGACTTCGCTGTCGTGCAAGACCGACTGCCTTCCCGGCGGATTACAATGTGCCAGTGGCCCGTTGTCGGTCTCAATAATGACAGCTCACAGCAGCGGGACTGTACAGGACTCTCACCTGTTTCCCTTTTAATCACATCTGTGTGAACCAATCAGCGTGTGCAAAGGTAAGCATAAATATCATAAACGCAAAACAAAAGCGGTGATAATTTTACTTTTTGTCATGATGACGTGCTTCCGTACATGTTGCAGAAGGCCGTCAAACGCATTGTGAAAGGTGGCCTTTTACGATGCAAAAGACCGTCTTTTGAGCGGCGAAAGACGGCCTTTTGGTTTGTAAGTAAATACGTCATGATTGCTTAACAGCCGCGTAAAATAAAACGGTAAATAAGAAAAATCATAAGCAAAGACGTGGCTTTACGTTACGGTTTTTTGCCTGTTCGTTAGCGCCGGGCTTACAGCTTGTGCCTTTCTTCCGCCTGATGCGTGCCGTGACAGATGCATTCGGGCATGTAATGGACTGTCAGGTAGGCTGAAAAGAATCTGCAGACCGGTGCTGATGTCTGGCCGTCAGCATTACCGGGCTTAATCATCCTTGTTTTATGTCATTCGTCTTTGTTTTTTGTTATATCATTTTTACTTTCCGAAAATAATGTCTAACTTTGGCTTCAGGAAAGCGGCAGACATGGCGGCCACGTTCCATAATGACATTATGACGACATTAGTTACCGGGTTTGAAGGTTATGAGGTTGTAAGGTTATAAGGTTGTCGGGTTTGAAGGTTATGAGGTTGTCGGGTTTGAAGGTTATGAGGTTATCGGGTTTGAAGGTTTGAAGGTAAACCGTAAAACCGAAATCGGACCTAAAAACCTAAAAACCGAAATCGAACCTAAGAACCGCAAAACCGTATAACTAACCGTAGAACCTAAGAACCTAATACCTTAGATAAATTTATTAACGATTACTAACTTGATAATATGAACAACAAAATGAGCATCGCCGAGCTCACATTGGCGAGCGAGGAAATCAGAAAACGTTTGCTGGAGGTGGTCTATAAGGCCAAGGCAGGACACATCGGAGGCGACCTGTCGTCGCTTAACGTTCTTACGGCGCTTTATCTGCGCATTATGAACGTTGACCCGAAAAATCCGAAAATGCCCGGGCGCGACCGCTTCATCATGAGCAAGGGCCACTGCGTTGAGGCTCTTTACTGTGTGCTTGAGGCCAAGGGCTTTATCACAAAGGAGCTTGTCGACACTTACGGAGAGTATCTCTCAGTGCTGGCCGGCCACCCCACGGTAGAGGTTCCGGGCATTGAGTTTAACAGCGGAGCGCTCGGTCACGGCCTCTCTATCGGTGTAGGCTGCGCCATTGCGGCCAAGATGGACAACGCGTCTTACAAGACTTACGTGCTCATGGGCGACGGTGAGCAGGGCGAAGGCTCTATTTACGAGGCGGCAATGGCCGGCAGCAACTATAAGCTGGACAATCTCGTGGCATTCATTGACCGCAACGGTCTGCAGATAAGCGACACCACTGAGAACGTGATGCGCCTCGAGTCGCTCGACGAGCGCTGGCGTGCCTTCGGCTGGGATGTCACCGATGTTGACGGCAATGACATGGGCGCGATTGTCAACTGCCTTGAAAACATTGACTACAACAACGGCAAGCCTCACATGGTTATACTGCATACCACGAAGGGTTTCCACGTATCTTACATGGAGAACGTTCTCAAATGGCACCACGGCGTGCCTACGGCCGAGGAGTATGCAGAGGCAATGGACGAGATAACAAAGAGGATAGAAGAACTGAAGTAAGGTCATATAAGGTTGTCGGGTTTTACGGTTTTAAGGTTATAAGGTTTTAAGGTTATGAGGTAAACCGTAAAATATAAGAACCGCAAAACCGTAAACTAACCTTTAAATCATCAAACCGTCAAACCTGATAACCGCAAAATAAAATATAAAATATGGAAACAAAACCAATAGCTTGCCGTAAAAGTTTCACTGACACACTGCTGGAACTCGGCAAAAAAGATAAAAACATCGTAGCCGTTACTACTGACGCACGCGGTTCGGTTACGCTTACAGACTTTGCAAAGCAACTGCCTGAGCAGTTTGTTGAGTGCGGGATAGCCGAGCAGGACGCCGTAGGCATCGGCGCCGGACTGGCTTCGTGCGGTAAAAAGGTGTTCGTCTGCGGTCCTGCCTGCTTCTATGTGGCACGCAGCCTTGAGCAGGTAAAGGTGGATGTGGCCTATTCAGGCCAGCCCGTCAAGATTCTCGGCGTCAGCGGAGGAGTAGCTTACGGCGCGCTCGGAGCAACCCACCACAGTCTGCACGACATCGCCGTGCTGCGCACCTTCCCCGGAATGCAGGTCGTTCTGCCGTGCGACGCACGCCAGACACGCAAGCTCGTCGAGCAGCTTGTCGACTATCCTCATCCCGTCTACGTCCGTGTAGGCCGTAACGCCGTGCCTGACGTTTATGAGAATGACGACTTCGATTACGAAATCGGAAAGTCAATACAGCTTCAGGACGGTAAGGACCTTACTATAATAGGTACGGGCGAGACCGTTTATCATGCGCTTAACGCCGGCCGTAAGCTCGCCACTGAGGGTATCAGTACACGTGTGATAGACATGCACACACTGAAACCTGCCGACACTGACGCCATTATACGTGCCGCACGCGAGACCGGACGCATCATCACTGTAGAGGAACACAGCATGTTCGGAGGCCTCGGCGGCCTCGTCGCAGAGACCGTTGCGCAGCATTGCCCCGTGCCGATGCGCATCCTCGGCATACCCGACGAGAACGCCGTTCACGGCAAACCGCTCGAGATATTCCATTATTACAAGCTCGATGCCGACGGCATTTACGAAACAGCGAAAGAGTTCTTGAATAATTAAGAAAAAGCCCCTCCTGACCTTTTACGGTTTTACGGTTTTGAGGTTTGAAGGTTGTCGGGTTTGAAGGGTATGAGGTTGTAAGGTAAACCGTAAAACCTAAGAACCGTAAAACCTAAGAACCGTAAAACCGTATAACCGTATAGCTAACCGCAAAACCGTATAATTAACCGCATAACCCGATAACCGTAAAAGATTAGGAGGGGCTCATATACATCATTATGAATTACATAATCTCGATTGACCAGAGTACGTCGGCGACAAAGGCGGTCGTCTTTGACGAGCGTTGCAGGCTGGTTTGCCGCAGGAATGTGGCGCATCATCAGTATTATCCGAAGCCCGGATGGGTGGAGCATGATGCTGAGGAAATCTACCGTAACACGGTAGAGGCCATCCGTGAGGTTGTCAGTGAGACCAAGGCTGAGGGCGTTACATACTCCATTGCGATAACAAACCAGCGTGAGACGGCCGTCGTCTGGAACAAGAACACCGGCAAGCCGGTGTACAACGCTGTCGTTTGGCAGTGCCAAAGGGGTGAGGAAATCTGCGAAGACCTGAAGAGACGCGGCTTCACTGAGTTCATACGTGAGCGCAGCGGACTGCTTATCGACCCGTATTTTGCTGCCAGCGGCGTTAAATGGATACTCGACAACGTTGACGGTGCACGGCAGTCAGCAGAGCAGGGCGACCTGCTCATGGGCACTATTGATACCTGGCTGATATGGAAACTGACGTCAGGCAAGAGTTTCGCGACCGACTATACCAACGCCTCACGTACCCTTCTGTTCAACATCCACACGCTCGACTGGGACGACGAGCTGCTCTCCCTGTTCACCATTCCGCGGTCAATGATGGCTCAGCCGATGCCCTGTGACTCTGTGTTCGGTGAGACAACGGTTGACGGTCTGTTCTCCGAGCCGGTGCGGATTGCCGGTGTTCTCGGTGATTCTCACGGCGCATTGGCCGGTCAGATGTGTTTCGAGGCCGGAATGGGTAAGGCTACTTACGGTACAGGTTCATCCGTAATGGTCAATATCGGAACGTCTCCCGTTCAGGCGCCTGAAGGCCTTGTCACGTCGGTAGGCTTCGCCGCGGCGGGCAAAGTGTTCTATGCCTTTGAGGGAAACATACACTGCACCGGAGCAACAATCAAATGGATGACGGACAATCTGAAGCTGATTGACAGTCCGGCGGTCATCGAACAGTTCGCAACGGCCGTACCTGACAATGGCGGAGTTTATCTCGTGCCGGCCTTCGCAGGGCTTGGCGCACCGTGGTGGCATCCCCATGCCAAGGCAATGATTTGCGGAATGACGCTCGCAACAGAGAAAGGCCACGTCTGCCGGGCGGCGCTTGAGGCCATTGCATACCAGATAAAAGACCTCGTTGACCTGATGACGGGCCGTGCCGGAATAGCCTTAAAGGAGCTGCGCGTTGACGGCGGACCTACCAAGAACCGCTTCCTCATGCAGTTCCAGGCCGACATGCTCAACGCCTGCATTAACCGTTCAGACGTTGAGGAGGCGTCGGCAATGGGCGCAATGGTGATGAACGGGCTGGCACGCGGCGTGTGGTCAGGGCTTGACGAGGTGGCCGCGCTGCGCACATCAGACAACCGCATAATGCCCGCAATGGACGGAACAGAGCGCGAACGGCTGTATGAAGGCTGGAAAAAGGCCGTGAGAGCCGTGCTGGCTTACTGATAAATACAGGTTGACGTCAATCCGTTGGCAATAAGACTAATCAGAAAGAATAACTAAAAGCAACAAGATAACCCTATGAAAAAACAAGCACAAGCAGGCAAAGAGACCTTTGGCCTGATTATCGGAACCCGTGCGTACTTCAACTCAGAGCTTGCAGTTGACGTGCGCAAGACCCTCCTTGAGGAACTTGAAAAGGCCGGTTACGGCTACGTGATACTTGATGAGTGTGACACTCCGACCGGAGGCTCAATGGAAACGGTGGAGGACGGCAAGAAGTGTGCTGCCCTTTTCCGTGCCAACCGTGAGGAAATCGACGGCATAATAGTGTCGTTGCCCAACTTCGGTTTTGAGGTCGGAATAATCAATGCGATAAGCCGTGCAGAGCTGCACGTGCCCGTATTGGTGCAGGCTTGCGACGACCAGAACGACAAGGTTGACCTTGACAGCCGCCGCGACGCCTTCTGCGGCAAGATATCCGTATGCAACAACCTCTATCAGTGCGGCATTCCGTTCACCGACACGACGTACCATACGTACTCAATACACAGCGACCTGCTGATGAAAGACATCAACAAGTTTGCCGCGATATGCCGCGTCGTGCGCAAGCTTACGCATGCCCGCATCGGTCAGATAGGTACCCGCCCGCTCGGCTTCAACACCTGCCGTTACAGCGAGAAGCTGCTTCAGGCAAGCGGAATAACCGTAGTTCCCGTCGACATGAGCGAGATTATATTCAATGCCCGCAAGATAGACAACGACGCCGCGGCGCTGAAGGCCAAGATGGAGGAAATCAGTGACTACGCCAAAGTGCCTGAGGCATACCGTGAGAAGCTGGCCGTGCAGGCTAAGTTCGGTCTTGCCGTAGAGCAGTGGATTGAGGCCAACGAGGTAGACGCCACCGCCATACAGTGCTGGGACTCGCTGGAGCAGAACTATGGCTGCGCTGCCTGCGTGACAATGAGTATGCTGGGCGAGAAGCTGATACCATGTGCCTGCGAGACTGACGTGGCCGGAGCCGTGTCGATGTATGCCCTGAGCCTTGCGGCGGGCAAGCCTGCGGCACTGTCAGACTGGAACAACAACTTCGCCGACGACCGCAACAAATGCGTCTGCACGCACTGTGGTAACTTCCCCAAGAGCTTCGTGAAGAACGACATCAAGCTTGGTCCGCTCGGCGTTCTCGGCCGTACGCTCGGTAAGGTGAACACCTTCGGTGCCGTTTACGGAAAGTGTACAGAGGGCGACTTCACATACTTCCGCATCTCGACAGACGACACCCTGGGCAGCATAAAGAGCTATCTCGGCAAGGGCAAGATTACCAACGACCCCTACGGCATGGACGGCTGCATAGCCGTTACACATGTGGACAACCTGCAGACGCTGATGAAGTTTATCTGCAAGAACGGTTTCGAGCACCACGTGGCAATGGTGCGTACTGACGTTGTCGACATCCTCAGCGAGGCTGTTGACAACTATCTCGGCTGGGACCTGTATGTTCATGAATAAAGTTCAGATTTATCCAGCGGGCCGCTTCCAAATGGGAGGCGGCCCGTTTTTTTATAAAAAAGTCATTGAATATGCGGCTGTTGCCGCGTCCGCCGGTATCAGACGTTAAGGCTGATGCCTCTTTAAATAATATCTGACCACATAATTGAAAGAGCCGCTTACGTGGACTCATCAGCCGTTATCATTTTTCCGGGTTTGTAAAAGGCCGTGTCTTACGCTCTGAAAGGTGGCCTTTTGGCGCCTGAAAGACGGCCTTTTGCACAACGAAAAGCCGTCTTTTGCAGACCCTGATGTAACTTGCTGATTATTAACGACTTATGATTTTATCAAAAATCATGGTTATTATGACTCTTACGTATTGCCATGTCAGGTTTCAATCTGTAAGTGCATTTATGCCGGATAAATCTGACTTAATGTAAAATTATCAGTCATATAATCGCAAATGTGTCAGCATATATTTGCACAATCGAAATTTTCTATTAACTTTGCAGATTGTAACTAAGGCGCAGGTGACGACTTGTTAACAACCGGGCAGATGATATCTGGCCGCCGCGCCGGCAATACCCTGACATCAATAAATTAAAAAACTAAATACTATGTTTGAAGGACAACCTAAAGGTTTGTATGCGCTGGCTCTTGCCAATACGGGCGAGCGCTTCGGTTACTACACCATGTTGACCGTCTTTGTCTTGTACTTGCAGTCTAATTTCGGGCTGTCGGCAGAGGCTTCAGGCCAGATTTACTCAACGTTTCTTGCTCTTGTTTACTTCCTGCCGTTCGTAGGAGGCATCATGGCTGACAAGTTCGGTTTCGGCAAAATGGTTACAGTGGGCATCATTATCATGTTCCTCGGTTACCTGTTCCTGTCCGTTCCGCTCGGCGACGGCGGTCTGGCCATGGCTGGAATGTACGGCGCCCTGCTGCTTATCTCATGCGGCACAGGACTTTTCAAGGGTAATCTGCAGGTAATGGTAGGCAATCTTTACGATGACCCTAAGCTTGAGTCAAAGCGTGACTCCGCGTTCTCTATTTTCTACATGGCCATTAACATCGGCGCATTGTTCGCTCCGTCGGCTGCGGTGGGCATCAAGAACTGGGGTATGCAGCGCTTCGGCCTTGACGAAGGTACGGCTTATCACTTTGCTTTTGCTGTAGCCTGCGTCTCGCTGATAGTGTCAATAGCCATTTATTATGCCTTCCGCCGCACGTTCCGCCATGTCGAGGGTAGCGGCAAGAAAGCTGAAGCCAAGGTAGAGGAGCAGCCGGTAGAAGAGCTGTCAAAGCAGGAGACAAAGTCGCGCATCATAGCCCTTTGCCTCGTTTTTGCCGTCGTTATATTCTTCTGGATGGCTTTCCATCAGAACGGTCTTACGCTTACGTTCTTCGCCAACGAGTACACGGCGAAGAGCAGTACAGGCGTTGAGAGCATGATGTTTGATGTATGGAATCTTGTACTTGTCATCTTCATTGTCTACGCTTTGTTCTCTCTGTTCCAGAGCAAGACAAGCCGCGGCAAGCTGATTTCAGGTCTTGTGATAGTCGCTGCGATAGCAGGACTTATCGCAAAGTACGCATGTCTGCCTGAAAGCACTAAGGTTGACGCAGAGATTTTCCAGCAGTTCAACCCCTTCTTCGTTGTTGCTCTGACACCGGTGTCAATCGCTTTGTTCGGCTGGCTGGCACGTAAGGGCAAGGAACCGTCGGCACCCCGCAAGATAGGTCTTGGCATGCTCGTCGCCGCAATCGGCTATATCATAATGACGGTAGGCTCTCTTAATCTGATGTGTCCTACTGACCAGGTACAGGCTATGACGGCTGGAACAGCTACGTTCGTATCGCCTAACTGGCTTATCTCTACTTATCTGGTACTTACTTTCGGTGAGCTGCTGCTTTCGCCCATGGGCATCTCGTTTGTCTCTAAGGTTGCTCCTCCCAAGTATAAGGGCATGATGATGGGCGGCTGGTTTGTAGCCACTGCTGTAGGAAACAAGCTGACAAGCGTCTGCTCGTCACTGTGGGGCGATCTGCCTCTGGTTGTGGTTTGGGGTATTCTTGTCGCCCTTTGCGTCATCTCTGCTGTGTTTATCTTCTCAATAATGAAGAGACTTGAGAAGGTCTGCAAATAAAACTTTTACGGGTTATGAGGTCTTAAGGTTATTAAGGCCTCATAACTTTAATATACATTCCACCTTAATTATATTAATCTACTGACATAATGAAAATCATATTATCCGTCTTGCTTGCTGTTTTTTGCGTAAGTGAGGCATTTCCGGTAACAGATATGTCAGAAATTGAGCAGCGGCGTGTTGCGGCACGAGACTCTGTCCTGTCGCAAATCACCGGGGCAGACATACCGTCAGACAGTTTGCTGATAACTGATTTCGGTGCAAAGGGTGACGGCGTGAAGGATTGTAAGCGTGCCTTTGACCGTGCCATGAAAGCTGCCGGACGCATGGGCGGGGCACGTATAATTGTGCCTGAAGGAACATATCTTGTTAAAGGGCCGATACATTTCGTAAGCAACGTATGTCTTGACATACGCAAGGGGGCTACGGTAAAGTTCTCGCCCGAGCCTGAACTTTACCTGCCCGTAGTGGAGACGAGCTGGGAGGGCACGTTCCTTTATAACTACAGTCCGTTCATTTACGGCCGTAACCTGCATGACGTGTCGATAATCGGTGAGGGCGTTATTGACGGCAACGCCGCTACTACGTTCGCAACGTGGAAGAAAAACCAGAAAGCCGGTCAGGCGCTGAGCCGTGAAATGAACCATAACGGCACACCCGTAAGCGAACGTAAGTTTGGCAAAGGCCACTGGCTGAGGCCGCAGCTCATCCAGTTTTACGGGTGTAAGAATATTACTTTGCAGGACGTTTTCATAACCAATGCCCCGTTCTGGTGCGTACATCTGCTAAAGAGTGAGAACATTATCTGCCGCGGACTGCGCTATGACGCAAAGTTAGTGAATAATGACGGAATTGACCCCGAGTGCTCACGCAATATCCTAATAGAGGACATTGAGTTCAACAACGGTGACGACAACGTGGCGATAAAGAGCGGCCGCGACAATGACGGGTGGACCTACGGCACGCCGTCAGAGAACATCGTGATACGTAACTGCCGTTTCAAGGGGCTTCATGCCGTTGTGATTGGCAGCGAGATGTCGGCCGGCGTGCGCAATGTATTTGTTGAAAACTGTACTTATGGCGGATATTGTAAGCGCGGAATATACATAAAGACTAATCCTGACCGTGGCGGATTTGTAAACAATCTGTACGTGAAGAACTGTGAGTTTGACGAAGTCGAGGACCTTTTTTATGCCACATCAATGTATGCCGGCGAAGGACTTGACAACGATAAATACACACGTGTAGGGCATATCTACATAGACGGACTGCATTGCCGCAGGGCTACTGCTGCCGGACTGGTGCTTCAGGGTACTGAAGCAGAGCCTATACGTGACGTGATTTTCAATGATGTGGAAATCGGAAAGGCAGAAAATGCCGTAAGTTTTGAGAATACGGAAGGCGTGGAACTGCGTGACTGTCACATCGGTGGACGTGCCGGAGTGCCCTCACTGGCTAAATGATACGTATGATGTTAGTTAACACGATGCCGGACTTGTCAGCTTATGACAGTGTCCGGCATGATTTTTATATGTCGTTGATGTTGACATATCCGCGTGTGACGGCATAAATAGTAAGGGCTGATACGCTTTTCAGTCCGAGCTTTTCCATTATGTTACGGCGGTGAGTTACGACCGTAGACAGTCCGATGTTGAGCTTGTCGGCAATTTCCTTGTTGATAAATCCCTTTACAATAAGGCTCATTACTTCTATCTCACGGGCTGACAGATGCTTCCCGGCTTGTTCGCTGCCGGTATTTGGCAGGTTGCGTCCTGCTGCATGTGCTGTCTGCTCAAGGGCAAGGAGCGACTTTATTAATTGTTTTTCAGGCTGTGTGGTGCATAGGATATGGAAGCCTGTCAGCGGCTGTGGTATGTCGGTTGACGGGTTTAGCACTATTGTCTTACGCTTGTTATTGTCGAAAAATGCCCTGTCTTCGGATATTATCCGTGCTTCGGCAAAATAGTGGAAATAGCCGTTGGCGTCACCGTCGGCAAACAGTTCTTTTACCGAACGGAACGTGTCGACAACGATAATGGGCATTACGTCATGTAATATCTGCTTAAGGCCAATGGCCGCAAGCGTGTCAGGGTGGATGATTGCTATTTTGGGAAACACTTTCAGTTGGATATTATGATATGAATAAAGAGTTAAGAATTATGTGGGCGGCTGATTAAAAAGCGGTATGTCGCCACGCTTAATTCTTAACTCTTTTATGAATTGCTTATGTTATGACATGAATCCGAGTAATGCACCGGCAGCCACGGCAGAACCGATAACGCCCGCAACGTTGGGGCCCATTGCATGCATGAGCAGGAAGTTGTGGCGGTCGTATTCCAGACCGAGGTTGTTTGATATGCGTGCACTCATGGGAACGGCGCTTACGCCGGCATTACCGATGAGCGGATTCATCTTCTTTGATTTAGGCAGGAACAGGTTCATGAACTTAACGAAAAGCACACCTGAAGCGGTGGCGATGGCAAATGCCATGAAACCGAGGAAGAAAATGTAGATAGTCTTCATCGTAAGGAACTCGCTGGCCTGGGTTGAACATCCTACGGTGAGGCCGAGCAGCATGACCACGATATCGTTAAGTGCGCTTCCGGCTGTCTTGGCCAGACGGGTAGTCTTTCCTGACTCTTTAAGCAGATTGCCGAAGAAGAGCATGCCGAGCAGCGGAAGACCGGAAGGAACAATGAACGTAGTAAGCAGCAAACCGATGATAGGGAACAGTATGCGCTCGGTCTGGCTTACCTGGCGGGCGGGCTTCATGCGGATAAGACGCTCTTTCTTTGTAGTGAGCAGGCGCATCAACGGCGGCTGGATGATAGGTACAAGGGCCATGTATGAATATGCGCACACGGCGATGGCACCCATAAGGTTAGGACTGAGTTTTGACGAGAGGAATATAGCCGTAGGGCCGTCGGCTCCACCGATTATTGCTATACCTGCAGCCTGGTTTGGCTCAAAGCCAAGCGCCAAAGCTATCATATAAGCACCGAAGATGCCGAACTGTGCCGCAGCTCCTACGAGAATCAGCTTAGGATTGCTTATCAGCGCAGAGAAATCGGTCATAGCACCGATGCCGAGGAATACGAGCGGCGGATACCAGCCCTGGCGTACACCCTGGTAGAAGATGTTCAGTACAGAGTTGTCTTCATAAAGGCCAATCTCAAGTCCCGCGTCAGCCCGGAACGGAATGTTGCCGAGAATAATGCCGAGGCCGATAGGTACAAGCAGTAAAGGCTCGAAGTCTTTTTTTATTGCAAGCCATATGAAGAAAGCGCCTGCTATAATCATTATTATATTACCGGTCGTGGCATTGGCAAAGCCCGTATATGTCATGAACTCGGTAAAGTTGCTTGATATGAAATCTGTGAATCCCATGATTATTCTGTTTAATGTTGACAAGTATTTTGTAGGCAAGCATCATGAAAACTTCTTGCGCCGCTGTATTGTTGCGGGGTTATTCTTTTTTCATGCTTGCGTTTTGCTTGCTGTCAGTGAAGAGTCAGCCGATCGTTATCAGTGCGTCGCCTTCCATTACGGTGTCACCCTTGTTTACAAGTATGGCGGTTACTGTGCCGTTGCCTTCTGCCTCAATGTTGTTCTGCATCTTCATCGCCTCAAGTACTACTACAGTGTCACCATCTTTAACGGTGTCGCCAACTTTTACTTTTATCTCAGTTATAGTTCCTGGTAACGGGGCTGTTATCTTTGTACCGGTGGCAGGAGCGCTGGCGGTTTGCTTTTCGGCTTTTGGCTCTACTTTTGCCGTGGGAGCCGGTTGCGGAGGAGTAACGACCGGTCTGTGTGGAACCGTTGCGGGATTGATGGGCTGCTTCATCTCAACCTCAAATTGTATGCCGTTCACACTGACTTTAGCAACGTTACCTTCAACGTCGATTATTTCAACATCATAATCGACACCCTGTACTTTATATTGATACTTGTTCATTGTGTTTTTATTTAATGGTTTGGTGATAGTATGGTTCTGTTAATCAGGCCTGTATCCGCGGGTCAAGGCCGTTATGGAATTATAGTTTCTTCAGGATAAATGTTCCAGTTTGTATGGTGAGGCTTGATTGTGATGATGTTGCTTTCAATGTCATGTACATCGTCTTCATATTGTTTCAGGGCCATTGCTATGACCGCTATGTATATCTCTTTGTCAATGCCTCCTGACTGTAAGCCGTCTTTTAGGATAACTTTTGTCTTATGCCCAGTCTCGGCAAGTTTCTCTCCTGTCTTGACGGCTGCTTTTATAGGCTGTATCTTTCCTGCTTTCTTCAGTGTCTGTTTATGTGCCATGAACAGGCCGAGCACGCGGAAGAAGACATAAAGCAATGCAAGGCAGAAGAATACTATGCCCATTGACAATACTGTAATACCGATACCGTAAGGGTCTTCACGTTTGATTTTGGCAATCTTTGTCTCACTGACATGTGTCTGGTTCTCTATTCCGGGGGTAACATTGTCAGACTGTTTAACTTCCCATTGTGTAGCGCCGTCAGATATCCTCGCGTATGAGCAGTCAACGGTCATTGCAGGTATGGATACTGAGTCAATAAGGTCAATACCGTTACCGTCATAGAGGGCAATCCATAAAGGCTCACCTGGAGTGGCTTTTGCATCAAGATGCAATGTGCCTTGTGACGGGTTGCCGTTCAGAAAGAACACAAGATGTTCACGTGCTCCCATGGCAGTGCGTTTATCACCGTTGGGTATGCAACTCATCATAGCCGTACGCTCAGGTACGGAAAGGCTCTTGTCAAGTACACGCCGGTCAGTGGTGATGTACATTCCACGCACGTTGTACGTGGTAAATGAGATGTTTGCAAGTTCCACCCATGCACCTCTGTTACCGTATTCGTCTTGTAGATTTGCCTTATTGTTTGTCAGCACTTCGTTTATCTTGATGTTCCTGGCTCCCTGCCCGAACATCGAGACGCTGCCAACAAACATGGCGACAAGTAAAAAAACGATTTTTTTCATGTAAAATTTATGGTTTTAAGGTTATTGGTCTAATGGTGAAATGGCCTGTGTGTATTAAAATATTAAGGGTTATGAGGTTTGAAGATTGTCGCGCCGTTATTGTGTCAGCCGGCGGTAACCGTCTTAAAACCTCATAACCTTAATAAATAAATTTTATATACCACAGAAGAAAAGCACAATAATCTGTGCCGTGAATATTCTTAAAAACATACTCAACGGATAAACTGTTGAATAGCCGATAGCCGGCGCGTCTTTAGAACAAGCTGAATTGGCATAGGCCAATGCCGGCGGGTCTGTATAGGTTCCGGCAATCATTCCCATAATTGTGAAATAATTGAACTTATATTTCAATCTTGCGATAAGGCCTATAATGAATATCGGAATAATTGTAATCAGGAAACCGGTGTAAACATATTTGATACCGTCACCTTGTACAATAGTCTCCCAGAAGCCGTTGCCCGCCTTGATACCTACGCTTGCAAGGAAGAGAACAAGCCCTATTTCACGCAGCATCATGTTGGCGCTTGTAGTGGTGTAGGTCACAAGATGTACCTTATAACCGAAACGTCCGATAAGGATTGCAATAATCAACGGACCGCCGGCGAGTCCTAATTTAATAGGAACGGGTATGCCTGGAACTGCGATTGGAATACTTCCGAAGATTATGCCGACCAGAATTCCGATGAAAATGGTTGCAATATTAGGCGCGTTAAGACGTTTTACAGAGTTTCCTAATACACTGGCGACACGGTTGACCGCACCTTCAGGACCTACAACCATCAGACGGTCGCCTACCTGAAGTGACAGACTTGAACTTGCGAACAAATCCATTCCATGACGTGTTATACGCGTGACGTTTACTCCGAACGCGCTTGAGAAATGCATCTGCCATAATGTCTTACCGTTAATCTGCGGACGTGTAACAACGATTCGCTTGCTTACCATCGGCTCATCCTGCTTTTTCCAGTCAACGTCAACGGTCGGACCGATAAAGGCAATGATTGCTTCAGCGTCATTTTCGGCGCAGACAATGAACAGACGATCACCGATATGGAATATCGTACTGCTTGAAGGCGTCTCGACATGTCCGTTGTGCAGGATGCGTGAGCAGACAAAATCGCGGTTCAGGAAGTTGTGTACTTGAGCGATAGTCTTGCCTTCAAGGTATGAGTTGGTTACTTCAAGGCTCATGAAGTGGGGCTTTACGGCTCCGTTTTCATTCTCGCTTTCGTCAAGTTTCTTTTCTTCATTGTCAGTGCTTATGTGGCAAATATATTTTAAAGCAATGGATGCTCCGATAATGCCAAGCACACCGAGCGGATAAGCGCATGCATAACCGGAGGCAATCTGTGGAATGTCGCCATTTTCAAAAACTGACATCAATGCCTCGTTGGCTGCACCGAGACCAGGAGTGTTGGTAACGGCACCGTAAAGAGTACCTACCATCATAGGAAGGTTCTTCGGGTCAGATGTATCGAAGAAGATGTAGTAACATGCGAACATCACTCCGATGTTAAGTAAAATCAAGGCTGTTGATAATGCGTTCAGAGTAACGCCTCCACGCTTGAAACTTTCAAAGAAACCCGGACCGACCTGAAGTCCTATCATGAATACAAACAAAATAAGTCCGAATTCCTGCAAGAAGCCAAGCACGGATGGTGAGGCGGTAAAGCCTATATGTCCGGCGGCAATGCCTGCAAACAAAACAAATGTTACACCAAGGGAAATTCCACAAATTTTTATTTTCCCAAGATAGACTCCTAAGGCAATGACAATCGCATAAAGTACGACTATATGAGCCACAGAGTCTGTTGCCGTGAATAAATTAATAAGCCAATCCATAACATGTTTTTATCGTGCTGCAAATGTAACTAAAATATTACTCATTTGATAATTTTTGTGCAATTATTTTATTGCTCATATCCATGTTTTTGTATTTTTCACGGTTAAATATTAATTTCTGTTCTGATTTTTTAAGCTTGTCGGAAAAATGCTTTATATTTGCACATTATATCTTTGGGTAACTTATATAATAAAATAAAAAATTATGTCAAACTGTAATGAAAAACTCTTTACCGAGTTCAAGGCACCGACGAAGCAGGAATGGCTTGATAAAATCCAGGTTGACCTGAAAGGTGCTGACTTCAACAAACGTTTGGTATGGCGGACCAATGAAGGTTTTGATGTGCCTCCGTTTTATCGCAGGGAGGATGTCTTGCAATTACAGACTCCGAATGCTTTGCCCGGTGAATTTCCTTACGTCCGAGGCAACAAGAAAAGTTGTAACTGCTGGTATATACGTCAAAACATTGACGCTTCTGATGCCAAAGCTGCAAACGAGAAAGCTCTTGACATCTTAAACAGGGGTGTCGACTCTTTAGGATTCAAGATTCCCGGCGACTGTGTAAATGCCGGGTTCGTTGAGACATTACTTAACGGAATTGAATGTGAGGCCGTAGAGCTTAATTTCAACACATGCAAGCGACATACTCTTGAACTTGCTCAGCTTCTTACATCTTACTTTGAAAAGAAGGGATATGACAAGTCTAAAATCGTAGGCTCACTTGATTGGGACCCGATGGAGAAGATTGTCATGAAAGGACACGACGTAACACCTGTTCTCGCATTTGCGCCACGTCTTGTTGAGGCGCTTAAGGATTATCCTCATTTCCGTTGTATTTCTGTTAACGCTGTGTCGTTAAACAATGCCGGGGCGTATATTGTTCAGGAGCTTGGATATGCGTTGGCTTGGGGTAATGAATATCTTAATATGCTGAATGAAGCAGGCATTGACCCGGATATTGCCGCAAGCAAGATTGCATTTAACTTGGGCATATCTGAGAATTTCTTTATGGAGATAGCCAAGTTCCGCGCTGCACGTCTGCTTTGGGCTGAGATTGTAAAGCAGTACTCACCGAAGTCTGAGGCTTCTTGCATGATGTGTGTAAATGCCGTTACCTCTAAATATAACATGACTTTGTTTGACAGCTATGTCAATCTGCTCAGGTCACAGACTGAAAGTATGAGTGCGGCCCTTGCCGGTGTACATTCAATTGTTGTTACGCCGTTTGACGCAGTATATGAGAAGCCTAATGATTTTTCAGAGCGTCTTGCCCGAAACCAGCAGTTGCTGCTTAAGGAAGAAAGTCACTTCGATAAAGTTGTTGACCCTTCAGCAGGCAGTTACTTTGTTGAGGAACTTACCACATCACTTGCCAACGAAGGTTGGAAGATATTTATTAATGTGGAGAATAACGGCGGATTCCTTGAGGCTGCGAAGAAAGGCATCGTACAGGATGACATTAATGCTACAAACGTTAAGCGCCATGAAGCTGCCGCAAAGCGTAAGGAATTTATTCTTGGTACCAATCAGTTCCCTAACTTTACGGAGACATCTGATGGTAAGCGCCCGCTAGGTTGCACCTGTTCATGCGGAAAAGGTCATCATGAGTCAGCGTTTAAGTCGATTAATTCAACAAGACTTGCCGCTGATTATGAGGACTTGCGCCTGAAAGTAGAAGAGAGCGGTAAGACTCCGGTAGCATTCATGCTGACTATCGGTAATCTTGCCATGCGCCAGGCGCGTGCCCAGTTTAGTTGTAACTTCCTGGCATGTGCCGGTTACAAAGTGATAGACAACCTTGGCTTTAAAACCGTAGAGGAAGGTGTTGATGAGGCACTGAAAGCCGGGGCTGATATCGTTGTGCTGTGTTCGAGCGATGATGAATATGCTGAGTATGCAGTTCCGGCATTCAAGTATCTTGACAGCCGTGCGATGTTTGTTGTCGCAGGAGCGCCCGCATGCATGGATGACCTTAAGGCTGCCGGAATTGAGAACTTTATTCACGTACGTTGCAACGTGCTTGAGACATTGAAAGAGTATAACGAAAAACTGGGAATAAAATGAGAAAGAATTTCAACGACGTCAATATATTTTCAGACATCAAGGCGGTTGACGGTGCTGCATGGCAGAAAGCCAACAATATAACTCCTGACTGGAAGACGCCGGAGCACATAATGGTAAAGCCGGCTTATACAAAAGAAGACCTTGAGGGCATGGAGCATCTTGACTTTACGGCCGGACTGCCCCCGTTCCTGCGTGGCCCGTACAGTATGATGTATCCGTTCCGTCCGTGGACTATACGTCAGTATGCAGGATTCTCAACGGCAGAGGAAAGTAACGCGTTCTATCGCCGTAATCTGGCCAGCGGGCAGAAAGGTCTGTCGGTTGCGTTTGACCTTCCGACCCACCGTGGCTATGACCCCGATAACATGCGTGTCGTAGGCGATGTAGGTAAGGCAGGCGTGTCAATTTGCTCGGTGGAGAACATGAAGGTGCTTTTCAATGGTATTCCGCTCAACAAGATGTCAGTATCAATGACGATGAACGGTGCCGTTCTGCCCATTATGGCATTCTACATTGTAACAGGTCTTGAGCAAGGAGCTAAACTTGAGGAAATGGCCGGAACAATCCAGAACGACATCCTTAAGGAGTTCATGGTGCGTAACACGTATATTTATCCGCCCGCATTCTCAATGAGGATTATAAGCGACATCTTTGCTTATACCTCAAAGTTCATGCCCAAGTTCAACTCGATATCAATCTCAGGCTACCACATGCAGGAAGCAGGAGCTACAGCAGACATCGAGCTTGCTTACACCATTGCCGACGGACTGGAGTATGTGCGTGCCGGAGTTAATGCCGGTCTTGATATTGACGCCTTTGCACCGCGTCTGTCATTCTTCTGGGGTATCTCTATGAACCACTTTATGGAGGTTGCCAAGATGCGTGCCGCACGTATGCTGTGGGCTAAGGTTATCAAGCAGTTTGACCCGAAGAATCCGAAGTCACTGATGTTGCGTACCCACTCACAGACATCAGGCTGGTCGCTTACTGAGCAGGACCCGTTCAACAATGTAGGCCGTACATGTATCGAGGCCATGACCGCTGCGCTGGGCCACACGCAGAGTCTGCACACCAATGCGCTTGACGAGGCCATAGCTCTGCCTACGGACTTCTCGGCACGTATTGCCCGTAACACTCAGATTTACATACAGAATGAAACGAAGATATGTAAACATATTGACCCGTGGGCAGGTTCTTATTATGTTGAAAGCCTTACTAACGAACTGGCTCACAAGGCATGGGAGCACATCCAGGAAATCGAGAAGCTCGGCGGTATGGCTAAGGCAATCGAGACAGGTGTGCCTAAGATGCGTATTGAGGAGGCTGCCGCTCGTACTCAGGCACGTATCGACAGTGGGGCTCAGACTATTGTCGGCACCAACAAGTACCGCCTTGACCATGAAGACCCCATTGATATTCTTGAGGTAGATAACTCCGCTGTACGTAAGGAACAGGAGGAAGGCCTTGCCAAGCTCCGTGCAACACGTGACAATGCCAAGGTTAAGGAGACTCTTGATGCTCTTACAGAGTGTGTCCGCACAGGTGAGGGCAACCTTCTTGAGCTTGCCGTAGAGTGTGCAAAGGCACGTTGTACTCTCGGTGAGATAAGTGATGCCTGCGAAAAGGTCGTAGGCCGTTATAAAGCTGTAATCAGAACAATATCAGGCGTGTATTCATCAGAAAGCAAGAACGACGCAGAGTTTAAGAAAGCCTGCGAGTTGACAGAGGAGTTTGCGAAGAAGGAAGGCCGCCGTCCGCGTATATTCATCGCCAAGATGGGACAGGACGGTCACGACCGTGGAGCTAAGGTTGTCGCTACGGGATATGCCGACTGTGGCTTTGACGTTGACATGGGACCGCTGTTCCAGACACCTGCAGAGGCTGCGCGTGAGGCTGTTGAGAACGATGTTCACATCGTAGGAGCAAGTTCGCTTGCTGCCGGACATAAGACGCTTATTCCTCAGCTTATTGAAGAGCTGAAGAAGCTCGGACGTGAGGATATTATGGTTATTGCCGGCGGTGTTATCCCCGCACAGGACTATGACTTCCTGTACAAGGCCGGTGTTGCCGCAATCTTCGGTCCCGGCACATCGGTAGCCAAGGCTGCATGTGAGATGATGAACATTTTGCTCGATAAGGAAGAGTAACAGGCTTATCTGAGTATAGACAATAAGCGGTCATAAGGGTGTAAACAGCCTTGTGGCCGCTTTTTTATTCAGATAAGTCGTTCTGTCTGCTTCTAATAATGAATGTCAGGAAAATGGAAGGCTTTAATTTTTAACGCCTGATGTGGCATTATAACTTCTTGAATATCTTTGTATTCTGTTTAAGAAGGTCTCATCCGCAGTTCAGATGCTAATGTCAAGAATACGGATGTGGAGAATAATATGGACAGCATGTTCATTACTGTTATTATATTTTTCCGAAAACATCTCTCATCTGTCACTTTTCTTTGTAACGCATTTATTCTCAACCGGTTATGCAGTGACAGATGTTTTCCGTATCTGTCACCGGTCTGCAAGGCGCATTTATTTTCAGCCGATTATGCAGTGACAGATGTTTTTTACATCTGTCACCGGCCAACGGCCTGACTGTCAGCGTTATATGAAGGAAAAGTGACAGATGAGAGATGAAATCAAAAAATCTTTATCTGTTAACCGTACGGCATACTTTTGTCTTGTCGTTGATAACCTTTTACACGATAAAACGCCGTCTTTTGGCAACCAAAAGACGGCGTTTTGCAATGAATTGATTATCAAGTTGATACAGATACACTCACGTGTGTCGGTTAATGTTGTGCCGGGTTTATTCCTGGCCTTCCTGCATGTGTCGCAAAATAGCCTGTTCGGTCTTATTCTTGTCAGAAGAGTGTTTCAGTACAACGGCATCGATGTAGAATACGATTTCTTCCGCAAGATTGGTTATATGGTCACCGGTGCGCTCGAGACGGATGAACACGCCCTTGAAGTCGAGGCAGAATTCAGCTTTCTCAGGATGCTGACCGATATATTCAGCGAGGGCTTTTGTTGATGCCGCATTAATCTCATCAACAAGGTTGTCTTTTTCAAACAGACTGTTGGCCAGCGTCAGGTCTTCGTTCTCAAGAGCTGTCTTGGCTGTTGCCAGCATGTCGAGCACGGCGTCAGCCATTTCTTTCAGGCGCGTCTTCTCAAGTAGGTCAGCGTCGATTCTTTGACCGTCCTGGCGGATGATGAAGCGTGCTATGTTCTCGGCAAAGTCACCTATGCGCTCAAGGTCAGTGTTAATCTTGAGCATGGCCACGATGAAACGCATATCCACCGCTACAGGATTGTAAAGTACGAGGAAGTCCTCAATGTCGCAGTCCAGTTTCAGTTCGCACGCGTTGACACGTTTCTCACGTATCAGCACGTCCCATGCTTTCTCTTTGTCAACAGTAGGTATAGCCTCGCATACGTTTGACATCTGGTCGTAAACAAGAGACCACATATCAAGAACTTCCTGACGTATCGTTTTCAGTTCATCTTCTACAAATTTTACCATAGTGTTTCTTATTTAATGGTTTATAGGCTCAGGCTACGTCTGCCGGTATGTCTGGTATGATTTTTAGTTGTCGGCCGTATGCAGCTCTGTGCCTTTTTTTATTATTATTTGATAAATATCCGGGCCTGTGATGACATGTTTTATCCGAACCTTCCCGTAATATAGTTTTGTGTTTCTTCCTTGCTCGGGTTAGTGAAGATCTTTGTGGTCTTGTCAAACTCTATCAGCTGGCCGAGATAGAAGAACGCGGTCTTGTCGCTTACGCGCGTCGCCTGCTGCATGTTGTGGGTTACGATGACAATCGTGTAATCCTTCTTTATTTCGTGTATCAGCTCCTCTACCTTGGCTGTAGATATAGGGTCAAGGGCAGATGCCGGCTCGTCCATAAGCAGTATTGACGGTGCTACGGCCATTGCACGTGCTATGCAGAGGCGCTGCTGCTGACCTCCGGAGAGAGCATATGCTGATTTCTTGAGTTTGTCCTTTACCTCATCCCACAGAGCCGCGCCGCGAAGTGACTTTTCAACACGCTCCGCGATGAACTTCTCATCTTTCACTCCGTTCACCCTCAGGCCGTAAGCCACGTTCTCGTAGATACTTTTCGGAAACGGGTTAGGGCGCTGGAACACCATGCCGACGTTCTTGCGCAGCTCGTCAACGTTGACCGAGCGGTCATATATATTGCGTCCGTCGATGTCTATTTCGCCTTCAAGACGGCTGCCGGGAATAAGGTCGTTCATTCTGTTGAACAGGCGCAGGAAGGTTGACTTACCGCAGCCTGACGGGCCTATGAACGCAACCACCTCGTTCTCTTCTATGTTCATGTTGATGTTCTTCAGGGCATGGAACGACCCGTAATAGAAATCTACATTCTTTGCTTCTATCTTGCTCATATCTGTTGAATTATTTTTTACTGTTGGATATTGTTTTTCTTATATTGTGAAGACAGGCTTAGTTAGTCTTCAGCTTGTTCTGGAAATAGTTGCGCAGGGCGTTGGCCAGCAGGTTGACGAAGAGGATTATTATCACCAGAACCAGCGCCGTGCCGTATGCTATAGGTATCTGCTTGTCCATGTCAGTGCCGCTGGTAGCGAGAACGTACAAGTGATAGGGCAGAGCCATACACTGGTCGAACACGCTTTGGGGCAGTTGCGGCAGGAAGTAGGCAGCGCAGGTGAAGAGGATAGGTGCCGTCTCGCCAGACACACGTCCGAGGGCGAGGATAAGACCTGTTATCACGTTAGGCATCGCCATGGGCAGAATTACCTTGCGTATGGTCTGGAGCTTTGTGGCGCCGAGTGCCAGACTGCCTTCGCGGAAGCTGTTCGGAATGGCTTTCAGAGCCTCTTCCGTGGTTCTGATTACGAGCGGCAGAGCCAGCAGTCCGAGCGTAAGTGAGCCTGCGAGGATACTGTCACCGAAGCCGAAGTAGTTTACAAACAGAGACATACCGAACAGACCGAACACTATTGAAGGTATTCCGGCAAGGTTGTTTGTCATCATTCGGATGAACCTTATCACCTTTCCGCTCTTTGCGTACTCGTGCATGTAGATGCCGCTCATTATTCCAAGCGGGAAGGCAAATATCGCGCTGCCTATCATGAGATAGAACGTTCCTACGATTGCGGGCCAGATACCGCCGCCCTTCATACCGTCAGTAGGTGGTGTGGTGATGAAGTCCCAGTTGAGAACTCCTGCGCCTTTTATTATAATAAACGCCAGAATTATAAACAATATTGTGACAATAACTCCGCTTAAAATGCGGAACAGGCCGAAGGCAACTTTCTCTGCCATTATCTTGCTCCGGTGGTTGCCGGCCTGTAATATCTTTTCGCTATCCATGTTATTCTTTGTTTTATTTAAGGTGATGCCGTTGAATCAGTTATGTATTATTCTCAACTTCATTACCGTACTTTATACAGATTAATCTTTATCACTTCTTGTTTTTAGCCGAAATGTATTCCACGCTCGAGTTGATTATCAGCGTTATGAAGAACAGCACTACGCCGAGCAGGAACAGCGACTGGTAGTGAGGACCTCCTGCGGGAGCCTCGCCCAGTTCGGCGGCGATTGTCGCAGGAATTGTTCTGAGCGGGTCAGTGATAGAGAGAGGTATGACTGCGGCGTTACCTGTAACCATAAGTACTGCCATTGTCTCGCCGAATGCGCGGCCAATGCCCAGCACAATGGCTGACGTGATACCTGAGATAGAGTAGGGCATCACCACCTTATATATTGTCTGCCACCTTGATGCGCCGAGCGCCAGACTTGCTTCACGCTGTGAGCGGGGACAGTTGAGCATGGCGTCCTGGCTGACTGTGATTATTGTCGGCAGCGCCATTATGGCCAGAACGATAGCACCGGCCAGTCCGCTTTCTCCGACAGGCAGACCGAACACATCCTGCAGAAGCGGTACTATGACGATAAGTCCGAAGAAGCCATACACTACAGAGGGTATGCCGTTGAGCAGCTCGATTACCGGTTTCAGTATCTTGCGCATTTTTTCAGACGCCACTTCTGACATGTAAATTGACACCGCAAGTCCGAACGGCAGGGCGAACAGAATGGCGAACACCGTAACCCATACCGTACCGAGCACCAACGGCACGAAGCCGAACTGCGGAGCCGGCGTGGCGGTAGGGAACCACTCGCCTCCGAAGAACACTTCAGAGCCGGATATGTGGTGATCTTCCAGTTTCTTACCGCCGAAGTCTTCCTTTATGAAACCTTCCGGCACGAAGCCTATGATGCCGCTGTTCTTCTCTACCAGCTCATCAATGCATTTGTCAGCATTTGCGTAATTTTCGCCAAGCTCCTTATCGGTGAAGAATTTCTGCATGTCGTCAAATCTGAACAGCATGATTTTCTCGTCCTTACCGCCAACCTCTTTCCAGTTAGTGATGTCCTCATCGAAAATTCCTTTAATCTGCTTCGCATTAAGCTCGTTTACCGGATTCTCCTTATTAACTACAAGTACGTAACCGTCCTCGATGGTTTTCTGTGAGAACAGTCCGAACCCTTCAGAGAACAGGAACAATACTATCAGCAGAATGATGACACTTGTCAGGAATCCGCTGCATGTTATTATTCCCGTGATGATTTTCTCTAAAACCTTTTTCATTGTCGTTTTTGTTTTTTTACTTTTCTGACCGCAAAAGTAGAACTTCATCATAACGAACGTGTGACACGGACGTTACATTTGCGTTACAGAACATCGCTTTGCCGGCATGTAACGCGAATGTAACATGTGTGTAACCGCAATGAAAATCAGAAGGTGTTATTTCGCACTCAGAAATCAGAAAGCAATGAAAATGAACGTTTTAAGACTTATGGCGGTTGCTTTGGTATCGGCAGTAACGATAACGGCAGCCGGACAGAAAATCAAGGGTAGTGACACAGTCCTGCCGGTATCGCAGGAAGGTGCTGAAGTCTATATGAAACTGAACCCGCAAGCGCGCGTTACAGTGACCGGCGGAGGTTCAGGTGTGGGTATCTCAGCCCTTATCGACGGAACAACAGACATCGCAATGGCGTCACGCTCTGTAAAGTTTAACGAGCGTGTGAAAATCAGCCGCAGCGGCAAACAGCTTCGCGAAGCCGTCGTTGCATATGACGCTTTGGCCGTGATAGTAAATCCTAACAACCCTATCTCACACCTGACGCGTGAGCAGCTTGAGGCTATTTTCCGCGGCAAGGTTACTAACTGGAATCAGGTAAAAGACTATTACACGGGCAAGTATGGCCCTGACCTTAAGATAATTGTCTACTCTCGCGAGACTTCTTCAGGTACATACGAGTTCTTTAAGACCAGCGTGCTGCATGAGAAAAACTATATGGCAGGTGTGCTCTCGATGCCGGCCACAGGAGCAGTGATACAGTCTGTCAGCCAGACTCTCGGCGCAATAGGATATGTCGGCATGGCATATGTCAACAAGCACGTCAAGGCTATCAAGGTGTCTTATGACGGCAAACACTTCGTTTACCCGAATATGGATACCGGCCGGCGCCATATTTATCCTATAATACGTGAGCTGTATTACTATTACACAGCAGATAAGGCCAAGGTGGTAGAGCCGTTCATCAACTTCCTGATGTCGCCGAAAGGCCAGGAGATAGTGATGAAGAGCGGATACGTACCTGCTAAATAAAAAGGTTGTTTTCACCTTCGTCTGTATCGTTTGTACCGGACAGACGAAGGATTTTTATTTTATTGAAAATCAATCACTTAGCTGTTACGATATAAAAGACGGCAAACCGCGCTGCAAAACATGGTCTTTTAGAGAGTGAAAGGCCGTCTTTTGCAGCGCGGTTTGCCGTCTTTTGGAAATCAGTTGATTTCCGTCTGCTTATTGTTCAATCATTTTCAAGAAGGTATCTTCGTCAACAATGGGCACTCCTAACTTCTCCGCCTTCTGCAGTTTGGCAGGTCCCATGTTGTCGCCGGCGAGTATGAACGATGTCTTTCCGCTTATGCTGCCTACGTTTTTCCCGCCGTTCTGTTCTATTATCCGCTTGTATTCGTCACGGCTGTGGTGGGTAAACACACCGCTTATCACGATGCTCTTGCCTGCGAGCCGTGTGCTGGCTGCCTGCATCTGCTCCTCGCTGAGCGACATGCGCAGACCATATCCGCGCAGACGGTTGACAATTTCCTGATTGACGGGGTTGTGGAAATATGTTATTACGCTCTTTGCTATCACTTCACCTATGCCGTCGATGTCGGTCAGCTCCTGCAATGAGGCATTGGCCAGATTGTCAATGTTCTTGAAGTGGCGGGCCAGCAGACGTGCCGAAGTCTCACCGACAAACCGTATTCCGAGGGCGAACACCACACGTTCAAATGGAACCTGCTTTGACGCCGCTATGCCGTCAACCACCTTTTGAGCCGACTTCTGCCGGCTGCCGTCACCGTTGATTTGCTCTACACGTATGTCATACAGGTCGGCCACGTTGCTTATGAGACCGCGGCGGTAATATTCGTCGACTGTCTCAGGGCCAAGGCTGTCAATGTTCATCGCCCGCCGTGATATGAAGTGCTCTATACGGCCCTTTATCTGCGGCGGACATCCGGCGTCGTTAGGGCAATAGTGGGCGGCTTCGCCTTCATATCTTACCAGTTCGGCGCCGCATTCTGGGCAGTGAGTAATGAATTCCACGGGACGTGCCGACGCGTCGCGCCGTGACGTGTCAACGCCTACAATCTTTGGGATAATCTCGCCTCCCTTTTCAACATACACGTAGTCGCCCTCATGCAGGTCAAGACTCTTGATGAAATCCTCATTGTTTAGCGTGGCGCGGCGCACCGTAGTGCCTGCAAGCTGAACAGGCTCCATGTTGGCCACAGGCGTTATCTGGCCGGTACGTCCTACCTGGTAGGTTACCTCGTTGAGGCGTGTGCATTCGCGTTCGGCCTTAAATTTATATGCTATTGCCCACCGTGGGCTTTTAGCCGTGTAGCCTAATGCACGCTGCTGGCGCAGAGAGTTCACTTTCAGAACAATTCCGTCAGTGGCCACGGGCATATTCTTCCGCTCAGTGTCCCAGTAGTTTATGAAGTCATATATTTCCTCAAGAGTCTTTACCTTGCGCATACCCTCGCTTATCTTGAATCCCCACTGCTTGGCACGCATAAGATTCTCGTAGTGCCCGTCACCTCCGATGCCGTCGCCAAGCAGGTAATACAGGTAGGCGTCGAGCTTGCGGCTCGCCACCACTGCGGGGTTGAGGCTTTTCAGAGTGCCGCTGGCAGCGTTGCGCGGATTGGCGAACAGCGGTTCCTCGGCAGCCTCACGCTCGGCGTTGAGCTGCTCAAATACGTTCCAGGGCATCAGTATCTCGCCCCTTATTTCAAATTCCCTGGGCCAGTCGCCGTCTTTCAGCACGAGCGGAATGGAGCGTATTGTCCTTACGTTTGCGGTTACGTCGTCACCATGTACACCGTCACCGCGCGTTACGCCTTGTGTCAGACGTCCGTCAACATAAGTCAGCGATATAGACAGACCGTCATATTTCATTTCGCAGCATATCTCAAAGTCCTCACCGTTAAGCCCCTTTTTCACGCTGTTGTAGAAGTCGGCCACGTCCTGCTCGTTGTACGTATTGGCCAATGACAGCATCGGGTATTTATGCGTAACCTGCTTGAACTCGCTGCTGATGTCGCTTCCCACGCGTTGTGTCGGTGAGTCAGGGTCTGCCATTTCGGGATGACGGGCCTCAAGCTCCTGCAGCTCGTGCATCATAAAGTCAAAGTCCTGGTCGCTTATGCTTGGCTGGTTAAGGACATAATACTTGTAATTATGTTCGTGCAGCTCTTTCCTGAGTTGCAGTATCCGTTGTTTTTCGTCCATATTATTAAAGAATAAATATAATCTGAGAAAATATAAGTGCAGTGCAAAGATAGTGCAAGCCGGGCGAAGTGCAAAACAAAAAGGAGAAGAAGTTATAGAAGTTAAAGAAGTTAACACGCCCTGCGGGCGTTAGAAGTTAAAGCCGTTACCATTGAAAATTATACGTAATGTGCAAAGATAAAATGCTGAAATGAGAGAAACGGATAAATAAAATATTTTCAGTAAGGACACACGTGGAACGTGTATTTTTTGTACTTTTGCACCCGAAAATCAAGCACGACCTGTGATGCAGAGATATTTTCTTTACATAAAATATGACGGCACAGCCTATAACGGGTGGCAGATACAGCCTAACGGACGCACCGTTCAGGAAGAGCTGCAGCGTGCCTTGTCGTTGCTTCTGCGAGAAGATATACAGGTTGTAGGGGCCGGCCGTACCGATACAGGAGTGCATGCGCGCATGATGGTGGCCCATTTCGATGTTGATATGGAGCTTGATTGTGTTCAGCTTGTATATCGGCTGAACCGCATTCTGCCGCGTGACATATCGGCAGACAAGGCCGTTCCCGTAAGCCAGGACATGCACGCGCGCTTCAGTGCGGTTGCCCGCACCTATCATTATTATGTACATCAGCATAAAGACCCGTTCCTTAGGACGTACTCATGCTATCTGGCTTATCGGCTTGACTTTGACATGATGAACCGTGCGGCGGCCTTGCTTACCGAATATGATGACTTTGCAGCTTTCTGCAAGAGCAATTCCGGCGCAAAGACTACATTCTGCAAGGTAACCGAGGCCCGTTGGGTAAAGGACGGGGAGTACAGTTGGCACTTTGTGATAACGGCAAACCGCTTTCTGCGTAACATGGTGAGGGCTGTTGTAGGCACACTGATTGACGTGGGGCGCGGCCGTATGACAATAGATGATTTCAGGAGAACAATAGAGGGGAGGCAACGCTCGTGTGCAGGCGAAAGCATGCCCGGCAATGCCCTTTTCCTTGAGAATATAGAATATTGACGTCTCGCTGGCCGCCATATTCTTGACTCGTTTAATTATAAACATAAAAATATGTGGCTGTTATTAGCATTCCTTTCAGCCGTATTGCTCGGCTTTTATGACTCTTTCAAGAAAAAATCTCTTGACGGTAACGCCGTCATCCCGGTGTTGTTTCTCAACACGCTGTTTTCTTCATTGATATTCCTGCCATTCATTGTAATGTCGGCAACTACGACTGCTCTTGACGGCTCAATATTCCATGTGGCGCCGGGTGGCGGTTGGGAGGTGCATAAGTACATACTCCTAAAAAGCGTAATTGTGCTTGCGTCGTGGGTGTTCGGATACTTCGGCATGAAGCATCTGCCGCTGACGATAGTCGGTCCGATTAACGCTACGCGCCCCGTCATGGTGCTGGTAGGAGCGTTCATCGTGTTCGGTGAACGTCTTAACCTGTATCAGTGGATAGGAGTGGCGCTGGCCGTGGCGTCGTTCTTCATGCTTAGCCGCAGCGGAAAGAAAGAAGGAATAGACTTCAAGCACGACCGCTGGATATATTTTATCGTGCTGGCTGCCCTGCTCGGTGCGGTGAGCGGTCTTTACGACAAGTATCTTATGGCTCCGGTAGAGAGCGGCGGAGTAGGACTTGAGCCAATGGTGGTGCAAAGCTGGTACAACATATATCAGTGTTTCATGATGGGAGCGATGCTTATGCTGCTGTGGTGGCCTAAGCGGAAGCACACCACGCCGTTCCGTTGGGACTGGTGTATAGTGCTAATAAGCGTGTTCCTGAGTGCTGCCGATTTCGTATATTTCTACGCTTTGAGCATGCCCGACGCAATGATAAGCATCGTGTCGATGATCAGGCGCGGCAGCGTTATTGTGTCGTTCCTTTTCGGTGCGGCGCTTCTGCATGAGAAAAACCTCAAGAGCAAGGTTGTTGACCTTATCCTCGTGCTGCTCGGAATGGTGTTCCTGTATATAGGTTCACATTGAAATGTATGATTTTCATATGTCAGCCGGTATGCTAAAAAAAGACAATTTGTTTTGCTTTTTAACATAAAAATAGTATTTTTGCATCCGCATTATTAAGGAAAAGACATTTAATCTTATGGTTCATAACATATTTAAAGGTCTCGGCATAGCCCTTGTCACCCCATTCACTAATGACGGCGCGGTAGATTATGACGCGCTGAAAAGGTTAGTGACTTATCAGCTTGACAATGGTGCTGACTTTTTTTGCATACTTGCTACGACCGGTGAGACTCCTACGTTGACAAAGGACGAGAAGCAAAAAATAAAGGAACTTGTTGTCGATATGGCTGGCTCTAAAGTGCCAATCCTGATGGGATGCGGCGGTAACAATACGGCTGACGTGGTGAATGAGCTGAAAACAGGCGACTTTTCAGGCATAGACGGCATACTGAGTGTTTGTCCTTATTATAACAAACCGTCACAAGAGGGGCTTTATCAGCATTTTAAGGCTATCGCCGCTGCTACGGATATGCCCGTTGTGTTATATAATGTGCCGGGACGTACAGGCGTCAATCTTAAGGCTGAAACAACCGTCAGACTTGCCCGTGACTGCAAGAATATCGTGGCGATAAAGGAGGCCAGCGGCAGTCTTGAGCAGGTGGACGAGATTATAAAGAACAAACCTGATACGTTTGACGTTATCAGCGGTGACGATGCACTTACTTTCCCGATGATAGCCTGCGGTGCAGCCGGTGTAATTTCAGTTATCGGCAATGCCCTGCCTAAAGAGTTCTCGCGCATGATACGGCTGGAGATGAACGGCGAAATGGAGAGCGCGCGCAAGATACATCATAAGTTCACCGACCTGTTCAGCCTGCTTTTTGTTGACGGCAATCCTGCCGGTGTCAAAGCGATGCTGCACGAGATGGGCATGATTGAGAACGTATTGCGCCTGCCGCTCGTGCCGACACGTCTTACAACGATGCAGCGTATCAGCGAATGCCTTAAGTTCAGGCTTTAGAATTAACCGTTAATTACAATACAAAACGCGGCCTATTGTCATGCGAAAGGCCGCGTTTTGCATTATTAAAGGTCGTATTTTGGAGTCATCCGCAGTTTGAAGTGCATCCAAGAAAGTGACTATGCCTGAAATTACTTCACACAAAAAGTCGTTATTTACTGAAAAGATTTACATATGCATTTATGTGTTCCGG
>URRR01000018.1 GCA_900550365.1 uncultured Prevotella sp. | reverse complement strand
GAAATGGTTTAACGCCCTTGTCATCGTATTGCTCGGTTTGCTGATATGGATATTCCGAACACCGTTGAAAAATCTGATAAGGAGATTTATCTAACAGGATATGAAGATATTGGTATTTAGTTTTTGGTAAAAGATTGTTTTGGTTGCGGTCGTCTGAAATAGGCGACCGCTTTTTGTGTTTAGAGCAAAATTGACTACCTTTGTTGCCGTCAATGAGTCTCCATTGGCACGTTGAACTTTATGCCCTCTCATCCTTAGTTTCCAAAGGTGAGAGGGTTTTTGCTACAAATTTGTTGCTATTTTGTTACTTGCGAGTAACAAAATATGATTAAACAAGCTATATATCAATAAGTTATACAATTTACTATACATTTTGCATAGGTAAGTGAGAACATATAAGCAACCATAATCATCTACAACCAACTATAACAAAAGCCGCTGATAATCAGCGGCTTTTTCTTTTTAACACATTCTTGTAGCTTTTCGTTTTTCACAGTTTTTCCTTATATTTTTGTACCGTATTTCTACCGCGGAGCATTTCGAAGAAAAGCCCCGATGTCACACTGAGGCATTAGTTTACGTGTATTGACAATGGTTTACGTGTGTTGACAGAATTCGGGAGAAATTAGGCGAAATTAAACCCAATATCAAAGGAAAAACAATGGAAGTAAGACGTATTTGCCAATGGTGCGGAAAACCATTCATCGCACAGACAACCACTCTCTATTGTAGTCATCATTGCGCAAATCTTGGCTACAAGGAACAGATGAAAGAATTCGCCCCAAAGACGATTTCGACATTACCGAAGTTGTACTTCTAGCTTGACAGTAGTGTTAACAAAAATGTCCGGTACAAGACCGGACACTTGCTGATGTTTGATTATACTTGAATTATTTGGCAGAGAGTTCGTAGACGTGACTTGAAAGTTTACTCGTTGTGAACAGGGGCAGACCAACAGTCATTAGGTAATCGCCTGAATAAGCCTTGACCTCACCTTGAGATCCGTCGGCACGATTAATTTCGCGAACAATGTAGGTGGCAGAGGCGTCAAGTCCCTCTAAACGTGTGTTGTATAGTTTCTCGGCATAGCGTGGATAAAGATCGAAGGCGAACACGACTGCAGAGCGTTTATTCTTGCTTACATACATGGTTGAGGTGTGGTTACCGTCATAAGGTGATACGAGGCGATACTGGTCGCCGTCAAGAATTGTCGGTTTCAGACGGTTATAGTCGATTACGGACTGCTTGCAGAAAGCCAGTTCGTCGGCTTTAAGTTCGTGCAGATTGATGTCAAATCCGAGCTTGCCCATCATTGCCACATTGACACGGAACTTTATGCTTGTAGATTTGTTCCATGAAGTTACGTGTGCGCACTGTACCTTTGCTGGAAATACCTGTGAGTATCCCCACTGGATAAAAAGGCGTTCAATGGGGTCGGTATTATCGCTCGGCCACATCTCAACGAAGTATTGCAATGCTCCGTAGTCAGTACGTCCGCCACCGCCGGAGCAGAGCATCATCGGCAGGTCAGGATATTTCGTTTTTATGCGGTCAAGTACTTTGTAAAGACCATGCACGTAGTCAACGTAAAGGTGTGTCTGGTCTGCTTTTTCGTAATCAGAGTAGATGTTTGTAATCGGGCTGTTGCAGTCCCACTTGAAGTATGCTATGCCCGGATGCTCTGTCAGCAGCTTATCAATAACTCCGAACACATAGTCCTGTACGTCAGGATTGCTCAGGTCAAGCACAAGCTGGTTGCGGAAGTAATACTCCTCACGGTTGGGCAGACGGATAACCCAGTCCTTGTGATTTTCATACAGTTCCGATTTCGGACTTACCATTTCCGGTTCTATCCATAGACCGAACTTAACGCCCTGACGTTTTGCCTCGTCGGTAAGCCGTGTCAGTCCGTTGGGCAGTTTCTCCTTGTTTGTATCCCAGTCACCAAGCGACTGCGTGTCGCTGTTGCGCTGATATTTGTTACCGAACCATCCGTCGTCAAGCAGGAACATATCCACGCCCAGGTCTTTTGCGTCGGCGATGAGCTTTATCAGCTTATTCTCATCAAAGTCGAAGGTCGTTGCTTCCCAGTTGTTCAGCAGTGTCATGCGGTCGCCCATGCCGTCCTTTATGCGGTACTGGCGGGCCCAGTCGTGCAGGTCGCGGCTGGCGCGGCCTGTTCCTTCCTGGCTCAGTGTAAAGATGAAGTCGGGGGTGGTGAAGCTCTTTCCTTTATCTATGCGGTAAGCTGAAGCGTAGGGATTGATGCCGCTGAGCACTCTTAAGCCACCGAGATTGTCTACCTCGAAGGTAAATCTGAAATTGCCGCTCCACGCCAGCGTGCCAACGAGAACTTCACCGGTGTTTTCTGTAGCCGATGTTCCGATGGATAGCTGGAAGAATGGGGGAGTGAACATGTGGGCACGTGCACCAAGTTTAGTGTCAATTTCCTTCTTTCCGAAATACAGTTCCTGAGTATGGCGGTGTACCTCGGTGGCCCAGTCACCGTCATACTGTGTCAGGTAATATTTGGGTGAATGGAAGTGTAACAATGAAGAGGCGTAGCGCTCAATTTTAATAGCTTTGTTCTCCTTGTTGAAAATCTCGGTCCATGTTCTGAATACGTTTTCTTTTGCATAGGCAACGAAATGCAGTGCCACTTCGTCACGGTACACCGGGTCAGCAAGATAGATTACCGTCTCCGTGCCTCCGGCGCAGGATTTAGTCTCATGCGACTTATAGTTGAGTACCGTAGAGGGATTGTGGTCGGCTCTGGTGATTTGCAGTGCCGGTTCGAAATAATCCTCCATGCCGTGCGTCAGATATGCTTCTTTGCCCAAAGGCAGGTTCGCATATTCGGCAGCATCGGCCAGTTTCTTGCCGAAGTAGCTCTGATAGAGCCTCCCGTTGTCGCCGACGGTGAACACGAGGCTTGTATTGTCGGTCGCCACCACTATTTGTTCGTTGGCGTAAGCTCCGCCGCAGGGCAACATTGTGCAGGCTGCGACAAATAGTTTTGTTAAAGTTTTCATGTGTTTAATGTTTATTATTTATTCCATGTGTTGTCTTTTCCATGTGGCGACAGAGCCTCGATATTGCTTCTGTCAGTAGCGAACGGCGCGACGGGCAATCCGGTCACACCCCTTAGATTGCCGTCCGGATAGTCGGCCCAATTATATCTTATGGCATTTATTCTGCTGTCTGAAGTCAGGGCGATGGTCGCCTTTCCTGTTTTCGCAGCTGTCGCCTTGCTCCATTGTCCTTCATCGGTCTCCACGATGAAGCCCTCCGGCTGTGAGCCGTCAATAGTGATATTTCCGTCAAAAGTAAGTATTGCAGTGTTGTCGCTAATGTCAGCCGATTTAATCATAGGCGCCCTGTCTACAATGTCTTTCATGCCGTAAGAACGTCTTAAAGCTATCAATGCCAGCCTGTGAGCCACCTCTTGTTTGTTTTTCGGATGAATGTCTGTGGAGTCACCGACGTCTATCGCCACAGCCATTGCCGTATTGTCTAACCGTAAAGCGTCGGCCTGAGCCGCTCTAAGGGCTGCCCATTCTGATTCTGGTTGTACCTCTTTGGGGCGCAGGTATGCGGCAAGCTGTACGAAGTAGAACAGCATCCGGTCGTTGTTCCACAGCTTGCGCCAGTCTGTTATGAGTTTTCTGAACAGTGAGGAGTATTGCTCTGCCCTGCCTACATTCGCACATCCCTGATACCACAGCACGCCTTTCACCGGCATGGTGTGCAGAGGATGCAACATGGCATTATATAAAACGGTGGGGAAACTTGAGCTTTCCGGCGACACCGGTTTGCGCGGCAGCTTACCGAAGTCAGCAATAACCCTATACTGCCAGTCTCCGGTTAATGTTATTCTGTCGGTTCCTCTGACAGCGGCAATGTCATCAGCGTCACCATATATGCCGCCTTCACCCTCAAAGTCGGTCACTCTCACGGTAACGGTCGCACGTCCCGCCTTTACAAGTTCTGCCGGAACAGAGTAAACGCGGCGTACGTTGTAACCCGCCCCTTCGGCTATCTTTTCCCCGTTGAAGTATGTTACGTCCTCATCGTCGATGCAGCCGAGATGCAGCTCAATGGGCTTTCCTGCCCAGTCTTGTGGTATCTCGAACGTGTGTTGCATATATACGATGCCGTTGAAATTCGGCAAAGCCGTATTCTCCCATTGGCCGGGCACAGGCATTGAGGGCATTTCAGAATTATCAAATGCTACCGTTGATACTTTGCCAACCTCGTTTACTTCGCCCTCAGCCTGTGCAAGCTCCATCCATCGGCCCGTTTGCTCCTCATAATCGGCTTTTATCCTTTTCTTGTCAAAACCGTTATCAGTGAGCATGCGTATTTCGTTTTCAAATCCTTTTACAGTTTTTATCATGCCGAGACTTGTCCATGCCTCGGCCGGGGTACCGCCCCATGTGCAGTCAATCACGCCGACATGCACGCCGAGACGTTCAGACATCTCGCGGGCAAAGAAGTAAGCTATCGACGAAAAGTTCTCTACGGTGGCCGGCGAGCACGTGCGCCATCCGCCCATATTCACCTCTGCGTCGGCAATCGGAGCATAAGCCGTATTCTTGGCTATCTGCAAAAGCCTTATTTCCGGATGCTGCGCGTCGGCTATTTCTTGCCGGTAGTTTCTTACTTTGCCCCATCCGCCTACCGGCATCTCCATGTTTGACTGTCCTGAACATAACCAAACTTCTCCCGACCATATATCGTTAAGTCTGGTAACTTCACCGTCGTCAAAACAGATGGTATAAGGTCCACCCGCTTTGGGAGTGGAAATGACAGCGGTAAACTTACCGTCGGCACCTGTTACGGCCGTTGTCTGACTGCCGTCCCATGATGTTGTGACTGTCACTCTATCACCGTCGGCGTGTCCGGTTACTGTCCATCGGCTCTGCTGCTGCACCACCATGCTGTCAGTAACAAAACTTTGCAGCCTTACTTTTGCCGTGACGTTGACTGCAAATGACGTTAACATAAATGCAGTGATGCAAGATGTGACAATCTTTTTTTTCATAGGTAAAAGTTTAATCCGTCGGCAAAATTACTTATAAAAGGACATTCTTGTGCTGTAAGAAATCATCAAAAAATGCAATATTTACGCCGATGTGGCCTGCGTAAGGCCGATATCGGCCGCATTTATTGTTTTTTCTCACGACATTGTTTCTCAAAGTCCTTTGGACTGATGCCGAATTGCTTGAAGAACAGCTTGCTGAAGTAAGACGGTGAGGCTATGCCTACCATGTAGCAGATGTCACCTATAAGATGCTTGCCTTCCTGAATAAGCTCGGCCGCTTTCTTTAGTTTCACGGTGCGGATCAGTTCCACCGGTGACATATTGAACACTGAGCGGATTTTTCTCAGCAGGCTTGAGTGGCTCATGCATAGGATTTCAGCCATGCTTTCCACGTTGAAGTCGTCTTCACCGATGTTGTCTTCGATTATTTTCATGACCTTGTTCATAAACTCCTCGTCGGCTTTGGTCATGCGCATGCTGTCAACTTTAAAGAACGGCTTCTTCGAGAACGATTCGCGCTCCCTGCGCCTGTTGTCGAGCAACGAGGTAATGAGCTGCCTGAAATATTTTATCGAGAAAGGTTTCTCTATGTATGCCTCGGCACCCAGCTGCAAGCCTTTCAGTTTGCTGTCAAGGTCGTTTTTGGCTGTGATGAACACTATCGGGATATGCGACATGTTAATGTCAGCCTTGACCCTTTTACACAGTTCGAAGCCGTCCATTTCGGGCATCATGATGTCCGTTACTATCAGGTCTATGTGGCTTTCCTCCAGCTTATCGAGAGCCTCACGGCCGTTGCGTGCCGTCTCTGTTGAGAATGACATGTTAGCCTGTTCGGCAAGGAAGTCCCTCATATTGTCATTGTCTTCCACAATTAGCACGGTGTATCCGTCAGCATGCTCCTTTGACAGGTCAGAGTCTTCTTCGAGTACATAGTCAGGTGTCTCTACCGTTTGCTCGTTGTTCCTCTGTATGCCCTCCTTGTTGAGCGGTATCGATGCAGTGAAGGCGTTACCGTCATTATCATTGTCGTCGAGTGTCAGGCTTCCGCCCAGCAGAGAGGCGAGCGATGAAGATAAAGGAAGCCCCATGCCCACGCCGTTCTCACCGCTGTTTGATTTGTCAGCCTGATAGAACGGCTCAAAGATGCGCTGACGCTCATTGCCGGTAATCTTGTCTCCGTCACTCGTTACCTTTATTATAAAGTTCAGTCCATCGGTGTATAGCTTTACTTTTGCCGTGTGGCGGGCGTATTTCAGCGCGTTGTTCAGCAGGTTGCTTACTATCTTGGTCACAGCTTCCTTATCGGTTGAGGCTATCATCGGTCCTGTGCCGACATCTCTTTCAAGTTTCTTACCCTTCACCGTGAAAGCCGGCTCAAATCTGTACACCGTCTCATCAACAAGCGCCGGTATGTCTACATTCTCATATTTAAGCGTAAGCCTGTTAGCGCCTATCTTCTGGAAGTCGAGCAGTTGCCCCGTAAGGTTAAGCAGGCGCTTAGTGTTCTGGCGGATCACCTCAAGATAGTGCCGTGTGCGTCGGTTCTTTATATCCGTATCCTCGATAGCCTCAAGAGGAGCGGCGATGAGCGACAGAGGCGTACGCACCTCATGCGCCACTTCCGTAAAGAAGCTCACCTTGTTCTGATACAGTTCCTTTTCTTTGCTTACTTCAAACAGCCTTTGCCTTTCGTGCAGTTGCTTATCCTTATGCCCGCGGTACCAGATAAACCAGCCCCATACGCCGGTTGCCAATAGAACGGCATATATTACGTAAGCCCACGTAGACCTCCACCATGGCGGCGTAATGATTATGGCAATCTCCTTCTCCGCTGACCGGCCGCGGTTCTCAATCTTGACCCTCAGGCGGTATTTGCCTGGAGAAAGGTTGGTGAAGGATATACGGTTGTCTGTCATCCGTACCCATTCATTGCTCGTAGGATTGAGACAGTAACTATATTCATCACCCCCGGCAGTTCCGAACGTCGGGGCTACTACGTCGAGCGAGAAGGTAGCCATGTCGTAGGGTAATATGAGGCGGTCAGTGAACATTATGTTGCGTTTTAGCGGAGAGTTCTCAGTGTCAACAGTCACCTCGCGGTCAAATATCCTTAACCGGGTGAAATATACCGCCGTAGGCATAGAGCCGCAGCCTTCCTCTTCGGGGTCGAATACGGTCACGCCGCCTATTCCGCCGAAATAGAAACGTCCGTCATTACCGCGTACGGCCGAATTGTACTTGAATTCGTTGTCGGGTAGGCCGTCTCTCACGGTAAATACCCTTACTGTCCTGTTGTCGGGATTAAACTTTACGAGACCGTTATTAGTCCCGAACCACAGATATCCCTTATCGTCTTCAAGAATATTATAGGCCACATCGTCAGGCAGGCCCTCGTCAGTGCCGAACGTCGTGAAGTTGTCTGTATCTTTATTATACCTGCTTATACCGCCCCTGTCGGTCGTTATCCAGATGTTGCCGCGGCTGTCTTCCATTACCGAGCTTATGTTGTCAGACCGCAGTCCGTTATAGTGCTTTCCGTTATAAGAGTAATTTTTAAACTTTCCGGTAGAAGGCGTGTATTTCCATACGCCGTTACCCATAGAGGCTATCCATATAGTTCCGTCGTGGGCTTCTAACAGGTTAAATATCCAGCAATAGCCTGTCTCATTGATGTGGGTAAAGGTTTTGGCGCCTGCGTTTCGACGGTAGAGGGCATAGCCCAGTCCTACCCACTCGTTGCCATGGCTGTCTTTCAGATAAGAGTAGACGCTGTTGTCGGTTTCGGATACGTCGAGCACGCTCGTGACATCGCCTTTTGTGTCAATTCTGAACAGGCCGCCGCGTATAAATCCGGCGTATATATAGCCATTGGAACTTGTAACAAAGAGTGTAGAACGGTATCCGTGCGGTATGCCGTTGAACGGTGTTATGATGCCGGTTGAGGGGTTAAGGGTAAACAGGCCGTTGTCCTCGGTGCCGATCCAGATGCGGTTGTCCGGACCGTAAGCCAGTCCTGATATTATCCGTCCGGACAACCCTGACCATATGCCGAGCACCTCAAACGCGAATTTGTTGCGCGACACATAGTCGGCACCCCCGTAAGTCGTGCCGACCCAGGCGTCGCCGTTACGGCTTTTATAAATGTAATAAATGATATTGTCAGACAGGCTGAAAGGATTAAGCGGATTGTGCCTCAATACGGTGGTACTTCCGTCAGCCTTATTGAGTATGTAAAGTCCGTTTTGTGAGCCTATCCATATTTCGTCCTCAAAGCATGTAAGGCAGCGCAGATATATGCTCCCTTCTTGTTTGAAGTGTATTTTTTTGAATTTGTTTTGTGCCGGATTATACCTTACCATGTTGCCTTCCGACGAGGCAAATATGATAGTTCCGTCTGTATCTTCGACTACTGAGATAAATATTATGCCGTCCATCGTCTCGCCGTCGGCCGACATTATCTTGTCAAAGTTATTGTTCTTACGGTTATATCTGTAAATTCCGGCTCCGGTCGTCGCCATCCAGACGTTGCCGTTGCGGTCAACACACATGTTGGATATATGGGTCTCCTTCATGTTGAAGTTGCTCTTTATCACACGGTAAAAGTCCACTTTGCCGTCATAATAGCGGAACACTCCTTCATTAGGCTGCAGCACCCAGACATTGCCGCGCCCGTCTCCAGTTATAGTCTGTACCCAATTATGTGAGTATGTTCCGGTTTTAGCGTCTTTTGTGTCAATAAAGCTGAAGACGTCGGTCACGGGATTATAAAGGTAGACACCGCGGTCGGTGCCCACCCATAGTCTCTTTTCATTATCCTCATACAAGGCTCCGATATTGTTGTTGCCTTTCCTTTTTACATAATCGTAACAGTTAAGCCGGCGTGTACCTATTCCGTCGTAGCGGTGCAGGCCGTTCTTGGTGCCTAACCATATGAAGCCATAACTGTCCTCGGCAATACATTTGACGTTGCTTGATGATAATCCTACATTATAATTAACATGCCTGAACGAATAGTTGCCGTTGGCAGCCAACGGTGTGACAAGCAATATCAGCAGAGCTGTAGTCAATGCATTGATTAAATGTTTAGGCTTCATGTGTAATCTGTGAAATATGTATTAAAAATATAAGCGCATTTATGTTGATATGCAAATATCAATAAGACCGGAATATACGTGCAATGTCAATTCACTATTATCTTTTTTGTCGCAGTTAATCCCGATTCAAGACATACTTTTGCCATGTATATCCCGTCATGCCCGGTCAAGTTAAGGATATAATCAGAGGCGTTGCCATTGAGTGATGTATGCGTTATAAGCACACCCTGAATGTCGTAGACATCTATTGAGGCAATGGCTTCGGGAGCCTTGATAGCAAGGCTCCCGTTGCTGTAACTGATGTTTATGCCATTGTCGCCGGCATTGTCATGCACGGCTGTTATCCCTGAAGTTCCTTTTTCAATGCGGTACATGCGCACGTCACACTTTGGTACAGACACGTCAAATCCGTCTCCGCTGACGTTGATCTGCTCGCCTGTCCACAGCTCCTTGACGGCCTTCACATTTCCAGCGTCGATGCCGATGCGGCTGAAGTCGGCAGTCTTGGTAAACTCTGTCTCCTTGTCGTAGTTGAACACAACGTAGTAAACGGCGTCGTCAGTGTCGAGAACAAACTCGTTGTCAACGCGGAATGCCTTGCCGTAACGGTTTGAGTCATACTCCATTGAGCCTTCAACCGGCCTGAACGAGCGGCCTATGTGTGCCACGGCATTGATGTCGGCGTTGGTGGCGATGCGCATTGCGAGGTCGCGCTCAGACTGATTGCCGAGGCAAGAACCCTCCAGAGAGTAGTTGTCGCCCAGCAAAACGGTGCCCGTCATGGCGCCGCAGGTATAGCGTATGCGGGCCTCGCCGTCAGTCTGGGCGCGTGAGAGAACGAGGTGGTCGGGGTCGTTATATTGGTAAACGCGGTCAAGCCACCATGCCATTTCGAGACTGTTCAGGCAGTACATGCTGTTGTCAAGCTCGCCCCAGCAGTCGCATGAGATGCGGCGGGCGTGGCCTTTCGCGGGGAATACGGGGGCGATTGATAGGTCGATGAACATTCCGTCGAGCATCTCGATGAGCTTGTCCATACCGTAGTTGTAGGCCTGTACGCCGGTTGTTATGCCGTCTGCATAGAACTTGTCGGCCTCAAGAGTACCGTTGTTGATAAAGTCAAGCTTGATGTACTCGAAGCCGTACTCCTTGAATTTGGCAAACTGGCGGCGGTTATATTCCAGAGTTCCCGGATGGGTAGGGTCGAGAGCTATCGACGCTATCTTGCGCATCTGGCCGTTGGCGGTGATGGCCATGTCGGCGTAAGTGTATGGGCTGCCGTCATAAGGGCGCTGCGTCTTGGCCTGCTCCTCGTTGCCCCAGTATGAGAACGGAGTGAAGTATATGCCCGGATGCTGGCCGTTGGCCCTGCAGTGGGCTACGAAGTCCTTGAGCTGCTGTTCGTTAAGGTTGCTCCAGTAAGAGTCGAGCACCATGTAGCAAGTGTTGTTCTCGTTGTGAAAGTTATTGGGCATGAGCTGCTCCTTGAAGAAGTCTGATACGTTGATTGCGCCGGCATAGTTCACTTTGTCGGCCATTCCGCCCCAGCTCTGCCATGCAAAGATAGTGCCGCCTGACCATGGCAGCTTCGGGGCCAGTGCTGCGGTGGCGTCGCCGAGGTCTTCAAGCCCGTTGCGCCAGTCGTTGTAGAAGCCGAGGAAGAAGCGTGGCGAGCTTACCCGGCTGCCTGATATCGAGCCATGCTTGTAGAGTGACGGCCTGTCGGGATTTTCTACGTTGACGTCGTTAGTGAACGTGTTTACCACTCCGGCTGCCACTGTTATCTTGCGCAGGCGGTTGCTGCCGTTGGGCGTCATGGTAACCCCGCTCTTCCAGTTGTCGTGTTCTATCGAGCCAACCACAAGGCCGTTGCGGCTTGTCACGTCGTAGGCGGCTGACACTTCACATGATGTTATGCTCTGTCCTACGTTCCATTTCTGGGCGCTGTAGCTTACCCAGTTGTCATTGTCGTGCGGCATTACGTAGATGTAGTTCTGGCCTCCTGAAGGCAGGAAGTTTGTTGATGACAGGTCAGAAACTATCGGAGCTATGTAGTTGGTCTTGGTAGACGAGCCGGCAGCCACGAGGGTTGCGCTGACAAGCATGTACCCTTTGTCAGGATAAATGTAAATTGACTGTTCGATGTTGTCCTTGCCCTGAAGCCCCGAATATGTATAGGTGTATTTCGTTCCGGAGCCGAACTCGTCGTTTACGGCAGTCTTGTCAAGTCTTACATCAGGATATTCGGTTGAGAGCAGTTGCTCTTCATCAGGATTATGCACGGCGACGTAGGCGTTGCGTATCAGGTCAACGCCGTTTTGGGTGTAGGTCAGCGTCTTGGCCGACTCGTTGAAGGTGATGCTCCATGCGCCGTCGCTGATGTTATGTTGAGCCGTTGCTAACGCCGGCAAAGCCGCTAATGCGGCTGATGTTATCAATGTCTTTATTTTCATATTTTTAATTTGTTTATAGTGATATCGGTAACTGTTGGTAGCTTACTGTTTCTTATGTGTATAACAGGCTGATTCTCAATGATTTGTAAAAGGCCGTCTTTCGCAAGCCAAAAGACGGCCTTTGGGGCTGTCATTTGCGGCCTTTTACAATGTAAAATGCCACAAACGGCAACCCCGTCTCCATGAGTTATCTGTAGCCTTCGTTCTGGTCTTCCTCTGAGATGTCCTCGTTTTGGTTGATTTCAGTCAGCGGAATGGGCCATACTATGTTGTACTGCTGTATGGTGCCAGAGCGTGCCGCCCACTTGTTACGTGCCTTTACAAGCTCGAGGAACTTGTTGGTGCGGATTAGGTCGAACTTACGCCAGCGTTCGCCGAAGAGCTCACGTACACGTTCTGTCATTATCTCGGTGCGGAACTGGTCCTGACTCATGCTTTCGCTCCAGGCTTTGTCGGCAGGCAGATTGAAGTCCCATGCACGCTGGCGCACCATGTTTACCTGACGCACGGCCTCCGGTGTCTCGCCAAGTTCGTTCAGACACTCGGCGTAAAGCAGGATTGCGTTGGCAAGGCGGAGGAACGGTATGTTCTTGCCTGAATACCATACGTTGTTAATGCCGTAGCCTGAGTATTCGTCGGTGCGGTAGTCCTCGTATTTCTTAATGTGTGGCAGCAGCTCGTCGTGGTCGTCGCCCAGCTGCTCCCATGACACGCTTTCAAGAGTGGGCACCTGTCCGTTATAAGTGAAGTCGTAACGCATTGATTCTTCCTTGCGTACATCACCGTCCTCCCATATTCCGCCGTCATCAATGTCGCTGTAAGCCCACTCAGAAGGAACGGCGTGGTCGTAACCTGCGAAGTAGATGTGGTCAGCCTCGGGAAGGGCTGCAACGGCGCGTGAGCCGATCTGGAACTCAATCTGGTTCTGGTCTGTATAGGGATTGAACTGCCACTCAAAGATTGACTCTGAGGTGTTGGGCGTGTTGTAGTCCCACAGGTCATAGTAGGGCACGAGGCTGAACGGGCCCTCCACAACTATCTTAAGAGCGTCGGCGGCTTTTCTGAAGTCGCGCAGCCCTGTCTCCTCCGGAGCCGACATATAGGCGTAACCAAGCATCATGTTTGCGGCATATAGAGTGGCGCGTGCTTCCGCGTTGCTTGCCGGACAGTATTTTGCCGCGTTCTCAAGATCGTTGATGATGAATGCCCATACGTCCTTCAGGGGTTGGCGTCCGTAGCCCAGCTCTTCGCTGCGGGCAATGTCGATGATAGGTATTCTGCCATAAAGCATGGTAAGCTCCATCATAAGGCTGCCACGGATGAAGCAGGCCTCACCGTAGAGGTTGCCCAGATGGGTGTCGTTGTCAAGGTCGTCGTTACCTATGGCATTGATGATCTTTGCCGCTTCTCCTATAGAAGGCCAGCGCATATCCCACTGTTCGGTGATATACGAGAGCTCTGACGTCAACAGCGCGTTGTACATATCGAGGGCGCCGCGCAGTCCGTTAGACTCCTTGAGAGCCTGATATGCACCCGACTGGATTTCGTCTGTGCCGACCATACACTCCCAAAGGTAACGGTCTTTGAACAGCTGTTTCCAGTTGTTATACAAGTCTTGCAGGTCTGACTCGATGTTGGTTGTGTCAGAATATATTTCCTCTTCCGTGATAGCCGTCTTCGGCCCTTCGTCAAGGAAGTCACCGCATGAGGACACGGAAATGGCCGACAGGGCGACAAGTCCCAATACAGCGATTTTATTTTTTAGTTTCATTGTTATTCGTTTTTTATGATGTGGTATAATGAAAACGTTTAGAAGCTGAAGTTAAGGCCTATTGTGTACGACCTTGTCGGCGGATAGTTATAGTCTCCGATTTCAGGGTCGAAGCCCTTATATCCTGTCAGCGTAAAGAGATTGCTTGCCGTAAAGTACACGCGGAGCGAGTTCATGTGTATCCGTTGCAGCCATGTCTGCGGCAGGTTGTAGGCCAGTGTCAGCGTGGCCAGGCGCAGGTAAGATGAGCTTTGTATATAGCGGTCGGTCTCGCCGGGCTGGAATTTGGTGTAGCCCGTTGTTCCGGCCATTACGCGTGGCAGGTAAGCGTCTGTGTTTTCTGGTGTCCAGCGGTCAAGCAGGTCTGTCGATGCGTAGCTCTCTCCGTATGAGCTGATGAGGCTTTCGTAGTAAGAGCTGATGCGGTGTCCGCCAACAGAGTAGTTGAATACGGCGTTAAGAGTGAGTCCCTTCCAGCTGAAGTCAGTAGAGAAACCTCCGTAAATCTTCGGGTCGGTGTTGCCGTAGATGTAACGGTCGTTCGAGTCGATCACGCCGTCTGGTTTGCCGTCAGGACCGCTGATGTCGAGAACGAAGAGGTCTCCCAGGCCTACCGTGCGGCCGTTGAAGTCAATGTTCTCCCACAGCTCACGGTTGTTCTCGTTGGCAATGCCGCCGGCCTTGTAAGCATAGATGTTGCTCAGTGACTCGCCGATGAAGATGTTGCCCTGGCGGTCGAGGCCGTTCAGGATATAGTCTACGCCTCCGTACAGCTTCGTTACCTTGTTGCGGTCAAGCGAGAGGTTGGCGTTGATGTTCCATTCGAAGTCTTTCGTACGTATCGGAGTAGCACCGATCGTAAGCTCGAAGCCCTTGTTCTCCAGCTCGCCGATGTTCTCTGTCGTGCTGGTATATCCTGAAGTTGATGCCAGTGAGTGGCTCATGAGCAGGTTAGAGTTGGTTATGAAGTAGAGGTCCATCGAGATGTTGAGCCGGTTCTTGAAAAATCCGAGGTCAAGTCCGATATTCGTCTGTTTCTGCTTCTCCCATGTCAGCAACGGTGTTCCGCGGCGTCCGTCCGTGCCGTAGTATGCTTCTCCGTTTGACTGTTGCGGCGTATAGAGCGTCGCATAAAGGTAGTTGGATATGTCCTGGTTACCTACAACACCGTAACCGGCACGGATCTTGAAGCGTGAGAGGAACGAATTATGCGGGAAGAACTCCTCGTTGGTCATGTCCCATGCTACTGAGAATGAAGGCATGAAGCCCCAGCGGTGGCCTTCGGCGAACTTTGAAGAACCGTCGTAACGGCCTGTGAAGGTGAAGTAGTAACGGTAATCGTAGTTGTAGTTCACGCGTCCTACGTATGACATGAGGGCGCTGGTCTGGTAGTCAGACTCAATCTCGCGGGTCTCGGTGTCGGCTGATGCCTGGAGAACGTTGTAGCCCAGCTCGTTGCCGGCAAAGTTCTTACCGCCGGCCTTGAGCACTCTGTAAGAGTAACGTGACGCTGACGTACCGATGAATGCGTTGATGTTATGTACCTCTTTAATCTGGGTCTCGTAGCTTACGGTGTTGTCCCACTGCCACTGGGTCTCGCCGAAGCGCTGCTGTGTGGCGTAGTTGTACCCGCCGTAATAGCGTATTGACTGCTGGATGCCTGTCGGAACAAACTGGTTCCATGACTGCTCGGCACGGTTTACGGCAAGGGTCGAGCGGATATTGAGACCCTTGATGGGGTTGATGTTGATATAGTTGGACGATGTGAAGTGGTAACGCTCACGGTCGGTCTGTATCTCCATCGAGTTGAACGGGTTGAAATAGTTGTTTGTCTCGCCTGAAAGCACTCTGTAATAGAGCGTAAGATACTGAGCGTCGTGGCGGGTCCTGTCGTCCTTGTAAGGAGCGTAGTCAATAAGAGGGTTAGATCTTTCTAGCGCCATGTTGTACACGGAGGCGTCGGCCATCTTGTCTTTCACGTATGTGTATGACGTGTTCGTACCTATTTTCAGCCATGGCTTTATGTTTGCCTCGGCGTTGATGCGGCCGTAATATTTGTTCTGTTCGGTGCCCTCAACCACTCCGTCAAGCCCGCTGTAGCCGAGGCTGACGTAAAGGCTTGTGTTGTCTGAGCCTTTAGAGAAGCTTACACTGTGGTTGTGCTCAATGCCGGTCTTGGTCACCTGCTTGAGCCAGTCGTAGCTCTTTCCGCTGCGGTAGCCGGCGAACTCTTCGTCAGAGAACACGGTGTTTGAGCCCATAATGGTGTTGTCCCAGTAGGCCTGCTTGTCTGCGTCTGTAGCGTTAGGGTTGTTGTAAGCATATCCGTTGGCGTAAGCCTCGGCACGCAGCTCAAAGAGGTCTTGCGCGTTCATGGTCTCGGGGCGGTGGCCCATGGTAGAGAAGCTTACCCAGCCGTCATAGCTTACGAGCCCCTTGCCCTTGCGGCCTTTCTTTGTCGTTACGACAATCACGCCGTTGGCACCGCGTGAACCGTAGAGAGCTGTGGCTGACGCGTCTTTCAATACTTCGATTGACTCAACGTCGTTGACATTGATTGAGTTATAGAATCCGAACTGATTGTCCATTACAAGACCGTCGACAACATATATCGGTGACGAGCCTGAGTTGATGGTGTTGGTACCGCGGATTTTTATTGATGAGTCATCGCTCGGCGTAACGCCTCGTGTAATGTTAAGTCCGGCAACACGTCCCTGCAGGGCTTCGTTGATGTTTGTTACCGGTTTCTCTGTCAGCACGTCTGCGTCAACGTGAGACACGGCGCCCGTAAGGTCGCTCTTTTTCATCAATACACCTACTACTACGACACCGTCAAGCTGGTTGGCGTCATTTTCGAGGACAATCCTCATTCTTCTAGAGGCGGGCACGGTTACTTCTCTTGTTTCGTAACCGATGTACGATACGATCAGTGTCGTGCCGGGTTCGGCTCTCAGGGTAAAGTTTCCGTTAAGGTCGGTAGGTGCGCCTGTTGATGAGTTCTTTACCTTCACGGATGCGCCGATGAGGGGGTCAGAGTTCTCGTCAACCACTTGTCCCGTCACTTCCTGTTGTGCAATGGCTGCCTGCACGCCGAGGAATATCAGGACTAATAAACTTAGCAGTTTCCTTTTCATGTTAATTTAAAATTGAATGGTTAATTGTTTGGATGTTTCACATTTGCCGGAGAATAATGTCTCCGCTTGTTGCTGGCGGCATGACTGCATGCCTTCAAGATGTTGAGGTTTTCATAATGTCATTGATACTACTTTTCACTTGCATATTAAATTATTCAGGTTATTATTGTCGGTCATATGATGCGGCCTGAGCCGTATGTTTTCTGTCAGTGTTTATTTTCTGATAGCTGTCTGCAAATCTAATTGAAAATGCCTGGCCGGAATGTTATAAAATTGGCAAAAATTAGTAATTTTAGCTCAAAAATCACGATTCCATCAGGTTTTGGCATATATTCGCCACTGCATGTGATTATTTGTTAAAATAAGTATGGAGACTTTTCTCCCGACGTTGTCTCGCCGAGCCATAATATGCCGTCGGCAAGGGCATTTGCCATTTGCCGTCTTTTGCAGCGTAAAAGACGGCAAAACGCAAGATGAAAGGTGGCCTTTTACAAAGCAAAAGACCACCTTCTGCAACAAAAGCATTTATGACTGGTTTTTTAATTGTTATTTGGTGAAGTCGAGTTCTCTTGTCTCACCTTTCCTTAATGATATCTTGCCGTTGATGCCCTTGACGGTGAATGTGCCGTCGACGGTTGCAGTGAGACGTGCTGAGAGCATCTTGCCTCCACGCCACTTCATGTCTATCACGAGGCCGCCTTCAGCGCACAGACCCTTTACTGAGCCGTCGGCCCACTCCTTGGGCAGGGCGGGCAGGAACTCGATGAAGCCGTCGTAGCTCTGCATCAGCATCTCGCATATACCGGCGACACCTGCCTCAGTGGCGTCGAAACTGAATATATCATATTCTGCCAGAGCCACGCCTTTAGGTGAAACGGTCATGAGGTTCTCACGCATGAAGCGTCTGAAGAGGTTTTGCAGCCAGCCGTATGCCGTCTGACCGTCTTTCAGCCGTGCGTAGAAACAGAGCATGTTGGCCGTGCTCCACTCAGTGTCCTCCCAGTTTTCAGCCGAGGTCTGTATCTCAAGTCCTTTCCTTGCCGCTGCCGCGAGGTCGGGGGTGCGGGTGTATGAAATCTGATTGTAGGGGAAAAGTGTCATGATGTGTGACGAGTGACGGTGGGCAGGGTCGCTGCGCTTTACGTCGGCGAGCCATTCCTGCAGCTGGCCGTCGGCTCCAATCATCAGCGGCGGCAGTCTCTTGATATCTTTCTCGAGGCGACGGCGCAGACTCTTGTCCACACCTAATATCTTTGACGACTCGATGCAGGCAGAGTAAATGTCGTAGACAATGGCACGGTCAAGCGTTGGCATCATGGCAAGGCTCAGATGATTACCTTTAGGCGACACATAGCCTATCTCCGGAGATATGCTCGGTCCGGTGACAAGATAACCGGTGGCAGGGTCTTCGGTCATGTAGTCAATAAAGAACAAGGCCGTCTCCTTAAGCAGTGGATAACCTGTCTTGGCTAACCATTCCTTGTCACGTGTGTAGAGATAGTGGCTCCACAGATGGGTGGCTATCCATGCTCCGCCGGTTACGTTAAGACCCCAGCTGACGCTCCATCCCGGCGCGGTATATCCCCACGCGTTGCACATCGTATGCGCCACCCATCCGCGGCATCCGTACACCTTGCGTGCCGTTTCGGCGCCGTTTTTGGCGAGGAATGCTATGTAATCGAACAGCGGTTCGTTGCATTCAGCCAGATTGGCACGGTTGGCCGACCAGTAATTCTGCTGTGTGTTTATGTCAAGATGATAGTCGCACGTCCACGACATGTTGCATGCCCCGTTGTCGTTCCATACTCCCTGAAGATTGGCGCACAGCGGTGTGCCGTTAGGCCGTGACGAGGAGATAAGCATGTAGCGGCCGTACTGGAAGAAAAGAGCGTCAAATGAGGGGTCGGCCACACCTGCCTTTGCCAGCCTGAGACGCACGTCGGTCGGCGTGTCATTGCTGCCGGCATTGCCGAGCGATATGTCCATCCGGCTGAACAGTGCCCTATAGTCAGCCGTATGGTTGGCTTTCAGCGTGGCATATGCCTTTGCCGCCGCCTTGTCGAGCGTTGTGCAGCACAGCTCTTTATAGTCAGAACGGTTATAGTCGGTGCGTACGTCGATGATTACGGTCAGTGCGTCGGCTTCCGTAACGCTTACGGTGCTGTCGCCGGCGGTCAGCGTTCCGCCTTCGGGCAGCAGCCTTATGCCGCCGCAGAAGCTGACACCGCCTACGTCGGGATTACCGAAAGACACTTTGCCTTCAAGCCAAAGCCCGTAGTCCGTAGCTCTTACGGCGGCACGGCGCAGCAGGTTAAGTCCCACCACAGCGCTCACCGCGCCCGGCTTGTCGGCGGTTATGCGCATGGCTATCACGTCATCGGGATAGTCAGCCAGGCACTCGCGGCGGTAATTTATGCCGCCGCAGTTGTATGTGACGACGGCCAGTGCGCTGTCGAGATCAAGTTCGCGGCGATAGCCGGTAACGATGTCTGACGGATGAGTGAAGTCTATCGTAAGGTCACCCAGCGGCAGGTGTGTGCCGAAATTACGGCCAAGCCCCGTAAAATATTTTTCTCCTATGCGGTTGCCCTGTTCGGGGTCGCCATCAAAGAAGCAGCGGCGTGCCTCGTCAAGGTGCTCTCTTCCACCTATATTATTATTGGTAGAGTCGGGCTGTCCCGCCCAAAGGGTGATTTCATTAAGCGCAAGTGTCTCTCTTGAGATGCCGCCGTAGACCATGGCAGCAAGGCGTCCGTTGCCTGTCGGTACAGCCTCCATCCATTCGGATGCCGGCTGTTGGTACCACAGGTGGTAGTCGGCTCGTGCGCTTACGGCCGACAGTGCGCTGACAGCGCACGCCAGAATAAGTTTAAAGTTCATAAAATAGATTTGGTTTAAAGTTACGTTTCCAGACAGCAAAATTAGTCTGCCGCCGCAAGAAAAAACGAAACGTAAAAATCAAAAAATAAAATAATTACGCCAATGTAACCATTACGCCACCTTATTTATATTATACCTTAGGATGCTGGCGGTAGGCGCGCGGACTCATTCCCATTATCTTACTGAACAGGCGTGAGAAGTAATAAGGGTCGTCAATGCCGAGTTTGTGGCATATCTGGTTCATCCTCATCTTTGTATTGTCAAGCAGGAAGCAGGCCTGTTTTACTTTCAGCAGGTTGATGTAGTTTAGCGGGCTGTGGCCTGTCTGCGCCTTGAACACCGCCGAGAAGTGAGATGCCGAGTATCCGGTGTAGTCGGCCACGTCCTTTAGTGTAATATGCCGCTCGATGTTCTCTTTCATAAAGTGTATCGCCGCGTCAATCATGTTTCCGTCACCGGCATGTTCTCCCGCCTCACGGTATTGCCTTACATAGCGCAGCGAGCCGAGATAATGGTGGAAGAGAGACATGGCATATCTTATGTTCTCTATACTAAAACCGGAATTAAGAGCGTCGAACAGTTCTTCAAACATGTTGATGCGGTTGCTTATACGTGAGTGAATGCCCGGATTTATGGCTGTAGGTGAGACAGCGTCGAGAGCATAATACGGGGCAAGAGAGCCCTTGAAGTGAATCCAGTAGATTGTCCATGGACAGGAAGTGTCGGCCTCATATTCGTGAGAGCGGCCTGCCGGCAGTATGAAATACTGGTTGGCTTCTACGTTATAATGCTTTCCGTCAACCTCGTAGCTGCCTTTTCCGTCGATACAATATATAAAGACGTATTGGTCAATAGGCTCACGGCGTTCGCGGTAATGGTTGGCAGCGTGGGGATAATAGCCAATGTCGGTAACGTAAAGCACCGATACTATCGGGTCGTCTGCCATCATGTCGGTGACCATCTTGGGCAATACGAGTGACCGCTCGCCTGAAAATCCGCTCTTGATTCTTACCATAAGACCTCCTGAATGTGTTTATGATCGTTGCAAAGGTAGGTAAAATAATAATAAGATTGTCCATTTTATTATGATTTTTTTCTATTTCGGCTCTCATGCTTTGTACGTATCTTTGCAGCGGAAACAGTTGGCAGAGCATCGGCATGCCATCTGCCACGGCTTTAATAGCCGGCATTCAGTAGGAAAATATATGTTTAATCTAAACCGATAACTTTACAATGAAAACGTTTAACACAGGATTTGTCTATTTTATCTGCATTGTCTCGGCAATGGGAGGACTGCTGTTCGGCTACGACTGGGTGGTCATCGGCGGTGCAAAACCTTTCTATGAGGTGTACTTTGACATTGCCGGTGAGCCGGAGATGCAGGGACTCGCCATGAGCATCGCACTTGTCGGCTGCCTCATAGGAGCCATGACGGCCGGTTCGCTTGCTGACCGTTTCGGACGCAAGAAACTACTCATATTGTCGTCAATACTGTTCCTCGTGTCGGCAATCGGGACCGGTTATTTCAGTACGTTCAAGCTGTTCCTCGCAGCAAGATTTTTCAGCGGCGTAGGAATAGGTATCGCCTCGGGGCTTTCACCGATGTATATCGCAGAGGTGGCTCCTACCAATATCCGTGGCAAACTGGTGTCGCTCAATCAGCTTACGATTGTCATCGGCATCCTGGCGGCGCAGATAACTAACTGGCTTATAGCCGAACCCGTTGTTCACAACACCATTGACACGTGGAACTGTCAGATGGGTTGGCGCTGGATGTTCTGGGCAGGAGCATTCCCTGCGATGGCATTCTTTATTCTCGTATTCTTCATACCGGAGAGCCCGAGGTGGCTCGCGATGACCGGTAAGGACAGCGCAGCCCGTGGTATTCTTACCCGTATAGGCGGCGACAAGTATGCCGACACCGAGCTGAAAGCCATTTCCGAGGCCAATGCCGCCGCCGGCGGGCAGCACGGGCTGCGCACGCTGTTCCGCCGTCCGTTGCTTAAGATTGTTACGACAGGTATCGTTGTGGCCGTATTCCAGCAGTGGAGCGGTACAAACGTAATTTTCAATTATGCTCAGGAAATATTCCAGTCAGCAGGATATTCGCTCAGTGACGTGCTCTTCAATATCGTTGTTACGGGTGTTACGAATGTCATATTCACCGTTGTCGCCATATATACTGTTGACCGCCTTGGTCGCCGCAGGCTGATGCTTATCGGTTCGCTTGGTCTCACGATAATATATCTAACGCTCGGAACGTGCTATTATTTTGAGGTAAAGGGCGCCTTCATGGTGCTTCTGGTGGTGCTTGCGATAGCATGCTATGCCATGACTCTCGGGCCGGTAACGTGGGTCTTGATAGCCGAGCTGTTCCCGAGCCGGGTGCGTGCGGTTGCGGTAGGCACCTGTACTTTTGCTCTTTGGGTGGGCAGTACGACGCTGACCTACACATTCCCTCTGCTCAACACCTCTTTCGGCAGTTTCGGAACATTCTGGATTTACGCGGTAATCTGTGCTCTGGGCTTTATTTACTTCACTTGTGTGTTGCCCGAGACAAAGGGCAAGTCGCTTGAAGAGATAGAGAAAGAACTAACTAAGAAATAAAAGAGTAATAAACAAATACAAACAATCTGACATCTGGAAAATTTAAATTCAATACAGAAATGGTAAAAGCATGGAGAGAAACGGTGACCATTCCGACGTATGAGGTCGGTGCACCAGAGAAAAATCCTATCTTCCTTGAGAAGAGAGTGTACCAAGGTTCGAGCGGTGTGGTATATCCGTACCCCGTCATTGAGTCGATTTCCAACGAAAAGACAGATAAGCAATATGCTGCTGTCTTCATCGAGAACGAATATATTAAGGTGATGATTCTGCCTGAACTCGGCGGTCGTGTGCAGATGGCTTATGACAAAATAAAGAAGCGCCACTTCATCTATTACAATCATGTCATCAAGCCGGCGCTTGTAGGTCTGGCCGGTCCTTGGATTTCAGGAGGCATCGAATTTAACTGGCCGCAGCACCACCGCCCCAGCACATACATGCCCGTTGACTGCACGATAGAGGAAAACAGCGACGGAAGCGTGACAGTGTGGGTGAGCGAGATGGAGCGCATGTTCCACCAGAAGGGCATGGCCGGATTTACCTTGAGGCCCGGACATGCATACCTTGAGATAAAGGGAGTGCTTTACAACCGCACAGACGTGCCGCAGACTTTCCTGTGGTGGGCTAATCCTGCCGTGGCTGTAAACGACTATTACCAAAGCGTCTTTCCGCCAGACATCAACGCCGTATTCGACCACGGGAAGCGCGCCGTAAGCTCATTCCCCATAGCTACGGGCACGTATTATAAGATGGATTACTCTGCGGGAGTAGATATCTCCAACTATAAGAATATCTTTGTGCCGACAAGTTATATGGCGGTAAACAGCAAGTATGACTTTGAGGGAGGGTATGAGAACGATACACGGGCCGGAATGCTGCATGTAGCCAACCATCATGTATCGCCCGGAAAGAAGCAGTGGACATGGGGTAACGGTGACTTCGGACGTGCGTGGGACCGCAACCTGACTGACGAGGACGGGCCTTACATAGAGCTTATGGCGGGCGTATATACCGAGAACCAGCCCGACTTTACATGGCTGCAGCCGTATGAGGAAAAATCGTTTGTGCAGTATTTCCTGCCTTATCGTGAACTGGGTGTTGTGAAGAATGCCACAAAGGACCTCTTGATGAATATCGACCAGAAGGGCGATGACGGTGAAGTTAACTTCAAGATTTTCGCTACTTCGGCACAGACAGTAAGAGTTGTGCTCCGTAATGATGACGGCACTGTTTACTATGACAAGGAAGTGACCATAACGCCGGAGAATCTTCTCGACGAAAATGTTGACGTGAAAGGCGCACGGCTGAAATGTCTGACCATGGAGATTACAGCCCGGGGACGCGAACTGCTGCACTGGCACAGTGAGCCTGACGACGTAAGACCCATACCCGATGCTGCCGAGGCCGCACTGATGCCCGAGGAAATAAAGACTACCGAGCAGCTCTTCTTGACCGGTCTGCACCTTGAGCAGTACCGTCATGCAACTTATAACCCCGTTGACTATTATGAGGAAGCACTGCGCCGTGACCCGCTTGACGTGAGATGTAATAACGCTCTGGGGCTGTGGTATATCAGAAAAGGCCGCTTCGCACGTGCCGAGAGATATCTCAGGACGGCTGTCAAGGTGCTGATGAAACGCAACCCTAACCCGTATGACGGCGAACCGATATATAATCTCGGACTGGCTTTGAAATATCAGGGCAGAATAGACGAGGCTTATGACCGCTTCTATAAGTCAACGTGGAACGGTGCCTGGCAGGATGCCGGCTACTTTGCATGTGCCCAGATTTCAACAATGCAGGGACGGCTTGAATACGCTGCCGACGAGGCAGACCGCTCACTTGTACGCAACTGGCACAATCATAAGGCGCGTGCGCTGAAGACTGCCATACTGCGTAAGCAGGGACGCACAGACGAGGCGCTGAGACTAATAGACGACTCAATGGCGATAGACCGCTTCAACTTCGGCTGCTTATATGAGAAATACCTGATAACGGGTGACGGAAGCGTGCTTGATGCAATGAAGACACTGATGCACGGCAACGCCCACAACTATGACGAGATAGCCTTGGACTACTGTGCGGCAGGCTGCTGGCAGGAGGCTGCATCGTTGTGGCACGTGGCCATAGAGGCCGGGGCAGTTACTCCGATGACATATTATTATCTGGGCTGGTGCTTGTCTGAGGGCGGAATGGACGGCGCCGTGGCTGAGTTTGACAAGGCGGAGGCCGCATGTCCCGACTGCTGTTTCCCTAACCGTCTTGAGGCTATACTTGCTCTGCAGCGTGCTATGGAGCTGCGTGGCGGATGCTCTAAGGCTCCGTATTATCTGGGTTGTCTGTATTATGACAAGCGGCAGTACGATCTTGCCATACAGGCATGGGAAACTTCAACCCTTGAAGACGGTAACTTCCCGACGGTATGGCGCAATCTTGCCCTCGCAAACTTTAACAAGCTGGATAACCAGGATAAGGCTATTGAATACATGGAGCGTGCTTTTGCTCTTGATGATACCGATGCCCGTGTGCTCATGGAGCTTGACCAGCTGTACCGCAGGGTACGCCGTCCGCATGCCGAGAGGCTCGCTTTCCTGCAGAAGTATCCGGAGCTTGTTGCAAAGCGTGATGACCTGCTGCTTGAGGAAATAACACTGCTCAACCAGACCGGGCAGTATGAGGAAGCAAAGGCCAAACTAGACGCCCATATATTCCATCCTTGGGAGGGCGGTGAAGGCAAGGTGCCGGAGCAATATCAGTTTGCCCGCGTGGAGCTGGCAAAGAAGGCTATCGCAGAAAAACGCTACAACAACGCCATAGAACTGCTTGAAGAGTGCCTCGTTTATCCTCATCATCTCGGCGAAGGCAAACTGTATGGGGCGCAGGAAAATGATTTCTATTACTTGATGGGCGTGTCTTATGCCGCTATCGGTGATGATGCAAAGGCTCGTGAATGCTGGGAGAAAGCCACATTAGGCCCAACAGAGCCTGCAGCAGCTCTTTACTATAACGACGCTAAGCCTGACAAGATATTCTATCAGGGTCTTGCCCTGTTGAAACTCGGTCGTATAGCTGAGGCTAACGGACGCTTCCACAAACTGGTGAACTATGGTGAGAAGCATTTATTTGATGTAGTGCATATGGACTATTTCGCCGTATCTTTGCCAGACCTTCTTATCTGGGAGGACGATTTGCAGCAGCGTAACGAGATACACTGTAAGTATATGATGGCTCTTGGATACAGTGGATTGGGTGATAGAGAAAAGAGCGACCGTTATATTAAGGAGGTGGCTGCACTCGACATCAATCATCAGGGCATACAGGCGTTCCTCACTCTCGACATGGCGGAATAATTATAATGTATTGGAACAATATAAATCATTTTAAAAGGGCATCTTTCACATGACGGGAGATGCCCTTTTGATTTCATAGCGTTGATGTCAGGATTGTCTTACAAGGCTGGTGCTCTGAAGATGTCAGAAACAAAAGGTCTTGTTGAGCTTGTGGTATGCCTCATATTCTATTACTGTTTTGTATCTCTCCGTTGATGCGTTTCCTCACAATGGAATATGCCTTTTGGAACAATGCCGATTGCCTCATGGTGCCCGTCATTTCCTTGAATCTGCATGCCGGTATGGTAAATGTCAGCTCGTCTTTTGGTACCAGCGGACGTGCCGACGGGTCAAGCAGGCCGATAAAGCAGCTGCGTCCACCTCTTTCATTTTCTTTCGCGGCAAAGGTCACTATGCTGCAACAGCCTGACGCGAACCGTGTGCATACGGCGTCGTCATCGTTGTTGTCGTAAAACGCCCACGAGCAAAGGCCGGACAGAACATCAGGAGTGGCAAAGAAAAGTATGCCTTCCACATCATCCATGCTTTCCAGCCTGTCCATACGCACGAAGTTAAGGTAAGGCTTATCAGACAGCCGTATGTTCAGCCTGTCTATATACTCCTTGGCCTGCTCCTTGGTCAGCTTGTAGTGTTCCGTCTCCGAAACAAACACCGGGACACGTTCCGGCATCGGCGCAAAGGCTGTATAGAAGCTTCCTCCACCGCATAACATGTTCTCAGCCGAGAGCGTCAATGCTTCTCCGTTGCAGACTTTGCGTATCACGCCAATCATACAACGGGGTATCTTTCTTACTTCCGTAGCAGGCTTGTCGCTGTAACCGAAAGCAATGGGCAAGGGTACGCTTTCTCCGAAAGCCTCCCTGTATAGCGTTATAAATTCCTGTATAGTCATATCGTCAGATTTTATTGTTCTTCCTGAATATTATTTTTCCGTTTCTTCAACGGTCCTTGGTGCGGGCCCAGGTTCAGTGTTACCCAATGCATATATTATGTTGCCGTTTTTTATAAGACAACCTTATTTATATGAACAGACTTCCGACCTGATAAACACAGGCAGATACAATCCATGCAAGCACTGTGGTGTAAACGGCGGCAAATACAGCCCACCTCCAACTGCCGGTTTCGCCTTTGATGGCGGCTATTGTGGCTATGCAAGGGAAATAAATCAGTACAAACAGCAGATAAGAGAATGCGATAAGCGGTGTAATACCGTCAGCTTCCATTTTTTGTCGCAGTATTTCATACTTCTTGGTGTTGTCAACGGTGTCGTCAGCTACGGTCTCATCGTCAGCGTATAACACGCCCATGGTTGATGCCACAATCTCTTTTGCACCTACACCGGCTATGAGGCTTACGTCGAGTTTCCAGTCGAAGCCTTGTGGGCGGAATGCCGGTTCAATGGCTTTTCCTATTCGCCCGATATAACTTTGTTCTTGCTGTGCCTGTGTGCTGAGACTATCATTGTGAGGGAAGTAGCCCAGTGCCCATACGATAAGGCTTGCGACGAGTATTATTCCTCCCATTTTTTTCAGGTATTGCTTGCCTTTCTCCCATGTATGGCGCGCCATAGCTTTAGCCGTAGGGAAGCGGTAGGGTGGAAGTTCCATTACAAATGGGGTGTCGTCTCCTTTTATCATCCACTTGCTGAACAGGCGGCTGACAAGTACGGCAAGTATTATGCCGATGACATATAGCGAAATCATGATAAGCGACTGATAGCGTGCGGCAAAGAATGTGCCCACTATCATGATGTAAATCGGCAGGCGTGCGCTGCAGCTCATGAGCGGTAATACTAATATGGTTATCAGCCTGCTCCTTCTGCTTTCTATAGTCCTTGTTGCCATAACGGCCGGAACATTGCAGCCGAAGCCCATAATCAGCGGTATGAACGATTTGCCGTGAAGCCCCATTTTGTGCATAAGCTTGTCCATGATAAAGGCTGCACGTGCCATGTAGCCAGAGTCTTCCATGAACGATATGAAGGCGTAAAGAATAAGAATCTGAGGCAGAAAGACGATGACAGAGCCAACTCCGGCTATCGCTCCATCGGCTATCATCGCCTTTACCGGGCCGTCAGGCAATACAGCCTTGACCCAGTCACCAAGCGCGCCAACGCCGGCGTCAATCCAGTCCATGGGATATTGTCCGAGAGTAAATGTCACTTCGAACATTATGTAAAGGAAAAGGAAGAAGAGAGGAAAGCCGACATACTTGTTGGTTATTATCGAGTCGATAACGTGAGTAGTCTGATAAGTGTCGGTCTTGTTGCCCTCTTCACATCCGGCTTCGTGCAGAGCACCGTGTATGATGCCGTATTTGGCGTTCATAATGGCCGTTTCGCTGTCCTCCTTTGTTTCTTTCATGATAAAGTCAGCGCCCTTGTCGCGTACGGCCATGATGTCTTTCCCGTTGGGTAAAGTCTTGATCAGCTCTTCAGCTTTGGTGTCTTTTTCAAGCAGCTTGATTGACAGAAAACGTGTTGAATACTTATATCTTATTTGCTCGTTTTTCTGGATTTCCTTCTTTACTTCATCTATTGCCTGCTCAATATATTTACCATGATTAAGATGAATGTGACGTATGCCGGTCTTTCCAGGAACAGGCCGCCCCTCATATATATTAATGACCGTGCTGAATAATTCGTCGACGCCGCGTCCGCTTTTGAACACTGTTGGAATGAATGGAAAGCCGAACAACTCGCCAAGTTTGTCGTAATCAAGTTTGTCACCACGCTGCTCAAATTCGTCGAACATGTTTAGTGCACCTACAATCTTGATGTTCATGTCTACTAGTTGCGTCGTAAGGTAGAGATTACGTTCAAGATTGCTGGCGTCAATAACGTTGATTATGACATCTGGAGTATTCTCAATGATTTGTTTCCTGACGTAAAGCTCTTCTGGACTATAAGCCGAAAGAGAATATGTTCCGGGCAGGTCAACAAGATTAAAATGGTAACCGTTGAACTCTGCATGCCCTTCTTTTGCATCAACTGTTACTCCTGAATAATTACCTACACGCTCATGAGCACCGGAAGCGAAGTTGAATAATGATGTTTTTCCGCAGTTGGGGTTACCTACTAAGGCTACGTTTATTGTGTGGCTTTTCTTCATTGCAGCCTTGTGTAGCTGCTCGTCAGTAAGGCAACCGTCATCGTTGTCAGCTTTTTCTGATACGTTAGTCAGTCCTAGTTTGTCAGCTTCCTCCTTTTCAAGTTGGCGGGCCTCATCTGTGGATATTATTTCTATCATCGCGGCTTCAGAGTGGCGCAACGATATTTCGTATCCCATTATTTTGTATTTTACGGGGTCTTGTAGTGGTGCATTGAGCAAAACCGTAACGATTTTACCACGGATGAATCCCATCTCAACGATGCGTTTACGGAAACCTCCGTGCCCCAATACTTTTACAATAACACCTTTTTCTCCTGTTTTAAGTTCGGATAGTCTCATTTTTTGTACCTTTCAAATATGTAAATGCAAAAGTAACAAAAAATACGGACTTACTGATAGTAAGCCCGTAAAATACCTAATAATGGTGATAGAGGTGGGTTTATGCCTTTTAATTATATGTGAAAATAGTATTTGCTGATGATGGAATAACTGTTTAGCAGTTAAAATATGCTTCGAGAGTATTCTCGGCACTGCCGTTGATATTAGGCAAGTCATTGATTATTTTGCCAGTCTCGAGCAGTGCTATTCTTGTTGATATTTCAACGGTATGTGTCAGATTGTGGCTGCTGATAAGGATTGTGGCACCTGTTTCGGCATTATATTCTGTTATGATATGCTTCAGAACGTTCTGGCTGGTAGGGTCAAGGAAATTAAAAGGCTCGTCAAGAACCAGTAATTGTGGCCTATTGATAAAAGCGGAGATTATGCCTACCTTCTGTTTGTTACCTGCTGAAAAATTGCGGATTAGTTTTTTCTGGTCAAGTATCTCGTTATTCATGAAGTGTTCAAATGTGGCTACACGTTGGTTGGTCTCCTCGTCAGTAAGTCCGTTTACCTTGCCGATAAACTGAAAGTATTCTTCAGGCGTCAGGAAATCTATGAGAAAGCCTTCGTCTATGTATGCCCCGGTGAATATCTTCCATTCTTCTGAATTGGCCGGATTTATGACAGTGGTAGTTCCATCTTCGTTCTTTGTAGTCATTGTAACTTCACCCTCATCAGCCTTAATAAGATCAAGCATCAGGCGGAATAATGTTGTCTTACCTGCTCCGTTGTTACCCACCAGACCGAGAATGTCTCCGCCGTTAATCGTGAAATCAGGTATGTCTACGGCAGTTTTTTCGCCGAACATCTTTTTAAGTTTGGTGATATTTATTTCCATTTGATGTCGCAAAATTTATTATTCATATTTTAATACATGCTTCAAAATAAAATTAAAGAGTTAAGAAAACAACCATTGACGTTTTAATACATCATGATACATTCTCTTAACTCTTCATATTTTTACGTTGTTTTATTTAAACAAGTCCTCTGCCGTGGCAGTTCTTGAACTTCTTTCCGCTACCGCATGGGCATGGGTCATTGCGTCCTGGCAGCTTGTCCTTACGAATCGGTTGCCTTTTTGCTTCGGCATTCTGACGTGTGTCATGGCTTGCGGCCGCGCGTTGAGCAGGGTTGTTAAGGTCGTCTTTCTGCTCGTTGTAGCGCTGGCTTCTCTGCTCAGGAGCGGCTTCACGCACTTCCTCGCGCTGAATCTCGGGAATTTGTGCCCTCATTAGAATGCTTACGATGCGGTTGTTCATCTGGTTTACCATGTCATCAAACAGCTTGACGCTCTCAAGTTTGAATATAACCAACGGGTCTTTCTGCTCATAAGAAGCATTCTGAACGCTGTGGCGCAATTCGTCAAGAGCACGCAGATTCTCCTTCCAGCAGTCATCTATTGCACTCAGCAAGATAGCCTTCTCAAACTGTTTTACAACACTCTTGCATTCAGTATCATAGGCTTCCTTCAGGTTGCAGGGAATGTTATATATCCGTTTGCCGTCAGTAATCGGCACCATGATGCGCTCATAACGGTCGCCCTGGTTCTCGAATACATCTTTTATAACAGGCCAACCGATAGACTGGATGCGGTCAGTCTTACGCTTGAATGCGGCCATTGCCATCTGGAATGCCTTCTCAGCAAGTGTGTTGTGATCCTCATTTGTAAATTCTTCGAATGTGAACGGACATTCCATTGCGAGCACTTTGAGGAACTCGTCCTTACATCCTTCATAGTCGTTTTTGTCTATAATCTCGACAACACGGTCCCAAATGATGTTTGTGATGTCCATTCCGATGCGTTCACCCATAAGTGCGTGGCGGCGCTTCTCATATACAACGGTACGCTGTTTGTTCATAACGTCGTCGTATTCAAGCAGACGTTTACGTATGCCGAAGTTGTTTTCCTCAACCTTCTTTTGTGCGCGCTCAATGTTCTTGGTAATCATCGGGCTCTCGATACGCTCGCCATCCTTGAAGCCGAGACGGTCCATGACTCTTGCGATACGCTCACTTGCGAACAGACGCATCAGCTTATCTTCAAGGCTGACGTAGAATACAGAGCTTCCGGGGTCGCCCTGACGTCCGGCACGTCCACGCAACTGGCGGTCTACTCGGCGGCTCTCGTGGCGCTCTGTACCGATGATTGCCAGTCCGCCTGCGGCCTTAACTTCCGGCGATAGCTTGATGTCGGTACCACGACCTGCCATGTTGGTGGCAATGGTTACGGCACCGAGCATTCTTTCTTCTGTGTGGGTTGTTCCGTCAGGATCTGTAATCGTAACCTTGCCTAATGTGCTCTGGCCGGCTTCAGCTACGATATTTGCCTCTCGCTGGTGCAGCTTAGCGTTCAGCACATTGTGCGGAATATGGCGCATCTGGAGCATCTTGCTTAACAGCTCAGATATCTCAACCGAGGTGGTACCTACCAGACACGGGCGTCCGGAGTTACGCATGGCTTCAATTTCCTCGATTACAGCATTGTATTTTTCACGTGCAGTCTTATATACGCGGTCATCCATATCGTTGCGGATGACAGGCTTGTTGGTAGGTATCTCTACCACATCAAGCTTGTAGATGTCCCAGAATTCACCCGCCTCAGTAATGGCCGTACCGGTCATACCTGCCAGCTTATGGTACATACGGAAATAGTTCTGTAATGTAATGGTAGCGAAAGTCTGGGTCGCTTCTTTCACTTTTACATGCTCTTTGGCTTCGATGGCCTGATGCAGACCGTCGCTCCACTGGCGGCCTTCCATTATACGGCCGGTCTGCTCATCAACGATTTTCACTTCGCCGTCCATTACAACATACTCATCATCTTTGTTGAACATGGTGTAAGCCTTGAGGAGCTGTTGCAGGGTATGTACCCTTTCGCTCTGTACGGCGTAGTGGTTAAGCAGCTCGTCTTTCTTGTCAAGGTGCTGCTGGTCATTAAGGTCAGTCTCGTTCTCAAGAGCTGAAAGTTGCGAAGTAATGTCCGGAAGTACAAACAGGTCCTTATCGTTAACCTGTTTTGCCAGCCAGTCAGTACCCTTATCTGTCAAGTCAACCGAATTCAGTTTCTCATCAACAACGAAATACAGAGGTTCAACTGCCTCAGGCATCTTACGGTTGTTGTTCTCCATGTAGTACTCTTCGGTCTTGAGCATGCCGGCTTTGATACCTTCTTCTGACAGGTATTTAATAAGCGGTTTGTTTTTCGGAAGAGCTTTATGTGAGCGGTAAAGGCTCAGGAAACCTTCATCAAGCAGTTTCTGGTCGTTCTTATCACGTCCTTCGGTGATTTTCTGTTTTGCGTCAGCAAGATATTGTGTAGCCAGTTTGCGTTGGACGTCGACAAGACGTTCAACCAGCGGCTGATATTCCTCAAACATCTGATCACCTCCGTTAGGTACGGGACCTGATATAATAAGAGGTGTACGGGCGTCATCGATAAGCACGGAGTCAACCTCGTCGACAATGGCGTAATTATGTTTGCGCTGTACCAGGTCAGCGGGTGAGATAGCCATGTTGTCACGCAGATAATCGAAGCCGAACTCATTGTTGGTTCCGAAAGTGATGTCTGCCTGATATGCTTTTCTTCTTTGCGGGGTATTCGGACGGTGTTTGTCTATACAGTCAACAGAAAGTCCGTGGAACTCGTATAATGGTCCCATCCATTCAGAGTCACGCTTTGCAAGGTAATCGTTCACCGTGACAACATGGACTCCGTTGCCTGTAAGAGCATTAAGGAATACAGGCAATGTGGCAACAAGGGTTTTACCTTCACCGGTTGCCATCTCGGCAATTTTACCCTGATGAAGAACTACGCCGCCGAAGAGCTGCACGTCATAGTGCACCATGTCCCACTTCATGTCATTGCCGCCGGCTATCCAGTGATTGCTGTATATGGCCTTGTCGCCGTCAATGCGTACAAAGTCTTTTGTCGTGGCAAGCTCACGGTCAAAGTCGTTGGCTGTAACAACCACCTCGTCATTCTCGGCAAAGCGCCGTGCCGTATCTTTCATGATGCTGAAAGCAACGGGCAAAACTTCATTTAATGCCTGCTCGTATATGTCAAGCACCTCGTTCTCAAGTTTATCAATCTGGTTGAACAGCCCTTCACGTTCGTCAATAGGGGTATCTTCAATCTTAGCCTTTAGAGCCTCAATCTGTTTCTTTTGCTCAGCCGCAGAGTTCTGGACATATGTCTGTATCTCTTTTGTCTTTGCGCGCAGTGCGTCGTTGTCGAGCGCCTTTATTTCAGGATAAGCAGCCTTGATCTTTTCAACGACAGGCTGTATCTGTTTCATGTCTCGTGTGGATTTGTCACCGAAAAGTGACTTTAAAAAGCTATTAAAACCCATATTTGTCCTAATTGTTTTTTCTTCTTGTTTTTGAATTCTGTGCAAAATTACAAATTTTCTTCATTATTCATGCACATTGATTATACGTCTTTAACTTTAATGTGCTCCTTTAGTTCAGCGGAGCTGAGATACATGCGTTAGGTGCCCTGATACGTATTGATTTTGCTATTGTCGGCGCAATCCGGTCAATAGTGATAGGTGTTGTAATCTCTTTGGCTGTGATGCCTGTACCGTAAAATATGAGAGGGAAAGGCATCGCGCTTGCTTTCGACGTGTATTGCTGGAAATTCTCCTCGTTAAGCAGTTTCCAGCCGGGTGACACTTCGATTATGATGTCGCCGCAGTTGTTCGGATTATACCAGTTGCGTAGTCTTGACCCGTTGTCTCCGGACGACAGAAGCAAGTTCTTGCTTGTAAATACATTACTTACGCCCGAGAGCTGCATGATAAACGTCTGGGCGCGGTTAAGCAGTTCACTCAGGTTGATGCGTTTGAGCTCAATCTGCTTAATGTTGAAGAATATCTGGTTGTAAAAGCAATTCTCTACATATTTGTCCTGACCGTAAATGGCACCGAGGTAGACGTTCAGAAGATTGGCCGTACGGTCCATGTAGAACGTTCCACATGGAATCCTGTATCTGGCGTAGTCTACTTCTTTTTCCTTGCAGTATCCGGTGCTTGTGACAATGAAGAGTACGTTATGCTTGCCCAGCTTGCTTTCTATTCTTGATGTCAGCTTGTCAATCTCCTTGTCAAGCTGGATATATTTGTATTGCAGCTGCTGCTTGTTGAGAACGTCTTTTTCGATAGGCACCTGGGCGTCATACGTAAGTGACAGTATGTCCGGTACGTTGTCGTCACCCATTCCGTTGGAGTCAATACATTGCAGCGCTACATTAGTTATGTTTGCATTGATATTGTCGTTAGTGAACGAGTTGACGTACAGCAGGTTATAAGATTCAAGCCAGCGTGGAGCTTTCTTGAAGTAGTATGTTGACGAGCACCAGCATTTGTTGTCCTTGTTGAACCATATCGCTCCGTCAGCCGCATGACCGCCGCCAATGACAGCGGCGTCGCGGTCCATGGCTATGCTGTACACCTTGCCTTCGCCGTCGGTAGCTATTTTCAGCTCGTCGGTGATGGTAGTCGTGGCAATATTCTTGGGTGATGACTTCTCTTTTGTGAATATTCCTTCGTACTCGCTGTCGTCAACGCAGTTAACGGCAATAAGCGAGTTCTTGTCAAGCCAACGGAAACCGGTTATCCCGTTATGCGACGGAGATGTGCCCGTAGCTATTGATGCTATTGACGATGCCCTGTCAACGGGGGCAAAAGTATATTGTGCGTTGTAATATACAACACCGTTCTGGAACAGTTTCCTGAAGCCGTTGTTGCCGTAAGAGGGCATGAATGCCTCAATATAGTCGGTGCGGAGCTGGTCGATAGTGATGTTGACGACAAGCCGCGGAACAGGTCTTGACACCTGTGCGCATGTCAGGCTGCTTGAGGCTACGGCCAGTATTGTGGCTGTTATATATTTGTTTATCATTATTTCCCGGGTACGTATTTATTCTGATAAATAATGTTCCATATACAGCGTATCAGCAAAAATGATGCCAAAATGTACATTCCTTCGGCATAGTCTTGGAAAAATCCGCCTGCGAAGAACAGTAAAAGCATTGCCGCGGCATAATACCACAGCGGTTCTTTACGTTTGTCTGCCGCTCTTTTAGACATCCTGTAGACGAATACTAAGGGTAGAGGATTGAACAGCAGTATCTGCAAGTTGGTGCTTGTGGTAGGATGCTCGGAGAAGAACATCATGAATATTATTATTCCCACTAAGCCGTCAAATATTAATAATAAGGTGTCAACAGGCCAAATCTTCCTTTTGGCAATAATCTCAAATACCGTAACGGCCATTACCAGTGCGAATATTATCCATGCACATGCAGACGGACGCAAAGGAAATCCGCTTTTAATGGTCTGAGGTCCGGCCTTGACCACATACGAACTGCTGACAACAAGAGGTCTGACTGTACCGTTGCGCGACTTTATCCTGGCAGTCTCAAAGTCGTTCATCAGGCGTAACGGCAGGAACTGTTGCGCTTTCAAGTCTGTCTTTTTGTCAGCCTTGACACCCAGTAACAGGTCGTTTCCGAAACGTGCCCACGGTGAGTCTTCATTCATTGAATGAATCAGCTCACGATACGACGGGTATTCCTTTTCCGCGTCTGGATATGTTATTGAACCGTTGATGTTGGCAATGATAATGTCTCTCGGGCGCGTTGTGCAGTTGTCATAAAAGTAATTGTAGCGGTAAGTACGGTTGCTTGGCATGAAGTTTGTCTCCAATGCGTCCCTGATTGCCTCTTTTTCGCCCGCCGTAAGGTTCAGTTCCTGCTGGTAAATCCATCTGCCTTCAGCTTTGTATTCGGCACAAAAATAGTCAAACGGCACGATACCCATTTCATAATCAGTCTTGCCGAAGATGAAGCGGATAATAAAAAAAGGCTTGTTGAATGAAAATACACCATAGTTTATGGCAATGTCAATGTTTTTGCCATAATCCGTGTATCTTACAGCCGTATGTCCGTATAGGCTGTAAACCTCGTCGCCCGGCGCGCAGGTAAGCAGACTTATCTTTACAGAGTCAAGGCTGCTTTGTGGCTGACTGACGCTTGCCGTTGCCCGTATGTTGCTGAATATCAGCATGATTGCGCAGATAATGACTGCTGCCGGAATGTTCTTTAAGCATTTCACGGTGCAAAAATAGCTTATATTTCTCATTTTGCATACGTTTATTCCAAAATTTTTCAATAATTTTGCAAGCTGTAAACCGTTCAGGACCTCAGGGCTGACAGTATGTCGGCCGACGGCAAAAGATGCCAATGAGACAGTCTTGCGCAAGGCCGTAATGTAACCGGCTGAACATCAGGCTGTTGGCAGATGCCATGCAAAAGGCCGTCTTTTGGCCTGTAAAAGGTGGCCTTTTGAAGGATAAAAGACGGCCATTCGCAATGTAAGATGCCGCCTTTCGCAAAACGTCAGGTCGTGGACACAAAGATGTGTAGAAGCCTTCATATGTCACGATGCCGTCTTATGCATGCGGCATTTGGCATGACCGCTGTTATGGCAGGCTTTTGTCCGTCAAGGTGAAAGGATTTGAAAAATATCCTTAACTTTTGGTTTATTTAACTGCTGAGGCAAATATAGATTTGGTATTTTCGTAAAAAATCCCCACCTTTGCAGACGATTTTGTCGTCCTTTGGGGCTTAACAGATTATAAGAATAAAAGATGAGTTTTTATAAAAAGGTATTAGGCGCAGGCATTTTAGCGTCAATCTGCATTACTCCGGCAATAGCCCAAAGTGGCACTAATTCACCTTATAGCCAATACGGACTTGGTCTGTTGAATGAGCAGTCGAGCGGTTTTAATCGTGGAATGAACGGCTTGGGGCTTGGCTTCAGGGAACATAACCAGGTAAATTACATAAATCCTGCTTCTTATTCAGCGCTTGATTCTCTGACGTTTATCTTTGACGCCGGTCTTTCCGGCCAGATTACCAACTTCAATGAGAACGGACATAAGATCAATGCGAACAACGCTGACTTTGAATATGCCGTAGCCGCATTCCGCACGTTCAAGCATGTCGGCGTAAGTTTCGGTATTGTGCCTTTTACAAACGTAGGATACAATTATGCTCTGACTGACTATCTGAATGATGACAGAAACGTAGCCTACACCAATACTTACAGCGGAAGTGGCGGTATTCACCAGTTTTATGTCGGCGCAGGCTGGGAGATAATAAAGGGATTGTCGGTAGGTGCAAACATCGCTTATCTCTGGGGGGATATCGACCGCTCGGTCATCAACAGTTACAGTGACGGTTACATCAACACCCTGTCAAAGTATTATACGGCTTCAGTAAAGAGTTATAAGCTTGACATAGGATTACAGTATCAGCTTAACCTGAATAAGAAAAACGCTCTTACTCTGGGACTTACGTATGGACTTGGTCATAAGCTGGGGGCTGACCCGACATGTATGATAATTTCAACGAACACGATGACCGCCGTGGCAGATACAACGACTTTTTCTGTAAATAACGGACTTGAGATACCTACGTCACTCGCAGCCGGTGTCATGTGGAATTATAATAACAAGCTGAAACTGGGAGCGGATTTCTTATATCAGAAGTGGGGCTCGCTTAAGTTCCCCGTTTACCGTGTTGTCAACAATGAACCTCAGTATCAGCTCACCGATAATTATTATGATGACCGGTATAAAGTAACCTTCGGCGGGGAGTTCTGCAACAACGAGATGAGCCGCCGTTTTCTGGACCGTATCCGTTTCAGGGCAGGCGTGTCGTATGCGACATCATATTATAAGGTCAACGGCGTTAATGGTCCTGACGAAATCAGCGCAAGCATCGGCTTTGGAATACCTATTATAAATGCTTATAATAACCGCTCGTTCCTTAATATTTCCGGACAGTGGGTGCATTCAGCCGCAAAAGGACTGTTGACTGAAAACACGTTCCGCATAAATATAGGTATTACGTTTAACGAGCGCTGGTTTATGAAATGGAAAGTTGATTGATGTTGTTATAACCTGGACAAATCGTGAAACTTACCCCTCTTGTTTTAGTGCTGTGCACGTTTCTTGTGATTGCGTGTGAGGAGAGACGTGAGCATACGGCGCCGGCTGTCAACCCGAGAGACTCGGTAGCAGTAATGACTTCGTATGGAGTCAATACTCTTGTGTCAGACTCAGGGCTGATGAAATATCGTATTGTGGCTGAATGTTGGGAAGTAAACCAGGTAAGGAACCCTTCACGCTGGATTTTCGAGAAAGGTCTGTTTCTTGAACAATTTGACGAGAAATTCCATGTAGAGGCTTACATCCAGAGTGATACGGCATACTATTTTGACCAGCAAAAGTTATGGGAACTGCGTGGCCGTGTACGTGTACGGACCATTGACGGTCTTCGTTTCTCAAGCGAAGAACTGTTTTGGGATCAGAATAAACATGAACTTTACAGCCATAAATATTCGCGTCTGATAACTCCGGAACGTGAGATGGAAGGCACGTATTTCGTGAGCGATGAGCGCATGACACGCTATACGATAACAAACTCTAAGGGCTCATTTGTCAAAGCTGGAGGCCTTGGCGAGAATGAAGGTGATTCAATATTGTCAGCACCTGATACCGTAAAGGCCAAGAAACGTCTGCCGACTACTCCGTCAGCAAGGAAAACACAGTGAGCGATAGTTGGATAAAGCGCTTAAAATCAATATGAAAGAAACTTTTTGCATGAAAAATAATTGTTTTTATATTCTTTTTTGTAATTTTGTGCGCTAAAATGTTCAACATCATAAAAGAAAATAAATAAAAGAAATAAATAATTGTAATAATGGCAGTTTTAGGAAAAATCAGAAGCAAAGGCGTTATCCTTATCGTCATAATAGGACTAGGCCTTTTTGCGTTTATTGCCGAAGAGTTCTTCCGTTCTTGTGATGCCGCAAGTAATGAGAGAAGGGCGCAAGTAGGCGAAGTATTAGGTGACAAAGTCAACGTTCAGGATTTCCAGAAGTTGGTTGACGAATACACGAACGTCATAAGGATGACACAGGGACGTGATAATCTTACTGACGAAGAACTTAATCAGATTAAGGACATTGTATGGAATACTTTTGTCCAGAACGAGATTATCAGTCACGAAGCTGAAAAGCTGGGACTTAAGGTTACTGATAAGGAACTGCAGAACATTCTTAATGCAGGAACTAACCAGATGCTTTTGCAGACACCTTTTGTAAACCAGCAGACCGGACGCTTTGACGCTAATATGCTTAAGCAATTCCTTGCAGAGTACAAGCAGGCACAGACAGCCAATCCGCAGTTGGCTGACCAGTACCGTAACCTTTATAACTTTTGGACATTTGTAGAGAAGTCACTTCGTCAGCAGCTTCTTGCGCAGAAGTATCAGGTGCTTTTTGCCAACTGCCTGCTCTCTAATCCTGTATCAGCTCAGATGGCTTACAATGATGAGAATCAGGAAAGCAATATCCAGCTGGCTTCTTTCGCATATTCTTCAATCAATGACAATAAGGTTAAAATTACTGACAGCGACCTTAAGGCTAAGTATGAGGAACTGAAGCCTCGTTTCAAGCAATACGACGAGACCCGTTCAATTAAGTACGTTGAATATCAGGTTGTACCGTCTCAGGCTGACCGTGCGGCATTGAACAAGACTGTAAATGAGTACATGACAGCCTTGAGAGATACGGCTGATCCTTCAGGACTTGTAAGGAAAAGCGGCTCAACCGTTCCTTATTTAGGCATTCCTCAGACAAAGGCTGCTTTCCCGGCAGACATCGCCGCTAAGCTTGACTCAATCGCAGTAGGCACTACTACGGCTCCTGTTGAGAACAAAATGGATAATACTCTTAATGTAATAAGACTCATTTCAAAGTCTCAGATGCCTGATTCTGTAGAGTTCAGAGCAATTCAGGTAATGGGAACGACACCTGCAGAGACGGCCAAACGTGCTGACAGCATCTATACAGCATTGCAGAGTGGGGCGGATTTTGAGGCTATTGCAAAGAAATATGGCCAGACAGGAGCTAAGAACTGGATAACATCAGCTCAGTATCAGAATGCTCCTTCAATGGATAATGACACCAAGGCATACATCAAGACACTTAATACTCTCGGTAAAAACGAGACTGTAAACCTTAAGATGGTTCAAGGTAATATTATTCTTCAGGTAACTGACCGCAGAGCCATGACCGACAAGTATGTTGCCGCAGTGATAAAGAAACCAATAGAGTTCTCAAAGAATACATATTCTGATGCATACAACAAGTTCAGCCAGTTTGTAAGTGAGAACCAGAGTCTCGAGGCAATGCAGAAGAATGCGGCTAAGTACGGATATACTGTACGTGAACGTGCTGACGTAAGAAATTCAGAGCATTATATCGCAGGTATCAGTGATACACGTGAGGCTATGAAGTGGCTGTATGAGGCAAAGGAGAATGAAGTTTCACCGCTTTACGAGTGCGGCGAGAATGACCACTTGCTTGTTGTTGTGCTTACCAAGATAAACAAGAAGGGTTACCGTTCTCTTGAAGATAATGATGTTAAGAATTACGTCAGAACAGAGGTTATCCGTGATAAGAAGGCTGAGATGCTTCTTGCTCAGGTTAAGGGTGTTAAGGATATCAACGGTGCCACGACCAAGGGTGGCAAGGTGTCAACAGTCAACCAGGTAACGTTCGCTGCTCCCGTGTTTGTTCAGGCTACAGGAATGAGCGAGCCGGCACTGAGCGGTGCGGTTGCAGCCACAGCCAAGGGCAAGTTCTGTGCTCAGCCTGTTAAAGGTTACGGTGGAATTTATATGTTCCAGGTAACTGATAAGAAGATGCGCCCTGTCAAGTACAATGCTAAGGAGTACGAGCAGCGCCAGCGTCAGAAGGTATTGCAGTATGCAGGTAACTTCATGCAGGAACTTTACATCAAGGCAAACGTAACAGATAACCGTTACCTCTTCTTCTAATCTGAAGAAAAGATTATAGATAAAATAAAACGGACACGCAACTTACATGCGTGTCCGTTTTATTTATTTGAGTATTATTGAGCCAGGGCTTTTCAGTAAATGGTTTTGTCATAAATAATCTCCGGGTCAGGGCTTCCTGATATCATATCATCATAAGCGTCAGAAAGGTCTGCCTTATCAATATTTATTTCTTTGTTGACGGGGCGGTCTTTGTCAAGCAGTGAATGTGTAAAAAGCCATTCGTATGTTTTTTTCAGATAGAAAATGCGGGCCAGCGCACCGTGAGAAGCTCCCTTCATCCATGTATAGCGCAGACGTTTGTCGTTACCGTCTTTCTGTAGTTTCTCCACAACTACTTTTGAATATTTTATTGGCACAGCTCTGTCCGCCGTACCATGCATAATCCAAAGCGGCAGACGTCCCAGTCCGCTGACATCATTTACAGAGCATCCGCCACATAAAGCCATGGCCGCCGCAATCTTGTCAGGGTAGGAGGCGGCGAAGTCAAGTGTGCCATAGCCTCCCAGGCTCATGCCCATGACGTACACACGCGTTGTGTCCATGGCATAATGTTGCTTTGTCCATTCCAGCACATCATTGATTTTGTCAGGGTTCCATGCGCCTCCGGGATTTTGTGGAACAATGACGAGAGCCTCTATCTGGCGCCCTTTCACAATGGCGTCAAGCGGGCCGTACCGTTTTACGCGGTTAAGATTTCTGCCGCAAAGACTTCTGCCGTGCAGGAAGATGATTACCGGTGTGCTGTCATACGAATAATAATAATCCTGCGGAGTGTATATCCAAAAATTATAACCGCCCGGTATTGAGTCTTTTACCGGGCGTAGAAAATCATATTGTGCGTAAACATTTTCAGCCGCGCATAGCGTAAAGAGCGCGGTTAACAGTATTTTCTTTATTCTGTTCATATTCTTTCAAGCACAAGTCTTATCAGGTCGTCAATGTGAGTTTTATAGCCGGTGTCGCTCTTGCGTGTCAGCCTGTTGGCTATCACCATGCAGCATGTAACGGCCTTATGTCCCATAAGACGTGCAAGTCCGGCCAGGGCCGAGCTTTCCATCTCAAAGTTAGTTATCTTTAGTCCGTTATATTCAAAGCTCTCGATTTTTTCATTTTGTTTCGGGTCAGCAAGCGGCACACGTAATTGTCTGCCCTGTGGCCCGAAGAAACCTCCACATGCTACGGTAACTCCACGTACCATATCATCACCCGCTATGCGGTCAGCCAGTTCCTTATCCGCTTCTATTACATACGGTGCAGGCGCGCACATGTTGCCGCTCCAGCCAAGATGGTTGAGCAGGGCGCGTTCCATCTGCAGGTCGCAAACGGCGTTGCGTCCCTCGTAGAAGTTAAGCAGACCGTCAAAGCCCACAGATCTTACCGAACAGATAAACGTTCCTTCAGGTGTGTAAGGCTGAAGGCCGCCGCATGTACCTATTCTTACAATCTCTAACTGACGTAATGAATCTTTCTCCGTACGGGTGGCAAAGTCAATGTTGGCGAGGGCATCAATCTCATTCATCACGATGTCGATATTGTCACATCCTATACCTGTTGACGTTACCGTGATGCGTTTGTCTTTATATGTTCCTGTGATCGTATGGAACTCACGGCTCTCCACCTCGCATTCCTTTGTGTCAAAATGAGACGCCACAAGGCTTACGCGGCCCGGGTCGCCTACAAGGATTATCTTATCAGCCAGTTGCTCCGGTTTAACGTGCAGGTGGAATACGCTGCCGTCAGAGTTGATGATAAGTTCAGATTCTGCAAAATATCTCTTTTCCATTATGTCTTGTTTTTACGGTTATTCCTTATTATATATTTTTGCATTGATGCGTCTCCGACTCTTATTTTACGGCAATATTCTCAGCGTTACGTATTTCTTTTTCCTGTTCGTGGGCACGTTGCTCAAGCTGTTCATATTTTTTTTCGAGAGTCAGAATGTCTTTTGCAAGTTGCTGTCTGGCCTGTTTCGTGCCGGTAGAGTAAGCTCTGCGCAGCACGTCCAGCTTCCGGCCGGCATCTGTCATTGCCCTTTTTGTTTTTTGCAGTTCGGTAAACCGCTGGCGGTTAGTGGCTGACTTGAAATCGTCAATGCTCTTATACACTGTCCGGTCGTTCACGACGAACGAGATGCCACCCCCTTCAGCGCGCCTTGCTCTTGCCTGCATGGCCGTTATCCTCTGGCGTGCCGCCTGTATTGCGGCCTTGTCCGTCTGTGTGTCGGCTATGCTGCGTATGTCAGCCAGGCTGCGTATTGTGTCCTCGTCTAATATGTCAGCATCATATGTCATGCGTGATTCCGCCGGAATAAATGTGTATATGCATACCTTGCCTGCCGGCTGTCGGCGGTCGGTTACCAGCCATCCGATATTGTCAAATTCGTCTATTGCGCAATAATAGTCGTTCCCCGTAGAGTTATATGGCAGGCCCAGGTTCTCCGGGCGGTAAAAGCGTGCCGAGTCAGCGTCGTAACGTGTAACGTAAATATCATATCCGCCGAGGCCTTCCTTGCCTTTCGCCGCGAAATATAATGTAGTTCCGTCAGCCATCATGTACGGATAGCTTACGTCCTCAAACTCATCGTTCAGCTCGCTTATCAGCCTTGCTGCGGTCCACTTTCCGCCCAATTTGTCGGTAGAGTAAAGTGTTTGCTGGCCGTCGCTGCCTGTAATTGAATAAAATATTTTGTTACCGAGCTCGTTCATATATGCAGCGCCTCCGGTCAGCCTGTCGTTCTCGGTGAGCTTTGCCGGCATGCCGATGCGTCCTGATTCGCGGTTAAGCGGTATGCGGCTGATGAAGTCAGCCGAGTCAACCACAATGCTGTCGATAAACGTTATCTTGGCCGTTGAGAGCAGCATTGTCTCATATAAGTCCTGCACACGCTGCTGTTCCTCGGTCAGTTCAGGCTTAGCCTTTGCCTTAGCCGTTCTTTTTCTTACCTGTGACTGTGCCGTGAGTGTAGATGCCGCGATGAGCATTGCCATTATGATAATTCTTGTTTTCATCAATTTTCGTTTTGGTTCAGAGGTTGGGGTAGTGTTTTTATTTGTTTTCGTTAAATGCAAAGATAGTGCAAGCTGAGTGGAATGTAAAACAAAAGAGAGTGAAACTGTCTCTTGTTTTCATTTCCGAGGCGCAGCCTATGTTATGCAAAGATAGCATAAGTCGGGCAAAATCCAAAATAAAAATGCAGGAAACAAACATTTATTATAATGTATTTCCTTATTTTATATGGCCGTGGTGTGCGACTGCGCGCATGCCCTTTAGCCGTCACGTAGCGGTATATTGTCAGGTTGCTGACTGTCTCCGTCTGTGCTTATTTACCGTGATAAAGTCCGCTTTACCAGCTTAAATCTTTATTGACATAATGTTATTGAAAATCATATTTTGCTTGCTTCCTGATTTTTCTTGAGTGAAATAACGCCCTATATTTCGTCTTTATCGGTCTGCAGCCGAAAATATCGCAATTTTAAGTGTGCAAGACTAAACGTCTGATAATAAGCAGTTTAAGCTCTTTTACCGACAATCTGTGCAATAAATCAAGGCTGATTCAATTCATAAAGACTGTCATTATGCCCGTTAATTATGGTCTTTGTGGTGCTTGAAGACGGTTCTCGTCCTTTCCGTTTGTGGTCTTTTGCTTTGTAAAACACGGCCTTTTGCACATTAAGAGGTCATGTTTTGCCCTTCTGAAGGCCGTTTTTCAGGCTTTTAGTCACCGTTTTCTTTCCTTTGGATATCTATTTCTCACGATTATCTTGCAATTCTCGTTCTGACGTTTTGATACAGATTTTGCAGTATGACTTCCGTTTCGGCAGATTCGTAAATCCGCAGAAACGCGACTTTGCGGCATGACTTTCGTTTCGGTAGATTTGCAATCTGCCGAAATTGAGTATCAGGATTTGCAATCCGAAGAAAAATAATGAACCTGTTTGTCGGATTAAAAATCCTTATACTCATACCTGCGGATTGCAAATCCGCAATAACACGGTTTGCAGGAACGTAGTTTGCAGAAACGTAGTGGAGAATGTTTGACAAAGTTTGTTGTTGTATAATATGAAGCATCCAAACAGTTGTACCTTGTTGAAAATCAATATGTTATACTGATACTGCTTCAAAGATTAGTC
>URRR01000017.1 GCA_900550365.1 uncultured Prevotella sp. | reverse complement strand
ATTATGAATTCATGATAAGGCAGAGCACATTAAGGCGCGGCAGCCAGTCCATGAAACGAAGAAACGGTAATACCGACGGGAATTATGAATTATGAATTATGAATTATGAATTAAAAAGAGTATGAGTATCAGATTAAATAAAGCAATCCGCGAATTGAACATAGGACTTCAGACGGCAGTTGAATTCCTGAAGAAAAGAAGTGACCTGGGCGAAGTGAGAGACGACCTGAGCTTCAAGCTCAGCGACAGCCAGTACAACGCCCTCGTGGAGGAGTTCAAGTCTGACAAAGAGGTCAGAAACCAGGCCGAGAAGCTCCTGCAGAAGCATCCGAAAGAGAAAAAACGCCCGGCCGAACGCAAGGAACAGAAGGCCGACAACCCTCAGAGAAACGCCCAGCCGCAGAAATATACCGTGCTGGGAAAGATTGACCTTGACAGCATAGACAAGAAACCGGCACGCCAGGCACAGACCTCACAGCGGCAGGACAAGGGCGGAGAGAAAGCCCCCGAGGTAAGCCCCGCGCCCAAACAGCAGGCACCCAAGCCGCAGCCGGAGCCTGAGAAGACGGCAGAGAACGTAACTGAGAAGGTGGCGGAGAAGCCCGCAAAGCCTGCTGAAGAACCGGCAAAGCCGGCCGTAAAGAAGCCTGAGGCTGACGCGCAGGCCGCACCTAAGAAAGCCGAGGAGACACCACGGCAGCCCGAACCGGCAGCAGAGAAAGCCGGGACGGCAGCTACAGAGACTACCGAAAACAAGATTTTCACCCTTAAGAGCGAGAAGAAGCTCGCCCCGAAGGTGAACGTACTGGGCAAGATTGACCTCGACTCGCTGAACCAGAGCACACGCCCCAAGAAGAAATCGAAGGAGGAACGCCGCAAGGAACGCGAGGAGAAAGCCGCCCAGGCACATCCCGACGGCAAGAAAAAGCGCTCACGCATAACAAAGGAACGCGTCAACATAGACCAGGCCGTGAAGCAGAACGGCCAGAACAATGCGCCCAAAGCTGACGGCAGCGGCAAGAAGAAGAACCGCAAGAGAGGCCACAAGCCGCTCGAGGTGAACGAGGAAGACGTTGCACGCCAGGTAAAGGAGACCCTCGCCAGACTTACCAGCAAGGGCCAGAACAAGAAAGGCGCCAAGTACCGTAAGGAGAAGCGCGAGGCCGTTCAGGAAATGCTTAAGGAGCAGCGCGCCGAGGCCAAGGCAGAGAGCAAGGTGCTCAAGCTGACCGAGTTTGTTACCGTCAGCGAGCTGGCAAGCATGATGAACGTGTCGGTAAACCAGGTGATAGGCACCTGCATGAGCGTAGGCATCATGGTGTCAATTAACCAGCGCCTTGACGCAGAGACCATAAACCTCGTTGCAGAGGAGTTCGGCTTCACCACAGAGTACGTCAGCGCCGAAGTGTCTGAGGCCATAACAGAGGAAGCCGACGACGAGAACGACCTGCAGCCGCGCGCCCCGATAGTAACCGTAATGGGTCACGTAGACCATGGAAAGACGTCGCTGCTCGACTATATCCGCAAGTCTAACGTCATAGCCGGCGAGGCCGGAGGCATCACCCAGCACATCGGAGCATACAACGTGACGCTCGCCGACGGCCGCCACATCACCTTCCTCGACACGCCGGGCCACGAGGCATTCACCGCCATGCGTGCCCGCGGAGCTCAGGTTACCGACATCGCAATCATCATAATAGCGGCCGACGACAGCGTGATGCCCACCACGCGTGAGGCCATTGCCCACGCCCAGGCAGCCAACGTGCCTATGGTGTTCGCCATAAACAAGATAGACAAGCCCGGCGCCAACCCCGACAAGATACGCGAGGACCTGGCAAACATGAACCTCCTCGTGGAGGAATGGGGCGGCAAATACCAGTGCCAGGAAATCAGCGCGAAGAAAGGCATCGGCGTAGACGAGCTGCTTGAGAAGGTATTGCTTGAGGCCGAGATGCTCGATCTGAAGGCAAACCCCAACCGCAAGGCCACCGGAAGCATCATCGAGTCATCGCTCGACAAGGGCCGCGGATACGTTTCTACCGTGCTGGTAAGCAACGGAACGCTGCGCGTAGGCGACATCGTGATAGCCGGAACGCATTACGGACGCATCAAGGCCATGTTCAACGAGCGTAACCAGCGCATCGAACAGGCCGGCCCGGCAGAGCCTGCCATCATCCTGGGACTCAACGGAGCGCCCACGGCGGGTGACACATTCCACGTTCTCGAGACCGAGCAGGAGGCGCGCGAGATAGCCAACAAGCGTCTGCAGCTGCAGCGCGAGCAGGGCCTGCGCACACAGAAGCGACTGACGCTGAGCGACATCAGCCACCGCATAGCCCTCGGCTCGTTCAAGGAACTGAACATTATCGTCAAGGGAGACACCGACGGAAGTATCGAGGCTCTTGGCGACTCGTTCATCAAGCTGTCAACAGAGAAGATAAAGGTGAACGTAATCCACAAGGCCGTAGGCCAGATATCAGAGAGCGACGTTACGCTGGCCGACGCGTCAGACGCCATCATCGTAGGCTTCCAGGTACGCCCGTCGGCTGCGGCACGCAAGCTGGCTGAGCAGGAAGGCGTTGAGATCAACACCTATTCGGTAATCTACGATGCCATTGAAGACGTCAAGTCAGCCATGGAAGGCATGCTCGACAAGGTGGTCAAGGAGGTTGTCACCGGACAGGTGGAGGTGCGCGAGGTCTATCATATATCAAAGGTGGGCACCGTGGCCGGAGCCTATGTCACCGAAGGCAAGGTGCACCGCTCAGACAAGGCACGCGTTGTGCGTGACGGAATAGTGGTGCATACGGGTGAGATCAACGCCCTGAAGCGCTACAAGGACGACGTGAAGGAAGTGGGAGTGAACTTCGAGTGCGGTATCAGCCTCGTCAACTTCAACGACATCCAGGTAGGCGACATCATCGAGACGTTCACCGAGATAGAGGTCAAGCAGAAACTTTGACATCAAGACACACGGCAACCCGACCGTTGCCGGCCTGAATACCACGGGCGGACAGACAAGGACACGAACATTGTCTGTCCGCCTTTGTTTTTTACCTTTACCGTCAATAACACATCAGACTGCCCACAACGCCTATGACAGAGACGAACCGTTACAACCTGACCACCGCCCTGACGCGCGCCGCCGCGGCACTGATTTGCCTATGGCTGGCCGTTGCCGCTGCTGCCGCCGCTGACCGCGGAAAGTACACCGGACTGATTGACGCTGCGTCGAAGATGACCTCCGGGCGTGCGCTGCGCCGTGCCGACGCTCTCCGGTCACAAGGCCGTACAGACGAGGCCATGGTGCTTTACATGGTAATATGCGGCCGCACGTCGCCAGACATGACGCCAGCCGAGCGCGAAGCCTGCGCCGCGGCCCACCTCAAAGCCGGCGACTTATGCTACGACCGGGGCGACTATGTGCGTGCGCTCGAGTTCTATGTCAACGGTCTTAAGGTGTCAGAGGAAGGCGGAGAAAGCCGTCATGCGGCAAAGTTCTACAAGAACATAGGCAACGTCTACTGCCAGTTCAGCGACTACGGCAAGGGCGCCGAGAGCTACAAGCGCGTCTACAGCCTGTGCAAGAAGCACCCCGACGCCGACACGGAGCGCAAGATTCTGATGAACCTTACGGGCCTTTACATATACACAGGCAAGCCCGCCGTGGCCCGCAAGTACCTTGAAGCCACGCTGAGAATGAAGGACACGGGCGACAAGGTGAGCCGCTTCATGAACGAATATAACCGCGCGCTGATTGACGCTGCCGAGGGACGTGCCGGCGAAGCCATACCGCGATTCCGCCGTCTGGCAGGATACGCGTCAGCCGAAGGCCTTCCGCCGCAATACGTATGCTACGCCCTGCAGGAGCTGTACAAGGCTTTCGACAAGACCGGCATGGCCGACTCCGCCATGCATTACCTTGACTTATGCGAGAAAAATATCGTCGCCAACGGGCTGCGCCATCTGTTCGTTGACCAGCTGAAAGACGCCTCCGCCATTTACGAAGCCGCCGGACAGGCCGACAAGTCAATGGAATACAAGGCCGCCTACCTTACCGTCAGCGACTCAATACTAAACCAGCGGCGCTTTGACGCGGCAAAGAACGTGCAGTTCAGTTACGAAATGGAGAAGGCGGGGAAGGAGATTTCAAGCCTGCGCACGATGCATGAGGCCAACCGGCAGACCATCAGCCGCCAGCGCACGGCCATGATATTAGGCCTCGTAACGATACTTGCCGTAACGGCGTTTCTCGTCGTTCTGTACCGTCAGAACAAGAAGCTGAACAACAGCTATGCCGACCTGTACGCGCTGAACGCCGGCTTCATTGCACGCCAGGAGGAGATGAAGAAGCGCCATGCCGACTGCCTGGCACGCATATCAGGGCTTGAGGCCGAGGCCGCAGCCCTGAGAGAGGCGGCCGGCACGGCTCACGGCGCTGACGGGGAGAAGCCCACCCACAAGTACGGGTCGAGCAATCTTGACGATGCCCGGCAGCAGGCGCTGGCCGAAGCGATAACCGCCGTGATGGACAACGGCTGCGAGTTCTGCTCGCCCGACTTCTCGCTTGACCGCCTGGCCGCGCTCGTAGGCTCCAACAACAAGTACGTATCGCAGGTCATCAACGGCACGTACAACAAGAATTTCAGCAACTTTGTCAACGAATACCGCATACGCACGGCCTGCAAGCGCCTTGCCGACACCGACGGATACGGCCACCTAACGGTAAAGGCCGTGGGCGAGAGCGTGGGCTACAGGTCGCATACCACGTTCGTAAACATCTTCAGAAAGATGACCGGACTGACCCCGTCACTGTATCAGAAAATGGCAAAGAGCAACCAATAGGTCCGGATTCTTGAATCCGGACCTTATACATTTGCAATAAACCTGCGTAATCCCTTATTTTTGCATGTGGTTTTCACATATTAATGCCGGCCTCGCGCTGCCGCCGCGGCTCTGCCCGGCAGCCGGGCCGTTAATTAAAAAATAAAGGATTATGAAGAAACATTTACTTTTAATCATCTCCACACTGATGTGTGCCGGAGCCTCGGCGCAGGTGACGACGGGCACCGACAAGCCTTTTGCCACTGAATTAAAACCTAAGCTGCACGCCGTAACGACAGAGCGCCCCGCGGCCGGAAAGATAACCGTTGAGGCCGGACGTAGAGGCACAGGCACAGCAACCCTCGTCAGGCCTATGGCTGCGCAGGCAAGAAAAGCACCGCTCACAACTGACGGAAAACTGAAACTTGACGAAGTAATCATGACCAACCCTGACGGCTCTAACGCTCAGAAAGAGTGCTACGAGTACAACGACAAGGGCAAGGAAATCAGGAGAAAAACCTATTACTGGGACACCATGACACAGTCATGGGGCAGCCCCGCCATGCAGTATGACTACACCTGGAGCGAGGACGGACTGATACTCGTAGAGCAGGTCACCAGCGGCAGCCAGGGCGTACGCTACGAATACAAGTACAACGACAAGGGCCTGGGCATAGAACAGGTAACATCTGAGCTCGGCTTCAACGGCAAATGGACGCCCGTGTCGAAAGGAGAATACGCCTATGACGACAACGCCAACATCATTGACGAGCTCCTCTGCACATGGGACGGCATGCAGTGGGTAAACAATACCCACAACCAGGCGACATGGGACGGAAAGAACCGCCAGACGAGCTTCATCGGCTACGCCTGGGACGGCACGTCATGGCAGGGCACGGGCAACGACGTCTACGAATGGTTTGACGGCCCGCGCGACCCTGACTACATAGAGGGCAGCAATCCGGAGCGCATGACTTACAAGGGCGAGAGCCTGTGGATTAACGGCGAATGGCATCTTTACTACAAATTCATCAACGAGTTTAACACCGAAGGACGCATCGCCGGACAGTCAGAACTGTACTATAACCGCACGCTGAACGCATGGTGCGGCGGCGACACGTGGGACGGATTGGTGTATAACCCGCTTTCATGGTACGGCAAGATAACCTATGACGACCACGGCGCGCAGACTCTCTCAGAGACGTGGAAATACCTGCCCGACAACAGCGGAGTAATCTCGCTCGGCGCAAGTCCTACCGTATGGAAGTATGACGACGAAGGAAACCGTGTAGGCCTGTACAAGTTTGTGCAGAACATCTACAACGAGAACAACGAAAAGATAGATGAGAAAGTTTCCCAGCAGACCCACTACGCCTACAACGCTGACAACAAATGCACATGGGTACGCGAGCAGCTTGTAAACGAGGACGGCTCTACAACCGACCTGTTTGAGGAGAAATATGTCTACAACGAGCAGGGACTGCAGACTATCAGTGCCGTATGGGACTGGGTTGACGGCAAGCGCACGCCCACTTCATGGACAGAATATAAGTACAACGCCGAGGGACTTCCCGTAGAGCTTATCACCAAGAGCGGCGACAGCGGACTGTCTCCCTTAGGCGCGCCCGCCACACGTGGAGCTGAGATTGAGCCTGACGACGAGACTGGTTGGGTGAATGCAAGCCGCTGGACATACGCTTACGAGAACGGCACGCTTATTGAGAAGCTGGGCTATCGTTGGGCAAACGGCGAGTGGACCACCAACAACGGCCAGACCGTAGAGTATGACTTCGACGTTACTCCTGACGAGTTCATCAAGCCGGAGGGCTGGACCGACCCGTACAAAATCAACCGGGTGAAAAACTATTATGCCGACGGCTACAACGGATGGCTGATCTCTACCAACACTTACTATTACTCTGAGGCACTGCCTTCAGGTATAGGCGCGGTGAACGCGGGCGGCAACGACGACGTGAAAGTAAGCTATGCTGACGGCAACCTGCACATATCGGCCGACGGCAACGTAACCGTAAACATCTACGGCGCAGGCGGAATGCTCGCCCGCTCGGCGGCAGAGAAGACGGTGTACGTAGGCGACATGCCCGCAGGACTGTACATCGTTACGGTAAACGGATACTCTACCAAGTTTATCAAAGAATAAGATTCTACGTTTTTAAATTACAATCAGCGGCGGACGGACAGGCCCTTGTGGCCCGTTCGTCCGCTATTTTCATGCCGTCAGGTTATCTCCCGCGTAACGCTTTGATAATCAATGCGTTGTAAAAGGCCGTCTTTCACGTTGCGAAAGACGGCCTTTTAGCTTGCGTTTGACGGCCTTTTAGAACGCGAAACACGGTCTTTTGGAATTCATCCGCAGTTTGGGTGTAAAGCCAATAATTCTGCAATATCGAAGGAGACGCCCTCCAGTAGGGACATAATTCATTATGTCCGCACGCCACGAAGGGGCGTATGATGCAATTAACAATTAACAATTAAAAGTGAAAAATGGCTTTCAGCGATGATAAAACCGTGCGAGATATGTTTCTCCGAAACATGCGGACATAATAAATTATGTCCCTACCGGAGGGTGTTTGCGGCCACATTTATGCCTTAACTTTATACACCAGAATTGCGGATGAACCGTCTTTTGAAAAACAGTCGGCTAAGTTAAAGAAGTCATCACGGCCTGAAGGCCGTCAGAAGTTACCGGCAGACGCTTTGCAAATCAAGAATCAAGAGTTAAGCATTAAGAAGAATTCATGTCTGATTTGCCTGACTATTGCTTATGGTGAAAGGCATTTTTCCTGGCTCCTTAACTCCGTTTAACTCCTTAACTCCTTTCTGTTTTTCTTAATACTTAACTCTTAATTCTTGATTTTCTCCCACTCTCACACGAACGTAAGGGCAGTCAGCGTGTCACGGCTGAATATCTCGCGGGCAACGTCTTGCAGGTCTTGCGCCGTCAGGCTGTCTATTTTTGCCATAAGGGCGGGTATGTCCTTCACCCTGCCGCTGTGCAGATAGTTCTTTGAGAAGTCGAGGGCGAAGCTCTCACGGTTGTCGCACGCCACGCCTATCTGCCCCTTTATCTGGCGCTTGGCGGCGGCGAGGCGCGCCTCTGAGAGGGGCTTTGCGGCCAGCTTGTCAAGCTCACGCGCCACCAGTCGGCGGCAACGGCGCACGTCCTTGGGGTCGCATCCGAAGTAGATACACCACAGGCCGGTGTCAGAATAGCTCACCATCGAGCTGTCGACGGTGTACACCAGTCCGTTTTTCTCTCTCAGGGCGATGTTGAGCATGGCGTTCATTGCCGGACCGCCGATGATGTTGTTAAGCAGATACAGCGCCATGCGGCGGTCGTCGTGCACGCTGTAAGCCCTGCGGCCTATCATGACGTGAGCCTGATGAGTGCCCTTGTTTACGGTCAGCTCGCGCGGGATGTAAGCCGGCAGAGGCGCCTCTCGCCCGGCCACGGGGCGCGGGTCGCAGGCGGGGAAGTCGGCCGTGGCCTTCGCGAGCATGGCCGTAAGGCGGCTGAAACTGATGTTTCCATAAGCGAAGAACACGGCGTTATCAGGACGGTAAAACCGCCGGGTGAAGCGGCGCGCGTCGTCAGACGTGTAAGTACGGAGGCGCTCCTCGGTGCCGAGAATGTTATGCCCGAGGGGATGCCCGGCAAAGATGATGTTGTCAAACTCGTCATAAATAAGCTCGGCCGGCGAGTCGTTGTAACACTGGATTTCGTCGCATATCACCTCGATTTCCTTGTCAAGCTCGGCCTGCGGGTACGTGCTGTGGAACACAATGTCGGTAAGCAGGTCGACGGCGCGGGGCAGATGCTCGCGCAGAATGGCCGAGTAGAACACGGTGTCCTCCTTGTTGGTGAAGGCGTTGAGGTCGCCCCCTACCCTCTCCAGGCGGTTGAGCACCTGCATGGAGTTGCGTCTCTCTGTGCCCTTGAACGTAACGTGCTCGCAGAAATGTGCCAGGCCCTCCTCGCCGGGCAGCTCGTCGCGCGTGCCGGCGCAGATGCCGTAACCGCAATATACAACGGGCGAGGCCGACGGCAGGTGGATTATGCGCAGGCCGTTGGCCAAAGTATGTGTGTTATAGTCCATAAACTGATAATATAATAATAAGCCCGGCCACCGGCGGCGGGCTTGTTAACGGTATGCAAAAATACATGATTTTCATGACTTTATGCCTTGTTTTATTATATAAAAAGCTTTTTTTTGCTAACTTTGCGGCCGATAACATACTAAAGGTAAAGGAGATACAATGCGCAAAGTAATCGGAATCGGTGAAACCGTGCTTGACATAATCTTCAAGCACGGACAGCCCGTAAGCGCCGTGCCGGGAGGCTCTGTATATAACGGCATCATCTCGCTGGGACGCGCCGGCGTGCCTGCGGCCTTCATAAGCGAGGTGGGCAACGACCGCATAGGCACAAGAACAATAGACTTTCTCAAGGAAAACGGCGTTGACGCGACCCTCGTCAGCACCTACAAGGGCAGCAAGTCGCCCATATCGCTGGCCTTCCTCAACGAGCAGAACGACGCCGAATACATATTCTACAAGGACCATCCGCACGACCGGCTCGACTATGCCGCGCCCGAGATTGACCGCGACGACATCGTGATGATAGGCTCTTATTACTCGGTAAACCCCGTCATACGCCCGCAGGTGGCGGCCATTCTCAACGCCGCACGCGACCACGGGGCGATAATATACTATGACGTCAACTTCCGTGCGGCCCACGCCGACGAGGTGCTTAAGCTTACACCTAACATCCTGGAGAACTTCGAGTATGCCGACATCGTGCGCGGAAGCCGCGAGGACTTCAGCGTGATGTACAACATGGACACGCCCGACAAGGTGTACAACTCTGAGATTTCGTTCTACTGCAAGAAGTTCGTCTACACTGACGGAGCCAAACCCGTAGAGCTGCGCAGCGACGGCGGACTGAAGAAGAGCTACCCCGTGACGGCAGCTGACACCGTGAGCACCATCGGTGCGGGCGACAACTTCAACGCCGGACTGGTGTACGGACTGATGCGTTACGGCGTAACACGCGACATGATGGACGGCGCGATACCCGAACAGACGTGGGACAAGATAATAAGATGTGCCCTGGAATTCTCAGCAAACTGCTGCAAGAGCATAGCCAACTCGATTGACGTTGACTTCGGAGAGAAGATGAAGGCCGCGCTCAACAGCCGTGAATAACCGCCCCGCAAAGGCTATATCAGAAACCCATTAAATACACGATAACCATGATTGAGATTACAGACAAAATCTATTACGTTGGCGTAAACGACCGCAACAAGGAGCTCTTCGAGGGCCTGTGGCCGCTGCCCAACGGCGTTTCATACAACTCTTACCTCATCGACGACGAGAAAGTGTGCCTCGTCGACACCGTTGAGGTTGACTTCTTCATGCCCTATCTTAAGAACATACGTGAGATTCTTGGCGACCGACAGATTGATTATCTCGTGATAAACCACATGGAACCCGACCACAGCGGCGCCATAGAGCTTATCCGCAAGTACTATCCGGGCGTGAAAATCGTGGCCAACAAGAAGACCTTCGGCATGATAGAGGGCTTCTACGGCATAACAACCGACGAGGTGGAGGTGAAGAACGGCTCTACGCTCAGCCTCGGCCGCCACGAGCTTACGTTCGTTCTTACGCCCATGGTGCACTGGCCCGAGACTATGGTTACACTCGAGACGACCACCCACACGCTGTTCTCAGGCGACGCGTTCGGCTGCTTCGGCGCGCTGAACGGCGGCATAATAGACTCTGAAATCAACTGTGACACGTTCTGGCTGGAGATGGTCCGCTACTATTCGAACATCGTCGGCAAGTACGGAACTCCCGTTCAGAACGCCCTGAAAAAGCTGGAGGGCGTGCAGCTTGACTACATCTGCTCTACACACGGCCCCGTCTGGCACGAGTATGTTGACAAGGTGATAGGCATTTACGACCGTCTGAGCAAGTACGAGACCGAGGAAGGCATCGTAATATGCTACGGAACGATGTACGGCAACACCGAACGCATGGCTGAGGTGATAGCCCGTGCGGCGAGCCAGGCCGGCATCAAGAACATCGTTATGTACAACGTGTCGAAGACTCACCACTCTTACATCATCCGGGACGTGTTCCGTTACCGCGGACTCATCGTCGGCGCGCCTACATATAACGCCGGACTGTACCACGAAATGGAAGTTCTGCTGAGCGAGCTGGCGGGCAAGGACATCAAGAACCGCCACTACATAGGCTGGTTCGGCAGCTATGCGTGGGCAGGAAAGGCCGTCGGCCGCATCGAGGAATGGAACGAGAAGCACCTCAAGTTCGAGCCTGTCGGCACGCCGGTGGAGATGAAGCAGAGCCTGAAAGACGACACCTTCGCCCAGTGTGAGGCCCTCGGACGCGCCATGGCCGAGCGCCTGAAGCAGGACAGATAACGAATACTCTTGCAAAAGGAGTTAAAGGAGTTAGAAGGAGTTAACGCGCCCTGCGGGCGCTAAGTAGTTAAAGTCATTAGTTTCCAGCCCTTATGTTTACAAGGCATTTGACTCTAACTACTTAGCGCCCGCAGGGCGCGTTAACTCCTTCTAACTACTTTAACTCCTTTTACTTACTCCTTCTCTCCTTCCTACTTACTACTTTAACTACTTCTACTTACTCCTTCTCTCCTTCCTACTTACTACTTTAACTACTTTTACTTACTCCTTCTCCTCAACCCTTCTCACAACCTCTTCAAGGCTGTCGGCCACGAGCAGGTCACGGTCGAAGCCGTCACGGATAACGCCTTTGGCCTTAAGGTCATTGAGAAGGGCGACGAGCGAGTTCCAGAAACCGTTGACATTGTAAAGTATCACGCGCTTATGGTGATAACCGATTGAGGCGGCCGCCGCCATTGTAAATATCTCGTCGAGCGTGCCAACGCCGCCGGGCAGAGCCACGGCCACGTCACACTGCGCCACCATAAGGTCCTTGCGGTCGCTCAGGTTGTCGCAGGGGATGGTCACGTCCATGTTGTCGCTGGCCTTGCCTCCGCGCTCGATTATCGAGGGCACAACGCCTATCGTGCGCCCGCCGGCCTCGCGCGCCGCCCTGGCAACACACTCCATAAGCCCCAGGTTACACCCTCCGAACACAATGGTGTGGCCGTTCTCGCCGGCCCAGCGGCCCAGTTCGTCAGCCGCCTTGAAGTATCCGGCATCAATATTAGAGTTTGCCGAACAAAATACTGCTATCTTCATATCCTTATCTTAAGTTATTTTCATTTATCCATACACGCCGTTACGGCAGGCGGCATGATTCATATTGTAACGCCAGAGCGGCATAATCACGCAGCCGTAAAGCGCATAGCCGCGCGCAGCGACATATTTCCACGATTGTCAGTCATTACCGGCATTATTAATTTTACCCCCCCCGGAGGCTTTCGGAGGCTGTCCGATGCTCTTCACGAGGTTCTCAAACTCATCACGGTCAACGGCCGCGCCGTTCTTTATCTTGGCCCTGTAATTATATATTGTGTTGACCGAGTAATGCAGAAACTCGGCTATCTTCGAGCTGTCATCAATGCCGAGGCGTATCAGGGCGAAGATACGTATGCCCGTGGTCAGCCTCGACTGGTCAGCAAGATGTATGCGGTTTTCAGGCGTCAGCAGCATGTTGAACTCGTCGACGAACGTCGGGAAGAGGCGTATGAACGTAGAGTCGAATATCTCGAACAGCTCCTCCTGCTCCCTGTCGCGGAAGCCCTGCCGCCTGAGCAGGTCGTACAGCTCGGCGTAACGCTTGTTTTTCATCATGGCGGCAAACTCCTTGCGCATGGCGTCCATGCGGTCGATATACTTTGAGCAGTGGCGGAGGAAGAGGCCGATGTACTTCTCTTTCACTCTGTTGCTCTCGTCAAGGCCGGCCACGGCGTCGGCCAGCATGTAGCCGGTGGAGGTAAGTTGCCGGTTAGACGTGTCAAGCTCGTCGAGCGCGTGCTTAAGGTCGGCGTTGAGGGCGGTCAACTGTCCGTTCTTATCGCTCAGCTCGTTACGTGCCTGGGCGAGGCGGCGGCGCTGCCTGTTGAGGTACGCCACGAAGACAAGCACGAGCAGCATGACGAGCGTTGTAAGCGCAATGGCTATCTTGAGGTAAGTGTTCTCCTTCCTGCTCTGTATCTGGTAAATGTTGTCAATGGCCTGCATTATGGGCGTTATCTGGTAGTTGCGCAGCCTCGTGTTGAACCTCAGGGCGCACTCTGAGGCAAAGTTGATGTACCGGTATGACCGCTCTATGTCGCCCGTCGTGAGCATATGGTTGGCCAGTTCCCACATGGCGGCCTGGTCCATCACGGCATTGCGCACATCGTTAAGCACCGACATGGCAAGCCAGTAGGTCCATTCGTCGGTGTCTTCCAGCATTTTGTAATCAAGGTAACGGTAAAAGGCCACCACGGCAAAGCTGTGAGAATCAGGGGCGGCGAGGCGCAGGCGCATGTCGCTGTAGCGCAGGGCGGTCTTCAGGTCGCCGGCGTTATAGGCCCGCGTCTCAAGCAGCTCGAGGGCTATGTCCTCGCCCAGGCCGGCCGTTGAGATAAGAGAGTCGGCATAAAGCCTTGCCTTGGTATAATACTCTTTACGCAGAAACTCTATCTTGGTGTAATATCCGAGGTCATTGTAAAGGTGGTTGCAGGCCATGTAATAATCAATGAGCCCCTCATGGGTGAGCGCCTGCTTGTCAACAAGAGCCAGTATGTCGCCGGCCTCGGTGTACATTCCGGTGGTGGAACACTGGTAGGCCGTCAGCACACGGCAGTGGTTAACGCCGGCAGGATTGCCGCCGAGGCGCGCCTCATCCTCAGCCCGGCTCAGCCATATCAGGGCCGAGTCGTTCATGTAAGGCCTGTACTCGCTGTAGAGGTCCATGGCCGCCGCATACCGCGCGGCGTGACCTTTGGCTGCATGGTAGCCGTCGCGCTTGATGCCGATGCGTGCCTCACGCACACCGATATACACGCCGGTGCTGTCGATGGCCTTGTCGATGCAGCGGTAAACCGAGTCGGCACGCGTGCCGCCACGTGCCGCTGCCGGCAGCATCTGCACCGTAAACAACAGCGTAAAGAATATTTTCCTGATAATATTTTTCATGAAAGAATTAAACAAAGATAGATGTTGCAAAATTAAAACAATATCATGAACCTGCAAAATTTTATGTTAATGATTTATTTTTAAGGAGAGAAGGAGGAAGGAGAAAGGAGAGAAGGAGGAAGTAGTAAGGAGAGAAGTAGTAAGGAGGAAGGAGAAAAAGGAGTAAGTAGAAAGGAGAGAAGGAGGAAGTAGTAAGGAGTAAGGGAGGGAGTAATTTTAGCTATTAATAAGGGGTAAGGGAGTAAATAAGTAAGGAGAATTAAGGTGTCTGGATACGCGGGAGGCGTGCGGTCTGATAAATCATTGATATTCAATGGTTTACAAAAGGCCGTCTTTCGCCTTGCAAAAGACGGCAAATCGCAAGCTAAAAGACGGCCTTTTGGCGCGCGATTTGCCGCCTTTCGGGGGTCATCCGCAATTCAGGTATATAAAGTTAAGGCATAAATGTGGCAGTAAACACCCTCCGGTAGGGACATAATTTATTATGTCCGCATGTTTCGCAGAAACATATCCCGCACGGTTTTATCATCGCCGAAGACCATTTTTCACTCTTAACTTTTCACTTTTATCTTAATTCATACGCCCCTTCGTGGCGTGCGGACATAATAAATTATGTCCCTACAAGCGGGTGTTTTCTTCGTCGATAATAATTATTTGTCATACACCTGAACTGCGGATGAACCGCCTTTCGTTCCGGCATATGTGTAATCTGCCGGAATTGAGTACCGGGATTTGAAATCCTGAAAAAAAGTCAAGCCTTTTTAACGGATTACACATCCGGATACTCACGCCTGCTGACTGCTAATCCGCAAATACCAAGTTACGCAATTTATGAATTATAAATTATGAACTATTAATTGTAAATTTTGAGCCGATAATTACAGATAAAAACCTCATTTTACCAAAAAATCTCTTAATAAGTGTAATTTCATCAATTATTATCAATCCACTTTTTTACTGAAGCCTTGCGCCAATTAAAGTGCTGACATCCAGAGTTTTACGTACATGATGTTACATGCCGGCGTCCACTTTTTATATTTGCGGGCTTTTTTTATAATACTCTTTTAAATAATTTTGTCAACGGAAATGTGAAAACACCTAAACAAAACCAAAATCTTTATCAATGGAAAAAATTAAGCTATTTATCCTGACGTTATTGGTATCCTTGGTATCAGTCACAGCGTCTGCCCAAGACTTCGTATGCTCGGGCCAGATAGTCGACGACCAGGGCATGCCGGTAATCGGCGCCTCGGTGTTCCAGAAGGGAACGTCAAAGGGCGCAGTTTCCGACCTTGACGGAAACTTTAAGCTGCAAGTGCCCGAGGGCAGTGACATCACTATCTCGTACATAGGTTACAAGACGGTTGAGACAAAGGCCGCTGCCAACATGCACATCGTACTTAAAGAGGACAACGCAACGCTCAGCGAGCTTGTCGTGGTAGGTTACGGCGTACAGAAGAAGAGCGTCGTTACCGCATCTATCGCCAAGGTAGGCTCTGACGAGCTGGGCATGACGGCGCCCGTCCGCATGGACAACGCCCTGAAGGGCCTCGCCGCCGGCGTTACGGTAACATCATCTTCAGGCCAGCCGGGAGCCGCAGCGCAGATACGCGTGCGCGGTATCGGTACAATTAACGACTCTGACCCGCTCTACATCGTTGACGGAATGCCTATCGAGGGCGGTCTCGACTTCGTAAACCCGAGCGACATCGAGAGCATCGAGGTGCTCAAGGACGCCGCCTCTGGCGCTATCTACGGTGCACGTGCGGCCAACGGAGTAGTGCTCGTCACCACCAAGAGCGGCAAGAAGGGCAAGGTAAAGGTGAACTACAACTTCTCTTACGGCTGGCAGAGCAAGTGGCGCAAGCGCGACATGCTCAACGCCACTGAGTATGCCGTAATGATGAACGAGGGCTATCTCAACGCCGGAATGGACGCTCCCTATGCCGACCCTTACTCTTACGGAGAGGGCACCGACTGGCAGGACGAGCTGTTCTATGACAACGCCCCCGTGATGAATCATGACATCACGGTAAGCGGAGCGTCAGACAAGGTCAACTATTACCTCTCTCTGGGTTACTACACTCAGGAAGGTATCATCGGCGGAAACTATGACCGCTCCAACTACCAGCGCCTCTCGCTGCGCAGCAACACCAAGTTCAACATCTTCGACGAGTCAAAGAAGCGCAACTGGCTCAACAAACTCGACATCACGGTGAACCTCTCTTACGCCCGCGTAAAGTCAAAAGACATTGAAGTAAACTCACAGTACGGCTCGCCGCTCGGCTCGGCTCTCGCCCTGTCTCCTATCCTTACGCCTACCCTTACGGGCGAGGCTGCCGAGGAACAGGACGCCTACTACTCTGAGCTTCAGGCCGGATACTACCGCCCGATATACGATGCCAACGGCAATCCGTACACCATCCCGGGCGCTACTTACAACGAAATGGTAAACCCGATGATGGCTCTCTCACTGCCGGGAGCGCAGAACTGGAGCCATAAGTTCGTCACCAACTTCGCCGCCGAGCTGCAGCTGTGGGACGGACTGAAGTACCGCATCTCTTACGGAGCCGACATGTCGTTCTGGGGAAGCGAGAGCCACACCCTTACTTACTACCTCTCGGGCAACAACCGTTCAAACAAGACGTCGGCAAGCCAGGAGAGCGACCGCGGCACGGTATGGCAGATTGAGAACGTGCTGACCTACGACAAGACCTTCGGCGACCATACGTTCAACGTCGTTCTCGGACAGTCTGCGATGAAGAACACGGGCTGGACCCTCGGCGCAAGCCGCAACTATCTTATCGACGAGAACAAACCTTACATCAACTTCGCGTCTGGTCTGGCTGAGAACGGCGACCGCGACGGCTGGGGCGGACCGTCAAATCCCCACACGCTGTCGTCAATGTTCGCCCGCCTGAGCTACAACTACGCCGAGCGTTACATGCTTCAGGCCACTGTACGCCGCGACGGTTCAAGCCGCTTCGGCTCCAACAACAAGTACGCTACGTTCCCCTCTTTCTCTTTAGGATGGAACATCACCAACGAGAAATTCATGGAGAAGCGCCCCGGATGGCTGTCAAACATGAAGGTACGCTTCAGCTGGGGTAAGAACGGTAACGAGAACATAGACGACTTCCGCTACGTAGTGCTCACGTCAACGGGCAACAACTACATCTTCGGCAACAGCGAGAACGTAATCAACGGCGTAAAGCCTAACGGCCTCTCTAACCAGGACCTCAAGTGGGAAGAGTCTGAACAGACCGACATCGGCCTCGACCTCGGCTTCTTCAACAACGCCCTGACCTTCACCGTTGACTATTACAAGAAGAAGACCAACGGCATGCTGATGACCATGGCCATACCTTCATACGTCGGCGAGACCAAGCCTATAGGCAACGTCGGCTCAATGGAGAACTCCGGAGTGGAGTTTGAGCTCGGCTACAAGTTCAACATTGCCGACGCCACATTCAACTTCCGCGGCAACCTCTCTTACCTGCACAACGAGCTGATCAACCTCGGCAACGACACCGGTTACGCCAACTATGACAGCTTCCAGAGCGTAGGCACCATCACGAGAGCGTCTAACGGCGAGCCCTTCCCTTACTTCTACGGACTCAAGACAGCCGGTATCTTCCAGACATGGGACGAGGTCAACTCTTACGTCAATGCCGACGGTGAGCTTATCCAGCCTGACGCAAAGCCCGGATACGTGCGCTTCGTAGATATCAACGGCGACGGAACGATTGACGACAACGACCGTACTAAGATAGGTAAGGGCATGCCCGACTGGACCTTCGGCTTTAACTTCACCGCCGCATGGCGCGGTTTCGACTTCGCGATGATGTGGCAGGGCACGGCCGGCAACGACGTATTCGACGCCACCCGCCGTATAGACATCCGCTCTACCAACCTGCCTTCATGGATGCTTAACCGCTGGACAGGCCCCGGCACGTCAGACAAGTACCCGATATTCATCGTCGGCGACTCGTCAGACAACTGGAAATCTTCTGACCTTTACGTCTATGACGGCTCTTATCTGCGCCTTAAGAACATCGAGCTGGGCTACACTCTGCCCCAGAATCTTACTCAGAAGGTGTTCATCAACAGGCTTAGAGTATATGTATCGGCCGAGAACCTCTTTACATTCACCAAGTACCACGGCTTTGACCCGGAAATATCCTCAGGCGGAACGTCGCTCGGTGTTGACTACGGCGTTTACCCCCAGGCCCGCGTCTGGCGTGTAGGATTTAACCTGGAGTTCTAAATTCAAACAACGGTTGAGCGGCTGTAGCGGCACATGCGCACGCCGGGCGGACAGCGAAAGGCCGCCGGCCACGCGCCGCAAAACCCGCGATAACTAAAAAACAGATAATAAAATGAAGACTATCAAGATATTTTCCGGCCTGCTGTTGGCCGTATCAGTGGTTGCCACCGGCTGCAGTGACGACTTCCTCGAGGTCACTCCGCCGACGCAGAACCCGATAGAAGAATATTACACAACCGAGGACCACGTCTACGAGGCGCTTGTCGCGGCCTACGATCCGCTGCACTGGCCCGACTGGGACGGCAGTCAGTATAACCCCGTCAACATAATGAGCGACATCATGGCTGACGACATCTGGGTGGGCGGTTCTGACCGTACCGACAACCAGTACTGGCACCTCATGATGAACTTCGAGGCCAATCCGGAGAACTGCATGAGCGGTCTGTGGACCTGCGAGTTCACCGGCGTGAAGCGCTGCAACGACGTGCTGACCTACATCGGCTGGGCTGCCGACGACATAAGCGACGAGAACAAGGCCTCATGGAACGCCCAGGCACGCGTGCTCAGAGCATATTACTACTGCAATCTGTGGAAGTTCTGGGGCAACATACCTTTCTACATGGACAACCTTGAGTTTCCTTACCTCGCCGAGCAGAAGTCTGCCGACGATGTGTATGAGGCTGTCATCACCGACCTTGAGGACGTAATCAACGCCGACGCGCTGCCGATGCAGTGGGAAGACGCAGGCACCGAGAGCAACGTGGGCAAGGTTTCGCAGGCCATGGCCTACATGCTTTACGCCGACATGGTGATGTATCAGAACGACGAGAGCCGCTACGCCAAGGCCCTGCAGTACATGCAGGAAATCATCAACGACCCCTCTTACGACCTTCTCGACTCGTATGCGGCAATATTCGAGGAGACCGGCGAGTGGGGCAAGGAGTCTATTTTTGAAATCAACTACAAGTCACAGAACGCCGTACGCTCATACAGCGGCCCGCTCGTAGCCGGCGGAACATGTCTGCCGAGGCTCATAACGCCTTACGGATTTTCAGCCAACGAGGGCGACACCGAGGGCATAGACCAGGGCTGGGGCTTCGCTCCCGTGCGTCTGGAGACCTTCCAGATGTATGCTGACGGCGACGAGCGCCGCGACGTAACCTGCTTTGACGCCGAAGCACACGGCACATATGAGCACCGTTATCAGGACACAGGCTACTTCCTGGGCAAGTATATCGCCAGGACGGCCAACCTTGAGGGCCAGCTTGCCGACGGCGACCTGAACTTCAACAACAACCTGCGCGTCTACCGCTATGCCGAGACTCTGCTCAACGCTGCCGAGCTGCTGGTACGCACGGGAGGCGACACGGGGCTGGCAAGCCAGTACCTCAACAGAGTGCACAGCCGTGCCGGACTGACCGACCAGGTTGACCCGACGCTTGACAACATCATCAACGAGCGCCGCCTTGAGTTCGTAGGCGAAGGCAAACGCTACTGGGACCTCGTGCGTACAGGCAAGGCCGCAACCACGCTTGTGCCCGACCAGTACGGCTACCGCACCAATACGTGGAGCGAAAGCAAGAAGTATCTGCCCATACCGCAGGCCGAGATTGACGCCGCACAGGGCACGCTCACGCAGAACAATTATTAACCTTACAGTAAAAGACACCGAAAATGAAAAAGCTAAAGTATTATATATTCGGAGCGATGGGTGCGCTGACGCTCTCGCTCGCGACGGTATCGTGCTCGCCTGACGACATCGACGGACTGTCAGAAAACGGCCTGCCGCTGGCTGAACAGGCACAGGTGACTGTGGACGTAGACCAGACTACCAACCAGGCTACGTTCAACATGGCGGGCGAAGGTATCTACCCGATATGGTACATGACGTGGGAGAGCAGCAATCCTTACTCTACCACAAACGGATACAGCAAGATTGTCAACGCGGCCGGCGACTATGTGCTTAACTACCGCGTGGGTAACCGCAACGGAATGAGCCAGGGCATGGGCTCGGTTACGTTCCACATTGACAACTCTCTGGTTGACTATGACATGTATTACACTCTCCTCAGCGGCAAGACATGGCGCATAGCTAACGACGAGGCTGCGCATATCGGTTGCGGTGAGCCGGGTACAGACGGTACTAACTGGTACTCGGCACAGCCCAACGAGAAGGAGAACACGGGTCTGTATGATGACGAGATAACCTTCAGCGCTGACGGAACGTACACCTACAGCCCCGGTGAAGACGGCCTGACATTCGTCAATAATGGCTGTACGGTGATGACGGGCAACCCCAATGACGGCAACGACTTTGACTCTCCTACCGAGGCGCAGACCTCAACGTTCGAGATTATCGGCGAGGGCGACGACGTTTACCTCGTGTTCCCGGCAGGAACACTCTTCCCGTACATCTCCTGCGACGACCAGTATAACAATCCGCGTTTCCGCGTAGAGAGCATAACCGGCTCGAAGCTCGTGCTTATCTATGAGAACGCCGACATCGCATGGCACTTCATCCTGACCAGTGCAGGCCAGGAACAGGTCTTCGACGGATTCGACCCCAACAGTGAGTTCAACATGTTTAAGGACTGTCAGTTCACCAATACGTTCTTCTATGCTACGGGAGAATCGTGGACTGAGCTGCCCGCTCCGGATATGACGGTAGGTGACAACGAATACACCGTAACCCTGCCCACGGCTACGAGCGAAACGTGGCAGGCACAGGTGTTCTTCCATACGGACATGACCACCTCTGCCACCAGTAACTATGACTTCAGCTGCAAGCTGATGTCAAATGTTGACCACAACAACGTTACCGTTAAGCTGTGTGACACAAATAACAGCGGCATCCTTTACTTTGAGGAAAAAGTCAGCCTTAAGGCATATGAGGAGTACGTGTTCTACAAGAGCGACATGCCGGGTATCGACATTAGCCAGATAGACGTAGTATTCGACTTCGGCGGAAACCCGGAGAACACTCAAGTAACTATGAGTGACATAGTACTGAAAGACCATGCCAACGACGACGGCACGGTAGTTCCCTCAGAGGATGAACAGCCTTCAGAGGATGAAGAAGACGACACCGTTTACGACTATGACGCTGCAACAAACCTCTGGAAGACCAACGTTGACGATACCGGTGGTTACACCACAGAGTTTTACTACGCTCCCGGATGGGCACAGATAGCTGACCCCGGATTCAGCGCCGGGAACGGAACTTACACCGTAACGCTGCCCGAGGCTACCACAGACCAGTGGCAGGCACAGGTAAAGCTCATCACGTCGATACCCGGCGAGGCGGCCACTCCTTACGACTTCAGCTGCACGCTGATGTCTGACAAGGAATTGAATGGAGCTACCGTTAAGCTGACTGACTCTTCAGATGATAACAACTTCTTCTTTGCCGAGCGTGTAAACCTTGCTCCGTATGAGGAATATGTACTGAAGATGCCTGCACAGACGCTCTCTATAGGAGCGGCTGGAGCGCTGACACTCGTGCTCGACTTCGGCGGATGCCAGGCCGGAACAACGGTAACCGTGAACAACATAGTGCTGCAGAAGACGGCCCAATAACGAGCTTTAATAGACCTGTTTCATAACTCTTTGATAGCCAACGCTTTGCGAAAGGCCGTCTTTGGGCCTGCAAAAGGCGGCCTTTTACACGCTAAAAGACGGCAAAACGCAACGCAAAAGACGGTCTTTTGCAAAGCCGAGGCTTACCCCGGGGCGATGAGCGGGACGATGACAATAAGTCAAAACAAAACTAAAAACCACAAAAGAAGATGAAAACCAAGATGATATTAAGCGTATTACTGGCGGCTGCGCTAGGCTTCACGTCATGCAGCGATGACCGCGACACCGAGTATGCGTCGGCGTCACAGACGGTTGAATTCTCGCAGACAGAGTTCAACCTTACGCCCGAGGCACGGACGTTCACCGTCAACGTTACCACTGATCATGAGTTTACAGCCTACACCAGTGACGACTGGCTGAGCGTGACGCCGGCCAACACCATAAGCCATAACGAGACTCTGACCGTCAGCGTGGCTGAGAACACTGACACGACGGCACGCACGGGCTACGTCACCGTATGGTGCGGAGGCACGCGCAAGAGCGTTACCGTAAACCAGGAGGGCGTAGAGCCCGAGGAGCCTGAAATCACGGTGCCTGAAGGATACACTCTCGTATGGAACGACGAGTTTGACGGCACGGCCCTCGGCGGCGACTGGACTTACGAGATTCAGGGCCCGGGCTGGGTGAACAACGAGCTGCAGAGCTACGTGCAGGACAACGACGTGGCCGTTGTATCAGACGGTACGCTGAAGATAAACCTCATGAAAGACGGCGACAACATTAAGTCGGCACGTCTCTACGCCGAGCGTAACACGGGCTGGCAGTACGGCTACATCGAGGCCGCCATCAAGCTGCCCGAGGGCAAGGGCACGTGGCCCGCGTTCTGGATGATGCCCGTTGCGGGCGGCCAGTGGCCCGGATGCGGCGAGATTGACATAATGGAGTCAGTAGGATACGACCCCAACGTGGTAGTCTCTACTATCCACTGCAACAAGTACAACAACGGAGGCACGGCCATAGAGAGCGCCCGCACGACGGTGTCCACGGCCTACACTGACTTCCATGTGTATGCCCTCGAGTGGTCGGCCGACCAGATGACGTTCTACGTTGACGGCGAGGAGCTGCTCACGTATGTCAACGACGGCACCGGCACTGACGCCTGGCCGTTCGACCAGCCCTTCTACGTTATCCTCAACCTGGCCTGGGGCGGCGCGTGGGGCGGCCAGCAGGGCGTCGACGAGAACTGCCTGCCCGCCACTATGGAGATTGACTACGTGCGTGTGTTCCAGAAATAGATGTAAGATATAACTAACCTGTTGGGGCCGTTCCCGACCGGTAGTCCGCATGCCCAGGCGTTGCGGCATGCCGGACGGCAGCGGCCCTTATTAATGACAACAATGATGCAAATGCGAAAGATTCTGTCGGCTCTCGTGCTGAGCCTCGTCGCCACCGTGGCTGTTGCCTCGGGCCGTTTCGTACGCGTTCAGGGTCACAATCTGGTGAAACCAGACGGCTCGCGGCTCTACATCACGGGCACCAACCTGGGCAACTGGCTCAATCCTGAGGGCTACATGTTCGGGTTTAAGAAGACCAACTGCGAGTGGATGATTGACCTTATGCTCAAAGAGCTGGTCGGACCGGACGACGCCGCCGCCTTCTGGCGCGCCTTCAAGGACAACTATATCACCCGTGACGACATACGTTACATCGCCTCCACGGGCGCCAACACCGTGCGTCTGCCGTTCAATTACAAGCTGTTCACTGACGAGGATTACATGGGTCTGTCCGCAGCTCAGGACGGTTTTGCCCGCGTTGACAGCGTGGTGGAGTGGTGCCGTGAGAGCGGGCTCTACCTTATTCTTGACATGCACGACTGCCCCGGAGGCCAGACGGGCGACAACATAGATAACGGCCACGGTTATCCGTGGCTCTTCGAGAGCGAGGAAAGTCAGCGGCTGTTCATCAGGATATGGTGCGACATCGCCTCACGGTACAGGGACGAGCCGGTAATCCTCGGCTACGAGCTGATGAACGAGCCGATAGCCCACTACTTTGAGAACAAGGCCGAGCTTAACAAACGCCTCGAACCGCTCTACAAGCGCACCGTTGAGGCCATACGCCGGATTGACAACAATCACGTGATACTGCTCGGCGGAGCGCAGTGGAACAGCGATTTCAGCATGTTCACAGACTGGAAGTTCGACGCGAACATCATGTACACGTGCCACCGCTACGGCGGTCCGGCCACGGCTGAGGCAATAAAGAGCTACATCGATTTCCGCGACCTGACCGGTCTGCCCATGTATATGGGCGAGCTGGGGCACAACACTGACCAGTGGCAGGCCGACTTCGTGAAGACGCTCCGCGACAACAACATCGGCTATACGTTCTGGCCGTACAAGAAGGTGGACAACTCCTGCATGAACGCCGTTGTACGTCCGGAGGGCTGGGACAGCGTCGTGGTGAAGTTTTCAGAGGCAGACCGCACCACGTTTGACGACATCCGCCGCGCCCGTCCGTCACAAGATGAGGCCCGGCGCATACTGTCGCAGTATCTTGAGAACATCAAGTTCACCAACTGCCGGCCGCAGGCTTCATATATAAAGTCAATCGGTCTCAGGCAATAGGTTGCAAGACGCCAGGGCTACACATGCGGAGACCGGGGAATAAAAATACCTGTGGAGATGTAAAAAAACTGCCGCAGGTGATGCCGATGACGTAAAAAATAGTAACTTTGCATCGCCTTCGGTCTACCGCTCGGCGGAGCCGTAGACGAAGCACACTCACCGTAACTGAAGCTGTTTCACGTCGTGACGGGTGAGAAAACCCTTTCAGCATGGATAAACTGAATGTGTAAGTCGATGTAGCTTGTTTATACAAAGTCTGTAAACCATTTTTCAGGAAAAGACAGAATGACGCCTTAAAGAAGTAAAACAACATTAATCTAAACATAAAAAGAATAATGAAAAAGACTATTACAACGGCCGTGCTCGCGGTGTTTTCTGCCACCGTGGCTATCGCCCAGACACCGCCGGTATATCTTGACGATACAAAACCCATGGAGGAACGCATAGAGGACGCCCTCAGCCGCATGACTCTCGACGAGAAAATCGCCGTCATCCATGCCCAGAGCAAGTTCAGCTCGCCCGGCGTGGCACGTCTCGGCATACCCGAGTTCTGGACCGACGACGGCCCTCACGGCGTCCGTCCCGACGTGCTTTGGGACGAATGGATGCAGGCCGGACAGACTAACGACTCGTGCGTGGCCTTCCCCGCGCTGACGTGTCTTGCCGCTACGTGGAACCCGCAGATGTCGCTTATCTACGGAGTGGCCCTCGGCGAGGAGGCGCGTTACCGTGAGAAGGACATGATTCTCGGCCCCGGCGTCAACATGATGCGCACCCCGCTCGGCGGCCGCAACTTCGAGTACATGGGCGAGGACCCGTATCTCGCCTCACGAATGGTGGTTCCTTACATCCACGGACTTCAGTCTAACGGCGTCGCCGCGTGTGTGAAGCACTTCGCACTGAACAACGATGAGGAGTACCGCAACCAGGTTAACGCCGTCGTTGACGACCGCGCGCTCTACGAGATATATCTTCCCGCCTTCAAGGCGGCCGTCAAGGAGGGGCACACATGGGGCCTCATGGGCGGCTACAACCTTTATAAAGACCAGCATAACTGCCACAACAAGTATCTGCTTAACGACATCCTGAAAGGCGAATGGGGCTATGACGGCGTCGTGGTGAGCGACTGGGGCGGCACGCATGACACCCGCCAGGCCGTTGAGAACGGGCTCGACATGGAGTTCGGAACGTGGACTGACGGCTTGTCGTTCGGCGCTTCAAACGCCTACGACAACTATTACCTCGCCCGTCCGTACAAGGAGATGATACAGAAGGGCGAGCTTACCACCAAGGAACTTGACGACAAGGTGCGCCGTGTGCTGCGTCTCTTCTTCCGCACGACGATGAAGCGCCACCGCCCTCTCGGCTCGATGAACTCTGAGGCACACTATGCCACGGCGCGCCGGATAGCCGGCGAGGGCATCGTTCTGCTGCAGAACAAGGGCAATCTGCTGCCTCTTGACACCACGAAGGCGCTCCGTGTGCTCGTGGTAGGCGAGAACGCGATTAAGATGATGACCGTAGGCGGCGGCAGCTCGTCGCTAAAGGTGCAGCGAGAGACGCTCCCTCTCGAGGGCATGCGCCAGTATTTAGGCGACAAGATACGCGTTGAGTATGCCCGCGGATACGTCGGCGACACTACGGGCGAGTACAACGGCGTGGTGGCCAAGCAGCGTCTTTACGACCCGCGCACGGCCGACGAGCTTATAGCCGAGGCCGTAGAGAAGGCCAAGAGCGCTGACTGCGTAATCTTCTTCGGCGGACTTAACAAGAGCGATTACCAGGATGCGGAGGGCCACGACCGCAAACAGTACGGCCTGCCGTACGGTCAGGACCGCGTGGTCGAGGCTCTTGCCAAGGTAAACAAGCACCTCGTGTTCGTCAACATATCAGGCAACCCCGTGGCGATGCCGTGGAGCGGCAAGGTGGCGGCTATCGTTCAGGGCTGGTTCCTCGGCTCAACGGCTGGCGAGGCGCTGGCCGACGTGCTGACGGGACGTGTCAATCCGTCGGGCAAACTGCCCTACACGTGGTGGCAGCAGCTTGACGACGTGCCCGCGCATAAGCTCGGAACATACCCCGGAACATGGCGCGCCGACAGGAAAATCATCGACGAGGAGTATAAGGAAGGCATCTTCACGGGCTACCGCTGGGTAGACAAAGAGAAGACAAGGACGCTCTTCGCCTTCGGCCACGGCCTCAGCTACACAACCTTTAAGATAGGAAAGGCCACGGCAGACAAGGCCGGGCTGACCGCCAACGACAGCATAACGTTCACCGTGAGCGTTACCAACACCGGCACGAAGGCCGGCGCCGAGGTGGTGCAGCTGTACATACATGACTGCGAGTCGTCGCTGCCGCGCCCCTACAAGGAGCTTAAGGCCTTCAGGAAAGTAAGCCTGCAGCCCGGCGAGACCAAGGAAGTAAGCATGACGATAGGCCGCGACGCCCTCAGCTATTTTGACGACAAGGCTCACGCATGGACAGCCGAGCCGGGCCGCTTTGAGGCTCTCATCGGCAACGCATCCGACAACCTGACGCAAAAAGTGGCGTTTACCCTTAAATAATTATCAGCCCTTAAAGTCCCAGCCGGGGCTTTAAGGGCTTTTGTGTAACAACGTTTAAAACCTCAAAACATCAATGAAAGCATTAAGAAAGGTATTGACTTTAGCCGCAGCCTGCGTGCTCGCATGCCCCGCCGTGGCGCAAGACGCGGAGATGGACAAGTTCGTCAGCGACCTGATGTCGCGCATGACGCTTAAGGAAAAGATTGGTCAGCTCAACCTTCAGGTGGCCGGCGACATCACCACCGGCCAGGCACAGAACACCCAGGTGGCCGGCATCATCAAGGCCGGAGGCATGGGCGGAGTGTTCAATCTGAAAGGAGTAGACAAGATAAAGGAGCTCCAGCAGATAGCCGTAGAGCAGAGCCGGCTGGGCATTCCGCTGCTCGTGGGCATGGACGTTATCCACGGTTACGAGACGATATTCCCCATTCCGTTCGCCCTCTCATGCTCATGGGACATGGCGGCGGTGGAGGAAGCCGCGCGCATAGCCGCCAAGGAGGCGTCGGCCGACGGCATCAACTGGGTGTACAGCCCGATGGTCGACATCTGTGTTGACGCCCGCTGGGGCCGCATAGCTGAGGGAAACGGCGAAGACCCCTACCTCGGCTCACAGATAGCGAGGGCCATGATACGCGGATATCAGGGCGACTACTCAAGCCGTGAGAACGTGATGGCCTGCCTGAAGCACTTCGCCCTGTACGGCGCCGTTGAGTCAGGACTTGACTATAACACCGTTGACATGAGCCGTCTGCGCATGTTCAACCAGTACCTGCCGCCTTACCGCGCCGCCGTAGAGGAAGGTACGGGCAGCGTGATGTCGTCGTTCAACATCGTCGACGGCGTGCCCGCTACGGCCAACAAGTGGCTGCTTGACGACGTGCTGCGCAAGCTGTGGAAGTTTGACGGCTTCGTTGCGACCGACTACGGCTCGATAGGCGAGATGATACCTCACGGCGTAGGCGGCGACCTGAAGCGTGCTTCGGCCATGGCGCTCAACGCCGGCACCGACATGGACATGTGCTCGATGGGCTTCATCGGCACACTGGAGCAGTCGGTAAAGGACGGCACCGTAAGCGAGGAGGCTGTCAACCAGGCCTGCCGCCGCGTGCTCGAGGCCAAGTATAAGCTGGGCCTCTTTGCCGACCCTTACAAGTACTGCGACCCCAAGAGGCGCGCCACTGACATCTTCACGGCCGAGAACCGCGCCGCCGCACGCCGCATAACGGCCGAGACCTTCGTGCTGCTGAAGAACCAGGACAACCTGCTTCCGCTGCAGCGCAAGGGCAAGATAGCCCTCATAGGTCCGCTCGCCAATACGCGCGCCAACATGGCCGGCACATGGTGCGTTGCCTACACGCCCGACAAATACTCTACTCTGAAAGAGGGATTTGAGCGCGCATTGAAGGGCAAGGCCGAGCTTTTGTACGCCCAGGGATGCAACCTCATGGCCGACTCGACACGCCAGCGCGCGGCAGAGTTCGGAAAGACCATCGAGCGAGGCGACGACGCGCAGCTCCTGAAAGAGGCTCTTGAGGTGGCAGGCAAGGCCGACGTCATCGTATGTGCCCTTGGCGAGTGCGCCGACATGTCAGGTGAGAGCGCCAGCCGCACCGACCTCCGCCTGCCCGACGTGCAGCGCCGGCTGCTCAAAGAGCTTGTAAAGCTGGGCAAACCCGTCGTTATGCTCAACTTCTCGGGCCGCCCCACGGTGCTCACATGGGAGCAGGATAACGTCGACGCGATACTCAACGTATGGTTCGGAGGCAGCGAGGCGGCCGACGCCATATGCGACGTGGTGTTCGGCGACGTAGCTCCGGCCGGCCGTCTGACGATGACTTTCCCGCGCACGGTAGGCCAGTTGCCGATATATTATAACCACATGAACACCGGCCGCCCCGTTCCGGCAGGCACAAAGGACTTCCGCAAGTACGCCACTAACTGGCTCGACAACGTGAACGACCCGCTGTATCCCTTCGGCTACGGCCTCACTTACACCACGTTCAGCTACGGCAAGCCCTCTGTAACAGGCTCGGGCCGCACGTTCAAGGCCACGGTGAGTGTTACCAACACGGGCAAGAGAGACGCCTTTGAGGTGGTGCAGCTCTACGTGCGCGACCCCGTTGCGTCGATAGCGCGCCCCGTGAAGGAGCTGAAAGGCTTCAGCCGCGTGATGCTGAAGGCAGGAGAGACCAGGGAGGTAAGCTTCGACATCACCGAGAAAGACCTCTCTTACTATGACGCCGAGGGCCGTCTGGTGTTCGAGCCGGGCGCGTTCGACATCATGATAGGTCACGACAGCGGCTCGCTGCAGACAGTAAGCATAACCGCCGAATAAAAACAGTCATTTTCTGAAAGGCCGTCTTCCGCGCTGCGAAAGACGGCCTTTTGCGTTATCAAAGGCGGCCTTTTGCCGTGCAAAAGACGGCATATTGGAAAGGCGTTGACAGTCAGGCCGTTAGAGACCTGCAGGCAAATTATGCCACTTTCCACATTTTTATTTTGATATTAATGTTTTTTGCGCTATCTTTGCAGCGCCGTTTATACACCGTCCGCGCGGCAACTGTTGCGCCGGCGGCATGCATGCGGCTTTTTTACACATAATTTTTTTATATTGAAGACATTTGAAGAACTTGGCGTGTGCGAGGAGATACGCCGCGCCATCGAGGAACTGGGCTTCGAGCAGCCCATGCCGGTACAGGAAGAAGTAATCCCCTATCTGCTCGGTAACAGAAACGACGTAATAGCCCTTGCGCAGACCGGCACGGGCAAGACGGCCGCGTTCGGCATACCCATTCTGCAGCGCACCGACGCCCGTGTGCGCCAGACGCAGGCGCTGGTGCTCAGCCCCACGCGCGAGCTGTGTCTCCAGATAGCCGACGACCTGAAGGACTTCTCAAAGTACATGGAGGGCATCAACGTGGTGCCCGTGTACGGCGGAACGTCCATAGAGAACCAGATACGCGCCCTGAAGCACGGAGCGCAGATCATCGTGGCCACGCCCGGACGACTAATCGACCTGATGAACCGCGGCGCGGCGAAGCTGGAGGCCGTGAAGAACGTCGTGCTCGACGAGGCCGACGAGATGCTCAACATGGGCTTCTCTGAAAGCATCGACGCCATACTTGAGGGCGTGCCCGAGGACAGGAACACCCTGCTCTTCTCGGCAACGATGAGCAAGGAGATTGAGAAGATAGCCCGCAACTACCTCCGCGACCCGAAGGAAATAGTAGTAGGCAGCCGCAACGAGGGCGCCGAGCACGTCAACCACATATACTACATGGTGAACGCCAAGGACAAATATCTGGCCCTGAAGCGCATCGTAGACTACTATCCTAAGATTTTCGCCATAATATTCTGCCGCACGAAGCGAGAGACGCAGGAGGTGGCCGACAAGCTGATACACGACGGATACAACGCCGAGTCGCTGCACGGAGACCTCTCTCAGCAGCAGCGCGACCTCACGATGCAGAAGTTCCGCCAGCACCTTACCCAGCTGCTCGTGGCTACCGACGTGGCCGCCCGCGGCCTTGACGTAGACGACCTGACCCACGTAATCAACTACGGACTGCCCGACGACATCGAGAGCTACACCCACCGCAGCGGACGAACGGGCCGCGCCGGCAAGAAGGGCACGTCAATCTCGATTGTACACACAAGGGAGAAGTCGAAGATACGCGCCATAGAGAAGACCATCGGCAAGGAGTTCGTCGAGGGAGAGATACCCTCGGCCGAGGAGATATGCAAGAAGCAGCTCTACAAGGTGATGGACCAGATTGTGAAGACCGACGTCAACGAGGAGGAGATAGCGCCCTTCATGGACGACATCAACCGTTACTTCGAGTTCATGGACAAGGAGGACATCATCAAGAAGATAGTAAGCCGCGAGTTCGGACGCTTCCTGGCCTACTACGCCGACGCGCCCGAGATAGAGAAGCCCAGCACCAAGGGCGACAAGAAGAAGAAAGAGCGCACCAGCGACGAGCGCAAACGCTCGCACAAGGCCGAGGCCGGATACTGCCGCCTGTTCATCAATCTGGGCAAGGCCGACGGCTTCTACCCCGGCGAGCTGATGCAGTTCGTCAACCGCAACATGCGCGGCGGACGCCAGGAGATAGGCGCCATCGACCTCATGGCCAAGATGGCTTACTTTGAAGTGCCTGAGAAGGACGCGGCAAAGGTGATGCGCGCCCTCGACGGAACTACGTACAAGGGCCGCCAGGTGCGCTGCAACGAGGCCGACAGGGGCGGCTCTGCCTCACGCCGCGACGGCCGCAGGGACGACCGCAACGGCTCTGGCAGGAAGGCAAGACGGCGCGACGACGACAGCGCGGCGAAGAAAGGCCGCAAGCGCAACGCCACGGAAGCCGGCGGCGGACGGCAGGACGACTGGCGGCAGTTCTTCAACAAAGACGGCGGAAACACGAAATTAGTGGGCGACGAACCTGACTTCAGCGAGGAAGGATGGGCACGACGCAAACCCAAGAAATAACTGATCAGACAGACAGAAGCGGCGCTGACGGCAGGCTGAACGGCTCTTTTAAAAGGCCGATGACGCGCCCCGGAGCCGCTTCTGTCGGCATCTGGCAGCCTCTACAACCTTAAACACCCTGCCCGGCAGGAACAGACACCTTAATCTAATAACATAATGAGAAAATTAATCCTTACTGCATTAATCCTTATATGCAGCCATGCCGCGGTGACGGCAGGCGACATATACGTTTCAGCCGGCGGCAACGACAGCGCAGCGGGCACGGCCGACGCGCCCCTTAAGACTATTGACGCCGCCCTGAGGCAGGCCCGCGAGTGGCGCCGCCTGGGCCTGAGCGACATGACGCGCGGCGGCATCAGCATCATCATCCGCGGCGGCACTTACCGCCTTGACAGCCCTATCTTCATACGTCCGGAGGACAGCGGCACACCGGAATCGCCCACCGTGATACGCGGCGAGGCTGGCGCTGAGACCGTGATAAGCGGCGGCGTTAGCGTGACGGGCTGGCGCAAGGGCTGCGACGACCCGCGTCTGCCGGCCACGGTGAGGGGCAAGGTATGGGTGGCTGACGCCCCGATACGCGGCAACCGCATAGTGTACGCCCGCCAGATGTACGCCGACGGGCGCAAGGCTCTGCGCGCCACGCAGTTCGGCGAGTACGGCATGGAGCGCATGGCGGCCTTCTCTCCCGGTGACGAGAGCATCACCATACCCACGCCCAAGGCCGACCTCAGCGGCGCACGGCAGCTCGAAATGACCGTGCATCAGCGCTGGGCGATAGCCATTCTGCGCGTGAGGGAGATGAAGGATATGGGCAACGGGCTTACCAAAGTGTGGTTCCACCAGCCCGAGAGCCGCCTTGAGTTCGCCCATCCGTGGCCCCAGCCGGTTATAGGAGGCGAGCGGGGCAACTCGTCATTCAGCCTCAACAACGCCCTCGAACTGCTCGACGAGCCGGGCGAATGGTATCAGGACTACCCCTCGGGACGCATCTATTATTACCCCGAAGACGGTCGCACGCCTGACAAGATGCAGATAACCGTGCCCGCAATGGAGACTCTCGTGGTGATAGGCGGCACGCGCGAGCGGCCGGTAAGCAACGTTACGTTCAGCAACCTGGCGTTCATGCACGCCGCATGGACACGCCCCTTGCGTGAAGGACACGTCACTCTGCAGGGCGGATTCCGCCTTATCGACGCCTATAAGTTGGACAAGCCGGGCCTGTTCCATAAGGCTGAGCTTGAGAACCAGGCCTGGATAGCCCGCCCCGAGGCCGCCGTGACGGCGCGGTTTGCCACGGGCATCACCTTCAGCGGCTGCCGCTTCAGCCACGTAGGGGCAACAGCCGTCGACTTTGCCTACGCCGTAAGCTCGTCAGCCGTTGACTCGTGCACCTTCACCGACATAGGAGGCACGGCGATAATGGCCGGCTCGTTCGGCGAGGGAGGATTCGAGACGCACATCCCCTACTCGCCCGCCATTCCATCAGACATGTGCGACAACATTACAATCAGCGGCTGCCGCATTGACGACGCGGCCAACGAGGACTGGGGCTGCGCCGCAATAAGCGCGGGCTATGTTAGTGAAATTGACATAGTACAAAATGAAATCTCGAACGTCAATTATTCAGGAATATGCGTCGGCTGGGGCTGGACGGCCAAGGAAAGCGGCATGCACGACAACCGTATTACGGGCAACTACATCCACAATTACGCCCGACAGCTGTACGATGTGGGCGGTATCTACACCCTGTCTAACCAGCCCGGCTCGGTAATCAGCGGCAACCGGATAGGTCTGCCGGCCGATGCGCCATACGCAACCAACGACAGAGCCTTCTGCATTTACTTCGACGAGGCCTCTGACGGCTTCACCGTGGAGAACAACGAGTGCCCCAAGCCGCTGTTCGGATATAACCGCCCGGGCCCCCACATGAACGTAAAGGAACAGGCAGCAGACTGACACAAGCCCGTAATGAAACAATAATAATAAAGAGATATGATACCTACAAACTATCATCTGTTCGACTTCATGGACTTTGATACCGACCTCCGCCGTGACGAGTCGCTGTGGAAGGCGTACAAGCCGACGGCCGTATATGAGCACGACGGCGACATATACGTAACCGTTCCGTTCCAGAAACAGAAGCTGGCCAACGACATGGAGGCCGACATCTCGGCGCCGAAAGAGGAATATACGCTGATTATCAGGCAGTACGAACCTAAGATACTGCGCCTCTTCACAGGCTTCGGCGAGGCGGAGATGAGCGACAGTTCGGAGATACTTCAGTACAGCGGGCGCGTCAGGAAGGTGCCTCTTAGCGCGTCGTTCAGCGACGGCGTGTGGACCATAACCGACCCGGAGGGCGTTAAGCGGGCCGAGATTAACGTGAAGGAGCCCGTGCTCGACCGCTGGAGCACGCTGCTGCCCGACCCTCAGGAGACGCTTGACATGCGCCTCTTCCCCGACGGGCGGCGCGAGATACGCCTCGCCGCCTACGACCACTTCTCGCCTCCGCGCTACGACGCGCTGCCCTTAGGCTTCTGCAAACTTGACGGACGGAAGGAGCGGGCCACGCTGTCGTTCGAGTGTAAGGCCGACGAATGCTTCGCCGGAACGGGCGAGCGGTTCATGAAAATGGACCTCAGCGGACAGACGTTTTACCTGAAAAACCAGGACGGACAGGGCGTAAACAACCGCCGGACATATAAAAACATACCCTTCTACGTGTCGAGCCGCATGTACGGAGCGTTCTATCACACCACGGCTCACGGCAAACTGTCGCTCGCGGGGATGTCAACGCGCTCGGTGCAGTTCCTCAGCCGCCAGGCCATGCTCGACGTTTTCCTTATCGGCGGCGACTCTTTCGAGGAAATAATACGCGGCTACCGCGACCTGACGGGCTATCCGCAGATGCCCCCGTTGTGGAGTTTCGGCGTGTGGATGAGCCGCATGTCTTACTTCAGCGCCGACGAGGTGAACGCTATCTGCGACCGTCTGAGGGCGGAGCACTACCCTTGTGACGTGATACATCTTGACACGGGCTGGTTCAAGACCGACTGGCTGTGCGAATGGAAATTCAACGAGGAGCGCTTTCCTGACCCCGAGAAGTTCATCCACGGACTGAAAGACAAGGGCTTCCGCGTGACGCTCTGGCAGTTGCCTTACGTCGCCGAGGACGCCGAACAGATAGACGAGGCGCGGCAGAACCATTACATCTGCACCCTGACAAAGCAGCAACAGGGCGAAGGTTCTAACTTCTCGGCCCTCGACTACGCCGGAACAATAGACTTTACAAGCCCCGAAGCCACCGAGTGGTACAAGGGTCTGCTGCGCCGTCTGCTAAATATGGGCGTGGCGGCGATAAAGACCGACTTCGGCGAAAACATCCACATGGACGCCGTTTACAAGAACATGAAGCCCGAACTGCTCAACAATCTCTACGCCCTGCTTTACCAGAAGGCGGCTTACGAGGTAACAAAGGAGGTGACGGGCGACGGCATCATCTGGGCGAGAGCTGCCTGGGCGGGCTGCCAGAGGTATCCGCTGCACTGGGGAGGCGACTCGTGCAGCTCGTGGGACGGCATGGCCGGATCGCTCAAGGGAGGGCTTCACTTCGGTCTGTCGGGCTTCGCTTTCTGGAGCCACGACGTGCCGGGATTCCACTCTTTGCCAAACTTCATGAACTCACCCGTGAGCGACGACGTGTACGTTCGCTGGACTCAGTTCGGCGTGTTCTCGTCGCATATCCGCTATCACGGCACCAGCAAGCGCGAGCCGTGGCACTATCCGGCCATCGCGCCGATAATAAAGAAGTGGTGGCAGCTGCGCTATAAGCTCATACCCTACATCCTACGCGAGAGCGAGAAGGCCGTAAGCGGCGGCTCTACGGTGCTCCAGGCGCTGATATTCCACCACCCGGACGACCGCCAGTGCTGGCACATCGACGACGAATATTACTTCGGTGACGACATGCTCGTGGCTCCCGTGATGAACAGCGAGGGCCGGCGCGACGTTTATCTGCCTGAAGGCAGGTGGGTAAACCTGTTCACCGGCGAGCGCACTGAGGGCGGACGGTGGATTTACGGACTTGAGGTGCCGCTCGAACTGATGCCCGTCTACGTGCGTGAGGGCGCCGAGATACCGGTTTATCCCGAGCCCGTTGACTGCACTGACGACATGGACCTGACCAAGACTGAAGTGATAATCATTGATAAAGACTTTAAAGGAATGGCGCTGTAACGGCCATTTCTTTCATAAAAGAAAAATCTAATAACATGTGGAAAGATAATCTTGAAGAGACCAAACGGCACTACATAGACTGGTGGCGGCATAAAGGCATCGTGCTGAACATGTGGGAACACTTTCAGGAAGGCGTCGCCCCGCACGCCGACGTGCCTGCTCCCGAACCGCCGAAGGACCTCAACCAGAAGTGGTTTGACCCCGAATGGCGTGCCCGTTACCTCGACTGGTACGTGGCTCACAGCTGCCTTAAGGCCGACATGCTGCCCGTGGCCAACACGCAGCTGGGCCCCGGTTCGCTGGCGGCGATACTGGGCGGAGTGTTCGAGGGAGGCGAGGACACTATCTGGATACACCCCGACCCTGAGTTCAAGGACGACATAACGTTTAACCCCGAGCATCCCAACTACCTGCTGCACAAGGCCTTGCTCAAGGCCTGCAAGGCCCGGGCGAAGGGCAACTACTACGTAGGCATGCCCGACCTGATGGAGGGTATGGACGTGCTGGCCGCCCTGAAGGGCACCGACAAGGTGCTGATGGACACGGTGACGCAGCCCGACGTGCTGGAGCATCAGATGCAGCAGATCAACGATATTTACTTTAAGGTGTTCGACGAGCTGTACGACATCATCCGCGAAGGCGACGAGATGGCCTTCTGCTACTTCTCGTCGTGGGCGCCGGGACGCATGAGCAAGCTGCAGAGCGACATCTCCACGATGATAAGCGTTGACGACTACCGCCGCTTCGTGCAGCCGTTCATCCGCGAGCAGTGCCGCAAGATTGACTATACGCTGTACCATCTCGACGGCGTGGGCGCCCTTCACCACCTGCCGGCGCTGCTCGAGATTGAGGAGCTGAACGCCGTACAGTGGACGCCGGGCGTGGGCGAGCCGCAGGGAGGGTCGCCCAAGTGGTATGACCTTTACCGCAAGATACTCGCCGCGGGCAAGAGCGTAATGGCCTGCTGGGTAACGCTTGACGAGCTGCGGCCGCTGCTCGACAACATCGGAGGCGACGGCGTGCACATTGAAATGGACTTCCATAACGAGGCGGAGGTGGAGAAGGCCATGCGCATAGTGGAGGAATATCAGGAGAACAGCCGCCAGGCTGACGTGGCTCCAGCCGTGAAGCGCAAGGCCGGCTACGCCAACATGACCGACGACGAGGCCGTAAGCAGCATAATAGACAAGGCCGAGAGCGAGTTTGCCGACATGGCGCGGCGCGACGACAATGCGCTGACAGCGGCGCAGGCGAAGCCCTCCATACGTGAGGCGGCACGCCGGCGGATGCTCATCCTCGACGGAGCAATGGGCACGATGATACAGGCGCGGCGGCTGAAGGAGGCCGACTTCCGCGGCGAACGCTTTGCAGCCCACACGGTGAACGTGGCCGGATGCAACGACCTGCTGTGCCTTACGCGCCCTGACGTGATACAGGACATCCACCGCCGTTACCTCGACGCCGGCGCAGATATTATCGAGACAAACACTTTCAACGCGCAGCGTGTGTCAATGGCCGACTTCCGATTGGAGGGCGTATGCCGCGAGATAAACCTTGCGGCGTGCCGCATAGCGCGCCAGGCGGCCGACGAGTTCACCCGCCGCGACCCCTCAAAGCCGCGCTTCGTGGCCGGCTCGATAGGGCCTACGGGCAAGACCTGCTCGATAAGCACCGACACAACGCAGCCGGGCTGGCACACGTTCGGCTACCGGACACTGCTCGACGCCTACGCCGAACAGGCCGCCGCGCTGATTGAGGGAGGCGTTGACGCGCTGCTGATAGAGACCATTTTCGACACGATGAACGCCCGCGCGGCCATTGAGGCCGCACGCTTAGAGGCGCAGAAGGCAGGCCGCAGCGTGCCGCTGATGCTGAGCTTCACCATAGCCGACGACAAGGGGCACAACATGCTGGGGCAAGACATCTGCCGCTTTGTGGCCGACGTAATGGGCGACGACATCCTTTCGGTGGGCGTAAACTGCTGCCGCGACGCCTCTCAGGCCGTAAGCCTGCTGACACGCCTCGGCGAGGAGACGCAGTGCCTGATAAGTCTTTACCCCAACGCGGGCATGCCTGACGCCGAGGGACACTACGCCCTGTCGCCCGAGGAGATGCAGCGCACGATGTGGGGCATAGCCGAGCGGCACGTGCTCGACATCATGGGCGGCTGCTGCGGCACTACTGACGCTCACATACGCAGGCTGGCCGAGATAGCCGAACCCGTAAAAGGACTGACGCTTACGCCGCACAACGCCGCCGACTGGCAGCCGGCAGCGCAACACACTGATATTCAAGGCGTTGCAAAAGACGGCCTTTCGCAGGACGAAAGACGGCCAATCACAACGCAAAAGACGGCAAACGGCAACGCGAAAGACGGCCTTTCGCAAAACGACCGGACAGAGACCGGCCGACCGGCGGCCGAAGGCGTGCACGACGCCATACTCAACGGCAAGGCCGACATGGCCGTAGAGGCCACGCGCCGCGCGCTCGACGAGGGCACGGCTCCGCAGGACATCATCAACGGACAGATGATACGTGCCATGGGCGAGGTGGGCCAGCGCTTCCAGGACGGCAAGGCCTTCGTGCCCCAGCTGCTGATGGCGGGGCGCGCCATGAAGGCCGCGCTCGAACTGCTGAAGCCCCTGCTGGCCGGCAGCGCGTCGACGACAATAGGCCGCGTGGTAATCGGCACGGTGAAGGGCGACCTGCACGACATCGGCAAAAACCTCGTGGCGTCGATGCTTGAGGGCAGCGGTTTCGAGGTGGACAACATCGGAATAGACGTGCCGAGCGACAAGTTCGTGGAGGCGGTGAAGGCCTGCCACGCTGACATCCTCTGCATGTCGGCCCTGCTGACGACCACCATGACCTACATGAAGGACGTTATCAAGGCCGTGGAAGACGCCGGACTGCGCGACAAGGTGAAGATTATGGTGGGCGGCGCGCCCGTCAGCCAGACCTTCGCCGACGAAATAGGCGCCGACGGATACAGCGACAACGCCAACGAGGCCGTGGCCGTTGCGAAGAGGCTCATTGGAAAAGCCAGTTGACAAGAGACAAGAAACAAGCAGACAAGGAGATATGCTTTTCAGCAGACAAGAGACAAGCAGACAAGTTATTTGCATACGTGGCTATGGTGAGCCTGTTACGTTGGCAAGTAACTTGTCTGCTCGTCTGCTTGTATCTTGTCTGCTAAAAAAGCAAATGGCTTTAACTTCTAACGCCCGCAGGGCGTGATAACTTCTCTAAATTCTTTAACTACTTTAAAAAAAATACCATGACCACACAATCATTACAGGCACTTGACTGGGGCATTCTTGCCGCCTACTTCATCATCCTCCTCGGCATAGGAGTATGGGCAAGCACAAAGAGCAAGAGCGGAAGCAGCAAATTCCTGGCCGGCAACTCGCTGCGCTGGCATCACATAGGCTTCTCAATGTGGGGCACCAACGTAGGCCCGTCGATGCTCATCGCGTCGGCAAGCGCAGGCTTCACCACGGGCATCGTGTCAGGCAACTACGCCTGGTACGCCTTCGTGTTCATAGCCCTGCTGGCCTTCGTGTTCGCCCCACGCTATCTGGGCAGCAAGGTGGCGACGCTGCCCGAGTTCATGGGGCTGCGCTTCGGGCAGTCAACGAGGAACATGCTGGCCTGGTACACCATTGTAACGATACTCATCTCGTGGCTCGCCCTGACGCTTTTCGCCGGCGGAATAATCATCCGCCAGGTGTTCGGCATACCCATGTGGATGTCAGCCTTCCTGCTGCTGGCCATCTCGGCGTTCTTCACCATGCTCGGCGGACTTAAGGCCGTGGCCTACACCAACGTGTACCAGATGGTGCTGCTCATCGTCGTTTCGGCCACGCTTACGTTCGTCGGCATCTACCGTCTGGGCGGCGACTCGTTCACGGGCGGCATCTCCGTGCTGGCCGATCCCGACATCGTGCCGGCCGACTACTGGAAACTGTTCCAGCCTAACACCGACAAAGACTTCCCCTGGCTGCCCATCCTACTGGGCTATCCCATATCGGGCCTTTGGTTCTGGTGCACCGACCAGTCAATGGTGCAGCCCGTTTTGGCGGCCAGGAACCTGAGCGAGGGGCAGCGCGGAGCCAACTTCACGGGCTGGCTGAAGATACTCGACGTGGCCATTTACATCGTGCCGGGCATCGTATGCTTCGCTCTCGCGAGGACAGGCTTCTTCGGCAACGCCGTGATAGAGCCTGACAACGCCTACATGACGCTCGTGTCAGGCCTCTTCCCCGTAGGCATGGTGGGCCTCGTTCTGGCAGTGCTCACGGCGGCGCTGATAAGCACCATAGGCTCGGCTCTCAACGCCCTGAGCACCGTCTTCACCATGGACATCTACGTGAAGAACATCCGCCCCGACGCCACACAGGCCGAGATATCACGCACGGGGCAGATAGTTACCATCATCGGGGCACTGGTGTCGATAGTGATAACCATTGCCGTCGACAACATCAAGGGCATGAACCTCTTCAACGTGTTCCAGTCGGTGCTGAGCTTCATCGCCCCGCCCATGGCCGCAGTGTTCGTGATGGGCGTGTTCTGGAAGCGCTGCACCACCCTTGCGGCCAACATAACGCTCACGTTCGGCACGATATTCAGCATCGGTTCGGGCATTCTCTACCTCTGGGTAATACCCGGAGCGGCCGAGCACGTCCACTTCATGATGCTCTCGTTCTACATCTTCGTGATACTGATTGCCGAGATGATAATCGTCAGCCTGTTTGACAAGACGGTGAACGAAGACACCAAGGTAACCGTGCTGAGGGAGCGGCCGAAGCGCGACGTGATAGTAAGCTGGACGCTGCTGGCCGTCGTGATGATTGCGCTTTATATCTTCTTCAACTGACGGCAACCGCCGCATACGGGCCGGAAAGAACGCCACGGGAGGCACACAAGAGACCCCAGGGACGCTCTTTCCGGCCCTTCTTATATATAATTGCAACCGGGTTGCACTGCTGTTTCTGTATTTTTGCAGACAAAAATAGCTAACATACCGACATTATGAATTACAAAACACTCATCATCGGAGCGCTCGGCGTGATGATTTCAGCCTCATGCGGCCACAAGGAAGAGGCCGCTCACGGGGCTGAAGAGCATGCCGCCGAGGCCAAAGCCAACCCCAACGAGATTGTGATATCGCCCGAGAAGGCCAAGGCCGCAGGCATAGTTACGGCCACGGTGGAGCCAGGACAGTTCTTCGGCATCATACCCGGAGGGGGCAAGATACTCGCCGCGTCGGGCGACGAGGCCACCGTCGTGGCCACCGTTGCGGGCATAGTGAAGCTCAACCGCGGAATAACTGAAGGCTCGGCGGTAAGCAAGGGCGGCACCGTGTTCACCATTTCGTCAAAGAATCTGCAGGACGACCCGGCGCGTCAGGCCGCCGTTGCCTACCAGACGGCCAAGAAGGAATATGACCGTGCGGCAAAACTTGTGAAGGACAAGATTGTAACCCAGAAGGAGTTTAACAGCATACGGGCCGAATACGAGCGCGCGAAGATAGCCTACGAGGCCTTTGCGGGCGGCGCGGCAGGCGGCTCGGGAGTGGCCGTTAAGTCGCCTATCGGCGGATATGTGAAGACCTGTTTAGTTAAGGAAGGCGACTACGTGAGCGTGGGTCAGCCGATGATGACCGTGACGCAGACGCGCAGCCTGTATCTCAAGGTTAACGTGCCGGAGCGTTATTACTCAGAGTTAGGCAAGATAACGTCGGCCAGATTCAAGACGGCTTACAGCGACCGCGTGTATGACCTGCGGCAGATGAACGGCCGGCTCGTGGCCACGGGCAAGTCGACCGGTGACGGTTCGCCCTACATTCCGGTGACCTTCCGCTTTGACAACCGTGCCGACGTGATGCCCGGAGCGTTTGTAGAGACGTACATACTGACGGGCGGACAGGCTGACGTTATCAGCGTTCCGATATCCGCCCTGACCGATGAGCAGGGCATACACTACGTCTATGTGCAGAAAGACGCCGAGTGTTACGAGCGCCGCGAGGTAACGGCAGGCCGCTCTGACGGCGGGCGCGTCGAGATAAAAAGCGGTCTGAAGGCCGGCGAGAAAGTGGTTACGGAGGGCGCGATACAGGTAAAGCTCGCGTCGGCAAGCACCGCCATTCCGGCTCATACACATCAACATTAAACAAAAGCCCCTCCTGACCTCCCCGGTGGGGAGGAACCGTGAGGCCGGCATTAATAATTATTAAAGACAAAAGCCCTACTGATTTTCCCGTGAAAGGGACAATGATAACAGAAAACCGACAAAGCAAACATCCTACTCCTCCCCACCGGGGAGGCCGGGAGGGGCTGTTTTCTCTTCACGGAAAAGACAGAACGGGCTTCTTCAACGCTTATGCTTAACAAGATAATTCATTTCTCATTACAGAACCGCCTGCTCGTTCTCGTAGCGGCGGTGCTGCTCACCGTGGCCGGAATATACACCACCGGAAAGACGGAAGTTGACGTCTTCCCTGACCTCAACGCGCCGACGGTGGTCGTGATGACCGAGGCCAACGGCATGGCTGCCGAGGAGGTGGAGCAGCTTGTGACGTTTCCGATAGAGACGGCGGTCAACGGCGCCACCCACGTTCGCCGTGTGCGCTCGTCTTCGTCGACAGGTTTCTCGGTAGTATGGGTGGAGTTCGACTGGGACACTGACATCTACCTGGCCCGCCAGATTGTGTCAGAGAAGCTCGCGGCAATCAACGAACGCCTGCCGGAGAACGTCGGTCAGCCCACGTTAGGGCCTCAGTCGTCGATTCTCGGCGAGGTGCTTATCGTAGGACTCACGGCCGACAGCACGTCAATGATTGACCTGCGGACGCTGGCCGACTGGACAATACGCCCGCGACTGCTGTCAACGGGCGGCGTGTCGCAGGTGTCTGTGCTGGGCGGAGACGTCAAGGAATACCAGATATTGCTGCATCCGGGCCGCATGAACCACTACGGCGTGACCTTGGGAGAGGTGCTCGCGGCCACTGACCAGATGAACCGTAACGTCAACGGAGGCGTCATCTACGAGTACGGTAACGAGTACATAGTGCGCGGAGTGGTGTCGACGGACGACGTGAAGGAGATGGCCGGCGCCGTGATTAAGAGCGTAAACGGCGACGCCGTGACGCTGGGCGACGTGGCCGACGTGCAGGTAGGCGGCGAGATGCCGCGCCTCGGAACGGCCTCGGAGAAAGGTAAGCCCGCCGTGCTGCTGACCGTAACCAAGCAGCCCGACACCGGAACGATAGAGCTTACGGAGCGTCTGGAGGCGGCGTTGCAGGACTTAAAGAAGAACATGCCTGCCGACGTGCACGTCTCTACGGACATTTTCCGCCAGTCGCGCTTCATCGAAAGCTCTATCGACAACGTGAAAGACTCGCTCTATGAGGGTGCTTTCTTCGTGGTGATAGTGCTGTTCCTGTTCCTCGCCAACGTCCGCACGACGGTCATCTCGCTCATCACGCTGCCCGTCTCGCTGCTCGTCTCGGTCATGGTGCTCCACTATTTCGGCATGAGCGTCAACACGATGAGCCTCGGCGGACTGGCAATCGCCATCGGCTCGCTGGTTGACGACGCCATTGTAGACGTGGAGAACGTGTGGAAACATCTGCGCGAGAACCGCTCGCTGCCCAAGGACGAGCGGCTGCCCATGCTCGACGTGGTGTTCAACGCGTCGCGTGAGGTGCGCATGCCGATACTCAACTCTACGGTGATAATCATCGTCAGCTTCATCCCCTTGTTCTATCTCAGCGGCATGGAGGGGCGCATGCTTATCCCGCTCGGCGTGGCTTTCATCGTGGCCTTGGCAGCCTCAACGCTCGTCGCGCTCACCCTTACGCCCGTGCTTTGCAGCTATCTGCTGGGCGGAAAGAAGGGCGACGGCGTGCCGAAGGAGGCCTTTGTGGCGCGCTGGCTTAAGAAGCATTACGAGCGTTGGCTCGTGTGGGCGCTCAACCACAAGCGTCCCGTAGTGATTACCACGGCCGCGATGTTCGCCGTTGCCCTCGGCCTGTTCTTCACCTTGGGGCACAGCTTCCTGCCGAAGTTCAACGAAGGCTCGTTCACAATCAACATAAGCTCGCTGCCCGGAATATCTCTTGAGGAGTCAGACAAGATAGGACGGCGCGCCGAAGAGATACTGATGTCAATCCCCGAGATACAGACCGTGGCGCGTAAGACCGGCCGCGCCGAGCTTGACGAGCATGCCCTGGGCGTAAACGTGTCAGAGATTGAGGCGCCGTTTGAGCTTAAAGACCGCTCACACGAGGAGCTTCTCGACGACGTTCGCCACCGTCTCTCCGTGATAACGGGCGCCAACATAGAGATAGGCCAGCCCATAAGCCACCGCATCGACGCCATGCTGAGCGGTACGCAGGCCAGCATCGCCATCAAGCTTTTCGGCGATGACCTTAACAAGATGTTTGACCTGGGCAACCAGATAAAGGCCGCCATAAGCGACGTCGAGGGCATTGCAGACCTCAACGTGGAGCAGCAGATAGAGCGTCCGGAGCTTGAGATAAAGCCCAACCGCGAGATGCTGAAGATGTACGGCATACCTCTGGCCGACTTCAACACGTTCGTGCGTGTGCACATGGCGGGCGAGACGGTGTCGCAGGTGTACGACGAGGGCGGCAGCTTCAACCTCGTTGTGCGTGCAGCCGAGCACGACCGCTGCGACATGGAGCGCATACGCGACCTCATGATTGACACGCCCGACGGCCGGAAGGTGCCCCTGGCCAACGTGGCTGAGGTAAGTTCGGCAATGGGTCCGAACACTATCAACCGTGAGAACGTGAAGCGTAAGATTGTAATCTCTGCCAACGCGAGCGGCCGCGACCTGCGAAGCGTGGTCAACGACATACAGAAACGCGTGAACGCCGAGGTCACTCTGCCCGAGGGTTACCACGTGGAGTACGGCGGACAGTTTGAGAGTGAGCAGTCGGCCAGCCGCACCCTGCTGCTCGCCTCGCTGCTTAGCATCGTCGTGATATTCCTCCTTCTGTACATGCAGTTCAAGAACGCGCTCGAAAGCGGAGTGATACTGCTCAACCTTCCGCTGGCTCTTATCGGCGGCGTATTCGCCCTCGTGCTCACCACCGGAGAAGTAAGCATCCCGGCGATAATAGGCTTCATCTCGCTGTTCGGCATCGCCACGCGTAACGGCATGCTGCTCATCAACCGCTACAACATGCTGCGCGGCGAGGGCAACACTGACCTGCGCCACTGCATCGTGCACGGTTCGCTCGACCGTCTTAACCCTATCCTCATGACGGCTCTGTGCTCTGCGCTGGCTCTTATACCGCTGGCGCTGCGCGGAAGTCTGCCCGGCAACGAGATTCAAAGCCCCATGGCCAAGGTAATCCTGGGCGGACTGCTTACCTCTACGTTCCTCAACGCCTTCATTATTCCTATCGTTTACGAGTGGATGAAGGGAAAGGAGGAAGGAGTAAAGTAATAAGTAGTAAGGAGTAAAGGAGTAAGTAGGAAGGAGTA
>URRR01000016.1 GCA_900550365.1 uncultured Prevotella sp. | reverse complement strand
ACACGTCTTTCTTTTGTCTTCATTACTTTTTTATTTTAATTGTTAAAACCGTGTGAAGTTTTTCTGTAGCAAGACATCTGGAAAAATAAAGGAACAGTATGAATTGGCAATGGAGTCAATTAAATTAAACTCTGTAGATTAAAATCATCCGTCACAGCGATGGTCGGTTTTATATTTTGACAAACAGAAGTTTTATATAGAAATTGATCAACACATGAATATACAAATGGAGAACCTGACGGCAATACGCTGAAAGATTCTCCCTTTTCTTTTACTCTTCAAAAAGCAGCAGATATTCCACCTTTTTTTCTCCATTCAATACTCGGCACAACCTTGCCTTTATAGCAGCGGAAGGGAATGTACTCCTTATAGATATTCCTGTTACCAGCCTCCAGTTTTTTGACAAGAGTGCTCTTTGGTATCTTCTTATTGCCTAAAAGCCTGTACGGACCGACATTATAGGCAAGCGTGTCCAGCAACAAAGAATCCTTTCCAAACTGCCTGAACATGGCGCAGAACTTACACAAGTCCTTCCTGAGAAGTTTATTTGCTTGTTGCCTTGTCATGGTATGGGCAGAATATTGAAGTCCAGGAAGCTCGAATCTAAGTCCGAAAGAACTCAGCAGCGAGAAACATGACTCGTTGATGAAATTGTAATACTTGAATACAAGTAGCGGAAGCAGGGTCAGCAATACCCCGAATGTCAGAACGCCCTTGCTCTTAAGTCTCACATCCTTGCGGTATTCTATAAATCTTGCGGCAAAGAATGTTATTGCCGTAACACCAAGAAGGATAATTGCATACACCGGTTTGAAATTCATGTAAAGCAGATAGCTCACCGCAAGCAGGTATAAATTTCTGACTGGTTGCCTTTTCGCAGGTATTACATAATATAATAGAAATAGAAAAGGAAAAACCACAAGAAAATTAAATGAGTTGAATATAATTGCATTAGTAAAACATTAGTTGATTGACTATATTTGAGTTCGGTATAATAAAATGCTTGAAAAAGTCGTAAAAGTGGAATGGTTTTAAACATTTTGTAGGTGAAACTCAATAAGTTAAATAAACCACCTACTTCCACGACTTTTTCAAGCATTTTATTATACCGAACTTACGGTAACTTAATAATTCTCAGCTCTTACCTGGAAGAAGCTCTGCGGATGGTTGCAAACGGGGCAGATTTTGGGAGCGTTCTTGCCGATAACGATGTGTCCGCAGTTAGCGCACTGCCATATAGAGTCGCCGTCCTTTGAGAATACTTTCTTCTCGTTTACGTTGTTCAGCAGCTTGCGGTAACGCTCTTCGTGAGTCTTCTCGATTGCTCCCACCATGCGGAATTTTGCTGCAATCTCCTTGAAGCCTTCCTCTTCAGCGTCCTTTGCCATGCGGTCATACATGTCGGTCCACTCATAGTTCTCGCCTGCAGCAGCAGCTTCAAGGTTACTTGCTGTATCCTTGATGTCGCCGCCCTCAAGATACTTGAACCATAATTTTGCGTGTTCTTTCTCATTCTTGGCTGTCTCTTCAAAGATGTCTGCTATCTGCTCATAGCCGTCTTTTCTTGCTTTTGACGCAAAGTATGTGTATTTGTTGCGTGCCTGTGACTCGCCTGCAAATGCTTCCTGCAGGTTTTTCTCTGTCTTTGTTCCCTTTAATTCTTTCATGATGCTTTTGTTTAAAAATTATTGGTTTTTGTTCGTGATTATCCGTGATGTTGCCACCGGTGTGTAATAATATTGCAACGCCGAAGTAATCCGGTTTGTTCACGGATTATGCAAAGTTAAGAAATAAATGCTTAATAGCGGCAATATGTTGTGCTTTTTTTAATTAAATTGTTATTTCACCGCATATTGACCTGCTCATATAATTCCTTACAATCTTATTGTCTGTGAAATTGCCTTGCAGGCACATGAGCTTGGTTACGGCGCATTCTACCGTGCTGTCATAACCGCTTATCACCCCGGTACTTTTCAGTCTGTAACCGGTGTCGTACCTCGTCATCTCAACACTGCCGGCAAGACATTGGCTTATATTTACAATGGTAACTCCGCGCTGGCTTGCTCTTTGCAGTATCCTGGTAAGCCAGGGCTTTTTCGGAGCATTTCCGCTGCCATAGCTGCGCATAACGATTGAGCGCAGCTCAGGCGCGTCAAGTACGTGGCGTATTATGTTCTCCTGAAGCCCGGGGAACAGTGAGAATACCACAACATTGGGGTTGATTGCAGTATGTGGTATCATGGGTTTGTCGAAATCGGGTTTCAGGATGTGGTCAACATTGTAAACTATGTTGACACCGGCCTCGGCAAGGTGTGGAAAATTGAATGATTCAAATGCGTTGAAACCGTCAGCGTTAGTCTTGGTAGACCTGTTGCCGCGCAACAGTTTTCCGCTGAAGTAGATGCAGACTTCCGGTACGATGGCCGTACCGTCTTTGTTTACTGCAGAGGCTATCTCGATACTTGTAATAAGATTCTCTTTCCCGTCAGTGCGCAGTTGGTTGATAGGTAATTGGCTTCCGGTAAGAATGACCGGCTTGGTAAGATTCTCAAGCATAAAAGATAATGCAGACGCTGTATAAGCCATGGTGTCAGTGCCGTGTAGTATGACAAAACCGTCATAACCGTTATACCTTTCAGAGATAATCCTGACCAGTTGAGACCATAGCCTTGGTGACATGTCGCTTGAGTCGATAGGTTGGGTGAATTGATATGTATCGACGGCCGTCTTAAGCATGCTGAATTCAGGAAGGCAGCTTACAAGGTGGTTCAAGTCAAGAGGCTCAAGTACTCCAGTGTCTGGATTTTTCCCCATGCCTATCGTGCCTCCGGTATATATCAATAATACTCTGTCGTTTTTAATCTTGGTCATTTGTAGAATCGGATATCAAAGTTCGACATCGTTTACGTAATTTATTTTGTGCAAATATAGTTTAATTTACTCTGAAATCAAAAAAAATACAGTATATTTGCATAAATAAAAACTTTAACTACTAATTTATAATTAACACTTAAAAATAAAAAACAAACATGAAGAAATTTATGGATGAAAACTTCCTGCTGGAAACCGCTACTGCGCAGGATCTATTTCATAATCATGCGGCAAAGATGCCTATTATAGACTATCACTGCCATCTTATTCCGGAAATGGTTGCCAATGACCACAAGTTTAAGAGCATAACTGAGCTTTGGCTCGGCGGAGATCATTACAAATGGCGTGCAATGCGAACCAATGGCGTTGACGAGAAATATTGCACCGGCACGGAAACAAGTGATTGGGAGAAGTTTGAGAAGTGGGCTGAGACAGTGCCTTACACTTTCCGTAACCCGCTTTATCACTGGACTCACCTCGAGCTGAAGACCGCTTTCGGTATTGATAAGCTGTTAAGTCCTAAGACGGCACGTGAGATTTATGACGAGTGTAACGAGAAACTGCAGCAGCCCGGATATACTGCGCGTGGCTTTATGCGCCGTTACAATGTAGAATGTGTTTGTACGACTGATGACCCTGTTGATGACTTGAGATATCACAAGCAGACAAGGGAAAGCGGTTTTGAAATAAAGATGATACCGGCATTGCGCCCTGATAAGGCAATGGCCGTTGACAACGCAAAAGCTTTTTCTGATTATGTTACTCGTCTTGGAGAAGTCGCTGGTGTGACCATCTCAAAGTTCCAGGATATGATTGACGCCCTTCAGAAACGTCATGATTTCTTCAACGAGAATGGTTGCCGTCTGTCTGACCACGGCATCGAGGAGTTCTATGACGAGCCTTACACTGACAGCCAGATTGAGACAATCTTTGAAAAGGCTATGCGCGGACAAGACCTTTCACAGTATGAAATACGTCAGTTCAAGCATTGCATGCTGACAGTATTTGCTGAAATGGACTACGAAAGCGACTGGACACAGCAGTATCATTATGGCGCAATACGTGACAACAACAGTCTGATGTTCAAGAAACTTGGTCCGGATACCGGTTTTGACTCTATCGGCGAATTCAATACGGCCAAGGCCATGAGTCATTTCCTTGATCATCTGAACGCTGAAGGCAAGCTCACACGAACCATATTATATACTCTGAATCCATGTGCAAATGAAGTGATCGCCACTATGCTCGGCAACTTCCAGGACGGCTCATGCCCGGGTAAGATTCAGTTCGGTAGCGGCTGGTGGTTTAATGACCAGCTTGACGGTATGACAAAACAGATGAACGCATTGTCAGTACTCGGTCTCCTGAGCCGTTTCGTAGGTATGCTGACAGACAGCCGCTCATTCTTGTCTTATCCGCGTCATGAGTATTTCCGCAGATTGCTTTGCAATTTGCTTGGGAATGATGTCGAGAAAGGCCTGCTGCCTGACGATAAGGAAAGTCTGTACCGCATGGTTGAAGACATCAGCTATTACAACGCTAAGAATTACTTTAAGTTTTAAAATTATAAAATAAGTATGAAGCCTCTCCTGCCTCGTTTCGGCAAGAGAGGCTTTTTAAAACCATTTAGTTCCTTAAATATTTGTAGGTTTCGGAAAATAAAAGTATTTTTGCAAAGTTTTACGATTCTATTACAACACATCATTTATGAAGAAATTACTAAACGTGGTATTATTTGCCGTGTTATGTCTTGTTCTGGGGGGCTGCGCAAGCAGTAAACATATTGCGTATTTCCAGAATGCGGACTCTGTAAGTCTTGAAGCGTCCAAGGGATTGTTTGACGCACGGATAATGCCTAAGGACTTGCTTACCATTACAGTAAGTACTACAGACCCGAAAGCGGCAACACCGTTCAACTTGTCAGTAACCAACACATTGAATTCTTCTGGTGTATTGTCTACCGGTGGCGGAGCTTTGCAGACGTATCTTGTTGACAACGATGGATATATCAATTTTCCTGTTGTCGGAGCTATTAAGGTAGGAGGATTTACAAAACGCCAGTGTGAGAATGCCATCAGGGATAAAATTCTGCCGTATATGGCAGAGAACGAGAATCCTATCGTAACGGTAAGAATGGCCAGCTTTAAAGTAGGTATAGGTGGTGAGGTGAAGTCGCCTGGTGTTTACACCGTTGACCAGGAGAAGATCAGCGTGCTCGAGGCTTTGGCCAGGGCTGGCGATATGACCATATATGGTAAGCGTGAGAACGTTTTGTTGGTCCGTGAAGATTCAACAGGACAGAAATCGTTCCATCGGCTAAATCTCAATGATGCAAATCTGATAAATTCACCTTATTATTATTTGCATCAGAATGATTATATTTACGTTGAGCCAAACAAAGTGCAGGCACAGAACTCTGCTATCGGCTCAAGCGTGACTATATGGTTCTCAGTGCTGAGTGTTGTTACTTCAGTTGCTTCTTTGGTTGTAAATGTGATAAACTAATTAATTATATGTGTGGCATTGTCGGCTATATTGGAAATAAAGATGCTTTCCCCATTTTGATGAAAGGGCTCGGACGGCTTGAATATCGCGGATATGACAGCGCCGGTACAGCTCTTATCAACACAGACGGCGGGTTGAGTGTTTATAAGACAAAAGGTAAAGTTGCCGATTTGGTTGCATTCTGCAGCGATAAGAATGTTTCCGGTTCTGTCGGTATAGCACACACAAGATGGGCTACCCACGGTGAACCATCATCCGTTAATGCCCACCCACATTATTCTGAATCTAAAAATCTTGCGATAATTCATAATGGCATAATTGAGAATTATGCTGACCTGAAAAGAAAACTGCAGACTAAAGGGCTGTCATTCCGCTCGGATACGGATACGGAAGTTCTGGTACAGCTTATTGAGTATGTGCAGACTAAGAAAAATCTGGATTTGCTTACGGCTGTTCAGCTTGCTTTGCATGAAGTGATTGGCGCTTATGCCATAGCTTTGCTTGATAAGCGGGAACCAAACCAGATTATTGCGGCATGCAGGCAAAGCCCGCTTGTTATAGGTGTCGGCGAGAATGAATTCTTCCTGGCTTCGGATGCAAGTCCTATTGTTGAATATACAGATAAAGTGGTATATCTTGAGGATGGAAGCATTGCTGTAATGCGTAAGGGAGAGGATTTAAAGGTCGTAAATATATTAAACAGAGAGCTGTTCCCTAAAATTCAGACTGTTGATCTGGATTTAGGACAAATTGAAAAAGGCGGATATCCTCATTTTATGCTGAAGGAGATATTCGAACAGCCCGAATGTATTACTAACTGCATGCGAGGCCGTGTCAATGTTGACGCGACCAATGTAACTCTGAGTGCTGTAATTGATTATAAAGCTCAACTGCTTTCAGCGAAGAGGATAATTATTGTCGGTTGTGGAACTTCGTGGCATGCAGGACTTATCGGAAAGCAGATAATTGAAAGTCTGTGCCGTATCCCCGTAGAGGTTGAATATGCCAGTGAATTCAGATACCGGAATCCGGTTGTTACGGATAAAGATATAGTCATTGCTATATCACAAAGTGGTGAGACCGCAGATACATTGGCAGCAGTAAAACTTGCCAAGCAGTGTGGGGCTTTTATTTATGGTATCTGTAACGTAATAGGTGCAAGCATTCCACGGGCTACTGACACAGGCTCATATATTCATGTCGGACCGGAAATCGGTGTCGCGTCTACAAAGGCGTTTACCGGCCAGGTAACCGTACTTACAATGTTGGCTTTAGCTTTGGCTAAGGCGCGTGGTACTGTCAGCGATGACACCTATTATAGTATTGTCAAGGAATTAAGCGTTATACCGCAAAAGATAAAAGAAACGTTGGCTCTCAATGATCAGATTGCGTCTTTAAGCCGTATATTTACTTATGCAAGAAACTTTTTGTATCTTGGTCGTGGCTATAATTATCCCGTAGCCTTAGAGGGCGCACTGAAATTAAAGGAAATAAGCTATATTCATGCAGAGGGCTATCCGGCTGCGGAGATGAAGCATGGACCAATAGCTTTGATTGACTCGGATATGCCGGTGGTTGTGATAGCTACCAGAAACTCAATGTATGAGAAAGTGTTGAATAATATTCAGGAAATAAAGGCACGCAAAGGCAAAGTTATAGCTTTGGTTACAAAAGGTGATGAAACCATAAGTAAACTGGTTGATGAAGTAATAGAATTACCGGATACACAAGAATGTCTTGAACCGTTGGTCGCTACGATACCCTTACAGTTATTGGCTTATCATATTGCTGTATGTAAAGGGAAAGACGTAGACCAACCACGAAATTTGGCAAAGTCAGTGACTGTAGAATAATTATTAATTGAAGAAGCTAATGGATAATGGTCAGTGAAGTATGCAGATACGGATTGTTTTCATGTTTATTAGCTTTTTAAATCTTATATGATGGAACCTTTGAAGCATGAATGTGGAGTTGCAATGGTGAGACTGCTTAAACCATTGGAATATTACCAGCAGAAGTACGGAACCTGGATGTTCGGGCTTAACAAGCTCTATCTTATGATGGAAAAGCAACATAACAGGGGACAAGAGGGTGCCGGCATGGCATGTGTCAACCTTGATGCAATACCCGGGTCAGAATATATGTTCCGTGAACGTGCCGAGGGCTCCAATGCTATTACCCAGATATTCGGCAATGTGCACAAGAAATTCGCAAGTGTGACACAACAGCAACTTTCAGATGCAGAGTTTGTCAAGCGCAATCTGCCTTTCGTGGGAGAACTTTATATGGGGCACTTGCGTTATTCAACCACGGGTAAGAGCGGTCTTTCTTTTGTTCATCCGTTCTTGCGGCGCAATAACTGGCGTGCAAAGAACTTGTGTCTGTGCGGAAACTTCAACATGACAAATATTGATGAGATATTTGAGAAATTGGTCAAGCAGGGACAGTCTCCACGTATTTACGGTGACGGTTATATCACTTTAGAGCTTATGGGACACAGGCTTGACCGTGAAGTGGAGCGTAACTTTATTGAGGGAAAGAATTTAGGATTAAAAGATCAGGAACTGACCGCATACATTGAGGATCATGTCAAAATAAGTAATGTTCTGAAATCTACAATGACTGATTTTGATGGTGGTTACGTAATGTGTGGCATTACAGGCAGTGGAGAAATGTTCTCAATGCGTGACCCGTGGGGGATACGTCCTGCTTTTTGGTATAAGAATGATGAAATCGTGGTGCTTGCCAGTGAACGTCCTGTTCTCCAGACGACGTTTGACTTAGAGTGCGATGATATTCAAGAGCTTGAGCCTGGTTGTGCGTTGATAGTTAATAAGAATTGTGAGACTTCTGTTGAGAGAATTCTTGAGAAGCGCGGTGACAGTAAGTGTTCTTTTGAACGCATTTATTTCAGCAGGGGTTCCGACCGCGATATTTATAAGGAAAGAAAAAAGCTTGGTGAGCAATTAACGCCTTCAATTCTGAAAGCTGTTGATTATGATACTGAGCATACTGTGTTTTCTTTTATTCCCAATACGGCTGAAGTGGCATTTTATGGAATGCTCGGTGGTTTTAAACGGTACATTAATGAGCAGAAAATCAAGCTCATAATGGAAATGGACCATAAGCCGTCTTATGATGAGCTGACAAAGCTTTTACATCAATATGTCCGGAGTGAGAAGATCGCATGGAAGGATATTAAATTGCGTACTTTTATTACAGAAGGTACATCCAGAAATGATTTGGCTTCGCATGTTTATGATGTAACTTATGAATCATTAGAGCCGTATAAAGACAATCTCGTGATAATTGATGACAGTATCGTGCGAGGAACGACGCTGAAAGAAAGTATTTTAAAGATTCTCGACCGTCTGCATCCTAAGAAAATAGTCATTGTAAGCAGCTCGCCGCAAATCCGTTATCCTGATTATTATGGCATTGATATGCCGAGTCTGGAGGAGTTTTGTGTATTCCGGGCAACTATCCAGTTGTTAAAGGATCATGGAATGTATCAGCTTATAGAAGATACTTATAACAGATGTAAGGCGGAACTGAAAAAGCCGAAAACGGAAATGCAGAACTGTGTGCGTGACATTTATAAACCGTTCAGCGTTGATGAGATAAATAAGAAAATCATTGAAATGTTGCGTCCCGATGGCATGACAACTCCTGTAGAACTGGTTTATCAGTCGATTGAAGGTCTGCATGAAGCAATACCGAATCATAAGGGAGACTGGTATTTCACTGGTAATTATCCTACGCCAGGCGGTGTGAAACTTGTTAATCAGGCATTCGTCAAATATGTTGAGAATGTTTACAAGTTTGAGCAGAAATTCTGATAAAATATTATTAAATACCTGATATTAAAGCCCACGGCAGGCACTTGTGCCGTCCATGGGCCTTTTTTTGAAAACAAGCATCCGTTGCTTATTGGCACTGTCCTTTTTGCTTCGTATGCATCAATATAATTAAGCACGACAATATGAGAAACGTAACTTTAGTATTGGAGGATGGAACGAAGTTCCATGGAAAGTCGTTCGGCTATGACAGTCCTGTTGCCGGCGAGGTAGTGTTCAACACTGCAATGATGGGATATCCGGAAAGTCTTACTGACCCTTCGTATGCCGGGCAGCTTATGGTGCTCACTTATCCTCTTGTAGGTAACTATGGAGTGCCTCCGTTTACTGTTGAGTCTAACGGAATCGCCACTTTTATGGAGAGTGACAAGATATACGCTTCGGCAATAATCGTAGCCGATTATAGTGAGCAATACAGTCATTGGAATGCTGTTGAGAGCCTTGCTGACTGGCTAAGGCGCGAACATGTTCCAGGTGTGACTGGTATTGATACGCGTGAGCTGACAAAGGTTTTGCGTGAGCATGGTGTAATGATGGGAAAAATATTGTTTGATGATGAACCGGATAATATTCCGTCAGCAGATTATGAGGGTGTTAACTTTGTGGATCAGGTAAGTTGCAAGCAAATCATCCGATACAATGAAGGAGCTGGCAAGAAAGTCGTGCTTGTCGATTGCGGAGTAAAGAATAATATTATCAGATGCTTGATAAACAGAGGTGTTGAGGTTATTCGTGTGCCATGGAATTATGATTACACCGATATGGATTTTGACGGACTGTTTCTTGCAAATGGTCCCGGTGACCCGGATATGTGTGAGGACGCCGTTAATATAATCCGTAAGCAAATGAGTGCTTCTACAAAGCCTATATGCGGTATTTGTATGGGCAATCAGTTGCTGGCAAAGGCAGGAGGCGCTAAAATATACAAGTTGAAGTATGGCCATCGTTCGCACAATCAGCCTGTCCGTATGGTAGGTACAGAGCATTGTTACGTTACGAGTCAGAATCATGGTTATGCTGTTGATGCCTCAACATTGAATAATGACTGGGAAGAGCTCTTTGTAAATATGAATGACGGCAGCAATGAAGGAATACGCCATAAGACAAATCCTTGGTTCTCAAGTCAGTTCCATCCGGAGGCTTGTTCAGGACCTGTTGATACAGAGTTCATGTTTGACAGGTTTGTTGACTCATTGATAAAATGATGCAGGTTAGGAAATAAATGTAGAACTGTGAAAATTTAGAATATGAAATACAACGATATAAAGAAAGTGTTGCTTCTCGGTTCGGGAGCATTGAAGATAGGTGAGGCCGGTGAGTTTGATTATTCTGGTTCGCAGGCATTGAAGGCGTTGCGTGAAGAGGGCATAGAGACAGTGCTCATCAATCCTAACATTGCCACGGTGCAGACATCTGAAGGCGTTGCCGACCAGATTTATTTCCTTCCTGTGCAGCCTTATTTTGTAGAGAGGGTCATTGAAAAAGAACGTCCAGACGGCATTCTGTTGTCATTCGGCGGTCAGACAGCGTTGAATTGCGGTGTAGAGCTTTTCAAGAGCGGCGTACTTGAAAAATACGGTGTCCGTGTGCTGGGCACACCTGTTCAGGCTATTATGGACACTGAAGACCGTGAGCTGTTTGTAGAGCGCTTGAATGAGATTGATGTCAAGACAATAAAGAGCGAGGCATGTGAGAATATAGAGCAGGCACGTAAGGCAGCGGCAGAGTTGGGTTATCCTGTTATTATCCGTGCTGCGTATGCCCTCGGAGGTCTTGGCAGCGGTTTCTGCGATAATGAGGAGGAACTTGACCGTCTGGCTGAAAAGGCATTCTCATTCTCTCCTCAGGTACTTGTTGAAAAAAGTCTGAAAGGCTGGAAAGAGATTGAATACGAGGTGGTGCGTGACCGTTATGATAACTGTATCACTGTATGTAACATGGAAAACTTTGACCCGCTTGGAATCCATACAGGTGAAAGTATAGTCATTGCTCCATCCCAGACACTGTCAAACAGTGAATATCATAAGCTTCGTGCCCTTTCTATAAAGATAATACGCCATATAGGTATTGTCGGCGAGTGTAATGTTCAGTATGCGTTCGACCCGAAGAGTGAAGATTATCGTGTAATTGAGGTTAATGCCCGATTAAGCAGAAGTTCGGCTCTTGCCTCTAAGGCTACGGGATATCCGCTCGCTTTTGTAGCTGCAAAACTTGGACTTGGTTACGGCTTGTTTGAATTAAAGAATTCTGTAACCAAGACAACAAGTGCTTTCTTTGAGCCCGCTCTTGATTATGTAGTATGTAAGATTCCGCGTTGGGACCTCAGCAAGTTCCGTGGTGTTGACCGCGAGTTGGGTTCTTCAATGAAGTCAGTAGGCGAGGTTATGGCTATAGGTCGTAACTTTGAGGAAGCTATTCAGAAAGGTCTGCGTATGATAGGGCAGGGAATGCACGGCTTCGTTGAGAATAAAGAACTCGAAATTGCTGACATTGACGAGGCTTTGCGTGATCCGACTGACAATCGAATATTTGTCATATCAAAAGCCATGCACCGTGGTTACACGATTGACCAGATACATGATCTTACCAAGATAGACAAGTGGTTCCTTTATAAACTGAAGCACATAATAGACATTGACGAGACTCTGAAGAAGTGTAAAAGCGTTAATGTACTTGACAAGGAACTGCTCCGCACGGCCAAAATATATGGATTTACAGATTTCCAGATAGCAAGAGCTGTTGGTCTTGAGAACGAGCTCGGCAATATGGCTAAGGCCGGACTTGTAATCCGTAATCTTCGTAAGAGTTATGGAATATTGCCGGTTGTTAAGCAGATAGATACTCTTGCCGCTGAGTATCCTGCCCAGACAAATTATCTTTACGTTACTTATGCGGGAGTGAAGAGCGACATAACCTTCGAACATGACAAGCGTTCAATTATCGTTCTCGGCTCAGGTGCTTATCGTATAGGCAGTTCGGTAGAGTTTGACTGGTGCGGTGTGCAGGCTCTTAATACCATCCGTAAGCAGGGCTGGCGCAGCGTGATGATAAACTATAACCCTGAAACGGTTTCCACTGATTATGACATGTGCGACCGTCTGTATTTCGACGAGCTTACGTTCGAGCGTGTTATGGACATTATTGACCTTGAATGTCCTCGCGGAGTGATTATGTCTACAGGCGGACAGATACCTAACAACCTGGCGATGCGTCTTGACGCTCAGAATGTTCCTATTCTCGGAACATCGGCGAAGGACATTGACAATGCCGAGGACCGTGCTAAATTTTCATCGATGCTTGGACGTAACGGCATAGATCAGCCGGAGTGGAGCGCCCTGACATCTATGGACGACATCAATAAGTTTATTGACCGTGTCGGTTTCCCCGTGCTTGTGCGTCCGTCATATGTTCTTTCCGGAGCGGCAATGAACGTATGTTCAAATAAGGATGAGCTTGAGCGCTTCCTTAAGTTGGCGGCTAACGTGTCTGAAGATCATCCTGTTGTAGTAAGCCAGTTTATTGAGCATGCAAAGGAAGTTGAGATGGATGCAGTGGCACGTGACGGTGAGATAATCGCTTATGCCATCAGTGAACACATTGAATTTGCTGGAGTTCACTCGGGCGATGCCACAATTCAGTTCCCGCCTCAGAAGCTTTATTGCGAGACTATACGACGCATCAAGCGCGTAAGCCGTAAGATTGCCCAGGAGTTGCATATCAGCGGCCCGTTCAACATACAGTTCCTTGCACGTGACAATGACATTAAGGTTATAGAGTGTAACCTGCGTGCGTCACGTTCTTTCCCGTTTGTAAGCAAGGTGCTTAAGATTAATCTTATTGAGCTGGCTACTAAGGTAATGCTCGGTGTGCCGGTAGAGCGTCCGGACAAAGACCTGTTCGACCTTGATTATGTAGGTATTAAGGCCAGTCAGTTCTCATTTAACCGCTTACAGAAGGCCGACCCCGTGCTCGGTGTCGACATGGCTTCTACTGGTGAGGTAGGCTGTCTTGGAGATGATACAAACACAGCCCTGCTTAAGAGTATGCTCTCCGTAGGTCAGCGTGTTCCGGAGAAAAACATCCTGCTGTCAACCGGAGGCCCGAAGCAGAAGGCTGAAATGCTTGACGCTGCACGCCAGCTTGTCAAAAACGGATACAAGCTGTATGCGACTGTTGGGTCATCAAAGTTCCTGACAGAAAACGGTGTTGAGAATACAATGGTTTACTGGCCGTCAGACGCTGACAAGCATCCGCAGGCACTTGACATGCTGCATAATCATGAGATTGACCTGGTTGTGAACATTCCTAAGGACCTGACTGTAAGCGAGCTTTCAAACGGTTATAAGATACGTCGTGCGGCTATCGACCTTAATGTACCGCTGATAACCAACAGCCGTCTGGCTTCGGCGTTTATCAATGCTTTCTGCCGTGTCAAGATAGAAGATATTGACATCAAGGCGTGGGGCGAGTATAAATAGTTCTTTCAAGACAGATGAATAAAAACAAGGCCGGAAGTTATGGTTAATAAACAAACTTCCGGCCTTGTTCTTTATTATGTTTACGGCTTTTGTTCTATTGTTCAGTCCTGTTCAGGAGTAATGAGCTTATAGCCCTTTCCGTGTATATTGATGATTTCAATCTGGTCGTCATCCTTCAAGTGCTTACGCAGTTTAGTGATATACACGTCCATTGAGCGGGCATTGAAGTAATTATCGTCAATCCATATAGTCTTAAGGGCGAAGTCTCTTTGCAGTATCTCATTTGCGTGTGAGCAGAGCAGGGCCAGCAGCTCATTTTCTTTTGTAGTCAGCTTTGTCTGCTTGTCGCCAATGGTGAGAAGCTGCTTCTGAGTGTCGAAGGTAAACCGTCCGATGTGGTAAATAGTGTTCTCCTTGTTTTTCTTTCCGCGTACACGGCGCAGGATAGCCTCAATACGGAACACAAGCTCCTCCATAGAGAACGGTTTTGTGATATAGTCGTCAGCGCCGATCTTGAATCCTTCAAGGATATCCTCCTTCAATGTTTTTGCCGTGAGGAAGATAATAGGTATCTCGGCATTTGCCTGACGTATCTCCTGAGCCAGTGCGAAACCGTCCTTCTTAGGCATCATCACGTCAAGTACGCAGATGTCGAATTTGCTTTTCAAGAATGCTTTATATCCGGCCTCGCCGTCGGGGCAAAGCTCTGCGCTATAGCCTTTGGCCTGTAAATATTCACGAAGAAGCATACCCAAGTTCTCGTCATCTTCGCAAAGTAGGATTTTCAATTTCTCGTCCATAATCTTTTATTTTTTTATTATTGGTAATGATATTATAAAATTCGTTCCCTTTCCTTTCTCGCTTTCGGCGTGTATTTCGCCTTTATGTATCTCCACCATCTTCTTGACGTATGCAAGTCCTAGGCCAAAGCCCTTCACATCGTGCAAGTTACCAGTGTGGACACGGTAGAATTTCTCAAAAATCTTCTTCAGATTCTCCTTCTTTATGCCCAGTCCGTTGTCTTTAACTGACAGGTACAGCTTCTCCTTGTCGTTCCATGTTGAGATCAGCAGTTCCACGGGGCGTTCCGGGTCACGGTATTTCACGGCGTTGTCAAGCAGGTTGAAGATAACGTTCGTGAAGTGCATTTCGTCGACATAGATTGTCGGATATTCAGCGTTGAGTTTTGTAGTTATGTGTCCTCCGGTATGTTCCACGCGCAGAGTGAATGTATTGGCCACGTTCTCTGCCAGTTCGTTGAGGTTCAGTTCTTTCTTTTTGATGATAGCCTTCTTGCGGTCGAACATTGACATCTGGAGCACTTTCTCAACGAGGAATCTCAGACGTTTCGACTCGTCATTGATAACCCCTCCCAAATGTTTCATCATCACAGGGCTCTTTGTAACGCTCTCGTCATTGAGCATCTGAGCTGCGAGCGAGATGCTGCTTATCGGCGTCTTCAGCTCATGGGTCATGTTGTTGATGAAGTCGTTCTTTATCTCCGTGTACCGTTTCTGTCTGAATATCACCACAATGGTGAAGATAAACGTTACGAGCAGTACCACGGTGAATGCCACTGAAGGTATCATAAACCTGATTCCGCTGAATATATATCGGCTCATGTCAGGGAAGTGTATTTTAACTACTCCCATTTTGTTCGACGGGTCGTTGCGGAACAACGTCTGGGTGTATGTATAGTCCTCGCCTTCCTCCGTGTAATCAGGACAACGGTACACCTCACGCCCGTCCTGGGTCGATACCGTAAAGTGATAAGGCAGATCTATGCCGTTGTTCATCAGCTCGGTCTTGATGTCCTGGTCAAGCATCTTGAAGTTGATACGCTCGCGTAACGGCTTGTCTGACGCGGTGTAAAGAATACTGTAGACAACCTCGTCGAGCAGCGCCTTCTGATAGATGTACCTGTTCTTTACGATTTCGCGCATTGACTTTGTAGCCTCTGAGATTGTGTTCTTGTCACTTCTCAGAATTACCGCCTTCGGCATTGTCGACGGCTTGATTTTCATTGTTTTCAGCTCGAATGTCGAGTAGGCCTTACCGTCTTTTCCTGCTACGGCATACTGGTGGGTCTGCCGGGCTGCGCTGCCTGAATGGGTGTGGACGTTCTCACTTGAGTCATTGTTCATTGACAGACTTCCTGATGTGTGGACGTCACGTTCGAGATACCTTAGCGTCTCGTTAAGCTCAAGGTTGCGTGATGCCTGGTACAGTGCCTTGTTGACAGACTCGTCAAACTGTTCTTTCTTCATCTGCACCATCGCTTCAATGTACTTAAGCTGCATGAAGAGCAGGATGAGGAATGAGAGTCCCATCACTATTGCTATTGTCCAGATTGTTGCTTTCTTCATGTCGGCAAATATATTGCAAAAAAACGAGATTGTCAATCGGTTTTGTTAATTATTTCTTTGTGTTTTATCAATATTAACTATATTTACGCTATGTAATTGATAATTGTTAATTTGCGAACCTGTACTTATGCTCTTGTCGTGAGCTGTAATTTCAGTCATTGCGTAACATCTGTCAGCCCGTTTTCCAAAAGGCCGTGTTTCATGTTGTAAAAGACGGCCTTTTGCATTGCCAAAGACGGTCTATTGCAGGCTGAAAGACCGTCTTTTGGATTTCAGCTTATCTGCATCAGGTTTTTAAGCAGATTCTGACCGTTTCAGTTCAGCAATGCCCTATATATATAAATAGGTGTAGTCTGGAGTTACGCTTGCCGTGCGTTTTTCTTTAATCTGCAATGTTCTTTATTACGTTCTTGCCACAAGTTGTGAAGACTTCGGAATAAATCCTGTTTTCATATTTTGCCTGAAATATATTCAGTCTATGGCAGTATGGGGCGATGATTAGATTGTTATATATTTCAGGTATATTGTTCAAAAAGTAAGATAACGGGCGTTTTTGCTTATTTATTGAAATAAATTATGTAAAAAATTTTTGGCTGGTAATTTCTTTTTCCTAACTTTGCAAATATCAAATATAGATATTAGTGGTAAAATTTTGAAATGAATTGATTGTTAATTTAAAACTTTATTAAAATGAAGAAGTTATTTTTAATGCTTTTCATGGGCGCAATGACAGCATCTGTCTCGGCCCAGACTGTAGTTGAAAGCAAGACATTGGATAATGTTTATATCGGCGTCAACGGTGGTTTGGCTACAAAGACTACCGGACATAGCTGGCTTAGCGACCTGAACCCGAACCTCGGTGTACGTGTAGGCCGTTATTTCACTCCTGTATTCGGCCTTGCGTTGGAGAGTAATGTTTATTTCTCAAACAAGCCTTATCCTTCAATCAAGACCTTTGTCCGTTCAATCAACACCTCTCTGTTGGGAACGGTTAACCTGAGCAACTGGTTCGGCGGATATAAGGGCGAACCGAGATTCTTTGAGGTTTCTGCACTTTACGGTGTTGGATATGGTCATATCTTCGGCCATCCTTCAGATGTGTTCAATGATGACCAGTTTACGTCAAAGGCTGCGGTTGACTTCGCTTTCAACCTTGGCAAGTCAAAAGCTTGGCAGGTATATATCGAGCCTGCCATGATATGGACGCTCGCCGGAAACAATGCAGTCCGTGACAACGAGGTTCAGTATGACGTTAACGAGTCTGGTTTCCAGCTTAACGTCGGCTTCATCTACAAGTTCAAGAACTCTAACGGCACTCATAACTTCAAGATAGCCGAGCTTCGTGACCAGTCAGAGATTGACGCTCTCAATGCTAAAATCAATGACCTGCGTGATGATTTGAACGGTAAGGACGCTCAGCTTGCTGCTAAGGACCGCCAGATTAACGACCTGCGCAAGGCTCTTGATGACTGCAACAACAAGCCCGCTCCCAAGTATGAGAAGCCTGCTACGGTTACTAACCTGCAGCCTACGGTACTTTTCCGTCAGGGCAAGTCAGTCGTTGACCCCGCTCAGTACGCTCCGATTGAGCTTATCGCACAGTACATGAAGAATCATCCCGAGGCTAAGGTAGAAATCAAGGGATATGCTTCACCTGAAGGCTCAGCCGAGCTTAACCAGAAACTTTCTGAAGCACGTGCCGAGGCAGTAAAGAAGATTCTTGTAAACAAGTATAAGGTTGCTTCTGACCGCCTTACCACCAAGGGCTGCGGTGCTACAGACAAGCTGTTTGAGCAGGTAGAGTTCAACCGTGTTGCTACATTCAATGACAACACTAAGTAAATTCCTTAGATGATTAACTTTAAGCGGGACGCTCCTTTTACGGTGCGTCCCGCTTTTTTCGTTTGGCTTGATTGTGTCCCTGGGAGATATGTTTTCACTTATTGCACAATCTTTGTCAGAATGTGCATTTAAATCTGTTAATTCGTTACTTTTTAAAGGATTTTGATTACAAATATTATGTTTTGAGCCAAAATATTTAAAAATAATGTTGCCTGTTCGGTAAAAATGATGTACCTTTGCACGAACAACCATAGAAAGAATAAACATAAGGATATGAAACATAAATTGAGGAGTGCAGTATGTACTGAGGGCCGCCGCATGGCAGGGGCAAGGGCCTTGTGGGTAGCTTCGGGAATGAAGCACGAGCAATTCGGCAAACCCATAATAGCCGTAGTCAACTCGTTCACCCAATTTGTGCCCGGACATACTCATCTGCATGAAGTAGGACAGATAGTTAAGGCCGAGATAGAGAAAATGGGATGCTATGCCGCAGAGTTTAATACAATAGCCATTGATGACGGTATAGCAATGGGGCACGACGGCATGCTTTACTCTCTGCCTTCGCGTGACATTATCGCTGATTCAGTTGAATACATGGTCAATGCCCATAAGGCTGACGCCATGATTTGCATATCTAACTGCGACAAGGTTACTCCAGGCATGCTTATGGCCGCGATGAGGCTTAATATCCCGACCGTGTTCTGCAGTGGCGGTCCGATGGAGGCCGGACGTTGGCAGGGCGAGAATGCAGACCTCATTACGGCAATGGTTAAAGGTGCTGACCCGAGCGTTACCGATGATGAGATAAAGGAGATAGAGCAGTGTGCCTGCCCGGGGTGCGGCTGTTGCTCGGGGATGTTCACCGCCAACTCTATGAACTCTCTTACTGAGGCCATAGGACTGGCCCTGCCCGGTAACGGAACTATTCTTGCGACACATGAGAACCGTGTGCGCCTGTTCAAGGACGCGGCAAGGCAGATAGTCGTGAACGCGATGAAATATTATGAGGAGGGTGACGAGAGCGTGTTGCCGCGCAATATTGCGACGCGCGAGGCGTTCCTCAACGCCATGACGCTCGACATTGCCATGGGCGGAAGCACCAACACCGTGTTGCATCTGCTGGCCGTAGCCCAGGAGGCTGAAGCTGATTTCAAGATGAGCGACATAGATATGTTGAGCCGTAAGGTGCCATGCCTGTGCAAACTCGCGCCCAATACGCAGAAATACAGCGTGCAGGAATGTAACCGTGCGGGAGGTATATTCGGAATAATGAACGAGCTGGCCAAGGGCGGTCTGATTGATCTCAGCGTGAAGCGTGTTGACGGAAAGACTCTTGGAGAACAGCTATGTAAGTATGATATTACCAAAGAAAACGTTGATCCGGAGGCTGACCGCATTTATCAAAGTGCGCCAGGACGCAGGTTCTCAACCCGAATGGGCTCGCAGAACGAGCGTTGGGGAACTCTTGATACCGACCGCGCAGGCGGTTGCATACGTGACATTGAGCACGCATATACCAAGGATGGCGGACTGGCTGTGCTTTTCGGTAATATCGCTCAGGACGGTTGCGTGGTTAAGACGGCCGGCGTTGACCCTTCAATATGGAAGTTCTGCGGCCCGGCAAAGGTGTTCGACTCTCAGGAAGACGCCTGTGAGGGCATTCTCGGCGGCAAGGTAAAGAGCGGTGACTGCGTGATAATCACCCACGAAGGGCCTAAGGGCGGCCCCGGCATGCAGGAGATGCTTTATCCCACATCATATATTAAGAGCATGCATCTTGGTAAAGAGTGTGCGCTGGTTACTGACGGCCGTTTCAGCGGAGGAACGTCAGGACTCAGCATAGGCCACGTTTCACCGGAGGCTGCTGCCGGCGGAAATATCGGCAAAATAATTGACGGCGACATTATAGAGATAGATATTCCCAACCGCTCAATCAACGTAAGGCTGAGTGACGAAGAGCTTGCTGGGCGCCAGCAGCGTCCGCTGACACGTAACCGCGTGGTAAGCAAGGCGTTGAGGGCATACGCACGAAGCGTAAGCTCGGCAGATAAGGGAGGAGTAAGAATTATAGAATAAGTGAGGATTTATGGATTTTAATGAGGGTACAGGCTTTAGACGGTCGCTCTGACAGGTGTCTGTTACCTTTCATGCCGGCCGTGTTGACGGCAGCGGTGACGGTGAAAAGACGCGCCGGCTTTAATTTCCTATAACTTCAAAAATGATAAATAATTTATGCCAACAGAAACAATAACCGGAGCCGAGGCTCTTATGAGGGCATTAAAAGCTGAGGGAGTGAAAACAATCTTCGGCTATCCCGGGGGTGCAATAATGCCAGTTTTTGATTCTCTTTACGACTATACACGTGGAGAGAAGAAAACTTTTGAACACATTCTGGTGCGTCATGAGCAGTCTGCCGCGCATGCTGCTGAAGGATATTCGAGGGTGAGCGGTGAGGTAGGCGTTTGTCTTGTGACCAGCGGTCCGGGTGCAACCAACACGTTGACTGGTGTTGCCGATGCCATGATGGACTCTACGCCGATAGTAGTAATTGCCGGTCAGGTAGGCGTTTCGGCGTTAGGTACTGACGCGTTTCAGGAAGTAGACCTTGTTGGCGTAGCCCAGCCAATCAGCAAGTGGAGCTATCAGATAAGGAGGGCGGAGGACATTGCGTGGGCAGTAAGCCGTGCGTTCTATATCGCGAGGTCAGGGAGGCCAGGTCCTGTGGTTCTTGATTTTCCTAAAAACGCACAGATTGAGACTACTGAATATAAGCCTTGTCATGTAGACTTTGTGCGCAGCTATGAAGCATATCCTGTTCTCAACAAAGATGCCGTAAGGCGTGCCGCAGAGATAATCAACCGTGCCGAAAAGCCGTTGGCGCTTGTAGGGCAGGGGGTAGAGCTGGGCAATGCGCAGGCAGAGCTTGCCGAATTTCTTGAGAAGGGCGACATTCCGGCAGGACGTACATTGCTCGGACTGTCTGCGTTGCCCTCAGGGCATTACCTGAATGTTGGCATGTTAGGCATGCACGGCAATTATGCGCCGAACATAAAGGAGCAGGAATGCGACGTGCTGATAGCCATTGGCATGCGTTTCAGTGACCGCGTGATAAGTAATGTGGAAACATATGCCAAACAGGCGAAAATCATTCATCTTGACATTGACAAGTCTGAGATTGACAAGAATGTAAAGACTGACGTGGCTGTTGTAGCAGATTGCAAGGTGTCTCTGCCTGCAATAACCCGCCTGATTGACAAGCGTGACCATAAAGAGTGGCGTGACAGCTTCAAGCCTTTGTATGAAAAGGAGTACGACAAGGTAATCCGGCCCGCCATACATCCGACTGAAGGTCCGCTGCTTATGGGAGAGGTGGTCAACGCTGTAGCGGAGGCCACGCATGGTGATGCAGTATTGGTTAATGATGTCGGTCTGAATCAGATGTTCTCATGCCGTTATTTCAGATATAACAGAAAACGTTCCGTTGTCAGCAGCGGCGGACTCGGCACAATGGGTTATGGCCTTCCGGCTGCCATCGGAGCTACTTTCGGAGCAAAAGACCGTACAATATGCATGTTCACAGGTGACGGAGGGTTGCAGATGAGCATTCAGGAGCTCGGTACGATAATGGAGCAGCAGTGTCCCGTAAAGATGATTCTGATGAACAATAATTATCTCGGTAATGTGCGACAGTGGCAGGATATGTTCTTTGATCGCCGCCGTTCGTTTACCCGCATGCTGAATCCTGATTACGGAAAGATATGCGCAGGTTACGGAATTAATTATGCTTTTGTGTCTGAACGCGACGGACTCAGAGCTGCAATAGACAAGATGCTTGCCACGGAAGGCCCTTATCTGCTTGAATGTGCGGTGAAAGAAGAGGAAAATGTCATGCCAATGACACCTCCGGGAGTCTCAGTTGACAAGATGATGCTTGAGATGTAATCATACTTTCAGAAAACAGGAGGACGTGCAGACTTCTTTAACTACAAATCAGAAACAAATGGATACAACCGGAAAAAAGTTATATACGTTGCTGGTCTATTCTGAAAACATTGCCGGAATATTAAACCAGATAACGGCCGTTTTCACCCGCAGGCAGGTCAACATCGAGAGTCTTAACGTGTCGGCCTCGAGCATTGAAGGCGTACATAAGTACACGATAACGGCCTGGAGTGATGAGGACCAGATAGTAAAGATAACCAAGCAGATAGAAAAGAAAATCGACGTAATCAAGGCCGACTATTATACTGACGACCAGCTTTTTATCCGTGAAGTCGGATTATATAAGCTGTCTACGCCTGCCGTGCTTGAGAATCCAGAGATATCAAGAACTATCAGAAAGGCTGACGCACGCATGGTGGAGGTTAATCCGACGTTCTGCAGTGTGATGATGAGCGGCGTTACCGAGGATATTACGGCTTTGTTTTTCGCTCTTGACAAGTTGAACTGTGTGCTTCAGTACACTCGTAGCGGACGTATCGCTATCACCCGCAGCACCGTTGAGCAGGTAAGCGATTTCCTTGAAATGCAGGAGCAAAACAGAAAGAGAAATGCTTGACAAGGTAGGACGATACGAGTTTTTGGCTGAGCCGTTTCATTGCGATTTCTCGAAACGGCTGTTCATGGGGCATCTGGGCAATCATCTGCTCAATGCGGCCGACTTTCACGCCACGGACAGAGGCTTCGGTATGCCGCAGCTGAATCCTGTCCATAAGACGTGGGTGCTCTCACGGCTGGCGATAGAGATGCAGGAAATGCCGGCAGAGTATGCCCGTTTTAACGTGGAAACATGGATTGAGGGCGTGATGAAATACTTCACCAACCGTAATTTCCGCATTGTTGATTCTGGTGATGAAGGCAAAGTGTACGGTTACGGGCGCAGCATCTGGGCGTTGATAGATACAGATACGCGCCAGCCAGAGAATATCCTTGAGATTGACGGAGGTTCGGTCGCAGAATATGTTGACACCGGCAGGGAGTGTCCTATCGCTCCGTTGTCACGTGTGAAGATGACAAGTAAGGCACGCCTTACAGCTTCCGTGCCGACACATTACAGCGATGTAGACGTAAATGGACATATAAACAGCGTGAAATACATTGAGCACGTGCTCGACTTGTTTGACGTTGAATTTTATAAAAACCATGCTGTCAAGAGGATTGACATAGCATATGTGGCTGAAAGTCATTACGGCGATGTCTTGAATTTTTATTCTGAGGATGCGGAGGATAATGCTTACAGCATACGCATAGCAAAGCGTTCGCCCGGTGAGGAGACTGATACAGAGGTGTGCCGTTGCAAAATCAGCGTATGAATATATTAGTATAATAAAGGTAAAAAGATAAGGAAAGGGTGGCCTGGAGGCTATGCTTTTTAATCAAATTGCGATAAAGACAACATTTAATAATACTTTAAAACAAAAGGATTATGGCAGAAATGAATTTTGGTGGCGTAATGGAGACAGTTGTCACCAGTAAGGAGTTTTCATTGGAGAAGGCACGTGAAGTATTGAAAAACGAGACCATTGCCGTGCTCGGATACGGTATTCAGGGTCCCGGACAGGCATGCAACCTGCGCGACAATGGCTTCAACGTAATAGTTGGTCAGCGTGAAGGCAAGACTTACGATAAGGCAGTGGCTGACGGTTGGGTGCCGGGTAAGACGCTCTTCTCGCTTGAGGAAGCAGCCGAAAAGGGCACAATCGTGTGCATGCTGCTCTCTGACGCAGGACAGATTTCTGTTTGGCCGAAAATAAAGAAATACCTTACCAAGGGCAAGGCTCTCTATTATTCACACGGATTTGCTATCAACTGGAACGACCGCACCGGCGTTGTTCCTCCTGAAGATGTAGACGTAATCATGGTGGCTCCCAAGGGTTCAGGAACGTCTTTACGTACAATGTTCTGCGAGGGCAGGGGACTTAACTGCTCTTACGCTGTTTATCAGGACGCGACCGGACATGCTGAGGAGCGCACGATAGCTTTCGGTATCGGTATCGGTGCCGGTTATCTGTTCAAGACTACATTTGAGCGTGAGGCCACGAGTGACCTTACCGGTGAGCGCGGCTCACTTATGGGAGCTATTGAAGGACTGCTCGAGGCACAGTATCAGGTGCTCCGTGAGCATGGTCATTCACCTTCAGAGGCGTTCAACGAGACCGTTGAAGAGCTTACCCAGAGCCTTGGCCCGTTGTTCGGCGAGAAGGGTATGGACTGGATGTATGCCAACTGCTCTACTACGGCGCAGCGTGGAGCGCTTGACTGGGCACCACGTTTCCGTGAAGCAATCAAGCCCGTTATGGAGTGGCTTTATCTCTCGGTAAAGAGCGGTCAGGAAGCTCAGATCTCAATAGACAGCAACTCTAAGCCCGACTATCGTGAAAAGCTGAATGAAGAATTGCGCCAGATGCGCGAGAGTGAGATGTGGCAGGCCGGCGTAACCGTTCGTAAGTTGCGTCCAGAGAATAACTGATTTAGCGTAAACCGCATACTTTTTTTGAAGGCGTAGGTAATGTTCCTGCGCCTTCTTTTGTATTGTTATGCTATAATGATATCTCCGGTTATCCTTCTCTTGTCAGGCCGTTGGCCTGCGTTCGTAAATTCATCAGTTTTCAATGGATGAGAATGCCTTTTCCAAAAGGCCATGTTTTATAATGTAAAAGGTGGCCTTTTGTTCATCAATATATGCCCTTTTGCAGCGCGGTTTGCCGTCTTTTGGAAAACCGTATAAAATAAATCTATTGCATGTCTGTAATGTTAGTGCGGAATGAATTTTATAAAGTAATAATGAATTTAATGCGGCCGTAGAATCACGCTTTCAGCTATTACGAAATTATCCAATAATAAAAATAGAAGAGATGCTGCTTTCAATTATGATGTAGCATCTTTTTTAATAATGCTAAGCCACGTTTCATTTTGTCAGATTTACGGGCTATTTATTCATAATGAAAACGATTTTCAGCGGAAAAGGGCGGTAAATGGATTTTTTTATGTAAGTTTGCAAATTAAATATTAACGTGGCGATAATGGGAGAAAACTTAACACCACTATTGGGGATGTCGCTTTCTGAGCTGAAAGAAGTGGCCGTACAATTAGGACTTCCGGCGTTTGCCGGAGGCCAAATGGCCAAATGGCTTTATACGAGGCATGTCGGTTCGATAGATGACATGACCGATATATCCAAAGCCAACCGCGAAAAGCTGAAGCAGCATTATACCGTAGGCTGCATGCCTCCGGCAGACAAACAGACATCACGTGACGGCACTATAAAATATCTTTTTCCGACGGCAAGCGGTAAGTTTATCGAGACCGTGTACATACCTGACCATGACCGGGCTACGTTGTGCGTGTCGTCTCAGGTGGGATGTAAGATGAACTGTCTGTTTTGCCAGACCGGCAAGCAGGGTTTTGAAGGCAACCTGACAACGGCCGACATACTTAATCAGATATATTCTGTGCCGGAGCGCGACAGCCTTACCAACATTGTGTTCATGGGACAAGGCGAACCAATGGATAATCTTGACAACGTTCTGCGTGCTACCGAGGCTTTAACGGCCGGTTGGGGGTATGCGTGGAGCCCTAAGCGCATCACCGTCAGCAGTGTAGGCATTAAGAACAAGCTGCGTCGCTTTATAGAAGAAAGTGAGTGCCATGTGGCTGTCAGCCTGCATTCACCAATACATGAGCAGCGTGAAATGCTGATGCCTGCCGAAAAGGCCATGCCTATAAGTGATGTGGTTGACCTGCTGCGCAATTATGACTTCAGTCACCAGCGCCGACTGTCGTTTGAATACATTGTGTTCGGCGGGCTTAATGACACGCCTTTGCATGCACGTGAAATTGTAAAGCTGCTTAAAGGGCTTGACTGCAGGGTTAACCTGATACGTTTTCACCAGATACCCGGAGTTGACCTTCATGGGGCCGATGAGGCGCGTATGGAGGCTCTGCGTGACTATCTTACGGGGCATGGCATCTTTACGACAATACGTGCCAGTCGCGGACAAGACATTTATGCGGCCTGCGGCCTGCTGAGTACGGCCCGGAAGGAGGCCGACAAGGCACGATGAGATACTGGCTGGCCGGTCTGGCCGCAGTGGTAATGATATGCTCGTGCGGCGGCGGAAAAACATCCATGTTGCCGAAAAGCGGCGGACAACCTTATGAAGTGCTGGTTGTATCGGGCAGCGACAGGGCAGCGGCGCAGGCTGTTGACAGCGTGCTTTCACGGGATGTGGAAGGATTGCCGCAGCCTGAACCGATGTTTGACGTGTCGCTGACTGACAGTGTACACTTTAACCAGGTGGCAAGGCTTGCACGCAACATTATAATAATAAACATCAACTCAGACCTGTTTACGGAGACACGTGTCAGGTATGAGAAGAATGTATGGGCACAGCCGCAGATGGTTGTATATGTAAATGCTCCGTCACGGCAAGAGCTTGCCGCACGGCTGCCGGTTGTCAGCAAGGGGCTTATGAATCTGCTCATACGCTCTGAACTGAACACGGAGATATCCGTACTCAACGCGGCCACCGTCAATGCTGATGCTGAAAAAGCCGTAAGGACAATGTTCGGTTGCCGGATAAAGCTGCCTGCGGACATGAGCTCGGATAAGAAAGGGAACGGTTTTCTGTGGTTGTCGGATAACGGAACAGACGCCATGCAGAATATCTGCATCTATTCGTATGCCGGCGACAGCTTTTCGCAGGAAAGGTCATTGGCTGTCCGCGACAGTGTAATGCGTATCAACATTCCCGGTGAGCGGCAAGGCATGTATATGCAGACAGCAGCAGGCTCAGTCACGACAGGCGTTACTGAGGAGCGTGGCCGCAAGATAATGATAACACGTGGATTATGGGTGATGAAGGGCGACGCCATGGGCGGTCCGTTCGTATCCCACTCTATCATAGACACTCCGCGGCACAGAGTGATAGTGGCTGAGGCATTTGTCTATGCGCCGGGGATGAAAAAACGCAACATGCTGAGGCGTCTTGAGGCAGCCTTGTACACGTTGAGACTGAACGATTAAATATATTTAATATTGATATATAACAAGGGCATAAGGCCATGAGGCCTGATAGCCCTATGCAACTTAACTATCAAATAAACAGATATGGAAAACAGAAAGATACGTGTGGCCATAACCCACGGCGATACCAACGGCGTAGGTTATGAAGTGATATTCAAGACATTTGCCGAGCCCGCCATGCTCGATTTGTGTACTCCGATAATTTACGGTTCACCGAAAGTAGCCGCATACCACCGCAACGCACTTGGCATTCAGGCCAATTTCACCATAATCAGCTCTGCAGCTGATGCTCACAACGGCAAGCTGAATCTGCTGACTACATTTGATGAGGAGGTGAAGGTTGAACTCGGATCGCCTTCAAAAGAAGCCGGAACGGCTGCGCTCAAGGCTCTCGACCGGGCCATGGCCGACTATAAGGCCGGACTTTTCGATGTTCTTGTAACGGCTCCGATAAACAAAAGCAATATCCAGGGAGACGGATTTAAATTCTGTGGGCATACCGAATATCTTGAAGAGAAGGCCGGAGACGGCAGCAAGTCGCTCATGATACTGTTGAATGACATAATGCGTGTGGCACTGGTCACGACCCATTTACCTGTAAAAGACGTGTCTTCAGCAATAACCAAGGAACTGATAATAGAAAAAGCCACAATCTTCAATCAGTCGCTAAAGCGTGATTTCCGCATATCCAACCCGCGTATCGCAGTGCTGGCCCTCAATCCTCATGCCGGTGACAACGGTCTGCTGGGCAATGAGGAGCAGGAGATTATCGCTCCGGCAATTAAGGAACTGTCAGACAAAGGCGTTTATGCTTTCGGTCCGTTTGCAGCTGACGGATTTTTCGGCAGTGGTGCATACGGGGCGTTTGACGGAATACTGGCCATGTATCATGACCAGGGACTTGCACCGTTCAAGGCGCTTGACCGTGGCGAAGGAGTGAATTTCACGGCCGGACTGCCAATCGTGCGTACATCGCCTGACCATGGTACGGCATATGAAATAGCAGGGAAGAATGTGGCCAGTGAGCGTTCGTTCCGCAACGCCGTTTATGTTGCGCTTGACGTATTCCGCAACCGGGCTGAATATGATGCACCGCTTGCCCACCCGCTGGAGAAGTTATATCATGAGAAACGTGACGACAGCGAGAAGACGAGGTTCAACATCCCGAAAGCAAAGAATAGCTGAGAGTGGTAAGAATTAAGAGTTAAGAGTTAAGAATTAAGAAGATATGCTTTGCTGTTAATTCGGACTTTTCTTAATTCTTAACTCTAAACTCTTAATTTCATAAGATTCTTAATTATGAAAAGGAAGTACCAGAATATATTCTTCATCTTCGGTATAGTGATGCTTGTCATAATGCTTACCCAGCTTGATTACCGTGAGGTGTGGAGCGGACTGACGAGCGCAGGCTACTGGTTTTTTGCCGTTCTTGCTCTATGGGGATTCCTTTACGTGTTTAACACGGCAACGTGGTACATTATAATAAGGAGCGGAGAGACGGGCAAGAGTAAGGTAGGCTTCTTCTGGCTGTACAAGATTACGGTGTCAGGCTTTGCCCTTAATTATACAACTCCTTGCGGATTAATGGGCGGCGAGCCTTACCGCATCATGGCATTATCGCCCAAGATTGGTACGGAGCGCGCATCCTCGTCGGTCATTCTTTATGCGATGACTCACATCTTCAGTCATTTTATTTTCTGGTTGCTGTCTATCCTTATTTATCTTATTACCGAGCGGCTAAATTTCTTTATTGACATCATACTTGCGTCGGCCGGTGCTTTCTGCGCTCTCGGCGTGTGGTTCTTCCTTAAGGGATACCGTAAGGGCATGGCCGTAAGGCTGATGAACTTTGTGCGCCATATCCCCGGACTTAAGCGCTGGGCACGAGGCTTCATTGACAGGCACAAGGAGCAGCTCGACACCATTGACCGCCAGATAGCCGCCCTGCACAATCAGAACCCCAAGACGTTCGTCTCGGCCGTACTGCTTGAGCTTGCATGCCGTTTCTGTTCGGCTCTTGAGATAATGTTCATTTTATTCGTCTTGCCCGGAGTTGACGTATCTTTCACTCAGTGCGTGCTGATACTTGCGTTCACAAGTCTGTTCGCCAACCTTCTGTTTTTCCTTCCTCTTCAGCTTGGCGGGCGTGAGGGCGGCTTCATTATGTCCACCGCCGGCCTGGCCCTTTCGGCCGGGGCAGGCATTTTTGTGGCGCTTATCGTGCGCGTCAGAGAGCTTATATGGACTGCGATTGGTCTGCTGCTGATAAATGTGGAGAAAAAGCGCGGCGGGCAGTAGACGGCCAGGCTGCGCGGCTATTACGGCATACTGTATTTCAAAAGGCCACCTTTCGCATTCTGAGAGGCGGCCTTTTGCATGCTTGGAGGTGGCCTTTTGCACGCTGAAAGGTCACCTTTTATCTTGTCAATGCAGCAAGGCCGTATTTTACTTTTTACTGAAACTTCGTCTGACAAAAGGAATGCGAAGTTGCACTTCTAACTTGACAGTAACTAACAAATTTTAAGTACCAGTGAGAATGATGCACTTCCTGGCGGAAGCAGTTTATCTGTCAGCCCTCCATGCTCCAATTTTAGTCATGCAGCCATTGGTCCATGATGCCTCATTTGAACAAGCTGTACGACACTCCCACGTTGAAGAAAGGTATCGGCGAGCGGTCTTGTTCTATATCCGTACTCAATTCTTTTCTGCTTTTCGTATAAAGCGCGCCTTTGATTACGGTGGAGACTCCTGCACGTGCAGAGAGGTAGAAATGGCGGTTAATGATGTATTCGTAAAGTATTTCCGTTTTCAGCACAGCTTCACTGTAATAACACACAGAGGGAACATCTGGTAGGTTGGCGCGCAGATAGAAATTTCCGCCTTATTTCTGATAAATTAGTTTACCTTTATGGTCAAAACATAATTATGAAGACTTTTGCTATCAGCTCGGTTTCCCCTCCCAGTCATTCTTTGGCAAGTTTTTCAAGCGTGTGACGGGGCTTTCTCCGAAGGAATATCGGATGACTTAGTACAGATAAAGCACAGCCCTTTCATAAGCCGACCCGTTTATGGACCCTTGAATAGGAATGCGAAGATGTGAAAAAATACAATTTTAATATGCCGGATGAGGCTTATTAGAAATAAAATGTGTAATTTTGTAAGCTAAATGAACACTACTGAACTGCAGAAGGTAAAACAGCGGTACAACATCGTGGGCAACTGCCCGGGGCTGAACCGTGCAATCGACGTGGCCTTACAAGTGGCGCCGACAGATTTGTCTGTGCTTATTGTAGGCGAAAGCGGTGTAGGCAAGGAGATTATACCGCGCATAATCCACGACAATTCGCCGCGTAGGCGGGAGAAGTATTTTGCAATTAACTGTGGTTCGATACCTGAAGGTACGATAGACAGCGAGCTGTTCGGTCATGAGAAAGGCTCGTTCACAGGAGCGATAGGCGAGAGTGAAGGCTATTTTGGCGTGGCAGACAAGGGCACAATATTCCTTGACGAGGTAGGAGAGCTGCCGCTTGCCACGCAGGCACGTCTGCTCAGAGTACTCGAGACGGGTGAATATATCCGTGTGGGAGGGCAGAAAATCATGAAGACTGACGTGCGCATAGTCGCCGCAACGAACGTCAACATGCGTAAGGCCGTGAGCGAGGGGCGCTTCCGTGAGGACCTGTATTACCGCCTCAACACAATACCTATACAGATACCGCCCCTGCGTGACCGCGGCGAAGACATCATCCTGCTGTTCCGCCTGTTCGCCATGCAGATGGCAGAGAAATATCATCTGCCCAAGATAACACTGACTGACGAGGCCAAGGCCGTGATGCTGAAGTATAAATGGCCGGGCAACGTGCGCCAGTTGAAGAACATAACAGAGCAGATGTCAGTGTTGAGCGAGAACCGTATAATAGACGGCGAGGCCGTACATAAGTTTATTCCGGAAGATGCCGAGAGCATGCAGCTGGCCACGATGACAACCGGCGAGAGCCACTCTTTCGAGAGTGAGCGCGAGATTCTTTATAAAATATTGTACGAACTGCGCGGCAACGTGAACGACTTGCGCCGTGAGATGAACAATCTGCGCAAGCAGCTTGACACGTCACGTAGTGTAAGCGTGGGCGGCGGAGAGACAGGTCTGCCCTCAATAATACCAGGCCGCGGTACCGATGTGACCGCTGCCGCACGGCCTGCGACTGTAGTACAGGATGCCGTTGCCGAGGAAATATCTGAGCCGGAAAGCCTGAATCTGGAAGACCTCGGACGCCAAATGGTGGAAAAGGCGCTTGAGCGCAACGGAGGAAACCGTAAGAAGGCCGCTAAGGAGCTGGGCATATCAGACCGAACCCTCTACAGAAGGATAAAGCAATATGGACTTGAAAAATAAGCAAATGCATAACAGCCGTAAGGCCGGCAGGATAGCTGCACGTCTGCAACGGCTGCTGATGACGGCTGTGGCGGCCGTGGCTCTCGTATCGTGCAGCATTAAATACAGCTTTAACGGCGCAAGCATCGACTACTCGAAAACCAAGACTATACAGATAGCTGACTTCCCGATACGCTCAAGTTACGTCTGGGCGCCGATGGCGAGCATATTCAACAACCAGTTGAAAGACATTTTTGCCAACCATACACGGCTGATTCAGGTAAAACGTAACGGTGACCTGAAAATAGAAGGAGAGATAACACAATATTCGCAACGCAACAAGGCCGTTACCGCAGAGGGAACTTCTGCACAGGCGGAGCTGTCAATGACAGTGAACGTAAGGTTTACCAACAATGCAAACCATAATGAGGACTTTGAACGTCAGTTTACGGCAACGTCGACGTTTGAGACCACACAGTCGTTCACATCCGTGCAGGAAGAACTCGTAACACAAATGGTAGAAGACATAACTGACCAGATATTCAACGCCACCGTGGCAAACTGGTAAGACAATAATATAACAATGGATCTGGAACAACTCGTTAAACATCCCGAGCTGATGGACAAGGAGACGCTGTATGACCTGCGTTCCCTCCTTGCCCTGTATCCATATTACCAGACGGCAAGGCTCCTGCTCCTGCAGAATCTGTACCTGCTTCATGACCCGACGTTTGACGAGGAGCTTCGCCGTTCGGCCGTTTATGTGACTGACCGTGAAGTTGTGTTCAATCTTGTTGAGGCTGCCCATTATAAACTGCGTGCCGCTGAACGGCAGAAGAAAGAAGCAGTGAAGACTGACAATGGGGAGAACCGCACGATTTCACTTATTGACAAATTCCTTGACTCTATTCCGGCTGACAGCGAGAATGCCGTGAAACCGGACAAGAAGAAACGCAAGCCGACGCCGGCCGACGCCGCAATCGACTATGTTTCATATCTGCTTGAGACAGAGGACAATGATGACCAGCAGCAGGACGACGGCAGTCCGGCCATGCGAGGACAAGACCTCATTGACAACTTCATCAACAATGAAAACGGACGCATAGAACTGAAAGATGAGCCTGAGTTCACTCCGGAAATAGAAAGTAACGACAAAAAAGAGGGTGACGAGAATTATTTTACTGAGACATTGGCGCAGATATACATAAGGCAGGGACGATATTCAAAGGCTTTGGAAATTATTAAGCGTTTAAATTTGAATTATCCAAAAAAAAATGTTTACTTTGCAGACCAAATCCGTTTTTTGGAAAAACTGATAATAAATAATAAATATAAATAAACGAAATGTACACATTATTTGTAATTTTAATCGTACTGGCAGCAGTGCTTATGATTGGCATCGTGCTTATTCAGGAATCGAAGGGCGGAGGACTGGCTTCCAACTTCTCCTCATCTAACCAAATCATGGGAGTCCGCAAGACTACTGACGTTATCGAGAAGACAACATGGGGACTTGCAATAGCTATGGTCGTTCTGAGCGTGATATGCTCATACGTTGCTCCGAAAGCGACAGACTCGGAAAGTGTTATAGAACGTAATGCCACTGAGCAGCAGCAGACTAACCCGAACAACTTGCCGGGTTTCGGTGCGAGCCAGACTAAAGAGGCAGCTCCCGCACAGCAGGGTAAGACTGACGGAAACGCAGCTCCGGCAGCACAGCAGGGACAGGAAAATGCAGCTCCGAAAGCTACTCAAGCACCTAAAACACCTGCAAACTGAAGAAAATAAGAAAAAATCACGGGATTTATTTGGTCAATTCAAATAAATCCCGTACCTTTGCACTCGCTTTGAGATTCAAGCATTTCTAACACGGTGGATGTAGTTCAGTTGGTTAGAGCGTCAGATTGTGGTTCTGAATGTCGTGGGTTCGAGCCCCACCCTCCACCCCTCAATAAATAAGCGGAAATCCCGATAAACAAAGGGTTTCCGCTTTATTCTTTTAATTTCAGAAAGTATTGTCTGAACCTTAAAATAGCTTTAAAATCCACAAATAACACCCTATTTGTTTTAGCATAGTTTCAACAAAATGATAACGTTTAAACCACTTATAATCGCTAATAGAATGAGACAGGATAAGACGTGGAAAGTGTTTATCCGTCTGACATATAAAAGAAAAATACGTTATATACAAACGTCAATGTCTGTATGTAAAAAAGATATTACGGCTTCATTTAAGATAAAAAATCAAGAAATTCTTGACAGATGCAATGAAATTATAAAGGAATATAGGTCAAGAGCTAATGACTTAAATCTTGAATTTAATGATTTTGACATAGACAGACTTATTGAAGAATTAAATAAAAAGACAGACACTGACAGTCTGAGTTTCACTGATTATGCAAATAAATGGCTGGAACAGTCAAAAATAAAAGGAGTGAAAAACTACAAGACTGCTTTAAATTCTTTCAAGCATTTTTTCGGCAAAGACAATATTCCATTCTCTGAAATAACAGTGAATACGATGAAGAAATATGTCGAGAGCCTTTCAGGCAAGCCACGTTCCCAGTCACTATACGCCAATGCCATTGTCAAAATATTCAATGATGCACGTGATTATTACAACGATGAAGAAACAGGCACGATACGTATCAAGCATTCACTTAAGAAATTCCATGCGCCAAAACAGAATGTCGCTGTAAAACGTGCATTGACTGTTGACCAGATACGGGCTATATTCAATCTTCCTTATCTAAATAAGATGAATAAAGGATATACCTGCCGCCGTGATTTGGCAAAAGACTGTTTTATGCTTTCTTTTTGCCTGATGGGCATGAACTCGGCTGACTATTATGCCGGAGAAGAAGACGGCGAAGGATTTGACGGTAAGAGTATTACATATTATCGCCGCAAGACAAAAGACAGGAGAGACGACAAAGCAAAGATAATTGTGGATGTTAATCCGTTGATACTTCCTGTATTCCAAAAATACAGGGGAACAAACCGCCGCATTTTCAATTTTAACAAACGCTTTTTGTCTATGACTAACTTAAATAAGTATATTAACATCGGTCAGAAACAAATAGGCAACGAGCTTGGCATTGATGATTTACAGTTCTATTCCGCCCGCCACAGCTTTGCCACGATAGCCGCTAACGATTTGAGAATAGACAGATACACAATAAACCTCATGCTTAACCATACAGATAACAGCATGAAGATTACAGAACTTTATATCAAAGAAGATTTCGGACCCATAAACGATGCTAATAAAAAACTGCTCGATTATGTTTTTAATTTAAATAAGGAAAAGAGATAACAGAATAAATATCCGTTATCTCTTTACTACCGAGAGGTCAACGTCCGTACAGTTCTTTTCTGCAATGCTCGCAAAGGAATTTCCTGGCCACCGGAAACATCTTCTGGCCTATCTCGCCGTTAAGATACTGCTCTTCTTCCGAGAAGGGGTCAATGCCGTATGCCTGCGAGATGTGCCGGCACAGGTGGCCCTTCTCGTGGTCGAGCGAGTTCTGAAACTGCTCCGGCGTGCTTGTCAGTGATATTACCATCACCGTGTAGCCTCTGTTAGAGTACGTCAGACCGGTATTAAGGTTGCCTTCAGTAAGGTTACGGTATGCACGCACCAGGTCGCGCCCACGGCATCCTATACGCTCCAGGTCATCCGTTATACGGTCGGCCCAGTAGGTATCAACGGCGTAATACACACGTACATGCCAGTCATATTGCGGTAGGTAAAAGTCCTGTACTATCATTTCAAGTCTTCCCACATTATAGGTGTTCCTTTGCCGATACAGTCTGCCATGAAGCGTGTGAAAGGCATACCGTCATAACCGTCAGAATCATCGATGTAGTCCTTGACGAACATTGCGAGATGCTGTTCATCCATTATCGAGCTGCGCAGATAGTCGGCTTTACCCATGTTGGCGACATATACCATGTCGTAGGCTTCGTTCTTCTCAACCCTTATATTGTATCTCCTCAGCAAATCGTCCACGGCATCCTTCGACATTGTCTCAAGATTTTTCTCCTTGCCTGTGGTCTTGTCTTTCTGCTTCATCTTTGACACGGCCCATTCGCACATCTTCTTTGAGAAATGCCAGCCGTAAATTCCGAGATATTCTTTCATACCGGGCGGAAAGTCGTCGTATGTATCAAGTCTTTGCTTTGTCATGTTCTGCTCCTTTCTTTCTTAATTAAAAAGCCGGAGAGGCTCATGTCATCCCCTCCGGCCCGTCTCAGTATTTACATATAGCGTCCACGGCTGTCTCTGCTTCTGCGCTCACTCATCTCGTTACCGCTTGAACCGGTGTAAGGGTCCTCAGGCATGTAGCCAGGAAAACGTCTCTCACCTGACATGCCGCCGCGTCCGTAGTCACGCATGCCGTAAGAGCCTCCGCCGCGCTGGCCATAGTCATCACGCTGTGCCATGTCACCTTGGAGCTCCCTCATGGCTTTCTCGTAGCCATGGCGGCATCCCTTCTTGTAAGCCTCCTCCTCTTCGTAGCTGCGGAAGCCCATATCACGGCCGTAATCATCACGGCCTTCTTCTAATATACTCCATGCTCCCATAATCTTATTCCTTTAATTTTTTAGACTGTTCAGAATTTCCGAGCTGCTCCATTAACTGCTTCATGCAGGCCGCCATCGCCGACATCTGGTTCTGCATCTCGCTTATCCGCTGGTCCTGCCGCTGCTTCTCGGCAAGTTCCGGGTTAAGCTCGTTCATCATCTTGTTGCATGCGGCTATAACGCCCTTGTGGTAGTCAACGCTCGCAATGATGTCCTTGCTCTTCTGCAGCATCATGGCCACCTCGTTGTTCATCGCCTCGCGTGAGCATGACACCACGATGTTGCCGTTCTGCTGCGTGTCCGTTATCTCGCCCGTCACCGGCAGCCCCTTGAGCTCGGCTATCTGTCCGTTGACGTTCACCGCCACGTCGATTACCATGCTCATCTGCTGTGGGTACTGGCCTATCTGCGGAACAGCCGGATATTTTGCGTGCGGCTGTGACACGTTTGTTACCGTGCCGTACTCCATGAAAGGCATCGCATCCTTGTGAAGTATGTATATCTGTGAGTTCACCCGTAAATTCTGAAACGTCATGTCTGTTTAGTTTTTTAACTGTTAATTTTTAATTGTTTACTCTCTCCGTCACGCTGGCGTTGTGGTTGCAGTCGCAGTGCTCGGGCGGAAGCCCGCGTTCACGAGATACAGCTCGTTGGTGTAGCGGTTGTAATGTATCTCGTATATGCCTGCTCCCGTTATCTCGCCGACTGTCACCTGCACGCCCTCTGTCGCCATGAGCGGCAGTGACACGCCGTTTGAGCTTATCTGCACGGGCAGCGTTGCGGTGGTGCCTGTAGGTATGGCGGTACGCAGGTTCAGGAAAAACGAGCCCACGTAGTTACGCCTGTACAGCGAGTGGTTAGGCAGCTCTATCGTAACAGCGTCAGTGCCTACCGTAACGCCTGCGCTCGGTATGGTATTGTAGTTGTTACGTCCCAGTGTCGGGAAGTTGAAGCCTAATCCGAAAAAGAAATCCCACATAATCTTGCCCTTTCTTTTAAGTCCGTTACTCCGTTTCTTAGCCCCAGAAGCCTGCGTTGTAGCCGCAACCGCATCCGTAGCCTGCGTAGTTGCCTGCTGCCGCTCCGTATGCTGCCGCACGTGCCACTTCGGGATTGTACACTTGAAGCTGCGGATACTGTACGCTGACAGTGTTGGGCAGCTTACACTTGATGCCGTCGACGTCGCTCTGCAGAGCCTGCAGTCCTGCCGCGATAGGTGCAATCTGCTGGCCTACGCTGTTGAGGATGGTTGCGTTCTGGTTACGCTGTGAAATCTCGCTCTGCAGTGCGGTGTTCTGTGCCGTCAGTGATGCAATCTTGTCCTGCTGTGCCTGGTTCTGTATTTCATTCAATTTGGCCAGGATTGCGTTTGTGTTGGCGGTCGCGCCGTCACGCAACGACAGGGCGTTCTGGTTGGCAGTGTTTACCAGTGTGTTGGTCTGCTGGCATACTGCGAGCTGGTTCTCATAGCCCATCTTGGTGATAGCGTTCTGCGTGTTGCAGCAGCAGTCGCAAATCTGACTGATTACGCTGTTGTTGCCTGCCTGAATGGCGTTGATAATCTGCGTGCCGGTCAGTCCTACGCTGCTCTCGATGCCTGACAGGGCTGTCTGTACCTGCTGTGTAGAGCAGTTGAGCGACTGTGCGAGCTGGCCTATCGCCGTCTCGTTGCGGTTGAGCAGACTTGTCACAAGCTCAGGCGTGCCCTCGCTGCATCTGTGCCCGCCGAAACCGCCGAAGCCTCCGTTGTTCCAGCCGAAGATGCTTGCAACAATAGCAAGATAAATCACTCCCCATATCCCGTTCTGGCCGCCGAAGCCGTTTTGGCCGCCCATGAGGGCAAGGATGTTGGGGTCAACGCCGCGGTATCCGTACATACCGGGCAGCATTGCGGTAACATCCAGCTTTCCGCCGTTGTTACCGTCCGAATTAAAGACATACGTTCTGTCCATAGTTTAGTTTAATTTTTGTGTCGGTCGGACAATATCGTCCGACAGCAAAGGTCGCAAAAACCAAACTAAACAGGAAAAGTTACTTTCTCGGCCTCATGCCATTGTTTCCTGTGCTCAGGAAACCGTTGTATCAGGGCGAAATGACAAAACCGGTATGTTAAAAATTACCCCCCCCCGATTGTTAAATTGTCTTTAACGGTATGGTTCAGTATGAAGGCGATAGTCTTCATGCACAGCCCCGTCTTCTCGTGTATCTTCTCGTAGATATACTCACGGGGCAGCAGTGCCGCGTATTTTCCTGCCTCACGACACACTTCCTCGTATGCCTCATGCACGGCATTATCCCTTATTACCGTGCTCGGCCTGCGATTTTTATCTGAAAATCTTGTCATAGTTAGATTTATTTTATAAATTGGCATTGCCAATAAACATATAAGACACTTATCGCGAACCGAGGATTTAGCCCCGGCACGGTGCGGTAAGTGTCTTAACTTATTGTATATATGTTTATTGGCGTAAACAAGGTGCCGGGGTTTTTACTCCCCGAAAATTCCTCTTATTTACCTTTCAGCTTCTTTGCCAGCCATACCACAACGACAGCCAGCACGGCGATGATTGTTACAAGTACAGGAAAGGCGCTAATCCGTGTCTGCTCCCACCAGCCTAACTCTTTCTCAACAGGGCAGGGCACACTCACCGTGTCTTTCCTCACAACGGCAACCGTGTCATATCTCACCTTGTCGCGGTAGGCGTACTTCACCACAAATTTGTCCTGAAACACGGTGTCTCCCTCAATCCACCTGCTCACGAACACGCTGTCATGCACAAACACGCTGTCCTTCTGCCAACGGTCCACAAACACGCTGTCCGTCCTCGCCGTCTCGACCGGCACATACCTCGTTGTTCTGCACCCTGCCAGCAGCGTTATCAGTGCGCATATCGCCAGCCCCCACAACAATCCTTTTACCTTGTCCATGTCAATAAAATTAAAAGCGGCAACCCTGACATGTGGATTGCCGCTTAATATATTGTTGATTGATATTCCTATTCTTCATAGAAATATCTCTCTTTTATTTTCTTACTGAAAAGTTTTGAACTTCTTGCCTTCTCCAGCAAATCGTCAAGATGTTCTTTTTTTATCTGGCCTACAATTCTTGTTATTCCTTTTAGCATTGATATAGCCAGCCTTTCACAAGATATTTCATTCACCTTTACAGCCGAGAGAAATGAGTCATATCGAAGAAAATCATAATCGCTGTGCTTCATTATATACTGCATATCAAGCTGTTCTGGCTTTGATTGTATATATTTATGGATATTTGAATTTATGAAGAAATATCCGGCTATATAGTCTTTGGTTACTCCTACAACCACGAAGAACTTACCGTGGTCTATATCGTCAAATATATTGGAATGTAAAATCACTCCACGCTTGATACCATTCTCCGCAAGAATTTCAACAGGTATATCCATTAATGAAACATATTTTCAAGTTCCAGCCCCCTTGCTATATATTCAGCATAATCTTCCGTATCTCCGCTTTCTCTGAGAATATCTTTTATGGAAATCTCTCTGTCCTTACTTGTATGCTGCCATGCAATACCATGAGACAATGCCGTAAGTTCCTCAAATGTCTTGTCCTTACATTTCTCAATAGATGCGTCAAGACACTCTATGTCGCTTTCTGACAGCCAGTCCATGTCACACTTTGCATCCGCCTGTATTGTATAGCGGTTATAGAAATGGAAATATGACTTCAAATCATCTGCTTTGTCAGAGAAATAACTATCACCTCTTACCGCCTTGAAAATATCATCTGTTTTGGAAGGCACGGGACCGAAGTTCATTGCTATATATACGTCACCGGTTATACTACGACCGTATTTAGACAAGTGCATCATATCTGCGAAATACAAAGTCTTAAAGATTTTGTGCATATCTACTTTGCCGCCCATCTTCTCAACTATGTATAACACAGCATTGATAGTTACGTCTTTGTTGAATAATTTTGCTCTATTGTTCATTTTGTCTGTCTCCGCTGCAAAGATACTCATTAACAAAGTAACTTCCAAAATTTTAACGTTTTCACAAACTTTTTTAACGGCAACCCACGATGTCAAAGAACGCCTTTTGTTATTATTTTTTTATTCCGCCCACCTTTGGGCTTCCCACTCACGCCTTTTAACCAGCCCCTTCAGCACCTTGCCTCCGGCGTACACCCAGCGGCGGAACTGCGCCTGTATCTCGTCCGTGGACGCCTCGGCCTTAATCTTCTTCAGCAGCGTTGAGCCTTTGAACGCTCCGGTGCCGAGATTATAACAGAAGTCCACACACGCATCATATTTTCCATGCGTGTCAATCTCCGGCACGCTGTTAAGGTACGCCTCTATCGGTGCGATGTCTTGTCTCAGCCACTGCTCCGCCTCGCCACGTGTACATGTAGTCGTGGCCGTAACTCCCGAGGTGTGCCCGTAGCCGCACGTCCATACGCCAGCCGCGCAACGGTAGGCCGTATTCGAGTAGCCCTCGAACTCCTTGATTTTTTCAATCACCAAATCACTTGCCTTCATTCCTGTTCTCCTTTCTCTTTTTAAGCTCGCTCAAGCCTTTATTGATACCGCCTCCGGCCATGAAGCCGCCCACGCAAAGCAGGAACACCCCGAGGCCGCCCAGGTCCGTCTTTACATACCCGTTGCTGCATACGTCCCACACAAGGCAGAAGCACACGCACAGCGCTATCAGCGCACCCACAAGCACGCACAGCACAAGGGCGAAACTCTTGCTGCTGTCAAGGCTGTCAGCCCTTATCAGGCTTTTCAGGTATTCCGTTATCCTTTTCATCTTTCTTCTTCATGTCGTCGTCGGTAAGTATTGCGCCTGAATGGTCTTTGGTGTACTCGCCCCGCAGCAGGTCAACAAGGCGGCACTTCACTCCGTCGTTAAGCCTACGCAGGCACTTGTCGTCAGGCTGTAGGCATATTTTCTTCTCTGCCTCTTTCAGCGCAAGGCGCAGCTCGTTGTTCTCGTTTATCAGTCCGAGACGCTCGTCCTCCAACTTGTGTACCTTGTCGTAAAGCTCGTCAACCTTCTTCTTCAGGTTGGTCACTTCCTCCTGCACTCTCTTGTAGTCCTCGATGAGTGCCTCCCGTTCCACCTTAAAGGCGTTGGCCTCGGCTATCCTACTGTTGCTCTTCCTGTTCAGCATGTACTTGATGAACTCCCAGCCTCCGAGCGCCGCAACCAGTGCCGTCAGTATCTTCACATATTCTCCCATTTGCTGCGCAATACTTAACTTCTTTATTTGTTACTCATTAGCAAGCAATATTCAGCGTACATCTGTTATAATGTCCTCCATTTCGATACCGATTATAGTTATCACAACGGTACATAATACCAGTATTCAACGTTATTTTCGTTCGTAGCTTTATTCCGTTTGACGTAGCTATATTATTATTTAATATTTTATTCTAATATTCATTTTACATTATAAATTCGAAGCTATTACTTCGGCATATTTATAATATCCTTTATCTTTTGGGTGGACATTGTTTTCATAATAATATTCAGAAAAATTATAAACATTTATTCCGGAAGAAGATTTTATATCAATAAACTTTATATTATACAATTCGCAAACCCTTTTTTGTGTTTCATATAATTGATTTATTATAGAATTTTCTTCAGATATTTCATAAGCATCTATATTATACGTTTCATCGTCTTTACTATTTGTAGATGACGGAGTGTATGGTAAATTAAACCTTGGTGGGGCAATCCATATAACTATACTATTTTTATAAGTAGAACAGATGTATTCAAGAAGTCCTTTATATATACTGAAAAGAGTTATTTCAGATGAATCTTTCCAATATGATTTATTAGAATAATCTTCTGTATTATAACTTGTAAAAAATAATATTTTTTCAAAAGGCCTTCACCATCAGCTTCTTCAAAAGTGAAATCAATGCCGGTATCACCGGCATTTACTTGTACCCATCTTTTTGAATCAGATTCAATTGTACGTGTAAATAATATTACATTATCGTCTAATAAATCGTCATCCCATCCGACATAAGAATATTCTAATACTTTTCTTATAACATCAGTGATTTCATCTGTCTGTTCAATATTTATATTATATTGAGTACCATAACAATTTATGGTAAATGTTCCACCTTTTGAAGGCGCAGAATTTATTTTCAATGTATATGCTTTTCCAGATGATTTATATTTTGCTTGTAGAACAGTTCCTATGTTTGCATCACCTATGATAGATGTAAAATTATCATCAAAATAACTTTCAATTTCTCCTACGTTATTAAAAACACCCATATCTATAGTTTTTCTAACAAACCAGGGGCTATCGTTAATTGTTCCTACATTATTATCCGTTATAAACGATTTATCATTTACATTTTCTATAAATAAAACATCTATTGGATTCTCTGATTTTGATAAATTTTTCACTCTTTCCTGCCCACACGAATTACCACATGGCCCAGACGTTGTTCCACCAACAGATATACTTTGTTCTTTATTAAAATCTGAATCAAATATACAGCCTGTGATTTTACATAATTTTTCTTGCCATATTCCTCCGTAAGATAGAGAGTCTCCTAACGAATATATATTTTTATTTTTTAATAAATTGTAACTCGTATTTTTATTAATTTCCTCTGTTACTGCTTTCTGAGACATAATGCTTGTAGTGCTATTGCCAGCATTATTTACTATCTCAGTTATTTTTGCAGAAAAATAAACATCATTATAAATATAGCCCTTCATTGAGGGACTAAATAAATCTGTAGGAGTGTATTGTGCAGTATTAAACCATAATATTGCATACAAAGCATAATCTTTATAATCTAAGAAATCTATATTATCATTCGTGTTCACTACAAGAACCGCATCTTCTTTTGTTGAATTTTTTATAAAAATAAAAAGCCTATTACTTTGTAAATTTGATAAATCAATTTTATGCACATTCTGAGCAAGAAAATGTGATGATGAGCCTATAATAGTATTATTTTTATAATCAATCATTCTTAATGACGGACTTCCACCTAAATATATACACTTGTCAGCAGTAGAAAATTTAAAAGTAGCTATTGTTTCTAGCACTATTAAATTAACATTATTACTATAAAATAAATTATATATAGCACTAGATGTAACAATATTATCTGAATCTTTAACAATATCATCACTAATGTGCATTAACCACGAATTTAAGAAAAAATTACTATCATAAGATATACTTTGTATTTTAGCATTTAGAACCACAGTTGAATATGCTTACTCCAATCTGCTAAAGCATATATTGTTAAATTCCCAAATGCTGTATTTTTTGATACCTTAAATAGGTTATTATCCTTTGTGTCGAAGTTAACTGGAGAAAAACCATCTTCTGTTGACGATATTTGGATTCTATTTGTGTCATCCAGTTTTACAACAACACGAATAAACAATAACGACTTATCCCCTGTATATTTGCTTGTGTCTATATATAAAGATTTTATAACATCATTAACGTACTTATTATCAGTATACACAATACTGCTAACTGTATTTAAGTTTTTCTTAAATTCCCTTTTCAAGCAAGTATTCTCCACTTGGCTTTCATCCCACGCCCCAGCGGTATGCTCGCTCGTAAATTTATATAAAAGGCCGTTATACTTCACAACATCTCCGGCATTGTAAGCCTTTGACGCTGAGAACTCCTCGTACTCGTCAACGCCTGTGTTTGCGTTAAGGTTGTTAATTTCCTCCGTCACCGCCTTTTGGCTCATAACTACATTCTCGCCCGTGCCCGTCGTCTGAACGATACCAGCAGCTATTGAATTATATGTGCCGAAATTAACCCAGGAAACAACTCTTTCGTATAGTTCGTACTGATTTTCTATTGCCGCCTGGACTAAGGCATAAACATTATCACCTCTGTTTACAATATCTTCTTTCTGGGCATATATTTCAGCAAGATTAGCAAGCAGATTCCAACTACCGTTTGCATATTTATATACAAGGTAGTTATCCGTAGATTTCTTAATCAATATTATCTCGTTGTTTTCTGCCGACTGCGGTAACTCAGTATCGCTCTGATAAACTTTTGTGATAGTGTAGTTCTTATTCCAGCTTGAAACGGTGTTTATATACATTTGATAATAGGGCTTGGTATGCTCCGAATCATCATCCATATACACAGGACCTACGCCATATATATCACCAATCAGTGCATTTTTAGGGAGACTGCTAACAGCATCTACATATCCTTTGATATATAGCCTATTATCAAATTGGTCACTTAAAGCTGTCCAACTGGCTCCGCCATTTGTACTTTGCTCAAAGCGCTTATTGTTAATCCGGATTAAAGGAGAAATACCGTCATTGCCGTCCGTCCCGTTCAACGATGCAAGCCATTCTTCTACACTTCCTTCAAAGCCTCCGTCAACAGCCAGTTCATAAGCTGACTTTCCGTCAGAGCCGGGTGTACCTTGCGGTCCTCTGAACTCTCCTACGTCTTTATACTTGCCTTCAAGAGTATCGCCGCCGGTACCGACGTAAAGATACAATCTTGTGCCTATTATATATCCTATATTCTCATCTCCTTGCTGTGGAAGACTTTCTATGCTTTCAACAGACTTATAACCGCCTAACTTCACAGCTTTCAGGCTTTCGAGCCACTCCGCCTCGCTGCCCTGAAAACCGTTCACAACGGCCACCTCGTATGCCGACAGACCGGACAGCTCAAGCGTCACGGGCTGCATAGCTATCACGGCCTCTATGCCGCTGCCGTCAGGAGCATCTGCCTGCGCAGTGTGAGATACCAAACGAACAAAGCGGTACTGGTCGCAGACAGCCTGGCCGCCTTCGTTCTTGTGTGCGTAAAGTATTATGTCATAGTCGCCAGTGGCAAACTGTCTGTCGGCAGTCCATATGGCTATAAGCGTATTATCCTCAATATGATAAGGCAGCATCACGGGAGCCGGCGGCAGCGGTCTGTGCGTGTGTCCGGGTTTCGACGGCAGGCACGGCCTGCATCGTTCCTTGCCGTCGCCGATGTCAGGACGGCATTCTATACCGCCGTTCATCATCACCGTTGTTTCCTTTCTGATAAAATCGGGACATCTGTCTTCGTCCTTGGTCTCGTCGGCAAAGTTATGTGTATCCACAATCTTCCTGCTCGGACGTACCTCTACCGCCAGATCAAGTTCCTTCAGTTTCTCAACATCGCCGCTCAGCACTATCGGCCACTCTATCCTTATGTCGTTGCCTATCCTTATTGATTTCATTACGCTTGTTTTTTTAATATGTTATTTCAGAATTTTCATAAAACCGTGATGCCGTTGTCCACCATACGTACACCTTGTCATCATAAACCACCTTGCCTAACTCCTCGGTTTCCTCATTGCCGATATTGGGCGTGTATCCTAACGGCAGGCCTACGGCCACGGCTTTGGGATTATCCTCATTTGCCGTAAACGTCACCTTGCGCTCCGTTGTAGTGTGGATTGTATATTTGTCAGAAGGCACGTCTTCAAACCGCTCGTTGTCAAAGCAATAAAGCATCGTCGTGTTCGGCTTCTTGTCGCCTACGATTATTTCCACTGTCCTGACGTGCGGCGTCATCCTCACACGTGCGTTTAATATCTTCTGTATCTCGCCCCTCGCATTGTCGCACAGCGCCTGCTGTTCTTCCGCACGTGCCGGCACCGTATATCTGTACCACTCCGTCATGGCCTTTGCTATGATGTAGGCGTGTATCATCTGCCCGAGACTTTCACATCCGGCAAGGTTGAAGTTCACGGGCATCATGAGCGTTATGGTCAGCGTGTCGTCATTAATTAGGTAATTGTCAGAGATATGCGATGTGCTCCATACATACTGGTTGCACATCGTCATCACTTCCGCGAGGCCCTGCGTCATCGCCCTTTTCAGCAGGGACATGTCCTCTTCTGACAGCGAAATCTCGCTCTCCAGCCGGTCTGCCGCTGTCTGGTTCTCCACGCCGAGCTTCGCCAGTCTCGCCATGCGGAACGCCTTGTCCTGTACGTCCTTGTTTATCGAAGCCCAGTCGAGCGTTACGGTTATCTTGTGTTTCCTTATTTTCATCCGTCTGTCAGTTTAAGTTCTCCTGAGCGAGAGTGTCCAGCAGGTTCATCAGGTCTCCGTTGCTGTATGTCGCCGCCACGAGTGCCGCCGTCTTGAGCACTACCGCCCGGTATATCGGCTTCTCTATGTCGTAGTTGCCGTTGTCCGACGCGTCGCATCTCTTTACGTATGTCAACTCGGCTGTCGCCTCCGTGTTGTCGCACGAGAAGAACTGTATCACGCTGTCGCCCGTCGTCATGTTGGTTACTATCGCTATGTTCGGCCGTGAGGGATTGCCTCTTACGCCCTTCCACTCGCTGAACTGCTGGTGATACATCGCGCTGTCAGCCTGCACGGGGGTCGTCACGGCGTGCGCCCAGTCTGACATCTTGAACATCGCCAGTTTCAGATAGTCGTCCGGAACGCTTACCTCGCCTATACATTTGTCCTCGTCAATCCATGTTACGGGCCAGTCTGTACCGCTTGCCTTACGTGACAAGTCAAGCATCGATAAAGGGGCCGCCTTCCTTACCGCATTAACGCCGTCGGCAATCTTGGACTTTATTATCTCCTCCATTTCCAGCGTGTCGGTGTCAAACGTGGTGCCGTCAGGGCCTGTGAACGATGTTATCGTGGTGTTCTCGTCTATCGCCACCCTTACATCCTTTATTATCGTGCTTTCAGCGTACTGCATTTACCTGTCGAATATAATGTTTATACCGTTTGAGCGTCCTGTCTCAATGGCCTGCTCCTGTGTCCTTATGTTGCTCCTTACTGCACCGAACTCAGATGCCAGATAACTCTTCGCATCTGCCAGTGTGGCGAAATGCTTGTCTGTCAGCTCCACGCCGGCTGCCTTGCTCACATTCTCCTGTGCCGTGTCGTCATTGTCGTCATCCTCCACAGAGTATATCACGAACTTCTTTCTGTACCACGGATGCGCCTCGATACGTTTCTGCAGCTCGGTGTCGCCCGTGGTGAAAAACGAGTTTCCCTGCGTTGAGGGCTGAAAGGCTATGCGTCTCTCGCCTACGGAGAAATGAGGTATGCTTTTTCTGCTTATGTATGTTTTTCTCGCCATAATTGATTTGATTTAATTAAGAAGTAAGAATTAAGAGTTAAGAAAACCGCCAGAACGGCTGCCAGCCATTGACCGTATAACCATATTACCTGTTTCCTCAACTCTTAATTCCTCATTTTTCACTCTTAACCTTGTAAGCCGCTGTCTTCGCTGTCGCTATCCTGACCGCCGCCTGCTGAGGTGTCAGCCGGTTTCGGTGCGAGGCTTACGCGTGCGTGTGCCCTTGCGTTCTTCAGCACGAGGCAGCTTACCTCCTGCAGCACTCTTGCCTCAGAGTTACGTATGCCGGCAGTCTTAAGGTCAAGAACAGCCTTCTGGAATGAGATGAAGAAACGCTTCTCCAGATAGCCGTCCTCAAGAGCGAAGCCCATATCCGACATGCCTGCCTGGTCAAACAGCTCGTGGTGGATAAGCAGCACCTCGCCGAAGTCTGTCTTGAATGATGTGAAGCGCAAATCCCATATTGATACGGTCTCCTTCGCACGGAAGCGGTCTGACTTAATCTTAGATATTGCCGCTACCATGTCAGAGCCGGCGAACAGCACCTTACGCTTTGACGACGCGACGCCGATAAACAGGTCCTTGGAGAAGTCTACAAGGTCGTCCTCGTTAATTACGAGCTTGGCGTCAGCTCCAGTACCTTCCCAGTGGCCGAGAGTGATGTCCTTGCCGGCCATCCACCATATACCTTTAGTGAAATAAGTAAGCTGGTTCTTCTTCGATGCGTGTGCGATAACGTTCTTCACTCCAAAGAGTGATGTAAGCTCACGTGTCACTTTGAAGTCATATACGGCCTCCTCTTCAAGGTCAGAGAACGTCCAGTTGGCCTCGTTCTTCCACAGCTTCTCGAATGTAGACTGCTCTACCTGGAGCATGAAGTTCTGGCAGTACTGCTCCTCCGGCGTGGGCAGATTGGTGAACATACCTGTCTGCGCGTCAAGCTCCGAGCAGGCCTTGCCCATACGTACCAGACGTGTGTCCTTTGCTATTACCGGCAACCAAATGCTCTTCTTATTGCTGTCCTGATTACCGTTTACCGCGAACACGGTAAGGTCGCCCGTCTTCTCGTCTACGCCGATAACCTTCAGCATCAGGTCGGGGATAAGGTCGCCTTCCTCATACTTCACGCCCTTCTCGTCGTAAACGGCAGGCACGCCTACCACACGTATCGTGTCATCCTCGGTGAACAGGTCTGTGTCAGTAACCTTTATTGTAGTGCGGTCTCCGCTCGCCTGCGCCACTACAGCCTCCTTAAGAGTGGTCATCACGGGACGCGTGCCCACGCTGTAATATTTGGTCACCATTGAGTTGATGTGGCGTCCGCCCTTGCCGCGAGTAATCTGCTCCAGCGGAGTAGACATCGGCCTGATTTTCATAATCTTCTCGTCAAGGTCGGTTACGTGGAAATCCTGATCAGCCTCCTGCTCGGTAAGCGTCACCGTGCTCATACCTGAGTTGGTCACGTCCTCCACACTTTCAATGCCGTCGCCGGCCTTCGTCTTTCCAGCGTCAGGCAAGTCAGACATACCTGCCGCCATGATAACGTTGCCCGCCGCTCCTGTCAGCGAGGCAACAACAGTGAGCAAAAAGCCCACAAACAAACTGAAATACTTTTTCATCTTCCTCTTATTTTTAAAATTAATAAAGTTATCCTTACTCACACTTTTTACCTTAATTCTTCACTCTTCACTTTTCACTCTTCACTTTTAATATTTCTCTCTCTTTGCCTTGCTCCACGGGTCCTCCATGGCCGTGTTCGCCAGGAAGCTGTCCTTCGGCTGCTGTCGTGCCTGTCTGCCTCCTGCTATCACGGGCATGCCGTCACCCTTGCCCTTGCGCAGGTTCTCCTTTATGCGCTGCGTGCGTCCGGCAGCCTCGCCGCTTTCCTCTGCGGCAGCCACGGCCTTGTCATAGTTCAGTCCCTTGTAGGCGAAGTCGAGCATCTCGGGCGTTATTATTCCTGATATCAGGTTGCCGAACTGGCCGTTGATATACTCCCTGATAGCGTCAATCTGTTCAGGCTTCATCTTGTTCTGTGCCGCCCAGTTCTCAATGGTAGTCTCCGACTGGTCGATGTTCTTCTCAAACTCCGCCTGCAGCTCGTCGTTCTGCTTTATACGCTTGGCGTGCTCGTCAAGCGCGTCCGCAAACATCTTCACGTTCTCGTCAGAGGGGTCGTTCACCGCATCCTTGAACAGGTCGCCGAACTGCTCTATCAGCACCACGCCCATCTGCTTCTTGCCGTCAAGCAGGTCGTTCATAAAGTAGGCCGCCTGCGGGTTCTGCATGAACATGTTGTTCAGCTTCTCGTTACTGTCACGGTAACGCATCAGCTCGTCCTGTGATGAATTATACTCGTCCTCTAACGCTCCGTAGTATGCCTCCTCGTCATCCATGTTAACATCAGGGTGACGTGATGCGAAATTCTCGCGGAAAGTGTCTCTGCGACTTTTTGTTACATTATCTTCTTTTGCCATACCTTAGATTATTTTCCGCTAAATTATCCGCTTTTTATATTTTTATATGTATATCTGCGCAACTCGTGAAATTATTTAGCTATATTTGTTGTAATCAGGTAGGTTTTATTTGACTATCAACAGATTGGATAAAACTCGCACGAGAACGGGCAATGGATAAGAAAAAGCCGGACTGTTCCGAACCGCTATATTTCTCATGCTTTCAAATAACTCTTTATCTCACTTGCAAAGATAACATTTCTTTCTGAAAAGGCCATATAAACGGCTGCAATCTTACGGAATAAAAACATATCGGGAAAAACGAGCATACCGTAGCCGAGTCCCCATAACCACAGGCAAAGGTAATTCGTGTTCTTCCCGTACAAGCAAGGCCAAGCCCTTCGGGTTCGTGGAAAAAATCATCCTCGCCCCGGAGGGCTTGCGGTATTTTTTCCCGAAGCCTTGCATGTACGGAACACGACCTTTTTAGGCCTGTAGTTATGGGAACTCCGGCCCCTGTAAGCCGGACTAACAAAAAAACAAATGTCATGTTACAGAAAGCGAAGAAGAAGTACACAGTGGAAACACTCAAGCCATTGAATGTACTGTACGATCACGAACACTGGCTGACACAGCAGGACGTGGATATGGCCAACAATTATGTGGAACTGATAGAGAGAACACGCTCTGAAAAGACTCCGCAGGTCGGAGACAGACTCATCTATGTGGACAGATACGGGAAGTATTACGGCAACGCCCTTATTGAAAACAATGATGAAGAGAGCGGTCGGATTTCCATCTGTGAAGAACCTTATATTCCCTTTGTATGGGAGCAGGACGCCAATATCCAGCTAAGCGTCAGCGGAGGGGCCTTCCACCATATTGACCCCAAGCAATTGAAATTCGTCAGATGGACGGAAGGTGCATTCAAGGACTGGGGAAACTGCGGAGCGTGTGCCAACGGTGCCGTCACATTCACGGCAAAAGTACCGTTATGGTCCTATTCCGAACCTGATCCGCTCTACGGTGATTTCACCACGGAAACATGGAGACAATATTATTTGACCAAGGACACGGGTCCGGACGCATGCAACCTGTACCAGGGCTACGACATAGCTTTCAGGACCGAAGAGAACTTCCGGCAGTTCCTGAAGGACTATGAAGGGACTGTGTTCAAGGGCAACTGGGAAAACCAGATCGTACTCTGGTGTTTCCGACATGAAAACCGGTTCCTGCCGCAGCACGAATGGGACAAGATAGATGCCCCGGCCATGGAACGGCGTCTCAACTTCCATCCCGAACAGGTCAAGCTGGTCAAGGACATGGACAGCCACATCACCTACTGTTACCGTATCAAACCCGAAATTGAC
>URRR01000015.1 GCA_900550365.1 uncultured Prevotella sp. | reverse complement strand
ACGGACGTGTCAACACTTCCAGTACGGATAAAATGAATGTGTAAACTGATGTAGTTTATTTAAACAAAATCTGTCAACATATTTTAGGAAAAGACAATTGACGGCAAATTGCTTTCTAAAAGGCCGTTAATTATAACGCAAAAGGCCGTCTTTCATCGTGCGAAAGACGGCCTTTTGCAATGTGCCTGATTGTCAGGCAGTTGCATGTCGCTTGTTTATTTGTCTTTTCTTCCGAATAAAGAGAAGTGTACGTAGCGCTTCGGATGCGCCTTGAGGTCTATCAGCAGTGAGTCAGCCGAGCGCATTGTGCTGCTCAGGTTGTTGTAAAGTGTCGGGTCATGCATGAGTTTGCCAAGTGTTCCCGTTGTGTTATTGAGCTTCTCGGTGAACTGTTCCATGTTGGCGAGGGTCTCGTCAACACGGGCCATTGTGCCTGCTACGTCAATCTTGTTGACGTTCTTGGCCAGAGTGTTGGCGTTGTACAGCAGGCTGTCAGTGTTGTTCAGCATTCCGGGAACGCTCTTTTCCAGATGTGCCACGATGTTGTTCAGGCGCCTGGTGGTAACGGTCAGCTCGCCTGTCACGGTCTCGGTGTTTTCTATCGAGCGCGCTATGGCCGGATTGGCAAGCAGCGTGTTGACGCTTGTAAGTATGGAGTCAATCTTAGGAAGTATCTGCATTACGGTGGGTATCATGCCTTTCATCTGTCCAAGCGCTCCGTCATTGATTCCGCCTTTGATTGTCTCGCCGGGCATGACGCGCTCCCGCGGATTGTTGGCCAGCAGCAGGTTTACCTTCACGTTGCCGAGCATGTCGCTTACAATCTCGGCACTGCTGCCCTCGGGGATGCGCAGCTTCTGGTCGATGCTGGCCTCCACGATGATGCCGCCGCGGTGGTTATAGTCGTAGTTGATGCTCTTTACCACGCCTACCTGAAAACCGTCGGCATATATCGGGCTTGATGATGCCAGTCCGCTGATGTCGTTGAACTCGATGTAATACTTGTTGTCAGACTCGAACAGGTTGAGACCCTTAAGATAATTCATGCCGAAGAACAGTATTACCAGGCCACATATCACCACTAAGGCTATCTTGACTTCTTTGTTAAAAAACTTCATAATTACACTTATTTGTTGGATTTAAACTCACGTATCGCTTTGTTGACGTCCATCTTTTCGCCGTTTTTGAAGGCTATGATAAACGCTTCGGGGAACTTGTCGAGGATTGACTTGCGCAGACGGTAAATCTCGTTGTAGTCGGCAGACGCGCCGTAAGTGTACTTCATCAGTCCGCCCTCCTTGTATGAGCTGATGTCTTCAAGTCCTTTGAAGCAGGCGTCGTCTGCTGAAAGATTTCTGCTGCTGGCGAGTATCTGCACCTTGAACACAGGCCGGCCGTCATCTTCCTTGTCGTCGTCGCGCTCCTTCTTATCCTCTTTCTTTTCTTTATCGTCGTCGTCGTCACGGTCTTTTTCCTTTGACGTTGAACGCCGTTTCTGCGCCTGACTGTTTGTTTTCTTCTTGCTGTCATCGTCCTTGTCTGCATCATTATCATCAGGGACAATGGCCGGAACGTCTATTTTATTGCTCTTTTCCGATTTGTATGGCACGGTGATGTTGCTGTCATACTTGGCTTTGTACTTGGCAAATGCCTCGTATATGCCGCGACCCATCTTGTCAATGTTGTCCTTATTGTTGAGAAACTTTTCCTCGTCAGGTGTCGTTATGAAGCCAAGCTCGATGAGACATGCCGGCATGGATGTCTCGCGGAGCACAAGGAAGACGTCTTGCTTTACTCCTTTGTTCTGACGCTTTGCTATCGAGCATACGCTGGTCTGCACGTATTTAGCCAGCTCTACGCTGCGCGACATGTTCTTGTCATGCATGAATTCAAACATGATGTTGCTCTCAGGCGAGTTAGGGTCGTACCCTTCGTAATGCTGCTGATAGTCTTCCTCTATCATGATGACCGAGTTCTCACGCTTGGCCGCGCTGAGTTTCTCGTCAGAACGGCGCATACCCATGGTGTAAGTCTCAAGTCCTCGGGCAATATGTCCTTTCGGAAGAGCGTTGGTATGGATAGAGATGAAAACGTCGGCCTTGTTCTTGTTTGCTATGCTCGCGCGTTTGTGCAATGGCACAAACACGTCAGTCTTGCGTGTGTAAATCACTCTTACGTCCGGACATTCGCGCTCAACGTATCGTCCGAAAGCCAAGGCTACGTTCAGATTGATGTCCTTCTCATATGAAAAAGACCCTTTCGCGCCCGCGTCATGACCGCCATGGCCGGCGTCGATGACAAGCGTAAAGCGCTTGTCCGCACCGGAAGCTGCGGCACCGAAAGAGATTAATATAAGTAAAACGAATATTATCTTTTTGCTCATGAGTGCTCGTTTACAGTTGCAAAGGTAGTTATTTATACCTGAAAAACTGCTGTCTTTCAAAAAGTTTTATCATTTATTAAGTGAAGTTCCACCGACGAGCTGTCTGCGTCGGCACCGATAGGGGGATTGATTTTCTCGACAATTATGTCGAGACTCTCTATCATCGGCAGTCTCATGAAAATGCTTTTGCCGATCCTGCCTGCAACGTGTTCGAGCAGGCAAGACGGCGTTTGCATCTCCTTATTTATGATTTCAAACATCTCGGCATAGTTAACAGTGTCGTCAACATTGTCACTTCTGAGCGCGTTTTCAAACAGATATTTGGCGCGGACGCTGACAACAAACTCGCCCCCGGTGGCCCGTTCTTGCTTCAGGACACCGTGGCGTGCGTGAAAACGCACCTTGTTCAGGCTGATATAGCTTGACGTTAGTTTCATAATAGAGATTCAGCCTTACACCAACCCTTCCCTTACAGGTGGTCAGGAAACAGCGCCGCATAGTGAATTTGCTTAAAAAGACTGATTAAAAAAACGTATAATCAGATGTAAGCAACGCGTTTCCGCCATGCTGAATCGGGAGGATTGGTGTAAGTCCGGTTATTATTTATCCGCACCTTGAGGCTCCGCAGTTCTTGCAAATCAGGCATCCTTCCTGATAAACAAGAGTCTCGTGACCGCAAACAGGACATTTCTGCCCCTTAGCCTCAGTGCCGTCGGTTACATATTTCTTTAACGCACGCTCAACACCGTTCTTCCATGTGTTGATGCTTTCGCTCTTAAGCTGGAGCGAGCTTACCAGCTTTATAACGTGTTCTATCGGCATGCGGTAACGCAATACGCCGGAAATCAGTTTGGCATAGTTCCAGTATTCAGGGTTGAACTTCTCGCTAAGACCCTCTACTGTGGTCTTATAGCCGCGCTTGTTCTCAAACTGGAAGTCGTAGCGATGGCTCCCGTCATCATTCGTCTGTTTGATGATCTTGCCCTTTGTGACGGTCTTCGGCAGCACGATTCCTTCCTCGTCGTCCTGCAGACCGGTGAATATCTCATAAGGATAGCCGTCAAGCAGACCGACGAATGCAACCCATTTCTCCTTATTGTTCTGGAACCTTACAACGTCGCATTCAAGCTCCTTAGGCCTTACTTCTGTAACTTCAGGGTGACGGCAGGGCGGCAGTTGCTGTTGTGAAAGGTCTGTGTCGCCGCTCTTTTTCTTCTTCTTGTCAACCGAAATCATTACTCCAGAGCGTGAGCCGTCACGGTAAACGGTGCATCCTTTACAGCCAGACTTCCACGCTTCTACGTACAGTCTGTTTACAAGAGCCTCGTCAACGTTGTTGGGCAGGTTGATTGTTACGCTTATGCTGTGGTCAACCCACTTCTGGATTGCTCCCTGCATGCGTACCTTCATCAGCCAGTCAACATCGTTGGCCGTAGCTTTATAATAAGGTGATTTTGCTATAAGGTCGTCGATTTCTTCCTGAGTATAACGCTTGGTTGTGTCAAGTCCGTTCACCTTCATCCATTCAATGAACTTGCGGTGGTAAACGATGTACTCCTCGAAAGAGTCGCCTACTTCGTCAACGAAGTCAACATGCACGTCAGCATCATTCGGATTAACCTTGCGGCGGCGCTTGTACACAGGCATGAACACAGGCTCTATTCCGCTTGTTGTCTGCGTCATGAGACTTGTTGTGCCGGTAGGAGCAATGGTAAGGCAGGCAATGTTACGTCTGCCATACTTCGCCATATCCTCGTAAAGCTGCGGGTCTGCCTCCTTGATACGGTTGATGAACGGATTGTTTTCCTCACGCTTAGTGTCATAGACAGCAAAAGCGCCACGTTCCTTTGCCATTGTTACTGACGAGCGGTAAGCTGAGAGGGCCAGCGTCTTGTGTACTTCTACAGAGAAGTCAGTTGCCTCTTGCGTGCCATAACGCAGTCCCATGGCCGCTATCATGTCGCCTTCGGCAGTGATGCCTACGCCTGTACGGCGGCCAAGTCCGCTCTTATATTTAATCTTTTCCCAAAGGTGATACTCCGTGTTCTTAACCTCTTCGCTCTGCGGGTCGCTCTTGATTTTCGCCATTATGAGGTCAATCTTCTCAAGCTCCATGTCCACAATGTCGTCCATTATGCGCTGGGCGATGCCGACATGCTTGCGGAAAAGCTCGTAGTCAAAGTAAGCCTTGTCGGTAAACGGATTAACGACGTATGAGTAAAGGTTGATTGACAACAGGCGGCATGAGTCGTAAGGACAGAGCGGAATCTCGCCACACGGGTTGGTTGACACCGTGCGGAAGCCCAGGTCAGCATAACAGTCAGGTATGCTTTCACGGATTATTGTATCCCAAAAAAGTACACCCGGCTCAGCGCTTTTCCATGCGTTGTGTACAATTTTCTCCCACAGCTTACGCGCACTGATTGTATTTTTTGTCTTAGGATTATCGCTGTCAATGGGGAATTGCTGTATATATTCCTTTTCCTCAATGGCGCAACGCATGAACTCGTCGTCAATTTTTACTGATACGTTTGCGCCCGTGATTTTTCCTTCGGTCATCTTTGCGTCGATGAAAGCCTCACTGTCAGGATGCTTGATGCTGACTGACAGCATCAGCGCTCCGCGTCTTCCGTCTTGCGCCACTTCACGTGTTGAGTTGCTGTAACGCTCCATAAAGGGCACAAGGCCGGTTGAAGTGAGGGCCGAGTTGTTGACGGGAGAACCTTTCGGACGCAGGTGGGAGAGGTCATGGCCTACGCCTCCGCGGCGCTTCATCAGCTGTACCTGCTCCTCGTCTATGCGCATGATGGCTCCGTATGAGTCAGCATCACCGTCAAGGCCGATGACAAAGCAGTTTGAGAGCGATGCTACCTGATAATTATTGCCGATTCCGGTCATAGGGCTGCCGGCCGGCACAATGTACTTGAAGTGGTCGAGAAGCCCGAACACTTCCTCCGCGCTCAGAGGATTCTTGTATTTCTTTTCTATTCTTGCCACCTCGTTGGCTATGCGCCAGTGCATGTCGGTGGGAGATTTCTCGAAGATGTTTCCGTAGCTGTCTTTCAGTGCATACTTGTTAACCCACACTCTTGCGGCGAGTTCGTCACCGTCAAAGTAGGCCAACGAGTCACGGTAAGCCTCCTCGAAAGAATAAGTTTTTCTATTTTCCATTATGACAGAGATAAGTTTAAAACTTTGCAAAGCTACGAACATTTTTCGATAATATGAAATACTTTTCGGATAATTTTCAAATAATTTTCCGACAAAAAGTTTTCCAAAAAAGAAAACTTTTTTCAAAAATTTCCGCAACGTATTGATAAATAGGATGATTATGAACTTAGGTGAAAGTCAATATTCATCCGACCGGATTTTCCGTATCCGTATAAGTGTTTCATCTTTTGTCAGACATTCTGTTGTCGTGAAGTTGGCATTGTCGGTAAATATGTTGTCCGGTTTTATGTGATTCAGTGAGAAACATCTGTTGAAAATAAAAATCCAAACGGGCGGATAATTGCCGTTTGGATTTTCTTCTATGTGCGCCTGATAGGACTCGAACCTACACGGCGTAAGCCACCAGATCCTAAGTCTGGCGCGTCTACCAATTTCGCCACAAGCGCATTTATAAGTGACGGTGGCCGGCAGGCATGCGTTATGCAGGTTATCGTCATGCATCCGGTTTCACGTCAAAACCGGATGCAAAGGTACATCCTTTTTATCGAAAAACCAAGAATATTGTAGAGTTTTTGTGCGAGGTGCCTTTTCTTTACGTGTAAAATAAAAACGGGAGCCTTGATGTAAGGTTCCCGTCACATTTATCAACATTAACTATGAAACTTTTCAAAATAAAAATCGGAGGCCGTGTCGTTATGCTTTCTCCACCCCCCCCCCCGAATCCTGTTGCTGTGAAACACAGCAAACAGGTTTTTGTCATCTGTTACCTTAACAATTCTTTTTACCTTATTATACCTATGAATCTTTTTGACGATGCCTCGCGGCATGGTTGTTATCCTGTGTCAAAGCAATCTTAACTTTACCTTTATAACTTAACACCTATTGAACTAACATCTATTGTTTTGTTTTGACAATGCAAAGATACTACTGTTTGCGCACACAGCAAAGGAATAATGCGGTTTTTTGCCATAAAGCTGCATATTTTTGACTTAAATCAAAATATGTCTCGCGGCATGATTTTTTTGCATTCGGTAAGGGTACATTTCACGGATAATTATTATGCGGGTTACATTATGGCATGAAAAAAGCGGAGACCGTCGATGCGAGTCTCCGCTTTTCATATTCTCATAAATTTCTAATACCTTATTTATATATAGGCATCATTCGGTTATCCAGCCGCCGGCGGCAGAGCGCCATTTGTCCGGAGACACTCCGGCACGGTAGTAGGCTACGAGCGCAATGTCGAAAATCAGCGTGCTGTAGCCCGGTATCGACGATGAGCCTGTCTCTCCGTAGCCCAGGTTGTAGGGTATGTACACGCGCCATACGTCGCCGATGTGCATGTGCTGCAGGGCCGTGGTGAAGCCGTCAATAAGGCCGCCCACGTAAAATTGGGCGGGCACTGCCGTTTCGGGATTATACTCTCCGTCATATGACTGGTCAAAGACGTAGCCGTCAGCGTAAGACGTTGAGGGGATAAGGCGTCCGCGGTAATTCACCAGTACGGAGTCTGTGTACATCGGGCAGCCGCTGCCCGTGCCCTCCTCGAGCACCTGTACGGCGATGTAGTCATCGTTGCTGGTCGGGATAGTGTCCTGCAGCGAGTAGTTCAGGAAAAGCTTCCACGAACCGTCAGCATTGTCGCGTGCGCGCTCATATATGTCGTTAAAGTACGCCTCGTTGCGGTTTCTCCAGTCAGGAAACTCCTCTACCGTGTTGTCGTCTTCGCTGCATGAGGTTATCATTAGCGGTGACAGCAGAGCCAATATCAGTATTATTATGTTCTGTCTTTTCATTTATTGCAGTTTTTTTAGCAGGCTCGTGATGCTGACCTTGTCCTCGATAATGTTGCGCAGGTCAGCAATGTTGACACGTTCCTGCTGCATTGTGTCGCGGAAGCGCAGAGTGACGGTGTTGTCCTGGAGGGTGTCGTGGTCAACGGTTACGCAGTAGGGCGTGCCTATGGCGTCCTGGCGGCGGTAGCGCTTGCCGATAGAGTCCTTCTCGTCATACTGGCAGTTGAAGTGGAACTTCAGGTCGTTGATAATCTCGCGCGCCTTCTCGGGCAGTCCGTCTTTCTTCAGCAGAGGCATCACGCAGAGCTTGACAGGAGCCAGGGCAGCCGGCAGGCGCAGCACTACGCGTGTCTCGCCGTTCTCGAGCTTCTCCTCGCAGTAAGAGTGGCACATTACGGACAGGAACATACGGTCAACGCCGATACTTGTCTCGATGTCGTACGGGGTGTAGCTCTCGTTGGTCTGCGGGTCAAAGTATTTGATTGACTTGCCCGAGTATTTCTCATGCTGTGACAGGTCGAAGTCTGTGCGGCTGTGGATGCCCTCCACCTCCTTGAAGCCGAAAGGCATCTTAAATTCGATGTCGGTAGCGGCGTTGGCATAGTGGGCCAGCTTCTCGTGGTCATGGAAGCGGTAGTTCTCCGCACCGAAGCCCAGTGCCTGATGCCACTTCATGCGCAGCTCCTTCCACTTCTGGAACCACTCCATCTCCGTGCCGGGCTTAACGAAGAACTGCATCTCCATCTGCTCGAACTCGCGCATGCGGAAGATAAACTGGCGCGCCACGATTTCGTTACGGAAGGCCTTGCCTATCTGCGCTATGCCGAAAGGTATCTTCATGCGGCCCGTCTTCTGCACGTTCAGGTAGTTTACGAATATTCCCTGAGCCGTCTCCGGGCGCAGGTAAATCTTGCTGGCGGCGTCGGCGGTTGAGCCCATCTCGGTAGAGAACATGAGGTTAAACTGGCGCACGTCGGTCCAGTTCTTGGTTCCGCTTATCGGGTCAACTATGCCTTCGTCGAGGATTATCTGCTTCAGCTCCTCCAGGTCAGGTCCTTGCATGGCCTTGGTGTAGCGCTCGTGCAGGGCGTCGCGCTTCTGCTGGTGCTCTATTACGCGGGGATTAGTCTCGCGGAACTTGGCTTCGTCAAAAGCTTCTCCGAAGCGTTTGCGTGCCTTCTCAACCTCCTTGTTGATTTTCTCCTCGTATTTTGCTATCTGGTCCTCAATGAGAACGTCGGCGCGGTAGCGCTTCTTTGAGTCGCGGTTGTCGATAAGCGGGTCGTTGAAGGCGTCAACGTGTCCGCTGGCTTTCCATATCGTAGGGTGCATGAATATGGCAGAGTCAATGCCTACGATATTCTCGTGAAGCAGCACCATGCTCTTCCACCAGTATTCCTTGATATTGTTTTTCAGTTCAACACCGTTCTGGCCATAATCATATACGGCGGCCAGACCGTCATAAATGTCGCTGCTGGGGAACACGAATCCGTACTCCTTACAGTGTGACACTATTTTCTTAAAAACATCTTCTTGTGCCATTTGTTTATCAGTTAGCTATATGTTAATTCAAAAACCAATACCGCCGCAAAGATGCGGAATCACAGCATCTTGGCGCCTTTAGGGTGCAAAGATAGTGTAAGTTGGGCGAAATGCAAAATAAAAGTGGGAGAAACAGCCTTTTATTTAACATTCCGTTGCTTAAGCGGGCCTGTCTGCTTACGTTGCCATACATGTAAGCGTATATGGCGGCAGGGCATGTAGTGTTTTCAAATCAAACGTCATTCTCCTCCGTTCAGGCCGTAGTTTTTTTATCAGCATGTATTTAATCCTTTGCTGTGATATGGCATGATAAATTCAGCGCGGTTATCAACCCCTTTGCAAAAGACGGCAAAACGCGTTGCGAAAGGCCGTCTTTTACAGACCAAAAGGCCGTCTTTTGTCTTGCGTTTTGCCGTCTTTCGCAAACCCCTTTTGTACAGGCCGTTTTACGCCTGGTGCGCCCTGGCGCATGTGATAATGTAAAGTGCAGTTGGCAATACGCCTTCAATGAATTCTTAATAACTGAACTTTTCGCGCGAAATGCGCGTTGTCACTACATTTTTTTGTACTTTTGCGTACCGGTTTCAAGCATTACGTGCCGGTATTCAGTTATATTCAGGATTATGAAGATAGGACTTTTCATCCCATGTTACGTCGATGCCCTTTATCCCGATGTGGGTGTTGCGGCGTATAAGTTATTGAAACATTTACAGGTAGACGTTACCTATCCCATGGCACAGACGTGCTGCGGGCAGCCTATGGCAAATGCCGGTTTTGAGGATAAGGCCGTAGGACTGGCGGCTAAGTACGAGGATATGTTCCGCGGTTTTGATTATGTAGTGGCTCCGTCAGCCAGTTGTGCCGCCTTCGTAAGGCTTAATTATCCGCGCCTGCTGAAAGGCAAGACCCGCTGTGAGACGGCCGCGCGCACTACCGACATATGCGAGTTTCTGCACGACGTGTTGCAGGTGAAGTCGTTGCCGGGATGTTTCCCACATAAAGTCAGCCTGCACAACTCTTGCCACGGAGTCAGGGAGCTGGGCCTGTCGTCGCCGTCAGAGCGTAACGTGCCGCCCTTTAATAAGATAAAAGACCTTCTTCAGCTGGTGAAGGGCATTACGGTCGTTGAGCCTGAGCACGTTGACGAGTGCTGCGGTTTCGGCGGAATGTTCTCCATCGAAGAGCCTCAGGTGTCAACACGCATGGGGCAGGACAAGCTGGCACGCCACATGGCCACCGGCGCGGAGTATATCACCGGGCCTGACAGCTCGTGCCTGATGCATCTCGAGGGGATAGCGCGCAGGCAGAAGAAAGACATTAAGTTCATTCACGTTGTACAGATTTTAGCGGCAGGATTATGAGCACCCAACATTCAAAAGCAGCAGGAGAATTCCTTAAGAACAGCAAGAACGCCACCTGGCACGACGCTACGTTCTGGGCGTTGCGTGCAAAGCGCGACGACATGGCGCACGGACTTGACGAGTGGGAACAGTTGCGTGACGCGGCCAGCGCCATAAAGCGTCATACCGTGACCCACCTTGACAAATATCTTGAGCAGTTTGCCGGCAATGCCGAAAAGAACGGAGTGAAAGTGCACTGGGCTGACGATGCCGCCGAGTTTAACTCAATAGTGCTGTCAATACTTCAGGACCACGGCGTAAAGAAGCTCGTGAAAAGCAAGTCAATGCTTACCGAAGAGTGCGGCATGAACCCCTATCTCGAATGCCGCAGCATTGACGTGGTGGAGACAGACCTCGGCGAGCGTATCCTGCAGTTAATGCACATGAAGCCCAGCCACATCGTTGTGCCCGCCATACATATCACTCAGGAGCAGGTAGGCCATCTCTTTGAGGAGAAGCTCGGCAGCGAGAAGGGTAACTATGACCCTACTTATCTTACTTACATGGCACGTCTCAGCCTGCGCAACGAGTTCATGACGGCCGACGCGGGCATGACCGGAGCCAACTTCGGCGTGGCCGCAACGGGCGACGTGGTGGTGTGCACTAATGAGGGTAATGCTGACATGTCGACGTCAATGCCAAAGCTGCATATCGTGGCAATGGGCATAGAGAAAGTTGTGCCTGACTATAAGTCGCTGGCCGTGTTCCAGCGTCTGCTGTGCCGTGCGGCTACCGGCCAGCCTACCACGTCGTTCACGTCGCACTTCCGCAAGGCACGCCCGGGGGCAGAGATGCACATAATTCTGGTGGACAACGGCCGCACCGGCATAATCGGCCGGCCTGACCATTGGGAGACATTGAAGTGCATACGCTGCGGCTCGTGCATGAACACTTGCCCGGTTTACAGGCGTAGCGGAGGTTATTCTTACACTTACTTCATACCCGGACCTATCGGTATAAACCTCGGCATGCTGAAAGATGCCGCCCGATATTCTGACAACGTAAGCGCCTGCTCGCTGTGCTGCTCGTGTGACAATGTGTGCCCCGTTAAGGTGAACCTGTCTGAACAGATATACCGCTGGCGTCAGGACCTTGACTCGCTCGGCAAGGCTGACCCTATGAAGAAGGCCATGTCTAAAGGCATGAAGTATCTGTTTGAAAGGCCTGCGCTGTACAATACGGCGCTGAAGTTTGCTCCGCTGGCTAATCATGTGCCCCGCTTGCTTATGTATAACAGGCTTAACGGCTGGGGCTATGGCCACGAGATGCCACGCTTCCCGAAAGAACCGTTCCATGAGGTGGTGAAGAAGCTGTAGACCGGCGTACTCGCAACAAATGTAACATCATAAAAATACAGAAAACAATATGTCAACAAAAGAGAGGATATTGTCAAGATATAAAAAGAACATGGCTGTGGAGGAGCAGTATGACATGCCGGATCTCGACGCCCTGAAAGGCGTTGAATATGCCGACCCGGTAGCCAGCTTCATAGACATGAGCAAGGCTGTAGGAGCCGATGTGGTCAGTCTTGAGCCCGGTGCTGACTTGTGTGAGCTTATCAAGAGTCTTTATCCGGAGGCGAAAGTATTTGCCAGCAATTTGCCTGAAATAACCATCGCGCAGCGCAATCCTGATATCGTGGCGACGGCCCAGGAACTCAACGGCACTGACGTAGGCGTGGTAAAGGGTGAGATAGGAGTGGCAGAGAACGGCTGTATATGGATACCTCAGACGATGAAGGAGCGTGCCGTGTGCTTTATCTCAGAGTATCTTGTCATCCTGCTTGACCGCAAGAACATTGTGAGCAACATGCACCAGGCTTATGCCCGCATACAGTTTACCGACTACGGATACGGCTCTTTCATCTCCGGACCTTCCAAGACGGCCGACATAGCCCAGGCACTTGTCATGGGCGCGCAGGCCGCGCGTGGCGTCACCGTGATACTTTATTAAGCTGAAAAGAGAGTTTTCCGGCAGTTAGATTAACGGGCAGACAAGGAGATTTGTTCCATTCTTTTCTCCTTGTCTGCCCGTTTGTTCATATAAATGTCTGCTGTTAAAAGGAATTGAGAAGTCTAATTACCGTGCCAACCTCATCGTCTGTCATTGTCTGATTCAGCGGAATACTCAGCTCTTCACGGTGAATCTTTTCGGTTATAGGCAGTCTCAGTCCGCTAAGTTCGGCGTAACAGCGTTGCCGGTGGGGCGGAACAGGGTAGTGTATCATTGTACCCACGCCGTTATCTGAGAGATATTTCTGAAGGTTGTCGCGCCTTTCGCAGAGCACGGGAAATATATGATGTACGCTGTTGCGGCAGAACTCCTCGTCCGGCAGATGCAGCTTTTTGCTGTCAATTTCTGTGATATAGCGTTTGGCAATAGCCTTGCGGCGGTTATTGTCGCCGTCAAGGTATCTTAGCTTGACGCGCAGCACGGCAGCCTGGAGCTCGTCTATACGGCTGTTCCGCCCTTTCATGTCAAACACATACTTGCGGCTTGACCCGTAGTTGCCAAGTGCACGCACTGTGTCGGCGAGCTCTTTATCGTCTGTCGTCACAGCCCCGGCATCGCCTAACGCACCGAGGTTCTTGCCTGGATAGAAGCTGTGGCCGGCAGCGTCGCCGAGTGAGCCTGTACGTCTGTTGCCGTATGTGCAGCCGTGCGCCTGTGCATTGTCCTCTATCAGTTTAAGTCCGTGCCGCTGGCAGATATCATTTATTTTCTCAGTATATGCGCATCGGCCATACAAATGGACTATCATCACAGCACGGGTTCGTTGAGTAACGGCCTCTTCGATGAGGCTGTCGTCTATCTGAAAGGTGTCAAGTCTTGGTTCGACAAGCACCGGACGGAGGCCGTTCTCGCTGATTGCAAGTATGCTGGCTATATAGGTGTTGGCCGGCACAATTACCTCGTCACCGGGCTTCATCACACCCATTTCAATGTAAGCCCTCAGTATCAGCGTAAGCGAATCAAGTCCGTTGCCGCATCCGATGCAGTATTTCGTGCCGGTATATGCGGCATATTCCTGCTCGAAAAGCCGCGTTTCCTCGCCTTGCAGATACCAGCCGCCGTTAACAACGCGCGTCACCGCCTCGTTGATTTCAGCCGTATGCATGGCCGTTATTTTAGAAAGTTCAAGATATTTTATCATTTCCGGATAGTTTAATTATGCACGTTTCGTAGCCTCTGTACCGTTAAACGTCCCATTCGTAAGTGTCGTAACAAACGCCGCGGCCACCGAAACCTTCTTTCTGAAATATTAAATTCTCATTCAGATAAGCACCCATATTTTCTGTAGAACGGCCGAAATCGAAATATTTATATCGTTTGTCAGCTTTGTTTATAAGTTCACTGAAAAGCAGATCGAGGGCTCCGCATTGTTTTCCGGCAGGTGAGGCAGAGATGTATTGGCTGTGTATCACGTGCCTGTTGATATAAAGCAGAACTCCTCCTACGGCCTCATTGTCGAGAAAAGACATGTACAATTTAATGTTGGAGGGGAATCGTCTGATAAGTAACTCAAGTTCAGCGCAGGTGTGAACAGGCTCTACGCCGTATTTGTTTTCGAGATTGTTGTCAAGTATTTTCCAGAAAGTGGCTACGTCCATGCTCTGCTTTACGGTTACACCTGCCTTTATCGCTTTCTTTAAACAGCGGCGGCGCAGCTCGCTGAATTTTATCCGGTTGTCAAGAAAAACGGTGGATGAAATGTCTCGTCCGATAAGTTTTGCGCCGCAAATCTTTGTGATTGAGTATAAATCTTCTTCTGAAGCGTAAGAAGAATAAATCCATGGCAGAGCTTTATAGATTACCTTATGGATTCCGGAACACCGCAGATAATTGTTCAGCTCGTCAAACAATGTACATACGGAGGCCGTCTTTGCTTCATTACCGGTAATCAGTCCACCGTAAGTCAGTCCTTGATGAGAATAAAAGATGTCGTCTTTTACATTGCCTGGAAGCAGCGCATACAGTCTGCCTTTAAGATAAAACATCAGTGAGTGGTCCTCAAAGCGGTCAGAATGGTAATCCATATAGTTCCTGTTGAACAGAAACGTGCCGTTCTTAGAACGCTCAATAAAGGCGTTCCACTCATCCTCCCGTTCATGTGAATATCGTATTATTTCAAACATTTCACGTATTCTAAAAATTCATCATAGTCTCGGATGTAATCATCCTCATCATAAAGTTCAGATGCAAGGACAAGGCATACTGCTCCTGATGAGAAATCGTCAAGCGTTCGCCAGACACCAGTCTCAATGAGAAGGCCCTGATAAGGGTGGTTAAGGTGAAACTCGCGTCGTTGTGTCCCGTCATCAAGCGTAACGGTAAAGCTGCCGCTTAAGGCTATTATAAACTGTTTCAGCCGCTTGTGCGCATGGCCACCGCGGCTTTCTCCGCCCGGCACATCATACACCCAATAAGTACGGGCAATGTTGAAAGGAATGTCTTTCAATCCTTCCACAACAGATAAATTCCCGCGTCGGTCTTCAATTTTCTTTATCTCTGTAATCTTTGCTTCTGATACTTTCATACTTTATATTTAACGCTGAAATGTCGTATTTGTTACCCTTTTGCGGAATTATTTTAAGTGGCACGACGATGATTACAGTTTTAAACGGTGACCTTTCAGCTTTTAAGACATGGCCTTTTGCCTTTTAAAAGATGACCTTTTGCACTATAAAAGGTCACCTTTTGCAAACTGTTCGACAGCAAATAAAAACTGTAAGTAAAACCATTTAAAATGTAATAAATCGAAAGCATACGTCGTTAAGAAGCGCAATAATTCCGCCAACGGGTATTTGTTGCCATTTTTGGACTCATCTTTTTTATTCTTGAGGCGGTCTGCATGAATTTAAGATAGAATTGTTTTTGTTATGAAAATGTTTTTATATTCGGTTGAAACTCGTAAATTTGCAAGGAAAAAAAGTAAAGATATGTACCCTTTTAAAGCATTATCCGACCGCAAGAAACTTATTCTTTTTCTTATCTCTATATTTGTTTTTTATATAGTACTTGGCTTTCAGGGCTTTGATATGTGTGATGATGGCTTTGTTCTGACAGCATATCAACAGATGTTTAATGACCCGGAATCGGTTCGGTACACATTCCTTTATTATCTTTCTGTGTATATTGGTGGAATTTGGAATATTTTGTTTGGACATTGGGGTATATTGGGCTTTAGATTGTTAGCTGCTTTGTGCATTTCTGCTACGGCATATTTCGTGTGGCGTATGATGCACCGCATTATGCCATTCTGGTGCATCGTGTTGGGTGTATATTGGTCATTTTTATGCGCTGATTATGGCCTTATGTCATTTTATCATAATCATCTTACGTCTTTATTTGCTGTTATTGCTTCGTTCCTGATTTACCGTTCACTTATAGAAAGTAAGCCTGTTCTTATGTTTGCAGGTGGTTTTCTTGTCGGGGTAAATGTGTTCTCGCGTTTGCCTAATTTGTCTCTTGTGCTGTTGGGGCTGGTTATTGCCCCTTATTATATGCACACTCACGATAGCCGTAAGTCTCTTTTAATGTTGTTGTATGGTGTTGCCGGATTTTTTGCAGGCATTCTATGTATTGTCGGACTTATGTTTTTTTCTGGTCATCTGAATCTGTTTTTTGAGACGGTGACAGATGGATTTCATGTTGCCGGAAGTTCTGAAAATTCTCATGGATTGGCCAATCTTGCTGTTACATATGCCGGTAATTATTTTGATGTGGCTTCAGACATGTTACTTGCGATGTTTTTTCCTGTAATTGCTTGTTATTGTACCAAGTTCGTAAAACAATGTTATGCGTTGACGTTTATGGTTGTTTCAGGTGTTGCTTACGTAGGAATAATGTCTTTTACGTCAACTAACACTTATGTTCTTTACGCTGTTTCGACTTTTGCTTGTTTTGCAATATTCATATTGAAAAAAGTTGAATATAGCTGGAAATATCTTGCAGTAATAGTTATTATAAATATGTATGCTCTGCCGCTTGGCAGTGATTTCGGAATAAGCAACATGGGTGAACACTGTGTTTATATGTCCGCTCCATTGACGGTCGGGGCTTTTTATAATATGGTTGTGTCTTTGCGTGGTGAGAAACTGAAACGTAACCTTGTAGTGCTGTTTGCTTTCGTACTTGCTGCTTTTGTTGTAAAGAGAGGTGTATGCAACATTTTCAATCAGTGTTATTTTGATGAAGGATGTCGGTTAGATAAGAATTATAGAATTGATTCACCTTTGGCAACAACTTATACAACGCGTAAAAATTGTGAAATGCTTAATCCATTATTGCACGAGTTGCAGTTATATGTGAATAAAAATGACTACCTTTTATGTTTTCAGTATAGCCCTACAATACATTATTTGACTCACACACGACCTTATCTTTATAATCCATGGATTTTTACTTATGACTCTGAGGCCCTTGAACGTAAATTCAATAAGGCAGAGACAGAACATAAAAAGTTGCCTGTTATGGTGCGTGATAAGAGTATTCCACCGCATTGGTATGAGCCGTATGATTATTGGGATGACAACAATGCACCAGAAAACTTTTTTCATAAAAACCGTAAGCTGGATTTGATACATTCTTTTATAGCCCGTCATAATTACCGTGTGGTGTGGGAAAATGAAGTATTCCAGATACTGCTTCCGGCAGAACAATAATAAATCAGGGCACTTCCTATTATTTGGAGAGTGCCCTGATTTGTATTAATTATAGACGTTTAGTTACGTATCACCGTGCTTGCAAGTCTTTTTGCCTTGTCCCTTAGTGCGGTTGTGTCGGCATTAACGTCACCGTAACAGAGGACAACGCCCATGCGGCGGCCTACGTGTTGTTCTTGTTTACCGAAGATGCGGAGACGTGAATAGTCCTCGCTTGCCACGTCGAGCATGTTGTATTCGGGCTCATGGTCAGCCTCCTCTTTGGCCAGGACAACGGCACTTGCACCGGCGTGTTCAAGGTGAATGGCGGGGATAGGCAGTCCCATAACGGCACGGAAGTGAAGTTCAAACTCGTTGAGGTTGAGCGTATGACCGAGGGTTACCATGCCGGTATCGTGCGGACGGGGAGAAAGTTCAGAGAATATCACGCCCTTGTCCTTGCTCAGGAAGAACTCAACGCCCCATATTCCGGCGCCGGTCAGCGCCTTGGTCACGGCTTCAGCCATGCGCTCAGCCTCTTTAAGGTCAGCTTCCGGGATTGCAAACGGCTGCCAGCTCTCGCGATAGTCGCCGCCTTTCTGTACATGTCCGATTGGCGGGCAGAACAGGGTAGGGCCATTCTTCTGGGTCACTGTGAGCAGGGTAAACTCGCTGTCAAAGTGGATAAACTCCTCAATTATTATCTCTTTCACGTCGCCGCGGCTTCCCTCCATTGCCGCGTTGAACGCCGTTTCAAGTTCGTCAGCGCTTTTAACCACGCTCTGTCCGTGACCGGATGATGACATGAGCGGCTTTATGACGCAGGGGAAACCAATCTCTTTTGAGTGCTCTTTCAGCTCATCAAGAGTCTTGGCGTAGAAATACTTTGCTGTTTTCAGACCGAGTTCCTTGGCTGCGAGGTCACGTATAGCCTTACGGTTCATAGTGAAATTCACGGCTCTTGCGCTCGGAACGACCTGTATACCCTCTTTCTCAAAGTCAAAAAGACGTTCTGTGCGGATAGCTTCAATTTCAGGAACGATGATGTCCGGACGATGTTTTTTCACAACATTATCGAGCGCGTCGCCGTCAAGCATATTTAAAACCTCGCTCTCGTCAGCCACCTGCATGGCCGGAGCGTTGGCGTAACGGTCACAGGCAATAACGTACTGGCCGGCACGTTTAGCCGCGATAACAAACTCCTTGCCCAGTTCTCCCGAGCCTAATAATAATATTTTCTTCATCTTCAGTTATTTTATCAGTTGTTTTACCATCTGCCATTCGGGCGAAACAGCCATCTTCCTAAGGTTTGCCTCAATGATCTTCAGCATAGTCTCACTGCTTACGTGGCGTTCTTTAGCAATGTCATCAAGCGGTTTCACGTCGTTACCGAACAGTCCGTAATACTGTTGCAGCATGTCCTCGTCGTCAGCATAGACAAGGTGCATGATGTGTTTTATGTAATGTTCCACCTTCTCGCTCACGCAGTCAGGCTCTTTGCCAAGCCGTATCAGGAAGTCCTGGAGTTCTTGAGACAATGCATCCATAATGAAAACCTGTTTTATCTGTTGCCGTACATCTGTTCGTAATACTTCTGATAGTCACCGCTCGTAACCTCGTTCACCCAGTCCTGGTGCTCCAGATTCCAGCGTATTGTCTTTACTATTCCGTCAGCAAACATGGTCTCCGGCTGCCAGCCCAGTTCGTTCTTAATCTTCGTCGGGTCAATGGCATAGCGCTGGTCGTGGCCCAGACGGTCAGTGACAAATGTTATCAGGCCCTCGTTAATCCAGCTTATGTCAATGTCGCCGTTGGCATCTTTCACCTGCTTTTTCAGTATTTTGCGCAGTTCTTTGTCCTCTGCCATCATGTTGTGAATGGTCTTAATCGTCAGCTTAACGATGTCGATATTCTTCATTTCGTTATGTCCGCCGACGTTATACACCTCTCCGTCACGTCCCTCACGCACCACAAGGTCAATCGCTTTGCAGTGATCCTCCACGTAAAGCCAGTCTCTTACGTTGTCACCCTTTCCGTAAACGGGCAGTTGCTTGCCCTCAAGAATGTTGTTGATGATAAGCGGAATCAGCTTCTCTGGGAAGTGATACGGGCCGTAATTGTTAGAGCATCGTGTGATTGTCACCGGCATGTGGTAAGTGTCGTGACAAGCCTTTACAATGAGGTCGGCGCTTGTTTTCGACGCGCTGTACGGGCTATGCGGGCACACGGGGGTGTCTTCAGTGAAGTAACCCTCAGCCCCCAATGAGCCGTACACCTCGTCAGTGCTTACCTGGTGGAAGCGTTTGCCCTGCTTCCAAGATGGATATCCCGTCTCGTCCTTGCCCGTAACCCATGCCCGGCGGGCAGCGTCGAGCAGGTTCTGAGTGCCCAATATGTTAGTCTCAAGAAACAGTTGCGGAGTCTCAATGCTGCGGTCAACGTGGCTCTCGGCAGCGAAGTTCACCACATAATCTATGTCATTATCGGCAAAAAGGCGGTCGGCCAGCTCACGGTCGCGTATGTCACCGTGAACGAAGACACATCTCTTGCCGTCCACGTCGTCCTTTATCGTACCGTAGTTGCCGGCGTATGTCAGCAGGTCGAGCACGATTACCTTAATGTCTTCGTCCTTATATTTCTTGTAAAGAAGGTATTTAATGAAGTTGGAACCGATAAATCCGGCGGCTCCTGTTACCAAATATGTTTTCATAAGGTTTGTGGTTTTACGGTTTTTGGGGTTCTATGGTTATGGGGTTTTGTGGTTTTAGGGTTGTGGGTTTTATGATTATTGGGGCTTACGTCTTTTTGGAGGTTTAGGGTTATTCGGTATTGTTTTTTGCGGTTTATTTTGACCGTGTTCACATTTAAATATCGTGCAGCGGAGCTTTTCTCGGGTCGCTGAGGGTTATCACCTCAAGGTCTTTGAATGTGCTGCCGTCAACAGTCAGGCGCACTATCGTGCGGTCCTTGTGCCATCCTTGCAGGCCGGCCGCACCCGGATTGATGTGCAGCAGGTTTAGCGTTTTGTCATATTTCACTTTCAGGATGTGTGAGTGTCCGCTGATAAAAAGCTGCGGCGGACTGGCATATATCCGTGCCCTTATGCTCGCGTCATAGTTTCCGGGGTATCCGCCGATATGCTTCATCAGCACGTCGGCGTCCTCACATTTCCACCTCAGCAGTTCAGGATACATCCTCCGCAGGTCGCCACCGTCACAGTTGCCGCATACGGCCCTGAACATTCTGAACTCAGCCAGGCGCTGCGCTACCTCCATTGAGCCGATGTCGCCGGCATGCCATATCTCGTCACACGGCTCAAAGTAGTGCAGATACTTGTCGTCCCAGTAAGAGTGGGTGTCGCTGATGATGCCTATTCTCTTCATTTACAGCAGTTTTTTACGGTGTCGTGAGCCGTTCACGTTACAGTCCGAGTTTCTTCTCGATAAACTCTTTTATGAACTCCACCGTGCCGTCCATGCCGAGAATGCTTGAGTTTATGCACATGTCGTAAGAGGTGCTGTGGCCCCATGTCTTGCCGGTGTAGTAGTTGTAGTATGACGCGCGTGCGTCTTCCTTGTTCTCGATAATCTTTTTCGCCTCAGCCTCGTTGCATCCGTGGCGTTTGCAAATGCGCGCGACGCGCTCGTCAAGGTCGGCTGTGATGAATACGCTGACGGTGTTCTTGAAGTCGCGCAGCACGTAGTCGGCACAGCGGCCAACGAACACGCACGAGTGAGCCTCGGCCGCCTTGCGTATGGCGTCGCTCTGAAACTGGAACAGACTTTCCTGCGACAGCTTGTTGTTATAGAAGTTGCTGTCTGACATGAAAGGTGTGTGTACGTGGAACAACGTGCGGAAGAAGCCTTTCTTCTCGTCGTTCTGCTCAAAGAACTTCTCGCTGAATCCGCTCTCCTTTGCCGCGAGATTAAGCAGCTCCCGGTCGTAGAAGTTACATCCGAACACCTCTGCGAGCTTCTTTGCTATCACAAGTCCGCCGCTGCCTAACTGCCGTCCGACGTTTATAATTATCTTTTTATCCTCCATAATCTTATTGTTTAATATTGACAACCGATGTCGTTCAGGCGGAAATAAATATTATCTTACCCTATTCGGCCTGACTGTTATCAATGCCACAAAGGTAATAAAATTTTTCCATTCTTAATCATCAGTCTGCCGTAACGTTGCTGTTCTGCATCTGCTTTTTAAACTTCTTCATGTATTTCATCATCATCGCGAGAGCCACGATTGAAGCGATGGCGTCAGATATAGGCATTGCCGTCCACACGCCGTCAAGCTTCATGATAGGCGGCAGGATGACAAGCAGCGGCAGCAGGAAGAGCATCTGGCGCGAGAGCGACAGGAAGATGCTGATCTTGGCCTTGCCGATGCACTGGAAGAAGTTGGTTATCACCATTTGCATGCCTACTATCGGGAAGGCCAGCATGTGTATCCTGATACCCTCGATTGACATGTCGATAAGCGTCTTGTCCGTCGTGAAGAGCCTTGCACACTGGTAAGGAAAGAACTCGGCGATGATAAATCCCGTAGTGGTTATTATCGTTGCCGCTATCGTTGCGTACTTGAGTACGCGCATAAGTCGGTCAAAACGCTGTGCGCCATAGTTGTAGCCGGCTATCGGGAGCATGCCCTGGTTGAGGCCGATGGTCACCATGACGAAGATGAACGACACCTTGCTGGCTATGCCGTATGCGCCAACGGCCAGGTCGCCGCCGTAGTGTGACAGGCCGGCGTTGATGAATATCACCACCACGCATGCGCACACGTTCATGGCGAAAGGCGACATGCCTATGCTTGTGATGTTCTTGACGATGCTGCTTTTCAGCTTGTATATGCCCCGTTTGAAGTGGAGTATCTCGTCCTTGTTGCTGAACAGCTTTATTTGCCACGCCAGAGCCACGCCCTGTGAGATGATAGTGGCGAGGGCGGCGCCGAATATTCCCATGTTGAGCGGCCAGATGAAGATAGGCGCCAGCACGATGTTCAGTATCACCGTAAGTATCGTTGCCACCATGGCCTGCTTTGGTTTGCTGGCCGCGCGCAGCACGGCGTTCATGCCGAGGAACGTCTGCGAGATGACGTTGCCCGCCAGAATTACCAGCATGTAGTCGCGGGCGTAAGGTATGGTGTTCTCACTTGCGCCGAAGAAATACAGTATCGGGTCGAGAAACAGCAGGGTGATAAGTCCGAAGGCGATACCAACTACGATGTTTAGCGTAAAGCTGTTGCCGAAGATATGCTCGGCCATTTTGTAGTCTTTCTGCCCTAATTTCACTGAGATACATGTTGACGAGCCGATACCCACGGCAGCTCCGAAGGCCGCCGAGAGGTTCATCAGCGGGAACGTTATTGCCAGACCGGATATTGCCAGCGGGCCTACGCCCTGGCCGATGAAGATACTGTCAATCATGTTGTAAAGCGACGAAGCCGTCATAGCTATAATGGCAGGGAGGGCGTAACGCCACAGCAGCTTGCCTACCGGCTTCGTTCCTAATTCAAGTGTTGCCTGTTTGTTATCCATACAAATCTCTATTTCATCTTTCTCGGGTGCAAAGTTACTGCAAAAATTCGGTTGTGCGAAATAAAAGCAGAAAGTCTTTACATATTTTATATAGATAGGATTTCAGCCCTTCATTTGGTCTCTGTTTTATGCTGTCGCGGCATATCATTTTTCAAAGTGTGGCCTTTTGCCTTGTCAAAGGTCATCTTTTAGCTCATGAAAGACGGTCTTTTACACGATAAAAGACGGCCTTTTGGAATGCTGTTGGTAACATCCTGATTATCAATACGTTATGTCTGCGCCGAAAATTAGAGTTTTGCGGCAGTGCCGTTTTCGGCGATTTTATTTTGCAGTAAGCCCGTTTTGCCGTATCTTTGTTTGCACGAAGATTGGATGCGGTTCGGCAAAAACAAGCATGAAAACTGCGTTTCCGCTTGTTTTTGCTCTCGCTTTTCATTATCTTTGTCATCAGCAACATCGATTGATTAAAAACAGTAATATTATGGAACAGAACAGAATAACAGAGCTTTTCGATATAAAGTACCCTATTGTTCAGGGCGGAATGGTGTGGTGTAGCGGCTGGAGGCTGGCCTCGGCGGTTAGCAATGCCGGCGGACTTGGTCTGCTCGGAGCCGGCTCGATGCACCCCGAAACGCTTGAGGAGCATATCGCCAGGATGCGCGAGGCCACGGATAAGCCGTGGGGAATTAACGTTCCGCTGATGTATCCGGAGATTGACCGCCTGATGAAAATCATCATCGGCAGCGGCGTGAAGATTGTATTCACCTCAGCCGGCAGCCCGAAGAAGTTTACGCCGATGCTCCACGAGGCCGGAATAACCGTCGCCCACGTTGTGTCGAGCAGCAAGTTTGCCCGTAAGTGTGAGGAGGCCGGGGTCGACGCGGTGGTTGCCGAGGGCTTCGAGGCAGGCGGACACAACGGCCGTGAGGAAACTACCACGATGACGCTTATCCCACAGGTGCGCCGCGCCACAAGTCTGCCGCTCATCGCAGCGGGCGGAATAGCGTCGGGCGAGGCCATTCTCGCCTCAATGGTTCTTGGTGCCGAGGGCGTTCAGATAGGCACTCTCTTCGCCCTGACAGAGGAAAGTTCGGCTGCCGATGCGTTCAAGCAGAAGTGCGTCTCGTTGCAAGAGGGCGACACGATGCTGTGTCTTAAGAAAATAGCACCCTCACGTTTGGTAAAGAACGGACTGTATGACAGGCTGAAAGAGGCCGAGGACGGTGGTGCGTCAGCCGATGAATTGCGCTCAATACTCGGCAAAGCCGCTTCGAAGCGTGGCATCTTTGAGGGCGATATTGACGGCGGCGAACTCGAAATCGGACAGATAGCGTCAGCCATAAAGAGCGTCAAGCCCGTTGCCGAAGTTATGAAAGAACTGGTAGAAGGATTTGAGACGGCGAGGAGAAAACTAAACTCTTAATTCTTAACTCTTAACTCATTTAAACCCCTTTTTCAGCCATTTGCCGCTGAACAGGCGGATAAGGAATATCGTACCGCGCAGCGTCAGTTCGATAGCCATTGCCATCCAGACACCGCGGAGACCGTATATCGGAGCGAAGTGAGCCGCCAGAGTAAGGCGCACCAGCCACATTGAGGCAAGGTTCATGGTGGCTGGTATGAGCGTGTCACCTGCTCCGAGGCAGACGCTGTAAGTAACTATCGCTGCGGCGAACATAGGTTCGGCGAACGCCTCAATACGCAAAGACTGCGAGCCGAGCAGGCGTACATGCTCGTCAGGCGTCATCACACCTATCATCTCAGGGGCGAAAATATACATCACCGCGCCCATAAACGCCATGACACCCATGCCCATGAACACCGTGCGGTAAGCAAAGCTGCGCGCCAGTTGGCGCCGTCCCGCGCCGATACTCTGGCCTACCAGCGTCGTCGCGGCGTCACCGATGCCGTATCCAGGCATGTAACAAAGGCTCTCGGCGGTGATTGCCAGTGTGTTGGCGGCTATTGCAATGTTGCCCAGTGGGGCTACAATCATCGTGCTGACTATCTGCGCACCGCTCATCATCATGTACTGCGCACCCATCGGCAGGCTTATTTTAGCCGCGTTGCGCAGGTAATTCCACATCGGGGCGAATGTCCATTTCTCTTTTTTCAGTGACAGTTCGGGCGACTTGACCGTGGCGAACCATATCAGCATAATGCCCGTAACGATGTATGCGAGAGCCGTTCCGAGCGCGGCGCCGGGCACGCCCATGCCCGCTCCGGGTATCGTTATGTCCATGCCCATCACCGTGGCGGGGCGCGTCTCGTAAATAAGGAAGAAGTTGAACACCACGTCGAGCAGACACATCAGTATGCTCATAAGGCTCGGTATGCGCATGTTGCCAGAGCATTTAAGCATGCTTGACGACAGGATGCCTATCTGATAGACGGGCAGGGAGAGGCAGTAAATGGTGAAATAAGCCGTGGCGTCGCCGCAGATGTCGGCTCCGCCGCCGAGCCATACGGGCAGAGGCTTGGCTATGCAGACGCAAATGGTGGTCAGTATGACGGTTATCAGCGCCGTGGCCATAAGCCCCTGGCGGAACACCTGGCGGGCTTTCAAGAAGTCGTTGGCGCCGATGAAGTGGGCCGCCTGAACCGAGAAGCCAAGCGCGGCGGCCGACGTAAGGCCGCCGAACAGCCACGTCGTTGACTCTACAATGCCGATGGATGCTGACGCACGGGCACCCAGCGAACCCACCATTGACGCGTCGATATAGAACATCATGATTGTGGTGAGCTGGGCAAGAATGGACGGAATACTTAGCTGTACTATCAGGTTCAGCTTCTGGCTGCCGGTCATCTCCTGGCCGTTGCGTATCATCGTCAACAGCGCATTATCCTTATTACTTGAAAACATGGTGCAAAATTACTATTTTTCGGCCAAATAACATGTTATGTAAATTAAAATTTCGTTATGCTTCAGGGTGAGTTCTGCACGGCCGTCTGTATCCTGCTGTTTTTCAGAATGTTACATGTGCTTTTCCAAAAGACGGCAAATCGCCTTGCGTTTTGCCGTCTTTTGCACGCTGAAAGGTGGCCTTTCGCAAGGTGATTTGCCGTCTTTTGGAAAAGCGGTTGCCACGCGCCGTGCGCGGTGCAGGCTCCGGCGGTCAGAGCGGTGCAGGTATTGTTGCCGGTGTATGCTTTTGACCGTCACATTTACTGATTTGCGTTTTCTTTCTTGTAAATGTTGATTTTTTCATGTATCTTTGCATGGAGGTAAGCTGTTACCTTATTTATTATTATGTGCCCGGGGCCGGTTTACGGCCGCGCGGATAATCATTTTACTATACATGGACGACGAAATAAAGGACAACGAGAACGTTGAGGAACAGGGCGGGGACGTCAATGAATTACAGACTGACGGGCCTGTGCCTGAAGGTGACGTGTTCAAGCCGGTCAACCGGTTTGACGCTTCCGCCGTGCATCACCTCAGCGGAATGTACCAGAACTGGTTTCTCGACTATGCGTCATACGTTATTCTCGAGCGCGCCGTGCCTCATATAGAGGACGGACTGAAGCCCGTGCAGCGGCGTATTCTGCACTCGATGAAGCGCATGGACGACGGACGATATAACAAGGTGGCCAACATCGTGGGCCATACCATGCAGTTTCACCCTCACGGCGACGCCTCGATAGGCGACGCCCTGGTGCAGCTCGGACAGAAAGACCTGCTCGTTGACTGCCAGGGTAACTGGGGAAACATACTCACCGGCGACCGTGCCGCCGCTCCGCGATACATTGAGGCCAGGCTGTCTAAGTTCGCTCTCGACGTGGTTTTCAATCCCAAGACCACTGACTGGCAGCTAAGCTATGACGGAAGAAACAAGGAACCTATCACGCTTCCTGCCAAATTCCCGCTCCTTCTGGCGCAGGGAGCCGAGGGTATAGCCGTAGGTCTCTCGTCAAAAGTTCTGCCCCATAACTTCAACGAGATATGCGACGCCGCCGTGAGCTATCTTCACGGCGAGCCGTTCACGCTGTATCCCGACTTTCCCACGGGCGGAAGCATCGACGTAAGCAAGTATAACGACGGTCAGAGGGGCGGCGTGCTGAAGGTGAGAGCCAAGATAGAGAAGCTCGACAGCAAGACGCTCGTCATCCGTGAGATACCTTACGGCAAGACTACTTCAACCCTTATAGACTCAATTCTGAAGGCTATCGAGAAGGGAAAGATAAAGGCACGCAAGGTTGACGACAATACGGCGGCACAGGTTGAGATACAGGTTCATCTGTCGCCGGGCGTGTCGTCAGACAAGACTCTTGACGCTCTGTATGCTTTCTCTGACTGCGAGATAAACATCTCGCCCAACTGCTGCGTCATTGAGGACAACAAACCGAAGTTCCTTACGGTCAGTGACGTGCTGCGTTATTCGGTCAACCACACCATGGATCTGCTCCGCCGTGAGCTTGAGATACGCAAGCATGAGCTGCAGGAACAGCTCCACTTCGCCTCGCTTGAGAAGATATTCATAGAGGAACGCATATATAAGGACCGTAAGTTTGAACAGGCTCCCGACATGGACGCTGCCTGCGCGCATATTGACGAACGCCTGACGCCCTTCTATCCGCAGTTTATCCGTGAGGTGACCAAGGACGACATCCTGCGCCTTATGGACATAAAGATGGCGCGTATCCTTAAGTTCAACAAGGACAAGGCCGACGAACTGATGGCCAAGATAAAGGTCGAGATTGAGGATATTGACCACAAGTTGGCCCACATGGTTGACGTCACGGCCGACTGGTTCATGTATCTTAAGCAGAAGTACGGCGCGGCTCACCCCCGTCTTACCGAGATAAAGAACTTCGACACGATAGAGGCCACCAAGGTGGTTGAGGCCAACGAGAAGCTGTACATCAACCGTGCCGACGGCTTTATAGGCACTGCGCTGAAGAAAGACGAGTTCGTTTGCAACTGCTCGGATATCGACGACATCATTATTTTCTATAAAGACGGAAAGTATAAGGTTGTCAAGGTGGCCGACAAGATATTCGTGGGCAAGAACATTCTGCACGTGGCCGTGTTCAAGAAGAACGACCGCCGCACCATATATAACGTGGTTTACCGTGACGGAAAGCTGGGCAAGTACTACATGAAGAGGTTCAACGTTACCAGCATAACCCGTGACCGCGAGTATGACCTGACGCAGGGCACGCCCGGTTCACGCGTGGTTTACTTCACCGCCAACCCCAACGGCGAGGCTGAAGTAATAAAGGTAACGCTCGACCCGGCGCCCCGCCTGAAGACAATATTCAAGGAGAAAGACTTCTCTGAGGTGGCTATCAAGGGCCGTGCGGCCAAAGGCGTGGTGATGACCCGCTTCAACGTGCACCGCATATCGCTCAAGAGCCACGGTCACAGCACGCTCGGCGGCCGCAAGGTATGGTTCGACCCCGACGTGAAACGTCTTAACTATGACGACCACGGGCGTCTGCTCGGTGAGTTCAACGAGGGCGACAGCATCCTTGTTGTTCTCGACAACGGCGATTTCTATCTGTCAAACTTCGACGCGAACAACCACTATGAGGACAACATTAAGATAATAGAGAAGTACGACGAGCACAAGGTGTGGACGGCGGTGCTCTACGATGCCGACCAGCAGGGCTATCTTTATCTTAAGCGTTTCCTTATGGAAGGCTCGAAACGGAAGCAGAACTACATCGGCGAAAACAAGGACAGCCGCCTCGTCATGCTGACAGACGAACCTTATCCGCGCATCCGTGTTACCTTCGGCGGTAACGACGCGTTCCGTGAGCCCATGGAAATCAATGCGGAGGAGTTTGTCGCCGTGAAGGGCTTTAAGGCCAAGGGCAAGCGCATAACGACGTGGACCGTCGACAGAATAGAGGAGCTTGAGCCGTTGAAGCATGATAATGAAAGTGACGATGATGACGGCCGGGACGATGAGCCGCAGCCTGAAATCGACGGGAACGAGAACCTTGACCCTGATGCAGGCAAGAGCCAGCAGCAGGTAATCGACGAGATAACGGGCCAGCTCAATCTCTTCGGTGAAGGTGATAACGATTGACAAATGAAAAAATAATCTGATACTGAACGATGAAAGCCGTTAAGACATTTTTAATAACTGCGCTCCTGGCGCTGCCTGTGGCCGCCATGCCGCAAGAGGCTGACACTGTCAGGAGTGCAAAGGTGATAACCAACGCCCAGATGCTCGGTATCGGTGCCGCCAACATTCTTGACACTTACCTCTCTCCCGAGAAGTATTCGGGCCCCGAGCTGCGTTACATCTCGCACACGATACGCCGCCGCGAGGGGGCCCACTGGTCACGCATGCTGGTACATCAGGGCAGTTTCGCCTATGCTGACAACCGCTCCGGCGACGGCAACGAGATAGCCGGGCAGTACACGTTTACCTATGGCGTGCATTATAACTGGGACCTCATGGGCGGCCGACTGAACATAATGGCGGGCGGACAGGCCGATCTTGACGTCGGGTTTCTGTACAACACACGCAACGGGAACAATCCTGCCCAGGCACGTCTTGCGCTCAACATCTCGCCAAGTGCCGCCGCGGCTTACCGCTTCAGGCTCGGGAGTGTGCCGCTGAAGGCCCGCTATGAGGTGTCTGCGCCGCTCTTCGGAGTGATGTTCAGTCCCAATTACGGGCAGTCATATTATGAGATTTTCTCCCGTGGTGACTATGATCATAACGTAGTTCCGACTACAATCATCGCCACACCGTCACTCCGCCAGATACTCACTCTTGACTTTACGCTCGGCAAGACAACGCTGCGCGTGGGCTATCTCGGCGACTTCCGCCAGGCAAAGGTCAACAATCTGAAGTATCACACTTATTCAAACATGTTCCTGATAGGTTTTGTAAGGACATTCAAACTTACCCACATCATTCCATGAGAAAGTTCTTTTATGCCATATTGCCGCTGCTTGCGGCGCTTGTCACGGTGTCTTGTGTAGACGAGGAAGAGTTCTCTGACGACCCGAAAGGCAACTTCGAGGCTCTTTGGAAGATTATGGACGAGCATTATTGTTTCTTCGGATATAAGGGCGAGGCTTACGGACTCGACTGGAATCAGGTGTATCTGAAGTACAGCAGGCAGATTGATGACGGCATGAGCTCAGACCAGTTGTTTGAGGTTTTGGGCAATATGCTCGGTGAACTGCGCGACGGTCACGTCAATCTTTACTCTCCGTTTGACAACGCCCGATACTGGAGCTGGAAGGAAGATTACCCCACCAACTTCAGCGACTCTCTCCTTCGCCGCTATCTCGGCACTGATTACAGAATAGCGTCAGGCCTGCAGTACCGTAAGCTTGACGACAACATCGGCTACATTTATTGCCCGTCGTTTCAGAACGCGATAGGCGACGGCAACCTTGACGATGTGCTTTTCTACCTTGCCTCATGCAACGGCTTGATATTGGACGTCCGCGGCAACGGCGGCGGACAGCTCATCATGGCTGAGAAACTGGCCGCACGCTTCACCGACGAGAGCATCCTCGTAGGCTACATTCAGCACAAGACAGGAACCGGCCACAACGACTTCTCAGAGCCGGAGGCGCAGACGCTGAAGCCCTCGGCCGGCATACGGTGGCACAAGAAGGTAGTGGTGCTTACCAACCGCGAGGTGTTCAGCGCCGCCAACGAGTTTGTCAAGTACATGAAGTGCTGTCCTGACGTCACCGTGGTGGGCGACAAGACCGGTGGCGGCGCAGGCATGCCGTTCAGCAGCGAGCTGCCCAACGGTTGGGCGGTAAGGTTCAGCGCGTGCCCGATGTACGACAAGGACATGAACTGCACCGAGTTCGGCATCGAGCCTGACTATAGCGTAGGCCTCACCGATGACGACTTTATGAAAGGCAGGGACACGATAATTGAATTTGCGAGGGAGCTGATTAAAAGTGAAAAGTGAAGAGTGAAAAGTAAAAAATCCAAATGATTAAGCACATGGATTATTCACTCTTCACTTTTCACTCTTCATTTTCACATGGATTGTTCACTCTTTACTTTCACTCTTCACTTTTCACATGGATTCTTCACTTTTCACTTTTCACTCTTCACTCTATCTTGATCATCTATCAATCGGCTACCGCATAAAGGGTGGCGAGCGCATTGTGGCGTCAGACATAACTGCCGGCATCGAGGGCGGACGCCTCACATGCCTCATCGGAGCAAACGGTGCGGGCAAGTCAACGCTGCTCAAGACGCTGGCCGCGTTTCTGCCCAAGGTCGGCGGCAATATATATATAGAAGGTAAAGAAATAGGCAGCTATACCCACAAAGAGCTGTCACGGACGGTGGGCGTGGTGCTTACGTCAAAGCCTGAAGGAATAAACATGACCGTTAGCGACGTCGTGTCGCTTGGCCGTACACCGTACACCGGTTTCTGGGGAACGCTCGGCAGTGACGACCGCCGCATCGTTGAGGAAAGCATGAGGCAGACAGGCATAGCACATCTTGCCGCGCGCAGCGTGTCGACGCTTAGCGACGGCGAGCGGCAGAAAGCCATGATAGCCAAGGCCCTGGCACAACAGACGCCCGTGATAATCCTCGACGAGCCTACCGCCTACCTTGACTATCCCAGCAAGGTGGAGACAATGCTTCTGCTGATGCGCCTTAGCCACGAGGCCGGAAAGACCATATTCATGTCAACTCACGACCTTGAGCTGGCCCTTCGGACAGCCGACACTCTCTGGCTGATGCCGGGTGGAGGTAAAATAAGCATCGGCTCGCCGCGCCGGTTGGCAGAAGACGACAGCCTCTCGGCCTTTGTTGAACGCTCCGGAATAACCTTCGACAAGGCCACTCTGCACGTTAATGTAGATAGAAAGTAAGTCATTATTTGTAATTGGGCTGTGAGGTCTGAAGATTATGAGGGATGACCGGTTGATCCTGACAATAAATTCCACCTTGGTTTTGTAAGTTTTTCGGATTACGAATCCTTATACTCATATCCTGCAGATTGTAAATCCGCAGGAACGCAAAGATGAAGTGTGTATAACTAAAATGCATGGCTAAGCACATGGATTTTACAATCTTCAAGCTTCGTTTTTTATTTAATCAGACTTTTTACTGTTAACTTTTATATCTCCCTATGCAGTATTTCGTGTTACCTTATATCATAAAATAATAGGGTAGTCATGAATACGGAAGAACTTATAAGACGATGTAAACAGGGAGACAAACAGGCTCAGGCTTGGTTATATGAAACGTACTCAGCCAAGCTGTTTGCTGTATGTCTTCGCATTACCGGTTATAAACAGGCAGCTGAAGACGTGCTGCACGACGGTTTTATTATTATCTATTCGTCAATAGGCAGACTACGGGATGTCAGCAGGCTTGACGCATGGATGACCCGCATAGTAGTCAATCTGGCATTGAGGTACATGAAGTGTCAGCAAAACAATGTGGCTGTTGAAGCTGTCGAGATGGCAGATATGCAGACCGATGATGACGAGAGTGAATGCGGTATATCGTTTGAAGAGATTATGGAATTGGTCAACCGCCTGCCTGAAGGCTACCGTGAGGTGTTCCGCTTGTCTGTTCTTGAACGACTGAAGAAATATGCAACACCGGCACATAGACCGTCGCCAATACTTCAAGGAAGAAGCGGTGACAACTGAGAGGTATTTTATCCCTTATATATCAAGATATATTGACATAAATGGCGGAAATATATTTGAAATCGGATGCGGCGAGGGCGGCAATCTGCTGCCCTTCGCGCGTCTTGGCTGCAAGGTTACGGGTTTAGATGTTAATGAGGCACGCGTCAGCCAAGCGCGCCGTTATTTTTCAGACTGTCATGCCGAAGGCACATTCCAGTGTGAAGATATACTTGAGTATGACAGCTCCGGCAGACAGTTTGACGTGGTGATAGCTCACGACGTGATAGAACATATTGCAGACAAGGAGGCGTTGCTGACGGTTATACGCAGCTTGCTCGCACCGGGTGGAATAGCGTTTGTCGCATTTCCTGCCTGGCAGATGCCTTTCGGCGGCCACCAGCAGATAGCCCGTAGCAGGATATTGTCTCACCTGCCTTACGTCCACTTATTGCCAGACAGGCTGTATAAGAGTGTTCTGAAAATATTCGGAGAGAGTGACTCTACAGTAAAAGAACTTACTGATATAAGACAGACACGCTGCACAATAGAGCATTTTGAATGTCTGGTCAGATTTTCCGGCATGCACATTGCCGACCGCCTGCTATGGGCTGTCAATCCGCATTATGAGACAAAGTTCGGCCTCAGACCTCTGCCTTTGTGCCGCACATTAGCCGACATACCGAATGTGAGAAACTATTTTTCCACTTCATGCTTTTACATTTTATCCGTATGAAGCATCTGATGAGGTGCATTGGCTTAAAAGTATGGTTAAAACAGTAACTTCTCAAGCGGTTTTTCTTACAGTCAGTCATTATAATCGTGCTTGCTCGAGGTGATTGTCAGCAAAACATATTGCACTGCTTTCAATTTCAAAAGGTGGTCTTTTAGCTTGCAAAAGGCCGCCTTTTACGTTGCAAAACATGGTCTTTTACAAGCCCGTTTGCCGTCTTTTGGAAAACCTCCGGCATTGTCTTACATTTCCGTTGCTGTCTGTCTCAGTCTTATTCAAATACAAATATCTGATAAGGAAACGGTCTTACGTAATACGGCTATTCGACCCCGTGGCGCTCGAACGTGCCTGCACAGACCTTGTGCGCTCTCAAAAGACCACGGCAAGAAACACCTTGTTGAACGCATCGACTCACGTAACGGTATGCACACGATGGATTATGCTGAACAGACAAGGCTGGGCTGTCAGGCTTATGAACTTGTTGTATTAGATTGACAATTGAAGGTGAGACGGTGGAAAGGTGAGACGGTGGGAAAGGAAACGTGAATCATAAAAGATGTTTCTGCTGTAAAAATGGTATTTATTTCGGTAAAAAAGATACTATATTAATAAATTTTTCGTTGTAATTTTGCAGCGTGAGAAAGTTTAATTAAATATCATCTGCAATGAGAAAACTGGTTTTACTGGCAGCCATGCTGCTTTCGGTTATAGGTGCTTCGGCTCAGTCGAAGGTTTACTTCACCAAAGAGATATCTCCCGAAGCTCTCGTAAAGATATACAAGGCGTTGGGCAAGGAGGCTAAAGGCTGCGTGGCCGTGAAGATAAGCACGGGCGAGGCCGGAGGCCATAATTATCTGAAGCCTGAGCTGATAGGCAAGCTCGTAAACGAGACGGGCGGCACGATAGTAGAGTGTAACACGGCTTATGCCGGCAGCCGCAACACTACAGAGGCTCACTGGAAGACCATACGTGAACACGGGTTTGACAAGATAGCCAAGGTGGACATAATGGACGAGCAGGGCGACATGCGCATCCCAGTGAAAGACACTACGCACATTAAGTATGACATCGTGGGCGACCACCTGGCCAACTATGACTTTATGATTAACCTGGCTCACTTCAAGGGACATGCCATGGGCGGCTTCGGCGGTGTACTTAAGAATGCGTCGATAGGCGTGGCGTCAAGCGCCGGCAAGGCATATATCCACACAGCCGGCAAAGTGCAGAGCCCGGAGGAGCTGTGGAACAATCTGCCTGCGCAGGATTATTTCCTCGAGAGCATGGTGGCCGCAGCCCAGGCAGTGCATGAGTATATGAAGGGTAACGTGGTTTACATAAACGTGATGAACAACATGAGCGTTGATTGCGACTGCGACAGTCACCCGGCCGAGCCGATGCTGAAGGACATGGGCATAATGGCCTCGCTCGACCCGGTGGCGCTCGACAAGGCCTGCCTTGACAAGGTGTTCACCCACAAGTCAGTTGAGGGCGATGACGCGAAGCCTCTCATAGAGCGCATCAACCGCCAGCACGGCACCCATATCGTTGACTATGCGGAGAAAATAGGTCTTGGGAGCAAGGCTTATACTCTCATAGATATAGACAATCAATAACTTCTTCGTCATGCGGCGGCCCGGCGTGATGCTCGCGCCGCCGCAGAAAATTTTTACGGTTTGAAGGTCTTACGGTTTTGCGGTATGAAGGCTTTTAGGTTATCCGTATAACCTTATAACCCGAAAACCCTATAACCTTACAACCCCCAAACCGTATAACCTCAAAAAATAACTCTCAACTCTTAACTCATTTACGTGAAAAAGATTATATTTGCAGCAGCTATTCTGACAGTGGCCGCAGGCCATGTGTATGCCCAGCGCGACACGACGACGCATGCCCTTGACAACGTTGTGGTGACAGGCACACGCAATGTCACCGACATACGTCATCTGCCGATGACAATCTCGGTCGTAGGCAGGGACAAACTCACCGAGAACCAGCGCGTCAACGTGCTGCCGACATTGGCAGAGCAGGTGCCGGGACTGTTTGTTACCTCGCGCTCAATGATGGGCTATGCCGTGAGCGACGGTGCAGCAGGAGGCATCAGCCTGCGTGGACTGGGTAGCGGCTCGGGCCGCATGATGGTGCTTATCGACGGTCATCCGCAGTATCAGGGGCTGTTCGGCCACTCGATAAGCGACTCTTACCAGACGATGCTGACTGAGCGCGTGGAAGTGTTGCGTGGTCCGGCATCGATGCTTTACGGCTCTAACGCCATGGGCGGAGTCATCAACATAGTTACCCGCAGGATGCGTGAGGACGGCGTTAAGACAGACATCAGTCTCGGCGCTGGTTCTTACGGAACGTTCCAGGGCGAGTTTACCAACCGCATACGCAGCGGCAAGCTGTACAGCGTTGTTGCCGGGCAGTATGGCCGCAGTGACAACAACCGCCCGTCAATGGGCTTTGAGCAGTATGGCGGATATGCCAAGATAGGCTATGACTTCTCGCCCCACTGGACGGCATATGCCGACGTCAACGTGACGCATTTCAACTCGTCTTATCCCGGCAGCACACATGAGCCGCTGCTCGGCGCCCGCCAGTGGATAACGAGGGGCGTGGCATCGGCTGTGGTTGAGAACCATTACGGGCATACCTCGGGAGCGGTCAGCGTGTATCACAACTTCGGCCGGCATAAGATTAACGACGGTCATGCCCCAGACGAGGCTCCGCAGACTGACTATTTCCGCTCCAACGACGCACTTACCGGTTTCTCTATATACCAGAGCGCGACGTTCTTCAGCGGCAACCGCATCACCGTTGGGCTTGACTGGCAGCATATTTACGGCAAAGCCTGGAACGAGGCAATAGGCTCAAGGGAGGTGACCGGCCGCATAGGCCATCACCACGAGAACGAGATTGCGGGCTATGTAGACTTCCGTCAGGATCTGTTCCGCTGGCTTACGGTAGACGCCGGAGTGCGCCTTGACCACCATTCGCAGAGCGGCACGGAGTGGGTGCCGCAGGGTGGGCTGGTGTTCCGCATGATAAAGGACGGCGAGTTGAAGGCTATGGTGAGCAAGGGCTTCCGCAATCCGATGATACGTGAGATGTATCTGTGGCGTCCGGCGAACGCCGACCTGCGGCCTGAACGCATGATGAATTATGAGCTGTCGTGGAAGCAGAGGCTTAAGGACGGGGCTTTCTCGTATGGTGTCAACCTGTTTTATATCAACGGCGACAACATGATTCAGACCGCAATGGTTGACGGCCGGCCTATGAATGTGAACACGGGAGCCATTGAGAACTCAGGCGTTGAGGCCGAGTTTGCGTGGAGAGCCAGCCGTTACCTCAGCCTGAACGGTAACTACAGTTATCTGCACATGCACAACAAGGTGCTTGCATCGCCGGAGCATAAGGCTTATATAGGTGCTGACTATCGGCGTGGACGCTGGACACTGGCAGGCGGACTGCAGTATGTGGCAGGTCTGTACACGCAGACTGACCCGGACGAAGTGAAGGAGAACTTCCTCCTGCTGAACGTCACAGCCGCCTATCGTGCGCTGCCCTGGCTGAGCGTCTGGGCGAAAGGCGAGAATCTGCTGGCACAGAAATATGAGATTAACTACGGCTACCCTATGCCTAAAGCGACATTTATGGGTGGAGTAAATATTAATATTTAAGTAGTAAGGGAGTAAGTAGTAAGGGAGTAAAGTAGAAAAAAGTAGTAAGTAATAAAGGAGTAGTAAAGAGTAAAGAAGGCAAATCTCCTTGTCTGCTTGTTTCTTGTCTGCTCGTCAACTAAAAATAAAGATATGAATATTGGATTTCAAGAAGTTCTTGTCCTTGCGTTAATAGTACTTCTGCTGTTCGGCGGAAAGAAGATACCTGAACTGATGAAGGGTATCGGCAAGGGAGTGAAAAGTTTCAAAGACGGGATGAACGGTAAGCTCGACGACGAGACGGAAGAGCCGAAGAAGAAAGATGAATGACTCTGAGTCGTTGACGTTTTGGGAACATCTGGACGTGCTCCGCGGCAGCATAATACGCATGCTCGTGGCTGCCGTCGTGGCAGGTGTGGCTGCCTTCGTGTTGAAAGACGTGCTCTTCAGCATTGTGCTTGCTCCGAGCAGCAGTGATTTCGTCACTTACCGGTTGCTTGGCGTAGAGCCGTTCAGCATAGAACTGGTAAACACCGGACTTACGGAGCAGTTCATGATACACATGAAGGTGGCACTCGTGGCCGGCATACTCATAGCCTCGCCGTACATTCTTTACCTGCTGTTCCGCTTCGTCTCGCCCGCCTTGTATGACAACGAGCGGCGATACTCGGTCAGACTGACCGTCACCGCCTACGTGATGTTCATCATCGGGGTGGCCGTCAATTATTTTGTGGTGTTCCCGCTGACCGTCCGTTTCCTCGGAACTTATCAGGTGAGCACAGACGTTCACAACATGCTTACTATCAGTTCGTATGTTGATACACTGGCAATGATGAGCCTCGTGTTCGGCATTGTGTTCGAGATACCCGTCATAAGCTGGCTGCTGGCCCGCTTCGGTCTGCTTAAGAGCACCTGGATGAGCCGTTACCGGCGCCATGCTGTGGTGGCGATAGTAGCCGTTGCGGCTGTCATCACTCCGACATCAGACGTGTTTACGCTGCTGCTAGTGGCGCTCCCGATATGGCTGTTGTATGAGGCAAGCGTGCTGATAGTCAGGGTGACGGAGGGCAAACAGCGTGAAACAGGATTATAAAAAGATAGACAGGCTTATAAAAAACATTATGAATTTATGCTTAGAAAGATAAGAATTACACTGGCAACGGTGGTGTTCGTACTTATCACACTGCTGTTCCTTGACGTTACCGGCACGTTACACGCATATCTTGGCTGGCTTGCCAAGATTCAGTTCTGGCCCGCTTTTTATGCCCTCAATGTAGGAATAGTGGCGGCATTGATACTGCTCACGTTGGTCTTCGGCCGTATTTACTGCTCTGTGATATGTCCTCTCGGCATAATGCAGGATATAATCTCCAACATTCATGGCCGCCGGAAGAAGAACCGCTTTACCTATTCCGGTGAGAAACGCTGGCTGCGTTACGGTGTACTGGCTGTGTTCATCGTAGCAGCCCTGGCCGGTGTGAACATCATTGTGTCACTGCTTGCGCCTTACAGTTCATACGGGCGCATCGCTGGTAACCTCTTCAAACCGGTTTATGAGGCTGGTAACAATGTGCTCGCTGCCATAGCAGAGCACTTCAACAGCTACGCTTTCTACAGCGTTGACGTCTGGATAAAGAGCATCCCGACGTTTATTATCGCAGCATTGACGTTCGTGATTATCGCCTTTCTGGCCTGGAGGGGCGGCCGTACATACTGCAACACGATATGTCCCGTAGGCACAATCCTCAGTTTTTTTGCCCGTTTTTCATGGTTTAAGGTGCGTATCAATGCCGACAAGTGCATAGAGTGCGGTCTGTGTACGAAGAACTGCAAGGCTTCGGCGATAGATTTCAAGAACCATAAGATAGACTACAGCCGTTGTGTTGTCTGCGGAGACTGTATCGGGAAATGCCACAAGGATGCCATAACATTTGGCCGAAGGCAGACCGAAAAGTCAGCCGGGCATCAAGCAGACGCGTCACGCCGGTCGTTCCTTCTTGCCGCGGCAATGGCTACAACAGGAGCAGCATTGGCTCAGAAGAAAAAGAAAGTGGACGGCGGACTGGCTGTCATTGAGGACAAGAAAGCCCCCGACAGACATACACCTATCACGCCTCCGGGTTCTCTCTCGGCTCAGCACTTCGCCCAGCACTGTACTGCCTGCCAGCTTTGCGTGTCTAACTGTCCTAACGGAGTGCTCCGCCCGTCTACAGATTTATCGACGTTCATGCAGCCCACAATGTCTTATGAGCGTGGATATTGCCGTCCCGAGTGTAACAAGTGTAGCGAGGTATGTCCTACCGGAGCAATAAAACCTATCACATTGGCTGATAAATCATCAACCCAGATAGGCCATGCGGTATGGATTAAGAAGAACTGTGTACCTCTGACTGACGGAGTAGAGTGTGGCAACTGTGCCCGCCACTGTCCTGCCGGAGCAATCATCATGGTGCCTTCAGACCCTGATGACGAACGTTCACTGAAGATACCGGCAGTAAACGAGGCCCGCTGCATCGGTTGCGGAGCATGCGAGAACCTGTGCCCGGCACGTCCGTTCAGTGCCATTTACGTTGAAGGACATGAAGTGCATAAATTTAATTAAACAAGTAGTAAAGTAGTAAGTAGTAAGGAGAAAAGTAGTAAAGAAGTGATGAATAAAAGCAGTGTCTTATCTCCTTTACTACATTACTCCTTTACTCCTTACTCCTAAAAATAAAATCATTATGAAATACGATTTATCAAGACGCGGTTTCCTGAAGGCTCTCGGTGGCGGAGTTGTAGCTTCGTCGACGCTGCTTACTGCGTGTAAGGGCGGTGAACGAGGCGCTATCCAGGCACAAGAGCCTGAGAAAGGGAAGATGACATACAGGGTCAATCCAAACACGAAAGACCGTGTGTCGCTTCTGGGCTACGGCATGATGCGTCTCCCTGCAAAGGGCGAGACAAAGGCATCGGCCCGTGAAATTGAGGACTCTCCGATAGACCAGGACATGGTGAACCGCCAGGTTGACTATGCCATTGAGCACGGTGTCAATTACTTTGACACGTCTCCCGCTTACTGTCAGGGCATGTCTGAGCGTGCCACGGGTATCGCTTTGAGCCGTCATAAGCGTTCGGAGTATTTCGTTGCCACGAAGTTATCCAACTTTAACCCTGAGACCTGGACACGTGAGGCGTCAATCGAGATGTTTGAGAACTCGCTCAAAGAACTTCAGGTCGATTACGTTGACTATCTTCTTCTTCACGCGATAGGGCAGGGCGGTGATGCCCTTGCCGCCTTCAACAGCCGTTTTATGGACAACGGCATACTCGACTGGCTTGTCGAACAGAAGAAGAAAGGGCGCATACGTAATCTCGGTTTCTCATATCATGGTGACGTAAAGATTTACGACATGCTGCTCAAGTGGCACGATGAAGGCCGTTATCACTGGGATTTTGCGCAGATAGAGCTTAACTATCTCGACTGGAACTATGCCGACGAGATAAATCCGAGGAATACGGATGCAGTCTATCTTTACGGCGAACTGCGTAAGCGTGGCATCCCGGCCGTAATCATGGAGCCGCTCCTTGGCGGTCGTCTGGCCAACGTTCCGGACAATATTGTGGCCAAGATGAAGCAACGTGAACCGGAACAGAGCGTTGCGAGCTGGGCTTTCCGCTTTGCCGGAACCCCCGAAGGCGTGCTCACTGTGCTGTCTGGCATGACGTATATGGAGCATCTGCGTGAGAACCTCTGCACTTACTCTCCACTCAAGCCGCTTACAGATGAGGAAGAAGAGTTTCTCAAAGGTATCGCCGACGACATATATAATCTGAAGACAATACCTTGTAATGAGTGCAACTACTGCATGCCTTGTCCTTATGGAATAGACATCCCCGGTGTACTTTCACATTATAACAGATGTATAAAGGAGGGGAACCTGCCCAACAAAGGCAGCCAGGACCCTGACTACCGCCGTGCCCGCCGCGCTTTCCTTATCGGTTATGACCGCAGTGTGCCCCGTCTTCGTCAGGCCAGCCACTGCATCGGCTGCGGCCAGTGTGTGGAGCATTGCCCGCAAGGCATCGACATTCCGAAGGAGATGCAGCGCATCGACAAGTTTGTGGAGGAACTGAAGAGGGGGTAAAGCTCCACCCGGCCTCCCCTATACGGTGAGGAGGTATATCACCACTTATGATAATGGAAATGGACAATATTATATCTCAACAAAAAGAAAGTCTCCTCCACATCGTGGAGGTTGGGAGGGGCTTCTTATCAGATGAAGGCTGCCGTGGCATAGTGCGTTCGGCAAAAGGCGAGCTGAGGCAGTTCAGGCGTCGGGGTGTAGCCGACCTTTTCGAACTTGTTACCGCCGAGCCTGACTTCCTGCGCGGAGCCTCCGTTGCCGACAGAGTTATCGGACGTGGAGCAGCATTGCTGCTTGTTAAGGGCGGTGTGAGTGAAGTTTACGCACGTGTGATAAGCGCCGGAGCGTTGGCGGTGCTGCGCAATGCCGGTATCGAGACTGAATACGGTGAGCTTGTGCCCAACATCATCAACCGTTCCGGAACTGGAATATGTCCCGTAGAACAGCTTACTGCCGATACTTCCGACCCCGACGAAGCCTATGAAAGGATAAGAAAGTTCCTTGAAATTAAGAATAAAAGTAGTAAAGTAGTAAGTAGTAAATAAGTAGTAAAGTAGTAGGAAGTTAGAGAAGTTATCACTTGCTCCGCTCGTTAGAAGTTATAGCCAAATGAATTGAAAGTTTTAAGGTTAGAATGTTTTACGGTTTTAAGGTTAACTCCATAACCTGATAACCCCAAAACCTGATAACCTCACAACCTGATAACCTCATAACCCTATAACCCCAAAACCTCAAAACCCAATTAAATTATTAATTATGAATTATAAAACATCAACAGCGGTACGCACGCTCAGTTACCGCGAAGCAAAAACTTACGCCATGGCAGCACTCTTTGTTGCCGGCAACATCGTTCTGCCACAGCTCTGCCATCTTGTTCCGCAGGGCGGACTTGTGTGGCTTCCAATTTATTTCTTCACGCTAATAGCAGCTTATAAGTACGGTCTTACGGCCGGACTGCTTACGGCCGTGCTCTCGCCTGTTGTCAACAGTGCGCTCTTCGGCATGCCGGCTGTGGCCGTGTTGCCTGTCATTCTTGTCAAGTCAGTTCTGCTTGCCCTTGCCGCAGCGTTCATCGCGTCGCGCGTCGGTCGTGTTGCCCTATGGGCTGTAGCCCTTGCCGTTTTGGCTTATCAAGGCATAGGAACACTTGCAGAGTGGGGCATGTGCGGCTCTTTCGCTGACGCCCTTCAAGACATCCGTCTTGGCTGGCCAGGCATTTTAGTGCAGATATTCTGCGGCTATGCAGTGATGAAACTTGGAAAATAAAAATGAAGCCCCTCCCGCCCTCCCGCCCCTGTGGGGAGGAGACATATTGCTTTAGAATAATCTCCACATCTCCTCCCCACAGGGGAGGGCGGGAGGAGCTTCCAAAAGGTCGTCTTTTGCCTTTCAAAAGGTGGCCTTTTACACGCTAAAAGACGGTCTTTTACAATGCGTTTTGCCGTCTTTTGCAAAACCGCTTATTTACCGTGCTCCGGCCGTTGTCGGCAAGTTTTGTGAATAATGCAGCTTTGATGTCGTGCGGAATTATTATTTTTGCATCATGAAACGACTTCTCCCGCTCTTCATTGCGCTGTTTTTCCTGATGCTCTCGTGCGACAGATGCGCTGAGTACGAATCCATGTTTTACCCCATTGACAGCATTTCAGAGACGCGGCCTGACAGTGCCCTGCGCCTGCTTGAGGCGTTGAGGCCGCAGATTAAGGATGCTCCCGGGCGCGTAAAGGTTTACTATGACCTTATGCACACCAAGTATATGCTGAACTCCGGGGCACATTTCACGTCAGACAGCGTTATCCGCAGCGTCGTGAATTACTATGACCGCCACGGCGACGACAACCAGCGCATGCTCTCCAGATGCCTGCTCGGCTGCGTAAACATGAACATGGACAACATGCCCGAGGCCCTTTTCAATCTTGAAGCGGCCGCAGGCTGCGCCGACACGACGTCAGCCGAGTGCCGGTTCGGCTTGCTCGGTCAGGTATATGGCCTGCTGTCGAGCGCCTATCTCGCCTGTTTCATGCCGCGTAACGTCATTGAGGCGGGCCGGCGTTGCTACCGTTACTCGATGAAAGCGGGCGACACGCTCGTGGCGTTGAGCGGATATGACCACATGGCCAACGCCTACCTGCTGCTCGACCAACCTGACTCCGCCATAGCGATAACCCTCCGCTCGTCGCGTCTTTTCCGTGAGAGCGGTTACGTCGAAGCCTCGGCGATATCCTTGGCAAAGCTCATTGAGGTGTATCTCGACCGTAACGACCTCGTTAACGCGGCGCGCTGCATGGAAGTTTTCGACCGTGACTCACGCGTAATCAACGCCGACGGCGACGTCAACCCTGACTATCTGGGCATCTATTACGTCAAAGGCATCTACTCAGTGTACGCCAATCAGCTTGACTCTGCAGCCTATTGGCTTGGCAAACTGCGCCGCGTCAAGAATCTTTCGGTAGACATGCGCCGCGCGCTTGCTTACGGTCTGTGGCAGATGTACGCCAAAACGGGCAATAAAGACTCGGTAATAAAATATTCAGACATACACAGCGACCTTGTAGACAGCCTGACTACGGACATGATGAGAACAACGTGCTCAGCCGTGCAGGCGCAGTATGAGCGCGACAATCTGCGCGGACAGGTGGCCGACAAGGCTCTTGAGACCGCGCGGATGAAGACCGCCGTACTGGCGGTTGTCCTCGTTCTGTTCGTTGTTTTGACGGCCTTTATATATATAATAAGGAAAAGACGTGCCGAGGCAAGCCGCCGCGAGCAGCGTTACCGCAGCGACATGGACGCCCTGACGCGTGCCCAGACCGACCTGCAACAACTCCTGACGCTGACCGAAGAGGAGCGCGACGCCCTGGCGGAGGAGAAGAGCGAGGCGATAAAACGGCTGCAATGCATGGAAACTTTGCAGCGCCATGTAGACGAAGCAACCGTTGAGCAGCGCCTCACCGATGCCCCGATAACCGCCCGTTTCAGGCAGATTGCGGCCAATCCGGTCGGTCTGCCGACTGCCGGGGAGTGGCAGGAGCTGCGCTCGATGATTAACGCCGAGGTGCCAGGTTTTTACTCAACGCTTAACTCCGGGCACGTTCTCCGCCCTGACGAATACGACCTTTGCATACTTCTGCGGCTGCACTTCAAGCCTTTGGAGATAAGCAACCTGACCGGCATTTCACAGAAAAACGTGTCGGCAATGCGCCGCCGACTGTTGCAGAAGGTGCTTGGACACGACGGCAAACTGGGTGAGTTTGACGACTTTGTGATGCAGATAGTGAAGTAAGAAAGACACTGCCGACCCTGCGGAAACGCCCTGTTTACGGGCATTGTAGAATATTGTAGAAAATGACGGACGCTCACGTGCCCGTCATTTTCTCTGTTTTTAATACCTTTGCCGCCGTAACCAAAACCCCATACAACGATGAGATATTTCTTGTTTACATGTTTCCTGTTTGCCTGTATGCAGTCAGCGCAGGCACAGACCGCGCCAAGTGACTCGCTGAGGCTTGACAGCATAGTGCGTACATTGCCCGAAGTTATGGTCAGCGGAGAGCGTCCCGTGGTGAAAGTCAGGGGCAGTGCCCTTGTGTATGATGTCAGCCGTCTGCCCGGAACGGCAACTGCCGACAACGCATACGACGTGCTCAAGGCCCTGCCTGGCGTTACGGAGATGAGCGGACAGCTTACTCTTGGCGGTCAGGCGGTTACCGTAATCATTGACGGACAGGTGACAAACCTCAGTCAGGAGCAGCTTGCGCAGGTACTGCAGAGCATGTCAAAAGACAGGGTTGGCGACGTGGAGGTGATGTACAACGCGCCGGCAAGATATCAGGTGAGCGGCGCCTGCATCAACATCAACCTCAGACACGACACCGGAGGACAGCAAAGGCTTACGGGAGAGGTGCTCGGCTCGTATGACCAGAGCCATCATGCGGCGTTTCAGGAACGCACAAGCGTTGTGTATTCAGGCAAGAAGCTGAGCGCGGACATCATGTATTCGCATGACCACGGCGACTCGTTCAGTACTACGGAGATAACGTCTCACCATGCGCTTGATGACGGAAGCGTGCACGACATACAGTCATTCGAGCGCACGCTCGCCACCGGACACAACCATAAGCTGCGCCTCTCGGCCGCCTACAGCTTCTCTGACGACCACCGTCTGAGCCTCAGTTACTACGGCAATCACGCTACAACGGACAACAGCCAGCGCATAACGGGCTCGATAACCGGCCGCAATGACCTTGACTCCAAGCCATGGCTGCACGACATTACGCTTGACTATAAACTGCCTTTCGGCACGAACGTCGGCGCGGAATATACCTATTACAGCAATCCCGGAACGCAAAATCTAAGCAGCACGTTGACCGACCGCCGGCTGGACTACCTCGTAAACAGCCGCCAAAGGCTGAACATCTGGCGCGTGTATGCCCGTCAGGAGCATGCGCTAAAAGACGGATGGGGCCTGAATTACGGTGCATCATACACGTCAAGCAGGGACAACAGCTTTCAGAGATACAGCCAGTCAGAGCCGGCCGACGGCAGTCTGACCGGCGGACAGACCTCTCTGCCCGAAAGCCACAGCACCGTAAAGCGTGAGAACATTGTTAATCTGTACGCCGGTTTCAGCAAGAATTTCGGCAATAAGGTGATTATCGACGCATCGGTGGCAGCCGAGTATTACAACACTGCGGTGTGGAACGAGTGGAACTGGCTGCCTACTCTTAACGTGACTTACCTCCCAAGCGAAGGGCATGTGCTTCAGTTCGGAGTGAGCAGCTCGACGTCTTACCCTGAATATTGGGCTGTGCAGGACTTCATAACATACAGCAACGGCGGTTATGACGAAATCGTAGGCAACCCCGCTCTTAAGCCGTCGCACGAATATTCGGCGTCTCTGACCTATGTACTGAAGAACAAATACGTCTTTCAAGGCTGGTTCACGTATTCGGATGACAACTTCATGCAGACCCTTTATCAGCGCGGCGACGAGCTGACGGAGACGTTCCGCTGGGTGAACTTTGACTTTCAGCAGCAGGCCGGACTTATGGCTACGGCTCCGATTAAGGCCGGCAGGTGGTACAGCGGCAGCCTTACGGCCATGGGGATATGGATGAGGCACAAGGATTCAGACTTCTACGATATACCCTTCGACCGCCGTAAACTGTTCGGAATATTCTCTCTGCGCAATGATTTTCACGTTTCCAGCAACCCCGAAATAACCGTCTCGCTTAACGGACAGGTACAGACGGCCGCCATACAGGGCAACTATGACCTGCCTGCGGCCGGCCGTGTGGACGCCGCTGTGCAGATGAAGTTCCTCAAAAACAAGCGTGCCACGCTGAAACTTTATTGCGCCGACATTTTCGAAACGTCTCAGGTGGACCCGTATATCAGCTTTAAGGGCCAACGCTTCAGCATGGATTTGTCGAGCTTCCGCCACGTCGGCCTGACTTTCAGCTACGCTTTCGGCAGCTATAAGGAGAAGGAACATAAGGCTGTAGACACTTCGCGCCTGCGTTTCTGAAGCCTGCCGGACTTGCCTTTTTTGCTGTTTTATGTAAAATGAGTTTGTGGAAGATGTGGGGCAAACCGTTATTTAAGGTAATAATTGATGCATGGCATAGTGAAAAAAAGGCATTTTCATACGGCCGGTAGAGTGATTTTCAAAAAATATTTTGTAATATTGCACTTTGCCGGCCGGCTTTTTATTGCATGTTTTGGCTGAATCCTTGGATTTGTTTAAATCTTGCACTATATTTGCAGACGGCAAGGTATGTCCTGCAGCCGGGCGCGGTACGGACAAAGCACATACAGTGACATTTACTTTAATTATTATAAACTTATAAACTAATCAAGGACATGAAGAAAACAGTTTTATTGTGCCTGTCGGTTATTCTGGCGTTCAGTGTGGCGCGGGCAGATGATTATGCGAGGTACTATGACAAGCTGCCGGTTGACATGCCGGCGGTAAGTGCTCCTGTGATACCTGACTATACCGTAAACATTAAGGACTTCGGGGGCGTGGGCGACGGTCTGACGCTTAACACAGAGGCCTTCAGCAAGGCCATAAGCGCGCTTGACAAGAAGGGTGGAGGTCATCTTGTAGTGCCTGCAGGCGTATGGCTTTCGGGGCTTATCTCCCTGAAAGATAACATTGACCTGCATCTTGAGAAGAACGCCGTGCTGCTGGCTTCGCCTGACAGAAGTCTTTTTATAAAGGAAAAGAACGGAAAGAAAGATTCTAAATGCACCCCGATGATTAACGCGAGCAAGCGTAAGAACATCAGTATAACGGGTGAAGGCGTGATTGACGGCAACGGCGCATACTGGCGTCCGGTAAAACGCTCGAAGGTAAGCGATACGGAATGGAAAGAATTTCTGTACATGGGCGGCACTCAGGCAGAGGGTGGCAAGCTGTGGTTCCCGTTCAACCTGAAGCATTATGACAACATAGCAGACTCACCAGAGGCTCAGGAGAAGATGCGCACGCATCTGATAAGGCTCACTGATTGTGAGAATGTATTGGTAAAAGGCGTCACGATACAGAACTCACCGAAGTTTCATCTTATCCCGACACGCTGTACAAACGTAATAGTTGACGGTGTATTTATCCGTTGCCCGTGGAATGCTCAGAACGGTGATGCGCTCGACATAAGCAGCTGCCGTAACGTGCTGATAGTCAATAACACGATTGATGCCGGCGATGATGGTATCTGCATGAAGGGCGGAGCCGGTGAGTCTGGTCTTAAGTATGGACCATGCGAGAACATACTGATAGAGAACAATGCCGTGTTCCATGCTCACGGCGGTTTTGTTATAGGCTCAGAGTTCTCTGGTGGAATGAAGAATATCGTTGTGCGCAACAACCGTTTCAGCGGTACAGATACCGGATTGCGTTTTAAGAGCGGAATAGGTCGTGGCGGAAAGACGGAAAATATCTACATCAGTGATATTTACATGACTGACATTAAGGATGAGGCCATAGTATTTGACTGCACTTATATTGATAAGAAATACAGTGTAAAAGAGGATGACGGAAAGAAAGCTGAAGTGGTAAAGAACGCTCCGTTTGCCCCTGAATTTTCTGATATCCACATCTCTAATGTTGTCTGCCGCAACGTGAAGACCGCCGTGTCGGTAACAGGCCTGGCCGGTATGAGCTGTGTTCATGACGTTACGATTGATAATTCAACGTTCTTCTACACAAAGAAAGACAAGGAATTTATTGACAACGATGAAATAACGATAACCAATACAAAGTTTGTCGCCCAGTAAAAACTGATATAATTAAGAATTAAGAGGGAAGAATTAAGAATATATCTCTTGCTGATTAGATTATCTGAGCAAGTTTTCTTAATTCTTCCCTCTTAATTCTTAATTTTAATAAGCCTTGTCGTCACCGTGTATGGCGTCGGCAACGGTCTTGAAGATTATCTGTATGTCGAGCCAGAAACTCCAGTGTTCAATGTACCAGATGTCCTTTTCTACGCGTCGGCGCATGTCGTCTACGGTCTTCGTCTCACCACGTTCACCGTGTGTCTGTGCCCATCCTGTGATGCCGGGCTTGACGTAATGCCTTATCATGTAATCAGAAATAAGTTCTGAATAGTAATCAGTGTGTGCCAGCATGTGCGGGCGCGGACCTACGATACTCATGTCTCCTTTTAATACATTGATAAACTGTGGCAGCTCATCAATGTTCGTGTGGCGCATGAAAGCTCCCCATTTAGTTACTCTTGGGTCATTTTTTACGGCCTGTACGGTGTCTGAATCCTTGTTGACCTTCATGCTGCGGAACTTATAACACCAGAAGTCGCGTCCGTCATATCCCGTGCGCTTTTGCTTGAAGAACAGTGGACCGGGCATGGTTTTCTTTGAAATAATATATACAATGACCAAAATGAACGGGAACAGGGTGCACAGGAAAATCAGTGAGACGATAATATCGAACACGCGTTTCTTTATTCTGTTGCGTACGTCACGCAACGGTTCGTCATATTGAGAGAGAACGTAAATGTCTCCGAATTCCTTTATTTTTGCTTTGCGGAATTCTCCGTATGCGCTTGACGGAATGTAGAACACGCGTATCATGTTTTTGTCACACACCTGCATCAGCGTCTTGAAGTTAACCTTACCGGTAGGAATCTTGCTGATGTACAGCTCGTTAACATGATTGTTCTCTATGTAGTCGATGATGTCGCACATATCGCCGAGACGCGGTAACGGCTCGCCGCTAACGGAGTTTACTATCGGATTACTGTCAGAGCCAGAGAAATATCCTAACAGATTATAGCCGTTCCAGCCGTTGTTCATAACGTCAGCCGCTCTCTGAGCCATGTTTCCGGTACCCAACAGTACCGTGTTTACGCAATCACGGCCTACACTCCGCCGGTGGATTATATATGTACGCAGGATTAATCGTTCGATGCTGGTGCATGCGAATATCGTCAGTGTGAGGAATAGTGAGCTTAAAGCCTCTGGTACCTTCACGTCTGTAAACATGCCGAGCAGTGAGGTATAAAGGATGATGAATATTACAGAGGTCCTTGATGTATTGTTAAGTACCCTGGCCGGCTGGGCCCAACGGTGGTGAAGGCTTATGCTTACGAACTGCAAGGCTATTATGTAAGCCAGGTTAGCCGTGATGAAGTACGTACTGAAGTGCCCGTTCCAGTCAAGTCGTGGAAACCAATTCAGATGATACGACAAAAGGAAAACAACGTTGAATGTCAGCCAGTCAATAACTGACACCAGTGTCCCAAGTTTGTAAGTTCGGTCAAATGCAGAAATCATAACTTCTTAATTTCAAATTCTCTCAATACTTGCCGTGCTACGCTTTTGCCCTGTATGTGGCTGTATCCGTTCAGGATTTGTTGTCCGGGAGAGTGTTTCTTATGTCAAGTCCCGAGATTGTTGGCAGGTCATTTCGTATCATGCGGCAAACGAAGTCTTTAGTTTATGTGTAAGTTTTTTATACACTTTCATTGCGCAAAGTTAATAAAAAATGTAATCTAAACAAAGAAAAAGTAAAAATTTTACATTATCTTTGTGCCCAGAAACAAATCAGAACTACTACAATAATGGAAGAACAGAAACAACTTTTTCATGAAGTCAATGAGGGCTACACTATGTTTGAGGCCATAAATGAGGCCAAGAGATGCCTGCATTGCAAGGTTCCGCAATGCCAGAAGGGATGCCCCATAAGTCATGACATTCCTGACTGGATACACGAATTGTCGAGAGGAAACCTCGGCAATGCTATGAAAATCATCAACGATAAGAGTAATCTGCCTGCGGTGTGTGGCCGTGTGTGCCCTCATGAGAAACAATGTGAGGGCCACTGTGTGCTCAGTAAGAAAGGGCAGGGCATACATGTGGGCAAGCTTGAGCGCTTTATTGCTGACTTTGACGGCGACATGGGGCTTATCCGCGAGAAGCTTCAGCCCAAGACCCGTGGCAAAGTGGCCGTTATCGGTTCAGGACCTGCCGGCCTGACCATTGCCGGTGACCTTGCAAGACAGGGCTTCAATGTGGAGATATTCGAGATGGAGCCAGAGCCCGGAGGTGTACTTATGTTCGGAATTCCTGAATACAGGTTGCCGAAAGATGTTGTACGCCGTGAAATAAAGAAGATAGAGGAGCTTGGCGTAGTGTTCCACTGCAACACTACAATTGGCACGGACCTTAATGTCGACCAGTTGTTCGAGCAGGGTTTTGACGCTATCTTTATAGGTACTGGTACCGTGAAGCCTAAGAAACCGGACATTCCAGGGCGCAATCTTCGTGGCGTAAGGCAGGCCGTCTACTTCCTCCGTAAGGTCAGTCTGTACAATGAAGGCAGCATTGAGCGTGACGACGTGCCCGTTCAGGAAGGCGACCGCGTTTTCGTTTTAGGTTGTGGTAACACGGCGATGGATGCTGCCCGCACGGCAATACGCATGGGGGCACGTGACGTGGAGATTATCTACCACCGCACTATTAACGACATGAGCGCGCTGCGCTCCGAATATGACGAGGCCGTAGAAGAGGGAGTGAAGTTTAATTGGGAGTCAAGTCTGGTTGAGATACTTGATTATAACGGCACGCTTTGCGGTGTTGTAATCGAGCATGACGGTCAACGCCGCACCGAGAAGGCCGATAAGGTGCTCATGGCGATAGGCTCTGTGCCGGCCAGCCGCATCGTTTCGACCACTAAAGGCATTGAGACTGATGACAGCGGATATGTACTTACGCGTGAGAAGCCTTGCGGCATGACGAGCCGTAAGGGAGTTTTTGCCGGTGGCGACGTGGTCAACAGGCCTTCAACCGTTGTCCTTGCCATGCGTGATGCCAAGAAAGTGGCAGAGGGCATAGCGCAATATGTTGACGCGATAAAACTGCTTGAGGCTATCAATCTTAATGAACATCTTAAGAAAGACAGCGAATAAGCACAGCTGTTCATAACATGACAAACGCCAAGGGATGATTTCTTACATATTCTCCCTTGGCGTTTCTTTATGCGCTTGTCGCCTGAATCGGCAGGCCTTTATTTCAGATATTTGTTATAGAACTGCTCAATTTTATCGAACGGAATTTTCTCCATATTGTCATAAAGGTCAGTGTGGCTTGCTCCTGGGATAATCAGCAGTTCTTTATTGTTGCCCTTCAGCTTTTTGTAAGTATCCTCGCTGAAGTAGCGTGAGTGGGCCTTCTCGCCATGGATTATCATTACCGCATTTTCTATTTCGCTTGCATACGTCAGCAGAGGCATGTTCAGGAAAGATAATGACGACGTGACATTCCACCCGTTGTTCGAGTTAAGCGAACGCTTGTGATAGCCGCGCTTGGTCTTGTAGTAGGCGTAATAGTCTTTTACAAACTGCGGAGCATCTTCCGGCAGAGGGTCAACTACGCCTCCGGCCAGTCCGTAGCTGCCGCTGCGGTAGTCCTCGGTGCGTTGTGCGGCAAGTCGCTTGCGCATTTCGTTACGCGCCTCAGCACTGTCAGCCGCGTCAAAATACCCGTTAGCCGTTACTCGGCTCATGTCATACATTGTTGATGATACGGTCGCTTTTATACGCGGGTCAATGGCCGCGGCATTGACAGCCATGCCTCCCCAGCCGCATATGCCAAGTATCCCTATGCGCTCAGGGTCAACGTCGTCACGCGTTATGAGATAGTCAACGGCGGCGCAAAAGTCTTCGGTGTTGATGTCGGGCGAGGCTACGTAGCGTGGTTCACCGCCGCTTTCTCCGGTGAATGACGGGTCAAAAGCTATTGTGAGGAAGCCTCTCTCTGCCAGAGTCTGGGCATATAAGCCAGAGGCCTGCTCTTTTACAGCGCCGAACGGACCGCATACAGCTATTGCCGCAAGTTTTCCGTCGGCATTTTTGGGTTTGTAGACATCGGCCGCAAGTGTTATGCCGTAGCGGTTATGAAATGTTGCTTTACTGTGTTCTGTCTTCTCACTCTTCGGAAATACCTTGTCCCATTCTTGAGTCATTGTCAGTTTTTCTTCCATATACTTGTTTGTTTTAATGTTATTTTCTTGTGCGAATAGTCCGGCTGTTCCTATCATGCAGGCTAACAGGGCTGCGTATATTCTTTTTGTTCTCATTTTTGTTTATATATTTATTTTCATGTTACAAAGTTACTGATACTGTCGTATATTTAAGGTATCTGTTTTACGGATAAAAGTACATTTATTACGTTTTGTCTTTTCTCCTGCCTCGTTAGATTTGCCGTTCCTTGCTTATTGACTGTCTTTTGCTTTGCGGTTGACCGTCTTTTGCATTGCGAAAGGTCATCTTTTGCTTCGCGATTTGCCGTGTTTTTGATTTGTAATAAAAAGCCGATAATTTGGTTCCTGATTGTTGTTTTCAGGTGTTCGGATAGATGCTGTTATAATTAAAATAATGTTTTTATGTTACAGTTGTTTCGTGTTGCATGTTATATCCTTTGTTTCTCCGCTGCTTCATGTCTTATTATATTATAATAATGTATAGTGAAATTTTTCATTATGAACCATGTCTTTTAGTAAAATCCAGACTTGCTTTTTTTATTACGAGATAGTAGTGCTCAGCAGTTTTTATACTTTTATTGTTGCAGGAATTGTCATTTAATAGAATAATAATATCTGTCCATCGTCATTATTTTGTTAAATCGTAGATTATTTTATCCCTGAAAAGTAGAAAGGCAACAATCGTGTTGATTTACACTTTTTATATTGTTTTTCACCTTGAAAACGTTCTGTAAACTTGATTTAAATCAAAAATGTAATATTTTTGCATTGTTTTTGAAAAATTCTTGCCGAAATATTTGCAGCGAAAGGATAAATGCATTACCTTTGCAAACGCTTTCGAATCAAACTTACGAAGTTTTGATGAGACGAGCAGAAGTTCTTTGAAAAGATGACACAGACAGGGAGCATGCGGTGAGCCGCTGCAAAGAAGAGCGGTTCTCATGGTCATGCCGAGTAAGGAAGGCGTTTGAAGGTATATAGAAGAAACAAGAAATATACAATGTAGAGT
>URRR01000014.1 GCA_900550365.1 uncultured Prevotella sp. | reverse complement strand
AACAGAGAAGTTAAGCCCGCCTGCGCCGATGGTACTGCGATGCGATGCGGGAGAGTAGGAGGCCGCCTTTTTTGAGAGAGTCCCGGACGAGGTTTTAGCCTTGTCCGGGACTTTTTTTGTTTTCATGGGTCGGGAGGTTGTGGAGTTATGGGGTTATCAGGCTATGAGGTCTGAAGGTTGTCAGGTTTTAAGGTTGGTAGGGCTAATGGGACTGATAGGGCTGATAAGGCAAATAAGACTGATATGACTAATAAGGCTAATATCTCAGTAAGAGAAATTTAAAGAAATATAAAAGGTCTTGAGATTCATCTCAAGACCTTTTTATTCTGTTATAATGTTATATTATTTCTCTTGTCCGTTTTTCGGTGCGAGAATCTTAGCCAGTCCTCCAGATGCTGTTTCTTTATAGAGTGAAGGAATATCATGGCCGGTCTGTTTCATTACGTCTACTACTCTGTCGAAGGATACGCGGTGGCTGCCGTCGGAGAATGCTGAGTAGAGATTGGCGTCAAGAGCTCTTGTTGCAGCAAAGGCGTTACGTTCGATGCATGGTATCTGGACAAGTCCGCACACGGGATCACATGTCATTCCGAGATGATGTTCAAGTCCCATCTCGGCAGCGTATTCAATCTGTGACGGGCTGCCGCCGAACAACTGGCATGCCGCGCCTGAAGCCATGGCGCATGCAACACCTACCTCACCCTGACAACCGACATCAGCACCGGATATGGATGCATTTTGTTTGACAATATTTCCTATCAGGCCTGCCGTTGCCATGGCGTGCAGTATGCGGGTGTCATTAAACTGATGACCGCGGGAAAGATGGTAAAGAACGGCCGGAAGAACTCCGCATGCGCCACAAGTAGGCGCTGTTACAATGGTGCCGCCTGACGCATTTTCCTCACTTACGCCCAGGGCATAGGCGTAAACAAGTCCGCGCGTCTGTAATGATTGTTTATATCCTGACGCCTTTACGTAATATGTAGGTGCCTTACGTGCCAGGTTGAGCGGACCGGGAAGTCTGCCCTCTGTATTTATGCCACGCTCTACAGCAGCCTGCATGGCTTTCCATGCTTCCATGAGATAGTCCCATATTCCGCTGTCCTCACATTGGTCAACATATTCCCAATAACTGCGTCCGGTAGAGTAACACCATTCCATTATCTCTGTCATGGTGTTCATGCTGTACACATCGGGTGTGTTAAGTAATCCATTCTTGTCATCACCCTCTGACAAGGCGCCGCCGCCTATGCTGTACACGGTCCATTCGTCCGTGGTATGTCCGGTATTGTCTTTTGCCTCAAATTTCATCCCGTTAGGATGGAAAGGCAGGAAAATCTCAGGTTCCCATATAATATCAACAGGTGCAATGGGCTGTAGCACTTCGTTGATGGCAGTGTCGGTCATGTGCCCTTTACCGGTTGCGGCGAGACTCCCGTACAGCGTTACAACGAATGAGGCTGCGTCGCTGTGTCTCTCTAAAAACATTTTCGCCGCTTTCTGCGGTCCCATGGTATGGCTGCTTGAGGGGCCTTTACCTATTTTATATAATTCTCTAAGTGATTTCATGCGTAATGCTTTTTATTGATTTTATTCGCAAAGTTACTCGAAAAAAAGTATAAAAGCAAGTCATGTGGCCGTTTTCTTATGTAGTGTAACGTCTGTTTAATATCTGTTCCTGTAACGCACTGATATTCAGGCAGTTTACAAAAGGCCGTCTTTTACGCTGCAAAAGACGGCCTTTTAACGTGCGTTTGACGGCCTTTCGGCCTGCGGTTTGCCGTCTTTTGTACAGATAAGCGTTACAGACCGTCATTCGATGAAGAACGTATGAGGCATGCATGGAGCGGATATTCCGGTGACTGTGAGGTTGCGGCAGATGCATAAAGGTATATGCCGCGTAAGATAATAATTCCGGATTTCTTGAAATTCCCTTTGAAGTTAAGTCATAAATTCGTATATTTGCATATATAAGCGTAATTAAGGCGGGTGGCATAAGAGTTGTTTTGTCATTTTGAGATATGTCAAGAATCAGGCGTATGTTGGTATGGGCGTGGCGTATAGGCCATTGCCGTGGTTTCGGGGTGCAGTCGCCGTGGGCATACCGTATGGTGAGATACGTCATTAACGAGCATTATCCATATTACGCATACGGCAGCCTGCGTGCCGCTTATCCGCAGCTTGGCGTAGAGGAGCGCAAGGTGTGCGAGCTTTGCCTGCGTCTGGCCAACAGCGTTAGGCCGTCGCTTGTTGTAGCTTACGGAGCGGGTGGCGATGCGCTTGGCAGTTATGTCAGAGCCGGATGCCGTAAGGCCGACTACGTGAAGGCGGCCGGCGTTGACGGCGAATGCTTTGCCCGGCAGCCGGAGATGACCGTGATAGCTCCGGGCGAGGGGGCGGCCGAGATGCTTGCCGCCGTGAGCGGCGGTGCCCGTGACGGCTCAGTGGCTGTACTGCTTGACATATACCGTGACAAGGCCATGCGCCGTCTGTGGCGCGGCACGGCGGCCGACATGCAGGGCGTGGTGACGTTTGACCTGTATTATTGCGGTCTGATATTTTTTGACCGTAAGCGTTACAAACAGAATTATATTATAAATTTCTAACCATTCAAGACTATGAAAATAACCAAGGTTTATACAAAGGCCGGCGACGAGGGTACTACAAGTCTCGTGGGCGGCGTGAGAGTGAAGAAGACCAACTCGCGTATTGAGGCTTACGGTACCGTTGACGAGCTTAGCGCCAACCTTGGCCTGCTGGCCTCGTTCATGAAAGACGGCCCCGACAAGAATCTCATTTACCGTATACAGCGTAACCTGTTTACCGTGTGCTCATATCTGGCTACAGACAAGACGCAGACAAAGCTTGCCCCGTCATACACGCTTGACGCAGGTGAGGTAGAAGTGCTTGAGAAGGAGATTGACCACATCCTTGCCGGCATACCACAGCAGACCGGCTTTATTCTGCCAGGAGGCTCCCATGAGGCAGCCATTGCCCATGTATGCCGTACGGTGTGCCGGCGTGCCGAGCGCCGCATATTCTTCCTCGCCGAGACAACCAAGCTCGACCCCGAAGTGCTGCAATATATCAACCGCCTGTCAGACTATCTGTTCGTTCTCGCGCGTAAATTAAACTTTATTGACGGTGTAAGAGAAAAAACATGGCAGAAATCTTGATAATAAGAAAAAATATATTACTTTTGTGGCCGATAAAAAACACTTAAAATTTAAAGGTTATGTATTGGACACTTGAATTGGCTTCAAAACTCGAAGATGCGCCGTGGCCCGCAACGAAGGACGAGCTGATTGACTATGCAATACGCTCGGGCGCCCCTCTGGAAGTTTTGGAAAATCTGCAAGAGATAGAAGACGAAGGCGATGTCTACGAGAGTATCGAGGATATATGGCCTGACTATCCTACTAAAGAAGATTTCCTTTTCAACGAGGATGAGTATTGATTTAATTAAAAATTAAGAGTTAGGAATTAAGAAAGACATGTCTTTAAGTGTTGTACGGACGGCTGTCTTAATTCTTAGCTCTTTATTTTTTACCCAACATATTTTTGCTGATCTGTATTAATTCCTGCGGCTCTTAAAATCCTATTTCTTTTCATTTTGTGCAATAAAAGCGCAAGGTGTGCGTTATAATGTCGTGCGAAGACGTCTTTTCATCATAATGGCCGTGCTTGTGCTCGCCGTCTCGAGAGCCGGTGCGCAATATGATGTATCGTTCAGCCACTATTGGGATTTAGAGCCTTATTTCAATGCCGGTTCGGTAGGCAAGCAGCAGAAGCTGAACGTGTCCGCCGTATATGCGTTGAGCCTTGCCGGCTTTGAGAACAATCCTAAGTCGATGTATGTCGGCGCGGACATGCCACTGTATTTCCTGAAGAATTATCACGGAGTAGGCGTGTCGCTGCTTAACGACCAGATAGGCTTGTTTACTCATCAGCGCCTTGCCCTGCAATATGCCTTCAAGCACCGGCTGTTCGGCGGCATGATAAGTGCCGGAGTACAGGTAGGTATGCTGAGTGAGAGTTTTGACGGCTCCGGACTTGACGTTGAAGATTCAAGTGACCCTGCGCTGTCAACGTCAGATGTCAACGGAAGTGCGTTCGACATAGGTCTCGGACTTTATTACACGCACGGCCCCTGGTATGTCGGGGTGTCGGTACAGCATCTTAACGCGCCCCTGATAGAGCTTGGCGAGACCAATGAGCTGAAGATTGACGCCACATATTATCTGACCGGAGGATATGCCTTCAAGTTGAGGAATCCGTTCCTTACGATACATCCTTCTGTGCTTGTCAGAACTGACGGCGTGATGTGGCGTGGAGATATATCAGGACGCCTGGTGTACACCAATGACAAGAAAATGCTTTACGGAGGCCTGTCGTACAGCCCTACAAACTCAGTGACGGTGCTGATCGGCGGCAGCTTTCATGGCATACACATCGGTTACAGTTATGAGGCCTACACCTCGGGCATAAGTCTTGGTAACGGAAGTCATGAACTGATAATAGGTTATAAGACGAACATCAATATGTTCAAGAAAGGAAGGAACAAACATAAAAGTGTGAGAATACTGTAAGAATATGAAGAATACAAAAAGCATAATAGCGCTCGGCATCGTGGTGCTTTCCACGCTCACAGGCTGTTTCGGCGGCCGTATGTCGTCTTCTGTAGGACGCGGCGGTGAGGTAGTGGGTGTAGGCGGCAAGAGCTTCAATGAGCCTACGCCTTACGGAATGACACTTGTGAAGCGCGGATTCCTGAAGATGGGCCTTGAGAAGGACGACTCCTTGTGGGGCCGCCGGGCTCAGAATAAGGAGATATCTGTTGACGGCTTCTGGATGGACGAGACAGAGGTCACCAACTCTGAGTACAAGCAGTTTGTGTATTGGGTGCGTGACTCTATCCTGCGCACGCGTCTTGCCGACCCCGCTTACGGCGGCGACGAGACCTACATGATAACCGAGGACAAGTATGGCGACCCTGTTGAGCCCCATCTTAACTGGAAAAAGTCTTTGCCGCGCAAGCCTAACGAGGATGAGCAGCGGGCTATTGAGAGCCTCTATGTCACCAATCCCGTCACCGGAGAGAAAATGCTTGATGCAAGCCAGATGAACTATCGTTACGAGGTGTATGATTATACGGCTGCCGCCCTGCGCCGTAACAGGCTTGACCCCAGGCAGCGTAATCTCAATACAGACGTGGAGGTAGACCCTGACGAGGTGGTCATGATATCTAAGGACACTGCTTATATCGATGATGAAGGCCGCATCGTAAGGCAGACTATCGACCGTCCGCTCAGCGGTCCGTGGGATTTCCTGAATACTTACATTGTCAATATTTATCCCGACACGACTTGCTGGGTCAACGATTTTGTCAACTCAGACAATGAAGTGTACATGCGCCAGTATTTCAGCAGTCCGGCCTACAATGATTATCCCGTCGTAGGTGTAACGTGGGAGCAGGCCAATGCCTTCTGTGCATGGCGTACAGATTATCTGCTGAAAGGCCTTGGCGGCGAGGCAAAGTACATACAGCGTTACCGCCTGCCGACAGAGGCAGAATGGGAGTATGCCGCGCGCGGCAAGGAAGGAACGGAGTTCCCGTGGGAAAATATTGACGTGAAAAATGAGGACGGGTGCTTCTACGCTAATTTCAAGCCCGACCGCGGAAATTACACTGAGGACGGCAATCTTATAACGAGCCGTGTAGGCCTGTTCTCGTCAAATTCTAACGGCCTGTATGATATGGCCGGGAACGTGGCCGAATGGACCAGCACGACTTATACAGAGGGAGGCATTGAGGCCATGAACGACCTTAATCCTGAACTGAGATACAACGCGGCTGACGAAGACCCGTATCGCCTGAAGAAGAAAAGCGTGCGCGGAGGTTCATGGAAAGACCCTGAGTCATATATCCGTTCGGCATGGCGTACGTGGGAATACCAGAACCAGCCACGCAGCTACATAGGCTTCCGCTGTGTCAGAAGCCTGGCCACCACTACAAGCAGTAAACAAAAAGGAAAGAAGAAAAAATAATGACCGAGTACAGTAAATATAACATCATCTACCGTCTTCAAAGATGGTTGGACAGCGTTCCGGGACAGACGTTCCTGAATTATGCTTACAGTTGGGGTGCCTCGATAGTAATCCTCGGCACATTGTTCAAGCTCACCCATATGCCTGGCGCGAATTTAATGCTTTATATCGGTATGGGTACTGAGGTGATAGTGTTCTTCATCTCGGCATTTGACCGCCCGTTTGATAAGACCGCAATAGGCAAGGAGCTGCCGACACACGTTACTGACGAGATGCATGAAGATAATGGAGCTGACGGTAATGAGGCCCCGGCTGACGCTTCAATGCCGTCCGGTGGGGTTACAGCTCAGCCAGTATCGTCTGCATATACGGGTCCGGTAGGTGGAGGTATGGTTGTTGTCGGCTCTGTACAGGGAGGCAATGCTGCTGATGGCGGAGCGGTGGTAGCAGAAGGCTCAGCCGCTGATTCTCAGGCTGTTGGCGGTATCCCTGCCGGTGGCCAGACAGTTGTAGTAGGCGGCGCGCCGGCCGGTGCGGTGGTCTGCGGCCCTCAGATGTCACCGGAACTTGAGGAGGCTACGGCAAATTATGTTGATGAACTGAAGAAGCTTACCGAGACGTTGGCTAAAGTTTCTGAGCAGAGTGCACGCCTTACACGAGACTCTGAAGAGATGGAGAATCTCAACCGTACGCTTACAGGCATCTGCAAGGTATATGAAATGCAGCTCAAAGGCGCCAGCTCACAAATCGGAACCATTGACCAGATTAATGAACAGTCGCGCAGGATGGCGTCGCAGATTGAGCAGCTTAATAAGATATACGCCCGTATGATTGAAGCCATGACCGTTAACATGCGTGCCACGACTGCCAACGGGAACAACTCTGAAGTATAATTAAGAATGGCAATAAAGAAAAGACCGGTATCTCCCCGCCAGAAGATGATTAACCTTATGTATGTCGTCTTGATGGCAATGCTTGCGCTCAACGTGTCAACGGAAGTGCTTGACGGCTTTTCCCTCGTAGAGGACAGTCTGCGCCGTACCACCCGTAACTCGTCGTCAGAGAATGCTGCGATTTACGGTGATTTTGAGGAGCAGATGAAGTCAAATCCTCAAAAGGTAAAAGCGTGGTTCGAGAAGGCTACGGCCGTAAAGCGTATGAGTGACTCGTTGTTTGATTATGCGCAGCAGCTTAAAGTGGCGATAGTGAAAGAGGCTGATGGGGAAGACGGTGATGTGCTTAACATTGACAGGAAAGATGACCTCGAGGCGGCCAGCCATGTGATGCTGGCACCTGGTACGGGGCAGGGCAAGCGTCTGTTTGACGCCATCAACTCTTTCCGTGAGCGCATATTGACAATGGTCACTGACGAGCGTCAGAAGGCAATAATAGCCAGCAACCTGACGACTGAATTGCCCAAGGGCGCAAGGACAATGGGCAAGAACTGGCAGGAATATATGTTTGAAGACATGCCTGTGGCGGCTGCCGTGACGATACTTACCAAGCTGCAGAGTGACGTGCGCTATGCTGAAGGCGAGGTATTGCACTCTCTTGTGGCTAATATCGACATGAAGGACATACGTGTCAACAAGTTAAGTGCATTTGTCATACCCAATGCTCAGACTATTGTACGTGGCGACAAGTTTTCAGCCCAGATAGTTATGGCTGCTGTTGATACCACTCAAAAGCCCAAGATTTATATCGGCGGGCGGGAGATGAAACTGCGCAACAATACTTATGAGATAGTAACAGGCCGTACCGGTGATTTTAATCTTACTGGTTACATTACGATGCAGAACGGCAACGGGGATGTCATACGTAGGGATTTTTCTCAGAAATATACCGTTGTAGACCCCAGCGCTACAGTCTCGGCTGACCTTATGAACGTGCTTTATGCAGGCTATAACAACCCTATCAGCATCAGCATTCCCGGTGTACCGCTTACCAAGGTTTCGGCAAGTATGACCGGCGGAACCCTTCAGCCGGTCGGCCCTGGCAGATATATCGCCCGTCCGTCTGCCGTCGGCAAGGATGTTACGATAAATGTAATGTCGCTGCAGACAGGCAGTGCCCGCCCTGTAGGTGGCTTTACGTTTAAAGTACGTAAGTTGCCAGACCCGACTCCGTATATACAGATAGGTGATGACCGCTTCCGTACCGGAGGACTTGCCAAGCGCTCGCTTATGGATGCTAAAGGAATCAAGGCTGCCATTGATGACGGTCTGCTGGACATACCGTTTACGGTGTTGAGTTTTGAGACTGTGTTCTATGACAACATGGGTAATGCCGTACCGATGGTTTCAAGCGGTGACAGTTTTACGCAAAGGCAGCGTGATACGTTCCGCAAACTGGCGCGTAATAAGCGCTTTTACATCACGCGTATCACGGCTGTAGGCCCTGACGGAATAAAGCGTACACTGCCGGCCTCAATGGAGGTTATAATCAAGTAAGTTAAGAGTTAGGAATCAAGAGATAATAAAATATGATGAAGTTCTTGTTTTTACATAACACGCCCGCCAATAGTAATTCGTCAGCATGTCAGCTGTTACGTTATACTGCGGTGGTGATTCTTTTTTTGTTCGGCTTTGCTGAGGTTGTTGACGCCCAGCCGGCTGCCCGCCGCCGTGAGCAGCAACGCAGCAATGCATCCAACACGCAGAATCTTACTACCCGTGCGCGCATATCTTTTCCCGTAACGGCAAAGATGCCAGAGGATGTTGTATGGCGGCGTGATGTGTACAGGGAAATACTGCTCGAAGAGGATGCCAATGCCCCGTTGTATTATCCGGTTGAGCCGGCAGGCTCACAGATGAATCTGTTTACTTATCTGTTTAAGCTCATGATGCGCAATAATATAAAGGCTTATGAGTACAGGCTGGACGGTAATGAAGTGTTCAATGATTCTTCACAGGTGCAGCGTAAGGCTTTTCTTGATAATTATCACATTTATTATGAACATACAAACCGTGGCGTAACGATTGACGACAGCGACATCCCGTCACGTGAGGTAAAGTCATATTACATAAAAGAGAGTGCTTATTACGACCAGGCTTCTGCCACTTTCCATGTAAAGCCGGTAGCTCTCTGTCCCGTGTTGTGGCGTACTGATGATTTCGGCGACGGTGAACAGAAATATCCTTTGTTCTGGGTTGAGTATGATGATGTTGCGCCTTATCTGAGTAAACAGGTGGTAATGACGAGCAATCTTAATAATGCCGCAACCATGAGTATGGATGATTATTTCACGCAGAACCTGTATCAGGGCAAGATATATAAGACGGCGAATATGCTCGGGCGTACTTTAGCCCAATATTGTCCTACTGATTCAGCAATGGCCAAGGAGCAGAGACGTATTGAAGGCGAAATAGCTGCTTTTGAGAAAAACATCTGGGGTGACCAGGCCCGTAAGGATTCTCTTGACAGCATAGCTAAGGCTGAAGCTAAGGAGGTTAAGGGCAAGAAGGCTAAACGTAACCGCCGTTCGTCCACTACTGTACGTAACCGCCGTTCGTCAAGCCAGTCTTCAGGCAGTCAGCCGGCAGCGCGTGTTACGGTACGCAGGCAGAGACATTGATAGATTACAATCATATAATTGTTAATTTACGCTCTTTTAATTCATAATTCATAACCGGACAGTGTGGTTGAAAGGTCTGCATGTTTTGCAGGTTATGGATTATGAATTAATTATCATTAATCATTTTAAACTTAATCACATGAGAAAAATCTTTACTCTTGTTGTCCTTATCGTGGCAACTTTCTGTGTCGTACCGGCTGACGCCCAGTTGAAGTTCGGTCTGAAAGGCGGTGTCAACATTACTGATATGTCGTTCAGCAGTGATGTTCTGAGTGCATCCAACCGTACAGGTTTCTTTATCGGTCCGACAGTTAAGTTCACACTGCCCATATTAGGTCTTGGCGTAGACGTATCGGCACTTTACGACCAGCGTGAGGCTGAGTTTGATGATTTGTATATTGATGACGACACCCGCTTTAAGGGAAAGCTTAAGCAGCAGGCTATCAATATTCCTATCAACCTGCGTTATGACATAGGTCTCGGCAGTCTCGCCGGTATATATCTCGCCGCCGGTCCGCAATTCGGCTTTAATGTCGGTGACAAGCATCAGACAATTTTTGAGGACGTTGCTGACTGGAAGTTAAATACTTCAAACTTCAGTGTCAACCTTGGTGCAGGTGTTATGTTGTTGACGCATTTGCAGGTAGGCTTTAATTACAACATCGTTTGCGGAAAGACGGGTGAAGTTACTTTCGGTGACGGCGTAACGAGCGTGTTCCGCGGCCGTTCAAATACATGGCAGATTTCCGCCGCTTATTACTTTTAAGTACGGTCGTATAGATTGAAATAAAACATAAAAGCCTTGCAGCTTAAAGACAGTTGCAAGGCTTTTATGTTTTATCAGGTATCTCTTGATGCGGTAATCAGATGCTTTCAGGGTCAGAATCTTACTGTACGTGTCCCGTCTGGGTTCTCCTCGATAGTCACTTTTACCGCATTTTCGGGCAGCAGACTTTCAATAAGTTCAGGCCATTCGATGAAGCATAGCGCTCCGCCGTAAAAGTATTCTTCATACCCCATGTCGTAAACTTCGTCCAACTTCTTTATCCGATAGAAGTCAAAGTGATAAATTGTCTCGTCTGTTGTTTCAGACGTATATTCGTTTACGATTGCGAAAGTGGGTGATGTAATCACGTCGTTCACTCCCAGGCATTTGCAGATAGCCTTGATGAATGTTGTCTTGCCCGCGCCCATTTTACCATAAAAGGCGAACACGCGGCCGTCTCCCATGTTGTCTGTAAATGCTTTGGCGGCCTCGCTGATGCTGTCAAGATTATTGATTCTTATTTCCATATTTGTTTATCTTTACTTTAATTCTTTTTTCATTATCTGTCTGTTACCGTTTCCTTACCCTCATTGTTACTAACGGAACAATCATTTCCTCCATTGAGATTCCTCCGTGCTGGAACGTGTCCTTATAGTAAGACACGTAATAATTGTAGTTGTTCGGGTAGGCAAAGAATGAGTTTCCGGTAGCGAAAACGTATGACGTGCTGATGTTTGGAGCCGGCAGCATGGCTTTGTGCGGCTCCTTTATTACGAATACTTCTTTAGAGTTGTAGTTCAGGTTCTTGCCGAGTTTGTAGCGCAGGTTCGTGTTCGTGTTGCGGTCGCCTATGATCTTAACCGGTTTCGATGCCCTTATGCTGCCGTGGTCAGTGGTTATTACCACGGTGAAGTTGCTGCGTGCAAGCATTCTGAAGAGGTCTGCAAGCACAGAGTGGCGGAACCAGCTCAGCGTAATGCTGCGGTAGGCTGACTCGTTGTTTGCCAGTTCTCTTACCATTTTTGACTCCGTACGGGCGTGGCTCAGCATGTCGATAAAGTTGATTACGAGCACGCTCAGGTCATAGTTGTTCAGTTCATTGAACTTCTGCATGAACTTGTCAGCCCCTGCCGAGTCATTAATCTTGTGGTAACAGAACGTGTCATGCCTGCGGAAGCGGTCAAGTTGAGTCTTGATTAGCGGTCCTTCGTTCAGGTTCTTCCCCTCTTCTTCATCCTCGTCAACCCACAGTTCAGGAAACATCTCTGCTATTCTGACAGGCATCAGACCGCTGAATATGGCGTTGCGTGCATATTGTGTGGCCGTTGGCAGTATGCTTATATATGTCTCCTCGTCAATATCAAACATGTCGCCGATTTCCTGTGACAGCATGCGCCATTGGTCAAGGCGGAAATTGTCGATGACAATCAGCATCACTTTCTCGCCCGCGTCAAGCAGTGGAAATATCTTTTTCTTGAATATGTCGATGCTCATCATAGGGCGCTCCTCTCCGGTCTGCCTCTGATGTTGTATCCGCACGTTGCTCTGATGCAGCCTTGTTGCTGCCTGTGATACACCGGTCTGTGCTGCGGCAATGTCAGCCATCCAGTCCATGTAGTTGGCTTTTATGTACTTGGCGAAGCCGTTATCAGCATCCTCTTTCTGCATGGCGAGCATCTCAGCCATGCTCCCGTCAGTTGAGCTCAGCTCCAGCTCCCAGTGAACCAGCCGCTTATACACGTCTGCCCAGTCACGATAATTGCGGCAGTTGCTTATCTGCGCGGCTATGTCCTGGAAGTTCTGGCGGTATCCGCTCTGCGTAACCTCGGTTACAATCTCCTTCCGGTGGATGTTTTTCTTCAGCGACAACAGTATCTGGTTCGGGTTAACGGGCTTGATAAGATAGTCGGCTATTTTCGAGCCTATGGCCTGGTCCATTATGTTCTCCTCCTCACTCTTGGTCACCATGACCACCGGCGTTGCCGGCGACAGTTCCTTTATCTGCTGCAACGTCTCAAGACCGCTCAGGCCGGGCATCATCTCGTCAAGCAGTATCAGGTCAAAAGTCTTGTGCCTGCACTGCTCAATGGCGTCAGTGCCGTTGGTTACGGTCACAACGTCATATCCTTTTTTCTCAAGGAAAATTATATGGGCGCGGAGCAGTTCCATTTCGTCATCGGCCCATAAAAGTAATCCGTTACTCATAGTTTTAATTCCTTATAGCGGTTTGGCGGCTTTTTGTTTAGAAGCCGTCAAGTTCGTAATATTCGTCTTCCAGCCCATAGCTGCTCTCCTTCTCGTCGTCCAGACTGTTGTTGCCGGCGCCGTTGTCATCATCATTGAAGTCGTTGCTGAATTCAATAATAAACTCATCTTCAGCCGGTGTTTGGGGCTTTTGCTGCTCTGCAGGGCGTTCCTGAGGCTCATCGGGCTTGTTGCTTTCAGGCTCTGCGGGCTGTGGTATTACTGTTGTCTGAGGCGTTTCTGCCGGCTGCACGTCATCTATCACGAAGGTGTTGCCTGTGTCCTGAGGCTCTTCCGCCGGTTGCTGTTCCTGCGTGTCAGGTATTACGGTAGTGCCGTCAGCGGGCATTTCTTTGCCGTCAGGCTGTGCCTGCTGCTGCTCTTCGTTATCGGTTATTACCGTAGTGCCGTCTTCCGTAGCGTTGCCGCCCTGCTGTTGAGGCTGCGCCTCGTCGGGTATTATTGTTACGTTGCCGCCAGTTTGTCCGGCCGGTTGCTCGTCCTCGATAAACAGTCCGTCCTCTATCACGCCGCCGTTATACAGCCCGTCGGCCTCTTCTTCAGCTTCTCTGCTGTCAGGCTCATATTCTATTGTCGCCGGTTCGGTCAGCAGGCGTACCGTGCTTATGCGCAGAGGCACGAAGTGTTGTTCGTAGAACTTGTCATAATCGTTGTAACTGTACTGCGTGCCGAGCAGTTCAAGATTGGCGTCGCTTATTACTATCGGTCGGGCCTTTCTTGTCAGTTTTGTTATACCTGCATTGCCGTGAAGCTGGCGTGCGTACTGCAGGGCTTCGTCATAGCTCTTGAATCCGCTTACCTTCATGCGGTGCAGGCCGGCAGCTTCCTCGATTACGATGTCAAAGTTTCTTACTATGAAGTTAGTGAAATTAAACTTCGCCAGCTCAAAGAGCAGCTTGTTCTCATTGACCGAGTCTGGTGAATAGACAAGCAGGAATGAGAAGTCAGTATTGCGCTCGGCCACAAACTTACGTGCGGCTATCGAGTCACTGTCGTTCAGCACGGCGGTGCGGCGCTCCCATACGTTGCTTATGTCAAACTTGCCTCCGTACAAGGTACGGCCCGCACGTACACCGTTGATTATCATTCCGGCCAGCTCGCTCACGTCACTTTCAGGATATTTGTCTACCACCTCCTGCATGTCCGTCAGGCATCCGTCAGCATTGCCGCCGTTAAGTTTAGACAGACCTCCTATGAATATGAACTTATCCCGGTTGGCACCGAGGGGGAACCGCCCGGCTGACAGCTCGGTGTTGGCCCTTACCTCGTCATATCTGTCAGCCTTGAAGGCCTCGTAGGTAGCGGCGTAGAGCGAGTCCTCTATGTGTACGCCGAAGCGTGCGTTCTCCTCAAAGTTCGGGTCAGAGAGCAGCACGGTCCACTTACTCTCCGGATATTCCTGCTGCAGACGGGTGAGGAAAGTCTGCGCCATGCCCGTGTCCCGCCGTCTTGAGTACAGCAGGAACAGGTGATAATAAGCGTCGTCCAGGTTCTCGTAAGTCTTATAGTTGTCGGTCAGGCGGCGCAGGTTCTTCTCGCTAAGAGCGAGATTGTCAAGCTTATCCTTGAATATCACCCCCGAGTGGTACAGCCCGTCAGCTATTATCTTGTCGCTTTCGGCCTTCTGCTCAGGCGTGAAAGGTATCTGTTTCAGGTAGTATTCACGCATGTGAGGGTTATTCTGGGCACTGTCGAGCGAGTTCTCGATAGAGTCCTGCACGGCTTCGGCCGCCGCTATAGAGTCCCGCTGCTCATCGGTCAGTTCTTCGGGCGATGCGGCCTGTGCCACAACGGTCTTGTTTACGCGTTGCCAGTCGTCAACGTTCTCACGCCGTCCCCACATCTTCTGGAATGTAGCTTTACCCTGACTTACGGCCGTCGGGTTATAGAAGTACCATGTGCCCTTGTTGTCCGTTGTGCTGCCTGTCGTTTTGTTTAGTACGGCGTCGTTGCCTAATGCGCCCTGCTCGGCCAGGTATTGCTGTGCCTCCTGTTCGGCCAGGGCGTCACGTTCCTCCTTCTCTTTCTTCTTAAGAGCCTCTATCACGCGGTCAATAGCGGCGTTACGCTCTGCCTCAGGCATGGCGGCGAGCTCCTGGAGCGAGTCCTGCAGGTGTATGGCGTCAGTGTAAGGCACAAGCTCATCGAGCACCTTAGAGCGGTCAGAGAGCTGCTCATAGTCTTTACGTTCCTTGTCAAGCAGACCTATGGCCTCGCCGTAACAGCGCTGAGCGCCGGCATATTCCTCACGCTCCCAGTACAGGTCGCCGAGCTTCAGCAGCAGCACGCCCTTCTCTATGCCGCTGCGTGTGGCCTTGATGTTGCCCTGTTCGTAGGCGGCAATGGCGTTGACTGTGTCCTTTTGGTTAAGGTAGATATTGCCTATGGCGTAATAAACCTGGTCAAGATATTCCTTGTTGTTAGGCGATGCGGCCATGCGGCGCAGCTTTTTCAGCATTTTCTTCGACTGGCTTCCGGCCATAACCTCTGTCATTGCTATGCGTGCGTTGAAGGCAAGTTCATACGGCGGGTTAAGTCTTACCACACGTCTGAACGCCTTGTAAGCCTTCTCCTCGTGGCCGAGGGCAGCCTCGAGCTGCCCCATCAGATACCATTCGCGGGCCCGTTGCTTGCGGCGCATCTCGTGCTTTATCACCTTGCGCAGGTAAGGAATGGCCTCGGCGTACTGCCCTGTGTGGATATAATAGTCAGCGTAGGTGTAGTCCCACTCCTTGCGTGCCCGCCAGTGCAGAGAGTCGCGGCGCATCTTGGTTATCACGTCCTCGGCATCATAAATCCAGTCCTGCTCGATATAGCATTTTGCCAGCCATGCCCTTGCCCGGCCGTAGATGGCCGGTTGCGTGGCGTACAGGCGGCTCATGTAGGCAAAGGTCGATGCAGCCTCGTCAAAGTCGCCTTTCATGAACTGGGCGCGGCCCATCAGCAGCCATGCCTTCCATAAGAAAGGATTATATTCCTTGCGGTTGAGCCACTCTATGTCGCGTGCCGTCTTCTTGCGGCTTTTCGTCCACTTGGGTCTCCGCTTGATGCTGTGCAGCTTGATGGCCTTCTGACATTTCTCTATGGCACGGTCAAAGTTAGACGCACCGAGGTCGCGGCTGTCACGGTTGCCCACGGTGTAGAGCGGAATTATCTCGGTGAAGTTGTCCTTGTTGCCGGTCTCCTTTTCAAGCGAGCCTTCGATGTATGCCACGGTGCCGTTGTAGTAAGTGTTATACCGGGCGGTGAAAGAATGCCACCAACGGCTTTGCGGAGTGTTCTTCTCCGTTGAGCAGCCGATGACCGCCATCAGTGTGATGACGGTCAGTATCGGCGTGATATGTCGCTTGAAAAGGGTTAGCATACGTCAGTTAAATAACGGACCGGCACCGTGATTATTGCCTTCGCGGCGGGTAAAGGGGCATCGGCGGTGCAGGCGGAAGGGGCGCAGGGCGGGGCAGGGGTCAGTCTGCCACGGCCTCAATGACGAACCCCGCCTTGGCCAGGTCAGACCAGAAGTGAGGGTACGACTTGCTTACTACCTGCGGATTATCTATTTTCAGTCCGGGGAACGATATCGCGGCAGGGGCAAAGGCCATGGCCATGCGGTGGTCCTCGTAGGTGTTTATAATGATGTCGGTGTCAGGCTCGCAGCGCTCACCGTCCCAGCTCAGCTCGCCTATGCCTGTCTCACGCACGACGTATCCCAGCTTTCTCATCTCCGTCTTGAGTGCCTCCACACGGTCAGTCTCCTTGATTTTCAGTGTGGAAAGCCCCGTAAACCTGAACGGTACGCCGGCCAGGGCGCAGCATACTACAAACGTCTGCACCATGTCGGGCTGGTTTACGAAGTCATAGTCGAGCCGGGGCGGCATGGTCTCGACGCGTTTCAGTGTCACCGTAGTAGGCACGTTGCGCTCGCGTGTCTTGAAAGTGGTCCTCACGCCGAGCATGCTGAACAGATATTTCACGGCCGAGTCGCCCTGGCGTGAGCCGTCAGTGAGGCCTGTCAGCATAATCTCCGACCCGCTGTCGCGTGCCAGTACGAGCATCTCATACCAGTAAGACGCCGCGCTCCAGTCGTTTTCGATATAGAAATTACGTGTTTTGTAAGGCTCAGGTCTTACGATTATCGTGTCAACGTCAGTCCATTCAGCGTCAGCGCCGAAGTCGTTCATCATGCACAGCGTGAGGTCAATATACGGGCGCGAGATAATCTCTCCCGTCAGCTTAAGCTCAAGACCGCCCTTCAGTGTGGGCGCAATCATGAGCAGGGCCGAGATGTACTGCGAGCTTATACTGCCCGCTATCTCAAGGTGTCCGCCGTCAAGCCGGCGCCCACGGATGTGCAGCGGAGGGTAGCCTTCGTTCTCAACATATTCAATGTCGGCGCCGATATATCTCAGGGCGTCCACCAGTGCCTTTATGGGGCGCTGCTTCATGCGTTCCGTTCCGGTCAGGGTGTGCTCGCCGGGCACAGCCGCAAGGTAGGCCGTCATGAAGCGCATGGCCGTGCCGGCGGCCTTGATGTCAATCACGTCGGGCATGCGCCTTAGCGCGTCGAGGATAACCTCGGTGTCGTCGCAGTCAGACAGGTTGTCGGGCATTATCGTGTTGCCGGCCAGCGCGTTTATTATTAAAGCGCGGTTGCTGATGCTTTTTGATGCCGGCAGGTTTACGGTCGTGTTAATCCGTTCGGGTGCGGTGAGTATGTATTTCATAATCGGATGAGCTTCAGGTTCACGTTTTAAGTTGATAAGATTACGGTCAGCCGTTATGGCGCATGCGGCATGCAGGCGTGCCATGACCGGCCTTTATGGTTTATGCAAAGGTAATGTAACTTGGAGATAATACAAAATAAAAACAAATAAAAAATATGAACGGGCGTAACAGATGTGTCCGGATAACGTGCGGGCTCTGAAAACTGTAAGGAGAAAGCATGGTTTTTCTTATACAATGTGATAATATCGCATGATGCAGGCAATTACCGTAAGCAAAACCGGGCGTGACGCTTTCAATTTCAAAAGGCCGTCTTTTGAGCCGCAAAAGACGGCCTTTCGGCTTGCGAAAGACGGCATATTGCAGCGCTGTTTGCCGTCAAACGGAACGCCGGCCGACGCTTGCGCCGAAGCAGTCAGGCAATGAAGGCCAGGTAAGAGTTTGATTGAAAAGACCTCTCAAAAAGCAAGCCGAACGGCCGTTTTACCCTCTGTTTTGCTGCTTTTTTGTCTGAACAGACAATAAAAAAGGAAGATTAAGCATTCATGCGGGTTAAAGAATAATGCTAAAAATTTGGGTAATAAATAAAAAAGGAGTACCTTTGCACCGATTTTTATGCTTCAACAACTACCATGGGACGAAGAATAAGGAAACTGAAGAACGTAAGACTTCACCGCGAAGGTACAGATACGCTGGTTTACGGACTTGTGGCGTATGTGGCCATTGCCATGTTGCTGTGGTTCTACGTTGACTGCAAGATTCCTTTCTGGACGTTCGCCATTGTCTTCGGCGTCGTTTATTGTATCGTGGTCAACTTCTTCCGCTGCCCCAAGCGCTATTTTGACGGCGACACTGAGAAGATAGTCGTTGCGCCCGCCGACGGCAAGGTGGTGGTAATAGAGGAAGTTGTAGAAGACGAATATTTCCATGACAAGCGCCTGATGGTCAGCATATTCATGAGCCTGTTCAACGTTCATGCCAACTGGTTCCCCGTAGACGGCAAGGTGAAGTTCGTTCATCACCAGAACGGCAACTACCATAAGGCATGGCTGCCAAAGGCCAGCGAGGAGAACGAGCATGCCGACATCATGCTTGAGACACCTGAAGGCACTGAGATATTGTGCCGCCAGATAGCCGGAGCGGTGGCCCGCCGCATTGTGACTTACGCCAAGGCGGAGGAAGACTGCTACATCGACGAGCATCTGGGCTTTATCAAGTTCGGCTCGCGCGTAGACGTTTACCTGCCTCTCGGCACTGAGATTTGTGTAAAGATGGGGCAGAGCACCACCGGCGACAAGACCGTCATAGCGAAGCTGAAGTGACGGAGCCTTGGCCGGCAGGCCGCAGGCAGACCGGCCGGAGCTGATGTTACGCCGGCATGATGCAGTGGCGTTACATATGATTTGACGGGGCAGACGGCTTTTATTTAATACACGTTATGAAGAAACATATCCCCAATACGCTTACTTGCTGCAACCTGATTTCGGGTTGCGCGGCCACGGTTTTCGCCCTCGGCGGCCAGCTGAGCATAGCCTTCTTGTTTATTATAATAGGTGCGGTGTTCGACTTTTTCGACGGCATGAGCGCGCGCCTGCTTGGTGTGTCGTCGCCGATAGGCAAGGAGCTTGACTCGCTTGCCGACGATGTTACATTTGGAGTGGCTCCTGCCACGATGGTTTTCTCTGTGCTCAGCGTGCTCGACTATCCTGAGATACTTGAGCCTCTGCGCCCCGTATTGCCTTTCTTCGCCTACATAATGGCGGCCTTCTCGGCACTGAGACTGGCCAAGTTCAACCTTGACGAACGCCAGACAATGGGCTTTATCGGTCTGCCTACACCTGCCAACGCCCTGTTCTGGGGCTCGTTGCTGATAGGAGGGGCGGGGCTGCTTGAGTCGTCACCGTATATGGTTTGCGTCGTGTTGGCTCTCATTCTGCTGTCAAGCTATGTCATGGTGGCCGAGATTCCTATGTTCGCACTTAAGTTCAAGCACTGGGGCTGGCAGGGCAACGAGCTGAGATATGTCTTCATCATCAGTTGCATACCGCTGCTCGCGGTGTTCCGCATGTCGGCTTTCGCCGTGATAGTAGCGTGGTACGTGGTGCTTTCAGTCTATTCAAACAATAAAAGAAAATAAATAAATGACAGCCATATTCGGTTTCCTAATATTCCTGCTGTTCTGCGTATTCGTGGTGGTAGGCATCATCGCGTTCAATCTTTACCGCTCATACCGTACGTTAAGGCAGAAGTTCAGCGACTTCAAGAACGGCACACGCCGGCGCGGCAGATACACCGGCAGCACTGCCGGGGCTGCGGATGAGGTGATAATAGACCGCCGCACACCTGACGAGGCCAGCCGCAAGATATTCTCGAAGAACGAAGGCGAGTACGTGGATTTCGAGGAGGAGAAGTAATAAGTGGCGGCTTTGGCCGCTCTTGTTTCAAGTTCCATTATAACAAAACCCTAAAAAATACTACAAAAACAATGAGAAAAATTCTGACACTTGCATGCGCCTGCATGCTCGCTTTGGGCATCAGCGCAGCCGAAAAAGACAAGTACGGGCATCTGTACAAGAATCTTCCGTTTGAAATGGAAAGAGTTACCGCACCCGTATTTCCTGAGAATAAGGTCAATCTGAAAGACTTCGGAGCCAAAGGTGACGGCTCGTCGCTCTGCACGGAAGCCTTCGCCAAGGCTATTGACGCCCTCTCGAAGATGGGCGGAGGCAAGCTCGTTGTGCCCCAGGGCGTATGGTACACCGGTCCGATTACGCTGAAGAGCAACATCAACCTGCACCTGCAGAAGGGCGCGGTGATACTCTTCTCGCCCGACCTCGACCTGTATCCGCTCATTGACACGTCGTTCGAGGGTCTGGATACGCGCCGCTGCCAGTCGCCTATATCAGGCATGAACCTTGAGAATGTGGCGATAACGGGACAGGGAGTAATCGACGGTAACGGTGAATACTGGCGTCCCGTGAAACGCGAGAAGGTAACTGACAAGCAGTGGAAAGCGTTCACCTCACGCGGCGGAGCATTCAAGAATCCTAACTTCTGGTTCCCTTCTGAGGGCGCGCTCAAGGGCGATGCCGCCAGCAACATGAACGTTCCGACGGGCAACAGGACTGAAGCTGAGTGGAACGAGATAAAGCATTATCTGCGTCCGGTAATGGTCAGCCTCGTAAAATGCAAGAACGTATGGCTCAAAGGTGTGATATTCCAGAACTCTCCGGCATGGAACATTCATCCGCTAATGTGCGAGAATGTGCTCGTTGAAGGCGTTCAGGTCAGGAATCCGGCGTTTGCGCAGAACGGAGACGGCATCGATCTCGAGTCATGTAAGAACGCCCTGATAGTCAACTCATCCTTCGACGTCGGCGATGACGGTATCTGCATCAAGAGCGGAAAGGACGCTGACGGCCGCAAACGTGGCATCCCGTGTGAGAATGTGATTGTAAACGGATGCACGGTGTTCAAGGGTCACGGTGGCTTTGTTGTAGGAAGCGAGATGAGCGGAGGCGTGAAAAACATCCATGTGTCCGACTGCCAGTTCCTCGGAACTGACGTTGGCCTGCGCTTCAAGAGTACCCGCGGCCGCGGAGGAGTGGTTGAAGGTATTTATATTGAGAACATATCGATGTTCGACATACAGACAGATGCCATCACGTTTGACCTGTATTACGGTGGAAAGTCGGCCGTTGAGGCTCTTGAGGACGGCGACGAGAAGAACCAGCAGAACGTTGAGGCCTTCAAGGTGGACGAGACCACGCCCTGCTTCCGTGACATTTTCATCAATCATGTGATATGCCGCACGGCACGCCGCGCCGCTTATTTCAACGGATTACCAGAGATGCCGGTGAAGAATGTGCAGATAACTGACCTCGAGGTGAACAACGCCAAGGAGGGCATCGTTATCAATAACACTGACGGTGTGAAGCTTGAGAACATCAGCGTAAGCGCCGAAAAGCATACGTTCAGCGCCCGTAACTCGGTCAACACAACCGTAAACGGCAAGAAATACGACAAGATTGACTCTAAGGGTATTACCCTTGACTTCTGATAAAGACAGCCTTAACGCCTGCCGGTCGCGCCTGAATCAACGCTCAGGCATGGCCGGCAGGCGTTCCGTTTACAGCTTCCGGCACAGCAGAAAAGCCGTTTTTATGTCGTAAAAGAATATTTTCTGCATTTTTATTCATTAATTCCAATCCTTTTTATTACCTTTGCAGCCGCAAAAGAAAAAGGCAAAATAACCGTATGAAGATATTCAGCAGACATACAATGAGTGACTATGGAATGTGGAGGAAGTGTCCGCCGCAGGCCTGTCTCATCGTATGTGCACACTGGTTCAGCGGTTTTCTCTGATTTTGTTCTCCACATTTTATTTACGTCCGCATCATCCCCTGGCATGCAGACTGCCGTTACCGCCCGTGCGAATGACTACAGGCGGCACTGCTATTGTCCGTTCATTTTCAGGTGAACGACGGTAAACAAATGTTCAATAACAAAGAAAACAGAATCAAAGACAATGTTCAACATACTTCTATTACTGCTGTCCGGCATTGTTGTAGGATACGTGTTCCGCAACGCCGGATGTCTGAAGAATATAGACAAGAGCGTCTCAGGCACGGTGCTTGTCATGCTTTTCGTGTTCGGAGTGTCGATAGGCACCAACTCCGAGCTTATCAACAATCTCGGCCGCTACGGCATGCACGCCGCTATTTTGGCGCTGTTCGGCACGGCCGGCAGCCTGCTTGCGTCGTATTTTGCCTACAGGCTGATATTCAAAAAGAACAAGAAAGGAGGTAAAAGATGAAGGATACGCTTAAAGTTCTTGGCATGTTCGCGCTCGGAGTGACGCTCGGCGTAAGCGGAATAATACCCTCCGGCATCATGCCGGACGGCCTTACAATGGCTATTCTGTGTGCTCTTGTGCTGCAAGTCGGCATCAGCATCGGGTCAAATGACAAGTTTAAGGAGATGATTCATGGCTTCAAGCCCCAGATGTTGCTGCTGCCGCTGTTCACGATAGCCGGAACTCTGATGTTCTCAGTGCTCGCCAGCCTGTTCATTGCAGGCCGAAGCATGGCCGACTGCCTTGCGGTAAGCAGCGGTTTCGCTTACTATTCGCTGTCATCCGTGCTCATAACAGAAATCAAGGGAGCGTCTGCCGGCGTGCAGATAGCCACCGAACTGGGCACGCTTGCCCTTCTTGCAAACATCGTCAGAGAAGTAGTCTCACTGCTCGGAGCACCGCTTTTCTCGCGTTTCTTCGGTAAGCTGGCGCCTATCTCGGCAGCGGGCATCAACTCTATGGACGTTATGCTGCCGTCAATAAGCCGCTATTCAGGCAAGGACATGGTGCCTGCCGCAATCCTGCACGGCATCGCTCTCGAGCTGTCAGTGCCGCTTTTGGTAACGGTGTTTTGTAAAATCTAATTTTTAAAGGTAAAAAAGTAAAAAGGTAAAACGGTAAAAAAAGACAAACAGACAAGGCTGTAAAATCTTTGAAAGATAATTTATAAAAAGAAAAGGGGTGAGAGAATTACGCTGATAAAAAGCACTTCTCTCACCTCTTTCTTTTTTCAATATATTTACCTTTTTACTTTTTTACCGTTTTACCTTTTGTCAGTTATGTACCAACGTACCGATTTCCTCGCCGTCCATCACGCGCTTCAGGTTGCCGACTACGTCCATGTTGAAGACGTAGATGGGCAGATTATTCTCCTTACACATCGTTGTTGCCGTGAGGTCCATTACCTTCAGACCACGCGTATAAATCTCGTCGTAAGTAATGTCGGTGAACTTTGTGGCCGTAGGGTCTTTCTCCGGGTCAGCCGTATAGATGCCGTCAACGCGTGTACCCTTGAGCATCACGTCAGCCTCTATCTCAATACCGCGCAGCGAGCTGCCCGTGTCTGTCGTGAAATAAGGCGACCCTGTGCCGGCGCTGAAGATGCAGATGTAACCTGCCTCCATGGCCTCGATAGCCTTCCACTTGCTGTAAAACTCGCCGATAGGCTCCATGCGGATAGCCGTCAGCACCTTGTTCTTAACTCCTAACGCGCCGAGTGCCGAGCTGAGCGCAAGCGAATTGATTACCGTGGCGCACATTCCCATCTGGTCACCCTTCACTCTGTCGAAGCCTTTGCCTGCCCCGCTGAGACCGCGGAAGATGTTGCCGCCGCCGATGACGATACCTATCTGTACGCCCATGTCATGCACTTCCTTAATCTGACGAGCGTAGTCTGAAAGGCGTTCCGGGTCAATTCCGAAATGCTGTTTGCCCATAAGGCTCTCGCCGCTGAGCTTCAATAAGATTCTTTTGTACTTTGCCATAAGTGCTGATTGTTATTTTTTGTCAAATGTTCTGATAAATTCCACTTCCTTAAACATATACCTTGACAGGCTGCCGTCAGCTCTTTTAAGTACGAGATGACCGTCAGGCTCTACTCTCTCGATACCTGCTGCGAACTCACCGGCCGCGTCGCGATAGGCATGCAGCCCCTCGCGGCGGTACATGCAGGCGCAATATCTGTCATGAATGCCGTCATACCTGCCGCTGTTCACCATGCCGAGATAAGCCGAGAAGCGCCTCAGCACGTCATCAAGAACAACGTCAAGACTGACGTCGTGACCCACAACAGCGGCAAGCGACACAGGATTAGGCGCGTCGCTTACGAACGTTCTCTGGTTGACATTTATCCCCGTGCCCATTATGCAGGCGCCTACGAGGCCGCCTGATATGGTACATTCAGACAGCGTACCGCTGATTTTCATGTCGCCGTGATAAACGTCGTTAGGCCACTTTACGGTGAATCCGTCAGCATATTGTGCCAGAGCGTCGCGCACGGCCAGTGCTCCGGCCTCAAGCATGACGAACTGCCGTCTGGCGGCAAGCCCCTCGGGATATGTCTTTATGCTGAAAAGCAGGTTCTGCCCCGCCTCGCTTTCCCACGAGTTACGCCCCTGTCCGCGCCCCGCCGTCTGGTGAGACGCCGTTACAACGGTCATCATGCCGCCCTCTTCGCCACGGTAGTCGCGCAGGTAACGGTTGGTAGAGTCGGTCTCGTCGAGGCGTATTATCTTAATGTCCACGTACTAATTATATTTTAAAAGAAGATTGTCAACCTCTTCATTCTTCACTTTTCACTCTTCACTTTTCACTTTTCACTTTTCACTCTTCACTTAAATACTGTCTACCACGGCGTGAACGCGTCCTCGATATGCCTTATCCGGCAGTCGTCGTCGCCCGTTCCCGTCACGCTCACGATGTCGAAACGCACCGGCATTTCGATGCCGTAAGTCCTCACAAACTTGGCCGCCGCAATGGCCAGACTGCGTATCTTGCGGGCGTCAACGGCCTGTTCAGGCTCCATGTAAGTGTTGTTCCGCCGCGTCTTCACCTCCACAACGACAAGCTGGTCGGCGTCAATGGCCACTATGTCGATGTCGCGATGACCGTCGCGCCAGTCTCTCCACATTATCCTGTAGCCTTTATGCTCAAGATATTCGGCGGCTTTCCGTTCGCCCCAGCGCCCCGTGTCATTATGCTCGGCCATAATTTTTTTAATTCATAATTCACAATTCATGATTCATAATTACGCCGCCTGGCAATTCATTATTGTGCTGGCAGCGCAGCTGTGAATTATCTGCAAAAATACAATTTTTCCGTAACAAGGCGTAGCGTTATGCCCATTTTTGGTAATTTTGCATAAAAACAAAGTATGGGAACACCTGCAGAAGAGACTCAACAACAGAAAGACGAACGCTACATGCGCAAGGCTCTGGCCGAGGCCGAGGCTGCGTTTGAGGCCGGCGAGATACCCGTAGGCGCGGTAATAGTGTGCCGTGACAAGATTATATCACGTGCGCACAACCTGACCGAAACCCTTAACGACGTGACCGCTCATGCCGAGATGCAGGCCATAACGGCCGCCGCCGCCAACCTTGGAGGCAAGTATCTTACTGACTGCACGCTGTATGTCACCGTTGAGCCGTGCGTCATGTGTGCCGGGGCAATAGGCTGGGCGCAGATACGCCGCGTGGTTTACGGCGCGCCTGACGACAAGCGGGGATTCACCCGTTACGCGCCGCAGGCACTTCACCCGAAGGCTACTGTCACGGCCGGAGTACTTGAAGAAGAGTGCCGCCGGCTGATGCAGGATTTCTTTAAGGCGAGGCGTTAGCCTGCGCCCTGTGCCAGTCGGCAGCGCCCTGTGCCGCCGGCGGTAAGCCAATTAACGGCCTTTTGCTGTGCGGAAGGCCGTCTTTTGCAAGCCAAAAGGCCGTGTTTTGCTCAGTAAAACACGGCCTTTTGAAATTGAAAGCGTCATGCCCGGTTTTGCTTACGGTAACTGCCGGCAGCGTGTCTTGTTGTTGCATAATATAAGTAAAACGGCGCGTTTTTCTTACAGATTTCATGTCCGTCTGCTGGTCTGTGTCCGTTTCCGCTTAAGACAGTGCTTTATTGCCTGCCTGAGGGCTGTCTTCAGATGTGGCCAGAACGGTTAGATGTATAGAGCCTGACGGCTGACTGAAGTGTGTATATGCATTCTGTTTTTCTTATTTTATGACAAGATGTAATGTAAAATTTAAATAATTTAACTTTATGTATTCATTTGATAATCAATGACTTACGTATGTATGTCTGCTATGAGGCGTTGCGGCAGAAGTGATTTTTTCGTATATTTGCATAGGGTTTTGCGTGTTTCGGGCAAGCTCTCGTGCCATGTAAGGAGCCGTTATCCTTATTGATTTATCAAAATAAACAAAATGTCAAAAACTTATTTGAATTATTTGGAAAAAGCCACGATTCTTGTTGAAGGTATCAAGAAAAACCAGGAAGAACTTAAAAGCTACGGCATAACTCCTGAGAATGTGGCTAAACTGGAGCAGGCTATCAAGGAGGGCGAAGTTCTTAATAAAGAGGTTGAGACTCTGCGCGCCGCAGCAAGCAATAAAACCGGCGAGGCTAACGCCAAACTTGCAACCGTGAAAGACATGATGCTCGACTTCAAGCATATTATCAAAAGAAACTTTTATGCCGACAAGTGGCAGCTTTACGGCGTGCTGGACAAGCGGTGAGCTGTGGTAACCGGTTTTTTTACGTCCGTTCTTCAAGGTAAATATCTTTGTTGACTGTATAAAAGAAGGTGCGTCAAAGTTTTGATGCACCTTCTTTTTATTTATTGAATGGTATATAGCCTGATCGCATTACGTACTGATTCCGGCATGCCGCTTTGTTATGGTCAGGCAAGTCTGTAGAGACAAATATTTTGGGATTTTTATCAAAGGAACTGCTTTATTTCAGTTCTTTTTTGTACTTTTGCTTCCGAATCGCCGCTTCATACTATGAATATATAGTGTAAGCAACGGTTCAAAAGAGGCTTAATTAACTGATTTCTAAAAACTTAGTGGTATGAAAAGTGCTATTGTGAAGCGTACAGTGCTTTACTCTTCCTGCCACATAAAAACGGCATACCATTGCTGCTGAGGTTCGTCCGGAATGCTGCCGTTAAGTCTGAAAAAAGACATTTCATAACTTTCATGCGATTGTCATGAGAGGAAAGGGTGAAATGTTGTCCGTTGAACAGTATTTGCGCAATCAGCGTCTCAAATAGATTGTCACCTAAACATGCGTAATCCTGATAAGCAGAACAAGGTCGACTTCAGGTGGTTCATTGTACGCACACTGCCTCACCAGGAGAAAAAGCTGGCGAAAATGCTGGAACAACACATGGCAGAGGCAAAGAACATTCTTGAAGTATATTGCCCCACACATACCACGGCACGCATACGCAGGAACGGCACTGAAGCTGCCGCGCCGCTGTTTGCCGGCTTCGTGTTCGTTCTCTCCACGCAGCAGGCCCTGACTGAATTCATGGACAGGTATTATTCAGAGGGAACAATTCTTTATGAACATAAGAAAGAGAGTGACCGTAAGGCCAGTCTGATGACCGTCCCCGAGGCGCAGATGCGTGCTTTCAAGGACTTCAACGAGAACTATGCAGACAGACTGGTAATACTTGAGCGGCCTTATTCTGACTATGCTTTCAACCCCAAGACCGGTGAGCCTAACGAGATAGTAAAGGTAATTGACGGTCCGCTGGCAGGCCGCGAAGGGTATATGGCACGCTTCCGGCGTGACAGGCGGCTGGTGTTCAACATGAAGGCGTGGGGACGTAACGCTTATATTGCCGTTTCAGTTCCCGATGTATGGAACTTTCATGTGGTCCGCCTGCACAACGCTGAGGGCGACCGCCTGTCAGTAGCTACGGCAAAGGAGCGCGCCGTCGACATGCTTATCGGCTGTCTGCAGGGCTGCGGCTATGGCGGGCAGACCATTCCGATGCTGCACGGCATTATTGACAGACTGGCCGTAAAGCCGTCATTGGTCAGCCTGACTCAGGAACTTTCACGTAACGGTCATGAGGCGTTAAGCCGGCGTCTGGCTCAGATGAGTAATGATGAGGCCGCGCTCGTGATGAACCTCGTCCGCTATGAGCATGACAACCCGGGTTATGTCAGGTCAGGCTGGCCACGGTTTGTCATACGCCCTTTTCTTACTCCTGCATCAGGCGTAGATATTGATGAAGGTACGTGCGGAACCATACTTCAGCATAAAGACTTTACTGAAATTATCCGCAAGGTTGACATCACGGAAGAGATGTATTATCCTTCAAGGAAAAAATCTGAAACCGTTACCACTACGTATTATGCACATATAGGCGTCTTGCCCTCATGCCATGCAGCAGGGGTGGAGAGAAGCTTTACCCTCTTTGCCGACTGGGACACTTTCCTCGGCCAGTATTTCCTAACCGCGGGCAAAGCTAATGAACGGCTGGTTAGCGGCACGGCGCAGACCGCCGATGATAAGGAGAAAGAACAGTTGATCAACTCGTTCCGCAACTACGCTCCCACCTTATATAAGGTGTTGACAGACGTCGCATCGCCCGTAAAGGCCATACCCGGCCTTAAAGTAGGCGACGCGTCGCTGAACGTCATGGCCATAACCACGACCGACATTGAAAGCGGTAAAGACCGGTTAATACGCACCTGCACCGAAATCTGCACTGAAATCAACAAGACTACTCATCTCGCCGTGTGGCGCAGATACCTCAGGACGGTGTGGCTGCATGAATAATACGTGAGTCTGATGGATTCATGTTGGTATTTGATAGCTTTTAAGTTTCCGCCCTATTTGTTGAAAAAGTTATGAAATATGACAATATCCTCTGTTTTACAAAATAGTCAACACGAGCGGTTTTACTCTGCAGACTGCATATTTCCTGCCAGTATGTAATACGTGGTATTTCAGATATTCATTATATCCGCTGTAATTGACCGTTTTATTTTGTAAAAGAGTCTTACGCAAAACGTCTTTATTATCATGCTTGCATTATTGCCCAAAGGATGGTGTGACACACATTTCACGTTGTTCTGAATTCGTCAGATTTACGTTAAAATACTTTCAAGATGTATCCGTTTTTGAAATATATTTTCTCCGGGAGCCAACGTTCTGTCACTGTAAAGAAAAATATTATAGGGTCATTATTAATAAAAGGTTGCAGTATAGCAATCTCCTTATTACTTGTCCCTATGACCTTAGGCTATGTTTCTTCTGAATTGTATGGTATTTGGCTGACACTCTCGTCAATTATACTTTGGCTTAATTTCTTTGATGTCGGCTTCACTTTAGGTCTGAAGAACAAGCTTGCAGAAGCTATAGCCATGGGAGATTTGAATAGGGGGAAAGCCTTGGTCTCTACCACATATTTCATGATGATTATTATATTTTTACCACTATGTATATTGCTGGAATTAATCATACCACACATTAACTGGGCATCTTTTTTAAATGTTAATGTCATTTATAATTACGAAATAGTAAAAACCCTTCATGTCTTAGCAGCCTGTTTCTGTCTTCAGATGATTGTAAATGTGCTTATTGCGGTTATTTCAGCATATCAGAAAGTGGCATTGTCTTCCGCTTTTCCTGTAATAGGAAATTTCTTATCACTTATTGCAATCTACATACTGACAAGATGTTGTCCGCCATCATTAATCTCACTGGCCTTTGCTGTATCCATGATACCGGTATTGGTCATTTCGATAGCGTCTGTCATTCTGTTTTCTGGAAAGTTCAAAGATGTAAGGCCGAGTGTTAAATCGGTAAATAAGGTTTATGTAAATGATTTGTTTGGTCTGGGTGCAAAATTTTTTCTTATACAGATACAAGTCGTGATATTATATCAATGTACAAATATTTTGATTTCAAACGTTTCAGGACCAGATGAAGTAACTTCATACAACATCGCCTATAAATATCTTGGAGCTGCCATGATGTTTTATACCATTATATTATCACCTTTATGGCCGGCATTTACTGATGCTTATACAAAAAAAGACTTTACTTGGATGAAGAACGTTTACCGTAAAATGTCAAAAGTATTTATGGTTTCAGCAGCGGTACTGGTAATAATGGTCTTATGTTCACCGTTGGTTTATCATTTCTGGATTGGGAATAAGGCAAATGTTCCATTTATAATGACTGTTGGTGTTGCAGCATACATGATTATCCAATCATGGGACTCTTTACAAGTACAATTAATCAATGGAATGGGTACGATAAAGTTACAGACTTATGTTACTTTAATCGGGCTAATCATACACATACCTTTATCTCTGTATTTAGGACATTTTATCGGAGCATTGGGCGTAATATGTTCCATGATTGTTATAAATTTTATTTATACTTGTTTTTTTACAATTCAAGTCAGAAAATTAATAAATCAAAATGCGAAAGGAATATGGATAAAATAATAAAAATTCGGGGGGGTAAAATACTTTTACTTACAAATATAGTTTCCCTGTTAGTCTTGGCGTATGTGGTGAAAACCAGCGGATATGCTTATAAACTGAAAGTCAGTCTTGGTTTTGTAGAAAAACCGTTACCTCCGGATTATTGGGCAGTAAAAGGCTGGGAGAATACGATGTTGAAACTAAATTATAAGGCGGATGTAGTGTTTTTAGGCAACTCCATTACGTATGGCGGCGATTTCGGTAAGGCGTTTCCAGATAAAAAGGTTGTTAACCTTGGATATCCGGGAGATAATATAGACGGAATGATGAGACGCATTGAAACTGTAAAAGGTGTAAATCCGGATAAAGTGTTTCTTATGGCAGGTATAAACGGCTTACGTGATATGGACATTGACACTTTCAGAAAAAAGTACGGCTCCCTTCTTGACTCTTTAATCAGTGCCGTACCTGATGCAGAGATATATGTGCAAAGTATCCTGCCGGTAAATAAAAGTAAGGAAAAAAGTTACGGGAAAAACAGCAAGATATCCGAAGCGAACATTGCAATAAGTGAAATTGCTGCCCGACGGCATTGTCGTTACATAGATTTAAATAAGCTGTATGTAAAGAACGGAGAGCTGCCTGAGGGTATGACTGTGGACGGAATACATCTGACAAGTAAATCGTATGACAAATGGTATAAAGAGATAAGAAAGTATATTTACTGAAAATTAATATGTTTGGAGGGGTTATACGAAAGATTGAGCATTTATTTGTTTTTATACGGCTAAAATATAGATGGAGGAATGTATTGGGCTTCAGTTATGCCGGGAATATTACAGAGAAGTCCAGGTTTGAAGGGGCTAACCGGATTGTTGGCAACACTTCATTTGACGGATACATGGGATATGGCTCGTATATAGGAACCATGGGCGTGTTTAAAGGAAAGATAGGCCGGTTTACGTCTATTGCAGGTAATTGCAATGTGATATTCGGGCGCCACCCTTATAAATACCCATTTGCCACCACATGCCCTATGTTCTTTTCTTTATTAAGACAGAACGGGCAGACATTTACCGACAGGCAGCTATATGATGAATTCAAATATGCTGAGCCGGGATATATTGTGGCTGTGGGTTCAGACTGTTGGATAGGTGCAGATGTCAAGTTGATAGAAGGAATACACGTTGGCGACGGGGCAATGGTATTAGCCGGTGCGGTAGTTACAAAAGACGTGCCGCCTTATGCGATAGTCGGCGGCATACCGGCAAGGATAATAAAATACAGATACGACCAGGAGACAATTGATTTCCTGCTTGACGTAGAATGGTGGAACAGACCGATAGAATGGATAAGGCAGAACTGGCAACTGATGACTGACATTGATGCGATGAAAGAATATTTCTCAAATAAAAACAGGTAAATATAAATCTACAGATATGAACAGTAAGTTAGAAAAAATACTTTCCATACCGAAGAGCTTATACGTAAGTTACAGGTTGTGCCCTAACGTAAGTTTCTGGAAATTGCCGGTACTGGTAAGGTGGAACTGCAGAGTGAAGGGACGAGGCTTAATAATTGTTAATGGGGGGGGAGGTAGAATGTCAATAGGCTTCGGTAGTGTAGGCATTTACGACAAACGTTTCTCTCCGAGCATATTGGAACTTTACGGGAAAATCATCATTGACGGTAAAGCTTACTTCGGCCATGGAGCGCGGATTTCTGTAGGAAAGGATGCTGTTTTCCAGATAGGAGACCAATTTCATAATTTGGCTGAAGCAAGAATTATCTGTATGGACAGTATAAAATTTGATGAGAATGTACATCTTGGTTGGGAAACAACAATTATGGATACAGATTTTCACAGCGTAATAAATCTTGAGACAGGTAAACTTTCAGTATGCCACAAGCCGATAGAAATCGGAGCAGATGTCTGGACAGGACAAAAATCAACCATACTGAAAGGTGTTCACATCGCAAAAGGATGTGTTGTGGCGGCATGCTCTGTCGTAACTAAGAGCGTTGAAGAGGAGAACACGCTGATAGCAGGAAATCCGGCAATATGTAAGAAAACAGGAATAACACGGTATTATGCAAAATAAGACCGAGGCCTGAATATTTGTCCCCCGTAGCTTCGACGCAGAGGTGTCTGCCGTAAGGATATTGACATTTTGATATATGAAACTTTTATGATAGGTATTTTACTGCTGATCATTTCGTTGTATTTGTATTTCAAGCCGAAATACAGACACATTTCATACCTTATATACCTCAGTTTCATGCTCGGATATGGTGGTGGTTTCGGGCTTACGACTGATGCGGTTATCGGTGTTAAGAATAAGGATATGGCCATTATCTATACATTTATAATCTCGCTACACCTTATCTTGGCCAAACAATACCGTCTGCCAAAGACAAAGTTCATGTTATGGTACAAGCTGTTTCTCTGTTTCATGATTTGCAGCATAGCCTTTTCTTATTTTCATTACGGCTTCTCGTTTTACCAGATTCTGCAGGGCGGACGAGACTTCCTGCTGATATTCTCCTTGCCTATTTTAATCAGGATTACGCCTAAGGAGCTTTGCCGGCTGATGCCCATGCTTGCCTGGATTACGATTGTTACATCTGTGCTGTACTTCATGCAGATAGTTGTCGGACGGCCTTTGATGCCATATGGCGAGGCGTCAATTGACCCCTCTGTCGGTTTGTTGCGAGTGTATAACATTCCAGCTTTGTTGGATCTGTTTTTAGCTCTTACGTTTGTGGTTCCTGAATATTTCGGGAAGCGTGTAAACATTTTACGTATTATATTTTTCATTGCTTTGATATGCACACTCGGGCGTACAGGAATCTTTTCTTCATTAATGATTGTGATATTGAGCATTTATTTCATGGGTAAAGCCTCAAGGTTATTGAAAACCGTGGTCGTACTCGGTATATTGTTTATTCCGTTTGCAGGCATCATTTCCGAAAGATTCTCTGAGGGAGGTACAAGTGACGACTTGTCGGTTCTTTTTTCAGGTGCGTATAAAGATTTTAATTACGGTGACGGTGGCACCATGACATATAGAATAGGCTGGGTCTATGAGCGTATTGATTACTTAGTTCACCGGCCGTTAAGTGAACAGATTTTCGGGTTGGGATTAATATCAGACAATCAGCCATTGGTCACTAAATTATATAATTTCAGATTAGGCTTGGTTAATCCGTCGACAGAAATGCCTACTCAGCTCACAACGCCTGATATAGCTTATGGAAATATCATTTCAAGATTAGGCTTTGGCGGTGGACTGATTTATCTGCTGATGCTGATCAGTCTCGCTTGTTATCTGTATAAGCAAAGAAGAACCAACGCGTTGTTGATTGTAGGCGCAGCTCAACTAATTATGCTTTTTTTATGTTCTTTTGCAGGCAGTTCGTTATCTGAGCCTAAAAATCTTGTAATGTATTTTGTGATGATAAGCATGATACTGCATAAAAATCAGATATCCCAGTTGAAACGCCCTAAAGATCTGCTGTTATATAAGAATATTAACAACAAACAATAAATTAATGAAAGTAATCCATATTGAGTCAGGATTAGGCAATCAGATGCTTTCATTCTGCGAGTATCTTGCAATGAGAAAGGCCAATCCGGAAGACGATATCTACATTGAGAACATCATTTATGACATTCCTGAATGCAATAACATCACTTGCCAGTGGAACGGATATGAGCTTGAAAACATATTCAAGATTAAAACGGAGAATATAAAAAAGCTTTTCTCTGAAAGTGAGTGGAGTGAAATCATGCGTGAAATAAGAGAAAGTCGGTTTTGGAGCAAAAATATGAATTATCCGGTATATTTCACCAAAGCTTTTGCCAATCACGGTCTGTCACTTGTCAACACTTTCGGTGATTTCGAAGAAGAACGATTTAAGTCTGAATATAATGAACGATACAACAGACATAAGTTGAAAAATAAACTGAAGAAAACACAATTGTACATGAGGTTGAAAATGTGGAAAATGCGTCGGCCTCTGCCGTTGGCCCAATTAGACTGCAAGTCGGAACTTTTCATTAAATCAGAAGAACCATTGTTCGCAGGGCAGAAACTGAAATTCAAATACAAAGGCAGCGGACTTGAACTTATAGAAAATGAAGTAAGGAAAGTCTTTACATTTCCTGAAATTAAAGACAAGAAAAATCATGATGCCTTTTCATATATAAAAGAGACGGATTCTGTGGCAATCCATGCCAGACGTGGAGATATGCTTGGGAACAATTATCCGTGTTATGCTACCGGATATTTCAAAAGAGCTGTAAAATTAATCCGCCGGCATACTTCAAACCCTGTGTTCTTTATCTTCTGTGACCCGGGAAGCGTTAAATGGGCAAAAGACAATGCTGACATATTAGGTCTTGACGGACGTAAAGACCGTATAGTGTTTGTTGACTGGAACAGCGGGACTGAAAGTTACAGGGATATGCAGCTTATGGCTCAATGTAAGCATCAGGTAATAACCAACAGCTCGTTCGGCTGGTGGGGCGCATGGCTCAATACTAATCCTGATAAAATAACATGTTCGCCAAGCTTCAGAATAAATACGACCCATACAGTTTGATTAAACTGAAATAATGGATTGAGCTGATTATCATTCATTACAACCTCTAAATATAAGAAAATATGATTATAGGAAGACTGTGGAATTCTTATAAAGAGAAAAGAATTAAGAAGCGTTTGGGATATTGCGGTAAAGACAACAATATCTTACAGCCGTTTTATACAGGTATGCCACAAAACATATTTTTGGATGATTATACGTTGATACAGCCGTTCTGCAACTTCATAATAGCTGGAGGAACTGTGACGATAAAGAAATGGAGCTCATTGTCCTTCGGATGCACGGTAGTTACAGGAAACCATGTGCCTACGGTTGGTATTAATCAAAGGATATTGGAACGTTACCATATTAATGATAATGAAGAAGGCGTATGCGTGGACGAGGACTGCTGGGTGGGAACAAAGGCTATACTGCTGTCCGGCACACATCTGCAGAGAGGAACCATAGTCGGAGCAGGTGCAATTGTTAATAAATCTTACCCCCCCTATTCGGTCCTGGTTGGAGTGCCTGCCAGAATCATTGCGTCAAAATTCACAATTGACGAGATAATGGAACATGAGAAGAAACTTTATCCTGAGAACGAACGGTTCTCACGGAAATATCTTGAAGAGATTTTTAATAAATATTTTAAGGATAAAAAATCAATTGGGATATCCCGCTTTTCTGACAAGGACAGGATTTATCTGGAACAAAACGCACATATGCAGTATGACATCTGATTTAAGAAAACGGTATGATTTTGTTGACTCTGTAAGAGGTGCTGCCATGCTTATAGTAATAAGCTGGCACGTGGCAGGTTTTCACTCTCATTGGACTGACGGTTGGACAATGCCTGTATTCTTTGTCATAATGGGTTTGTTTTATAAACAGCCTGATACGCTGGCCTCATTACTTAAAAAGAAGTTCAACTCAATTATCGTGCCATATATGTTTTTTGCCGTTCCGGCGATAATCATTTCCCTGCTCTCGTCAGGGATACTTGAGACATTGAAGTTAATGATTAATCCGTATCAGTCGATTAATGGTATGTCGTGGTTTCTGCTTTGCATGTTCTGGTGTTATCTTATGTATTTCTTAATATATAAATTCTCCGGCGAGAGCAAGACTTGCCGGATTTTGCTAAGTCTTTGTGTGTCATTGGCCGGATTTTATATGAATTATATCCGGATATTCAACCACCGTCTTGTTTTGCCATTCTATGCCTCAACAGCAATGACATGTATGTGTTTTGTCTCATTCGGTGAGATGGCGAGGCCTTGTATACTACGGCCAAGACGGCTGTTGACGCAGATTTCAGTAACAGCCGTCTTGGCCATATTTTATTTGGGGGGGGTAAAAATATTTGACGCTCAGCCGCTTCAAATGATATGGAATACATATTGTCAGCCGTGGCTCGTGCTCGTTCTTAACGCTCTGTCAGGCAGCTGCTTCTTTATGTCTGTTGCGAAAATTCTGCCGGCAGTCATTGCACCATTCGGTAAATATTCGATGCTTATATTGCTTAGTCATGGATATTTCATAGAGCTGCTCAATATTTTCAGAATGAGTGTCTATGTTGAATATTTAGCCGTCGCCATTTTGTCATTGCTTTTCTCATGTATCATATATCGTTATTTCCCTCTCCTCGCAGGAAGAAAACAAATAATAAAATAAATAAGAACAGATGTTGCAAATAATTATTTTCTCATTTAACAGAGCCATGCAGCTTGACACATTACTTACTTCATTGAAAGAAATGTGGCTGCAGCCTGCTTATTCAGTTGAGGTACTGTACAATACTTCCACAAAAGATTTTGAAAAGGGATATGAAATCTTGAAAAGGAAATATGCAGATGTATCATTCAGCAGGGAATGCAAGGCAAAGCAGGAATACAGCATTTCCGATTATATGAATCTGCGTAATATGGTTCATCTTTACCGGTATCCGTCATTGCGCAGACCGCGGACAGATTTCAGAAAGAGGCTTATCAGCATGTTGGAAAACAACAGCTCAAGATATATAATGTTTATGACAGATGACGCCATATTCATAAATAAGGTGAGCGTAAGTCAGAAAATAATGGACTGGATTGCTTCATCTCCTTTTCAGAATCAATTCTCGCTGCGTCTTGGGAATGGCATGAATGAAGAACCGGCAAATGTGAAAAGAGATGATATGGGATTGCTGTGGAACACATATGACGTTCCGCAAAACAACAATTGGGGGTATCATTTTTCTGTAGATGCACATATATACAGCAAGGAGCTGATAATTAAGTTGTTTAAGAAGTATGTTTTTACTAATCCTAATTCGTTGGAAGGATATATATGTGAACAAATAAGGAGGCACAAGTGGCTGACAAACGGCCGCTCACCTTTATCATCTAAGTTATTAAGTTTTCCGATAAATATGGTGCAGACCTTTAGTGACAACGAGACATTAGGAGTGGATTCCGGTAAGATGAACGGGTGGTTTTTAGATGGTTATACAATGAAGTACCCTGTTCCTGAAGTTGTTGATACCTTCCAGCAATATCCTAACTATGTATATCTTTTTAAGGATGGGAACGTAATGAGGAAAGAATTGAAAATTTGAAGAACTTATTTTAGGAAGTTATAAATTTTTATAAAACTTATTTGATATGGAAAATCCTGTTACGATAACTGTTTTATCAATGTGTTATAATAAGGCGAAAACTATTCGTAGGACATACGAATCCTTATTATTACAAACAAATAAGGATTTTGAATGGCTGATAATAAATGATGGAAGTACTGATAATTTAAAAACAATTATTAAAGATTTTAATACAGACACATTTAAGATTCGTTTTATAGATAAAGAAAATGAAGGACCCGCAAACACTTTTAATTTAGGTGTGAAAGAATCGCATGGGAAAATGATATTTCGCTTAGACCCAGATGATTATATAACACCAGATGCGATTCAAAAGATATTGGATTATATGTATGTTTTAGAAAAAGATCCAAAGTTGTGTGGTTTGGTATTTTTGTCAGAATTTGAGAATGGTGAGATAGTCGGTACTCATCCTTATAAAAAGAATAGAGTTTCAAATTTTTTTGATTACAGATATTATGACCGTGCGACAGGTGATAGGGCAGAAGTTATAAAGAAAAATATTTTTCTTGAATTTCCATGGCCAAAATATGGATCTGAAAAGTTTGTTTTAGAATCTTCTTTTTGGTTTCCAATGGCATTAAAATATGATGCATATTACGTAAATTATCCAATTTACGTAAGAGAATACAACAACAATAGTATAACTGCAGCCTCCTCATCAACATATAAGAACAATCCAATTGGTTGCGTTGAGAATATACTTCTTAAGTATAAGATATTTAAAAGGAAAAATAAAAATATTTATATCTTCACGGAACAACTTAAATCTTGCATGCTGTATTATAGATATGGTTTATATTCTAAATATTCTTTAACGACTTTATATAAAAAAATGCCTGGCCCTTGGAATGTGATAGGATTTATTCCTGGTCTGATATTGCACTATACTGATAGATTATTTCCCAGATTAATACCAAATATTACAAAAAAATACAAGCGCTTAAGAAACAAGGATAATTTTACAAATTTAAAAATTAAGCAACTGCAATAATTTAGCGTGACAGATAAGCTCCTCTTATATTTTGTATTGTAATTTTCTTCTAATCCAACGTTTCTTTTATTCTATGCAAATCACACACATTGTATTCGGGTTTGGGCTTGGTGGCATTGAGACAATGCTTGCCAACATTACGAACGAACAAGTTAAGTATGGGCACGAAGTCCATATTGTCGTTATAAACAATATAATAGACAACAGTCTTAAAGACGCGCTGAATAAAGAAATACGTTTCCATTGCCTTAACCGTAAGGTCGGTTCAAAAAGCCCATTGCCTGTCGTTCGGCTGAATCTACTGCTTTCAGAATTAAAGCCGGATGTAATACATTTACATAACTCTTCGATAGCCAAATATATTGTATTCAGGAAGTTGAAAGAAAGATTATGTGTTACTCAGCACGACGTAAGATATAGAAATAATGAAAAATATCTGTATAAGTCAAAAAGGATTTATGCCATCTCGAATATAGTGAAAGATGATATCTGGAATAATGTTCATTTAGTTTCTGAGGTTGTTACGAACGGCATAAATCCCGACCTGATAGAGAACTCGTCCCATAATCCTGATGATAAATTCAGAATAGTCCAGGTAAGCAGGCTTTTTCATCAGAAGAAAGGACAGCACATATTGATAAAAGCCGTCCACAGGCTTGTGGAGAAAGGCTATAAGAACATTTCAGTTGATTTTATCGGCGACGGAGAATCTTTAGACTATCTAAGGAAGTTGACTGAAGATTCGGGGCTTCAGGAGAATATAAATTTTTTAGGGGCAAAAGAACAGTCTTATGTGTTCGGCCACCTTCATGACTACGACTTATTTGTACAGCCTTCAATATTTGAAGGGTTCGGTCTTACGGTAACGGAGGCAATGGCTGCCAAAGTTCCGGTTCTTGTCTCGGAGAATCAAGGACCACTGGAAATTATAGACAACGGCCGTTACGGTTATTCATTCAAAAATCAGAATGTTAATGACTGCGCCGGGAAAATAGAGATTTTTCTGCGCGGCATGAACGACAAATCTATGATTGAGAAGGCATATCAGAGAGTTCTCAATGTCTACAATGTCAGGGTGACAGCCAGGACTTATCTTGAAAAATATCAGGAATTCATACAATCCGGTTATGCTCAGATACATTGACAATAAAAATCTTTATTAATTATCACCATATTTTAAGAAAGAACAAGAAAATGAACAGATATCTAAAAGTCTTTAAAGACCCGTATTGGGCTTTCGGCGTGATACTCCGCCGTTGCTTCAGCCGGCTTATCAAGAATGACCGGCTGTACGTAAAGCTTGAATACTTTTCAGGAATGAGGCATTTTCTTGACCTTGACCACCCAAAAACATATAATGAAAAGCTGCAATGGCTGAAGCTGAACGACATACATCCAGAATATACCCGGCTTGTAGACAAGTATGAGGCAAAGAAGTATGTCAGCAGTATTTTAGGAGACGAGTATGTCATACCGACTCTTGGTGTTTGGGACAGGTTTGAAGACATTGACTTCAAAAAATTCCCCCCCCCAGTTTGTTCTTAAAACTACCCATGACAGCGGAGGCGTTGTCATCGTGAAAGACAAGAGCAAGATGGACATGAATGCTGCAAGAAAAAAGCTTGAGAAGAGCTTGAAAAACAACTTTTTTTACGAGCATCGTGAATATCCATACAAGAATGTCAAACCACGTATCATAGCTGAAAAGTTCATGGTTGATGAAAGCGGAACAGAATTGAAAGATTATAAATTCTTTTGTTTTGACGGTGAAGTAAAATTTCTTTTTGTGGCTACAGACAGACCATTTGATACCAGGTTTGACTTTTTTGATACAGATTTCAGACATTTGCCGTTCAGACAAGGCCATCCTTGGGCAACAAAAGAAATAAAAAAACCTGAAGGATTTGAGGAGATGAAACGAATTGCCGGCATACTGTCAAAAGGATTTCCACACGTAAGAGTCGACCTGTATGACATTAACGGAAAAATCTACTTTGGCGAACTGACGTTTTTCCATTTTTCTGGCAATGTTCCGTTTGAACCTAATGAGTGGGACTTGAAAATCGGGCGTATGCTTCATCTTCCATGCGATAAGTAAATTACTGTTTTTACGTTCCGAACGGTGGAACTTCCGTAATTTAGGTGTATAACATTCAGGTATAAAGCAGCCAAGATGGCGCTTGATGCCCGTTCACATGAATCCTCTGTTCACACGGATTTGCAATCCGTGTGGGCTTAGTATAAGGATTTGTAATCCGATAATTCATTCTTAATATAACTTTTTGTCAGGGCCGCAAATCTGCTGGAACACATTATGCTGTACGGTTCACAGATAAAATTTTTTTGATTTCATCTGTCATCTGTCACTTTTCCTCCGTATGACGCTGACTGTCAGGACGTTGGCCGGTGACAGATGTTTTTTGCATCTGTCACGGCATAACCGGCTGAAAATAAATGAGTTATAAAGGAAAAGTGACAGATGAGAGATGTTTCCCGAAAAATAAAATAACTATAGTTGCCTTATTGCCTGCTCTATTGTTCACATACATATTCCTGTCATTATGCGGCTTAGCTGCGGATGAGCCCCATTTTCTGAAAGGCGGCAAATGGACTTTCAGAAGACGGCAAACGAGTGTGCAAAAGACGGCCTTTCGCTTTCCAAAAGACGGCCTTTGGGGTTCATTAGCAATTTGGGTGTATGGAATAAGAGGACAGATGCAGCACAGCAGTAGGCATCCACGGGTAGGGACATTATTCATAATGTCCGCACGCCACTGAGAGGCGTATTGTTCAATTAACAATTAAAAGTCAATGGCAAAAAGTAAGAGATGTTCATTGTCGGCGGTAAAATCGCGTGCGATATGTTTCTCCGAAACATTCGGACATTATGAAACGAAGTTCGGCGTTAAGCCAATAATGTCCCTACAAGAGGGTGTGTGTTATATTGTTCAAAAATTGGATGTCATACACCAAAACTGCGGAAGAACCGATAAAAGCCGGCAAACGGGAGGACTGTGGTTTGCCGGGCGTTTTTTCACTAAAAATAAACCGTAAAACATGAGAATTATTTTGGTAAATTACCGCTACTTCATCAGTGGCGGGCCTGAGCGTTATTATTTCAACATAAAGGAGATTCTCGAGCGTCACGGGCACGAGGTCATTCCGTTCAGCGTTAAGAGCAGGCGCAATCTGCCGAATGATTATGAGAGATATTTTCTCGACATTGTTGACGATGAAGTGTATTTCGCGCAGGCTAAGAAGAAGTCGTTGAGGATGATTGTAAAGTCGTTTACGAGGATGTTTTATTCTTTCGAGGCCCGTCGCAAGATGCGCCGGCTAATCCGTGACACGCGCCCCGACCTTGTCTACATCATGCAGATGCACAACAAGATTTCGCCGAGCATTGTCGACGCGGCGCGCGGCATGGGCGTGCCCGTAGTTCACCGCATATCCGACTTTCAGTATATGTGCCCCAACGCGCTTTTCTACAACGACCGCACGGGCGTGTGTGAGGACTGCCTGAAGGGCAAGAGGCTGAGCTGCGTGAAATACCGTTGCGTGCTCAACTCGCCCGTTTATTCGGCGATAAAGATGGCGGCGAAGTGGCTTCATGACGTTATGGGCGTTACGAAGCGCATCGACGCTTTTGTGGTGCCGTCGGCCTTTACGCTGAAAAAGCTGAACGAGTACGGCATACCTCTGCGTAAGCTGAACCATATACCTACGTTCTTCAACCTGAAAGAGACTGACCCCGACGTTGAATACCGGCCGTTCGTATTGTTCGTAGGGCGCATAGAGAAGCAGAAGGGCCTGATGACTCTGGTCAGGACTTTTGAGAACACGGACTACAGCCTGAAGGTAATAGGCTTCTCGAACGACGGTTATGAGGATGAGCTGAAAGCTTACCTGACGGGCAGGCGGCATAATATAGAGTTTCTGGGACGTAAGAGTTTTGACGAGATTGTGCCTTATTTGAAATCATGTCTCTGCACGGTTGTCCCTTCAGAGTGGTACGACAATTTTCCCAATGTCATTCTTGAGAGCTTCGCCTACAAGAAGGCGGTGATAGCGACCGACTTCGGTTCGCTGCCCGAGCTTGTCAAAGATAATGTCACAGGTCTTACTTTCAGGTACGGAGACACTGATGACTTCAGACAGAAAGTAAAATATATGTTTGATAATCCTGATAAGGCAAGATGTATGGGCGGGCAGGCGTATGAACGGCTGATCAGAGAATATACTCCCGAGGTGCATTATGAGCGGCTGATGAGGGTGTTTGAGGGATTACTGAAAACCAAAGTCTAAAATACATATGCGAGCAAAGAAAATTCTTATAATGGCAGATTGTTCTAATGACGGTCTGCAGACATTTGCCGATGGCATCAGAGAAAGCGTTTTATGCGATGTAGATGACGCAAATTCCCGTCGGGGGGGCATAAAAGCCTGATTGATAATTTGTTGCGTTATGCGGATTATTTCTTTTTGCCGTTGCGCTGCCTGTCAGTGCGGAAGAAGTATGACATAATCTTAGGCTGGCAACAGTTTCATGCCATAATCATGGCTTTTTACTGTCGGCTGTTCAGGCTTAAGAAGCACGGACTGCTCGTAGCGGTCAACTTTACATATAAGCGCAAGCCCGGGTTGGCGGGTTCGGTATATCAGCGTTTTATGCGTTATTCGTGTAACAATGTCTATCTTGACCACCTTCATGTGCTGAGCTATAATTATGTTGAGCGGATGCACGCAGAGCTGGGCATACCCCGTGAGAAGTTTATAGTCACTGGATTCGGCATTGATGACATAAAAAGCCGATATGAAAACGCACATACCGGTCTGCCTGATTACTGTCTCTCGATAGGCCGTAGCAACCGTGATTTTGACTGGCTTGTCGACGTATGGAGGCAAGACTGCCTCAAGGATAAACGCCTTGTGATATTAAGCGATGTCTGGTCGCCGTCAAAGCCGTTGCCCGGCAATGTGACATGGCGTAACGATGTTATAGGTCAGCCACAGTATGCTTACTTCAACGATGCCCGGCTTTGCATAACCCCGATTGCAGATGGAAATATATGTTCAGGCGACACGGTGCTGCTTACGGGCATGATGTTCGGCAAGCCCGTAGCCGTGACGTCTCCCAGTACGTTGAGCGAGATGTATGTGCGCGACAATGTTAACGGCATTTGTCTGACAAAAAACACGGCCGAGGCGGCAAAGGCCATATCAGCCTTGCTTGATAATGAGGAAGAGTGCATGCGTCTCGGCTCTAACGCAAGACATGATTTTCTCGAAAAGTTCTCACGCAAAAGCATGGGGCGTGATATCATGCGGCAGATAGTGCAGGCACAATAGCTCCTGTTCTTTGCCAGATTGGGGTTCATGCGGATTTGCAATCCGCATGTATGTGTATAAGGATTTTCAATCCGGCAAAAATCGTTTTTTCAGGATTACAAATCCTGATACTCAATTCCGGCAGATTGCAAATCTGCCGGAACAGAGGATTAGCCGAGCAGCCATTTCCATATGGGCACAATCTCTATTGACACGCCGTCTTTCTCAACGCTGTTTTCCTCGTTGTAGGTGATGATGAGCATACGTTTCAGAGGTTTGTAGGCGTTCAGTTTCAGCAGTGCCGTGATTTCACGGTTGCGCGTGTCGGCACCTGACATCTCGTATGACACCTGTACTCCTGTCTGCTCTGACGGAATGTAGAAATCCACTTCCACACCGTAATTATAATAATACAGCCCCTCGCCGTACCTGCGGTAAAGGCTGATTGCCACAAGATTCTCAAGAAGTCTGGTCTCAGGATTTATGAGAAACAGATTGAGCAGCCCGTTGTCGTAGAAATAATGCTTCTGTATGCTCTCGCGTTGGGCTATGGTGTCAGTGAAATTAGGAATGGAGAAGCACAGAAAAGCCTCTCGGAGATAAGACAGGTAGGCGGTGATTGTGGGGCGGCTTATTCTCGTGCCGTCGCCTTGCAGGATGTTCTGCAGGCGCTTTACTGCCATCGGCTGCATCACGCTGTCGGCCAGCTTGCGTATCAGCAGCGACATGCTCTGCTCGTTGCGTATGCTTTTCCTGACCACGATGTCAGAGTAAAGCACCTTCTGGTAAAGGGATGTCAGCCACAGACGTTTGTCATCGAAGCGGAACGTCTCGGCCAGTCCGCCGAAGTAGAAGTAGTCTGTGAACATGCGTACCACGTCTGCTTTCTGCGGTGACAGCGCCCAGTGCTCGCCCGGCACGATGCCATTGTATTCAAGATATTCACGGAAAGAGAATGGCCACACTTCCTGCATGATAAACCGTCCGCCAAGTGTCGAGGCTATCTCGCGGCTCAGCATGTGGGCATTGCTTCCGGTGATGAATACCCTGTAACCCTCGTCAGCAAGCCGTCTCGCGAAATGCTCCCAGCCGTCAATGTTCTGTATCTCGTCAAGAAAGACAACAGGCTTATGGGCAAACAGCTCGCGGTAGGCGTCAATCACAAGATGCAGGTCTTCCTTGCGCATGTCGGTTATGCGCTCGTCCTCAAAATTAACGAACAGTATCTCGCTTATGTCGTGTCCCTGGCTCAGCATTTCCTGTATGTACTGGTAAAGCATGTAGGTCTTGCCCGCACGTCTTATGCCCACAAACACATAGTTTCCGGCCGGTGATATTCTGACGCCTCGCTTGTATAGCTTTACGCTTTGCACGAAGTGCTGCTGCCAAATGATAATTTCCTTGAGAATGTCCTTGTAATTCATATCAATCTGTTTTTTGCCGTAACAATACAAATATGCGGAAAGGATAACCTTTCACGAAAACAGCCGACAACATGGCTTGACTACTGCAAAAATACAAAATATTTTCCATAAGTGACATAATTCCGACAAAATATGCAACGTATAAGTGGCATGTTTTACGCAAAAGATGTCACCTATACATGAAATCAACATAAAAATCAATAAAAACAAAACATACAATAATGGCTAACATGAACATTCCGCGTCCGACGGACGCAAGCATTATCCTGACCTACCGCTGTCCGATGCGGTGTCAGATGTGCAACATCTGGAAGAACCCGACCAACCGTCAGGAGGAAATCAAGGCAAGCGACCTGAAGTCGCTGCCGCAGCTTAAGTTCATCAATCTCACCGGCGGCGAGCCGTTCATCCGCGAGGACCTTGACGAGATTGTGGAGGAATGCTACCGCCACACGCCCCGCATAGTAATCTCTACGTCGGGCTGGTTTGAGGACCGCGTGGTGGCTCTGGCAAAGAAGTTTCCCAACATCGGCATACGCATATCCATCGAGGGACTGAGCCAGAAGAACGACGAGCTGCGCGGACATGCCGGCGGCTTTGACAAGGGCCTGCGCACGCTGCTTACATTGAAGCACATGGGACTGAAGGATATCGGCTTCGGCTGCACCGTCTCCAACCACAACTCGCGCGACATGCTCTCGCTCTACCAGCTCTCGTTGGCCATGGGCATGGAGTTCGCCACGGCGGCTTTCCACAACTCGTATTACTTCCACAAGAGCGACAACGTGATAACGAACAAGGACGAGGTGTGCGACAACTTCCGCCAGCTGATAGAGTGGCAGCTCAAGGAGAAGCACCCGAAGAGTTGGTTCCGCGCGTGGTTCAATATGGGACTGATTAATTACATTGAAGGTGGAAAACGTATGCTGCCGTGCGAGGCCGGCATGGTGAACTTCTTTATCGACCCGTGGGGCGCGGTGATGCCCTGCAACGGTCTGGAGGAGAAATACTGGAAGGAGAGCATGGGCAACATCCACGACGCTCCGTTCATGGAAATCTGGGAGAGCGAGCAGGCTCAGAAGGTGCGCGCCATGGTGCGCAAGTGCCCCAAGAACTGCTGGATGGTGGGCACGGCCAGCCCCGTGATGCACAAGTACATCAAGTATCCTGCCAAGTGGGCGCTGAAGAACAAGCTGCGCTCCTTGCAGGGCAAGCCGGCCTGCATCGACCCGAAATGGTGTGACGTCGGTCAGGACCCGTGTCAGGGAGACTTGAGGGAGAAGTTTTGATTATTTAATACTTTTCCTCATTGTAAGAAAACATAAAGCGGACTGTGTGTGCCGTTCCGGCATATCCTCGTTCCGGCAGATTTGCAATCTGCCGGAATCAAGTATCAGGATTTGAAATCCTGAAAATGATGTTCTTTTTTGCCGGATTGCAAATCCTGATACTCTTACATGCGGATTGCAAATCCGCATGTACATAAAATCCGCATGAATGTGTAAAAATGGAGGTGATAACGTTTATAAAGGACTTTGAGAAATAATGTCATTTCCACCTTTTCCCTCTCACGACAAGCCACAGGGCGGAGAGGCAGGAGAGAGTGATTATTCCTGCGTATTGCAATGTTTCCTTTATGTTGCCTGCGGTCTTTTTCATGTAAGAAGCTTTTGTCTTTGCAAAAGTAAGGATTTATTTTAAAACTGTGATGAATTTATGAAAATAGTAGTTACCGGCACGCGCGGCATCCCGAACGTGATGGGCGGCGTGGAGACCCACTGCGAGGAGCTGTTTCCGAGAATCGCGCGGCGCGGCTTTGACGTGACAGTGATACGGCGGAGCAGTTATGTCAATGACGGTCTGACGGAATGGCGGTGCGTGAGGCTGGTGGACGTTGAGAGCCCTAAGAAGAAGTCTTTTGAGGCCATAATACACACGTTCCGCGCGATAAACGAGGCGAAGAGGCTCGGGGCTGACGTGCTGCACATCCACGCCATAGGACCTGCGCTGCTCGTACCTTATGCAAAGCTGCTGGGAATGAAGGTGGTGTTCACCCACCACGGTCCCGACTACGACCGCGACAAGTGGGGTGCGGCGGCAAAGGCCGTGCTGAAGTTGGGCGAAAGGTTCGGCTGCATGTTCGCAGATGACGTGATTGTGATTTCCGACGTGATCCGCAATCTGATAAAACGGAAGTACGGACGGACGCAGCGTGTTCACCTTATATATAACGGAGTGTCGCAGCCTGAGGTGTGCGACTATCCAGAATATTTCAATGAGCTGGGCATAGAGAAGGGTAAATACATACTGGGCATGTGCCGCTTCGTGCCCGAGAAGAACCTGCACCACCTGGTCGAGGCCTTCGGCAGAATTAAAAATGAACAATTAAAAAGTAAAAATACCGGCGATGACATAAAGCTTGTTCTTGCCGGCGACACAGACTTTGAGGACGACTATTCTCGTTCATTGAAGGAGACGGCGAGGAAGAATAGAGTCGTGCTTACGGGCTTTATCAAGGGGCGCAAGCTGCACTCGCTGCTGACCAATTGCCGCTGTTACTGCCTGCCGTCAAGCCACGAGGGCCTGCCGATAGCCCTGCTTGAGGCGATGAGCTACGGCGTGAAGGTAATCGTTAGCGACATTCCGGCAAACAAGGAAGTGGGTTTGCCGGAGAGCGACTACTTCCCCGTGGGCAATGTGGACGCCCTCACAGCGAAGCTGAAAGACGTTATCGCGCAGCCTCTGCAGCACTTCGACTACGACATGACGAAGTACGACTGGGAGAAAATTGCCGACCAGGTGACGGAAGTCTACAGACATATAAAAGACAAATAACACAGAAACATGGAATATCAATATCACATTTTCGCCCCTTACCGTGTGTGTCCGATAGGCGCGCACGTAGACCACCAGCACGGACTGGTGACGGGCTTCGCCATAGACAAGGGTGTTGACCTTTGGTTTACTCCGAATGAAGACGGGCGTGTACATCTTGAGTCGCTGACCTTCGACGGGACGGTTGACTTTGACGTTACACAGGCGACACAGGTAAAGGAACACCATTGGGGCGACTATGCCCGCGGCGTGAAGTACGCGCTGAAAAAGAGGTTTACACTGAAGCACGGCATAAACGGAGTGTTGCAAGGCTCGCTGCCCGTAGGCGGACTGTCGTCAAGCGCGGCCGTGCTCATAGCCTATACCATGGCCCTCGCCAAGGCCAACGACATTGAGCTGAAGCCTTTTGAGGTGGTGAGGATTGCCTCGGAGGCGGAGCGTGAGTATATCGGGCTTAACAACGGAATACTCGACCAGGCGTGCATAGCCTTGGGAAAGAAGGACGGCCTGCTGTTTCTTGACTGCGACAGCAACGATTACCGCATAATACGGCACAACCCTGACATGCCCGACTTTGAGATAGGCATATTCTTCTCAGGGCTTACGCGCAGCCTTGTAAACAGCGACTACAACCTGAGAGTGTACGAGTGCAAGACGGCGGCGTGGAACATGCTGGCATATACCGACCAGCCGCTTAAGCCGTTTGACAAGACATTCCTGCGCGACATACCCAAAGCCACGTTTGAGAAGACACGCATAGCCATGCCGCAGAGGTTCGCCCGCCGTGCCGAACACTTCTATTCAGAGTACCGCCGCGTGCGTCAGGGTGTCACCGCATGGGAGAGCGGCAACCTTAAGCTGTTCGGCAAGCTGAGCTTCGACAGTTGCGAGAGCAGCATCCATAATTACGAGTGCGGCTCTCCGGAGCTTATCGCCATATACGAGATAATGCGCACGCTGCCCGGCGTTTACGGAGGCCGTTTCTCTGGAGCGGGCTTCAAGGGCGCGTGCGTGGCGCTTGTCAATCCTGAATATACGGAAGAAATAGAAAAGGAACTGACGAGGCGTTACCTTGAGAAGTTTCCTGAATACGAGAACACTTTCAAGGTGTATTTTGTAAGGCCTGACGACGGGGCGCGATTCGTGTAGCCCACAGTCATATTTCATAATCAAAGAACAACGGAATGAAGAATATAGTAATAGCGGCAGGCTATGCCACGAGGCTCGGCGGACTGACGCGCAACTATCCTAAGCCCTTGTTGAAAATCGGCGAAAGGACAATACTCGGGCGCATGCTGGACGACATCGACCGTATAGACGACATAACGGAGCACGTCATCATAACCAACCATAAGTTCGCAAAAATATTTGAGGACTGGGCAAACGGCCAGAACTATACAAAGCCGATAACCATTGTGGACGACGGCACGGAGACGAACGAAACGCGTCTGGGAGCCGTGTGCGACCTGCTGTTCGCGATGGACAGACTGAACATTGACGACGACATGCTTGTTGTGGCGGCAGACAATCTGCTGTTCTTCTCGTTCAGGGACTTTGTGGATTTTGCAAAAGAGAAGCAGACGTCATGCATAATGTGCCACGAACAGCCGGACATCGACAAGCTGCGCCGCACAGGGGTTATTCTTGTAGATGAAGAAATGAAAGTGCTTGACATGGAGGAGAAGCCCAAGCATCCTAAAAGCCGCTGGGCCGTACCTCCTTTTTATATTTATCTGAAGAAAGACCTTGACCTGATACGCCACTCGGTTGAGAACGGTTGCGGCAAGGACGCGCCCGGCAACCTGGCGCACTATATGGTTAGCAGGACCGTTATTCATGCGTGGCCGATGAACGGAGGCCGCTTCGACATCGGCAGCATTGACACGTACAAGGAAGCCTGCGAGAAGTTCGGATGAATTGTTGTCTTCAAAAATGGCAAAACAAATGAGGTGAGATTTGTTTTTGTCTTTAACATCCAAAAGCAATCGCTGATAAATAAAGTATAATCATCTAATTCTTGAAGACGTTCTACCCAATCAAAAGGGACTTTGTTCGTTTTTATAAAATCTTTCATCAGATATCATTTTTGTTTATGAATGATTATGCCCATGAAATAAACGTGAGATAGTTGAATTGTAGAAGTCTGTAAATTTGATTATCGGCAAAAATTGTTGTATTGAATGACAAAGAAATACGAACAATGAACGCTATGATAATTATTTTGTATGGCGGACAATTTGGCTACGTCTGTTTTTTAATTCTTAAAGTATTTCTGTAGCAAGACGCATTAATTGTCATTGTGTCTTAATTCCCTTTTCAACCTGCAAAGAAAATTATTAGAAGAATTGCCGCAAAAATGCAGTGTAAACATTATCAGCAGCTAAAGGGTGGGGACGGTTGGAATGAAAGCATACCCTATTTACGGCAACGGCGCACAGACATTTGTCTGTGCGCCGTTACTGTATGGTTAGAAGTTTACGCCGAAGTTAATCGACAGGCATCCGTTGTGCGACGTGTCGAACGTGTCGTGACAGATGTTAGACAGGCCGATATCGTAAGACAGGTCGGCGTAGAACAGGTCGTAGCCAACGCCGCAGCCGATGCGCAGTCCGCCGTCAAAGCGCTGGAAGGCGTCGTCTGAGAACGAGCTGAAAGCCTCGCGTGTGCCGAAGTTCTTTATCTTGCCGCCTATGCCGCAGGCCAGATAGCCGCCGAAGTAGGGTTGCAGGGTAAAGTGGCTGTCGATGGGATAAATGTATTTCAGCACAATCGGCAGCTCAATGTAATTGAGGTCATACGTCATCTTCTTTCTCTCGCCGTCAGCGGTGGTTATCTTCTTGCGTCCGCCTTTCTCGGTATATTGCAGTCCGGCTTCAAGATACAGCGGTATGTTCTGCGACAGAGGCAGGCCAACGAGCGCCCCTACGGTAAGTCCCGTCTGCCAGTCGCCGCCGTCAAGCGTAGGGTCGTCAGAGTTGACAAACGAGAACGACGGACCTATCCTGAATCCGTAGTACATGTTGCCCGTGCCCAGTCCGCTGTCGTGGCGGCCATAGTCAAGGCGCCCTGTGTCAGAGTTGTAGTATCTGCTGTAGTGATAGCTTTGTGCGGCTGCGGGCATTATGAGTGCCAGTGCGGCCAGCGCTGAGATGATTAGTCGTTTCATGTTATTGTTAGATTTTATGTTATTATGGCTTTACCGGTCGTCTGCGTCATGGCGGTGCTGTCGCCGGAGAACCTTGATTCAGGTGCAAAGGTGGGCAAAAATACTGATACCGCAAAGCGGAAAGACCTAAAACACGTGGGGAAAACCCTATTTTTTTAATTCATAATTCACAATTCATAATACATAATTGGGTTGGATGTTTTTAATTCATAATTCATAATTCATAATTCGCAATCGGGTTGGATGTTTTAATTTACCTGTAAATCGAGAATTGCCTTATTGTAAATTATGAATTGTGAATTATGAATTGTGAATTAAAAAATGCCACACCACTATTCCTGCCGTAACCGAGACGTTCAGCGAGTGCTTTGTGCCGAACTGAGGTATCTCTAAGCAGCCGTCGCAGGCGTCAACGACGTCCTGATGCACGCCCTTCACCTCGTTGCCCAGCACTACGGCGTAGCTTCTGCCGCGCTCGGGAACAAATTTGTTGAGCATCGTGCTGCCCTCACACTGCTCTACGGCCAGCACCGTGACGCCCCGCGAGCGCAGTTCGCTGACAGCGTCAAGTGCCGAAGCGAAGTGGCGCCAGCTTACGCTGTCCTCCGCTCCGAGTGCAGTCTTGTGAATCTCGGGGTGCGGCGGTGTCGCCGTTATTCCGCATAGCCACACCGCCTCCACACGGAATGCGTCGCACGAGCGGAACACTGAGCCCACGTTATACAGGCTGCGCACGTCGTCGAGCACAACGGTCAGCGGCAGTTTGTCGGCCGACTTGAACTCGTCCACTGTGAGACGGTTCATCTCCGTAACCTTCAGTTTACGCATCTCCCCAATTTTTTATTTTACTGAAAACGCCAGGGCGTACACTCTGATCTGCTTGATCATTGCCAGCAGACCGTTAGAGCGGGTTGGCGACAGGTGGTCTTTCAGTCCTATGCGGTCGATGAAGTACAGGTCAGCGTCAAGAATCTCCTGAGGCGTGTGCCCGCTCAGCACACGTATGAGCAGCGCTATTATGCCCTTCACAATGAGCGCGTCGCTCTCGGCCGTGAAGTACAGCAGTCCGTCCTTCATGTCGGCCTGCAGCCACACCCTGCTCTGGCATCCGTCAATGAGGTTGTCCTCAGTCTTATATTTGTCGTCAAGCGGCTTCAGCTCGTTACCTAAGTCGATAAGCATCTGGTACTTGTCCATCCAGTCGGTGAAGTCGGCAAACTCCTCAATCACCTCGTCTTGTGCTTCGTTTATTGTCATTGTCGTATGGTTTTTGATTATTTGAAACAAGAAAAAAGTCACGGATAAAGATAATAAAAGGCATCGCCGGCCTTTTCCTTATCACATTTCTCTTTCCCTCCTTATTCCTTTTACTACTATTTCTCCTTACTCCTTTTACTACTATTTCTCCTTACTCCTTTTACTGCTCCTCCCTGACCTTTACAATCTTGAACAGCTTGTCGCTGGGTCTCACCTTGCCGGGCACTTTAAACGATACGCGAGTGCCTTTCTGCGCGGTGGTTACGGCATGGGTGTCGTCATGTATTTCCTCAACGGTAACGTACATCACGCCCGTCGTAGGACCGGTTATCAGCATCTTGTCTCCTACGGAAAACTCGCAGGCCTCGCACGTAAATTCAGCCACGCCGAGCTTTGAGAAATACTTAACGCCGCGGCCCACGTACACCTTGCGTTCGGTGGCGCTTGAACCGTAGTTCCTGTTCCATTCGCCGAGCGTCTGCCCCTGGTAATAGCCGTCCCAGAAGCCGCGGTTGAACACGGTGGCCAGTCTCTTGTCCCATTCGTCTTTTTTCTCGTCGGTGAACGTGCCTTCAAGCACGGCGGCGATAGCCTCCTTGTAACATTTCACCACGGTGTAGACGTACTCGGGACCGCGCGCTCTGCCCTCTATCTTGAACACCCTTACGCCCGAACGCATCATGCGGTCGATGAAGCGTATGGTCTTAAGGTCTTTCGGACTCATGATGTACTTGTTGTCAATCTCGAGCTGCGTGCCCGTCTCTGCGTCGGTCACGATGTACGAGCGGCGGCACAGCTGCATGCACTCGCCGCGGTTGGCCGAGCGTCCCGCGTTGTCAAGGCTCAGATAACACTTGCCGCTCACGGCCATGCACAGCGCACCGTGGCAGAACATCTCTATGCGTACGGGTTGCCCTGACGGTCCGCACACGTTCTGTTCCTCCACCTGTCTGTGAATCTTTGCCACCTGGTCAAGGTTCAGCTCACGTGCCAGAACGGCCACGTCGGCAAACTGAGCATAGAATTTCAGCGCCTCTATGTTGCTTATGTTAAGCTGTGTGGAGAGATGAACCTCCATACCCACGCTGCGGCAGTATGTTATCACGGCCATGTCGCTGGCTATTACGGCGCTGATGCCGGCCTCGAGCGCGGCGTCTACTATCTCGCGCATGTCGGCCATGTCGTCGTCATAAATCACGGTGTTCACCGTCAGGTAAGTCTTTATGCCGTGTGCGGCGCAGGTTGCGGCGATGTCGCGCAGATCGTCCACGGTGAAGGTATTGGCCGAGTGCGCCCTCATGTTCAGCCGTCCGATGCCGAAGTACACCGAGCCGGCGCCCGCCTGAATGGCGGCCTGCAGGCTCTCGCGGCTGCCCACCGGAGCCATTATCTCAAAGTCGTTGATAGTCTCTTTTGTCGTCATGATAGGGTGATATCAGTCTTTAATAAACCAAAAAATGCCCGCCGTTAAGGACGACGGGCCAACCTGATGTCTTCACAATGGAATAATCCTTATTGTGATTTGCTTAAAATTCTACGGCAAAGATAATACAAATCGCGGTAAGCACAAAAGATTTTTTAGAATTTAAGGAAGTTCTTCAAAGAATTTGTTCAAGTCATCACTCTCCGCGTAGGTTTTGATAATAAACGTGACTTCTTTACCTGACTCACTTTAAGTAACGTGAGTTCGGTATAAGGGTTCATCAGACAAATGCCGTGATGTGTCTTTGATGCAAGTTATAAAGTCTAAGTTTAAGGTATTCATCATCCCTGA
>URRR01000013.1 GCA_900550365.1 uncultured Prevotella sp. | reverse complement strand
ACCACATGTTCCTCCGCTTGTGCGGGCCCCCGTCAATTCCTTTGAGTTTCACCGTTGCCGGCGTACTCCCCAGGTGGGATGCTTAACGCTTTCGCTTGGCCGCGGAATAAATAATACCCCACGGCGGGCATCCATCGTTTACCGCGCGGACTACCAGGGTATCTAATCCTGTTCGATACCCGCGCTTTCGAGCCTCAGCGTCAGTTGCGCTGCGGCAGGCTGCCTTCGCAATCGGAGTTCTTCGTGATATCTAAGCATTTCACCGCTACACCACGAATTCCGCCTGCCTTCCGCACACTCAAGCCGCCCAGTTCGCGCCGCTTTCCGGGGTTGAGCCCCGACATTTGACGGCACGCTTGAACAGCCGCCTGCGCTCCCTTTAAACCCAATAAATCCGGATAACGCCCGGACCTTCCGTATTACCGCGGCTGCTGGCACGGAATTAGCCGGTCCTTATTCGTACGGTACCTGCAATGCGTGACACGTCACGCACTTTATCCCCGTACAAAAGCAGTTTACAACCCGTAGGGCCGTCTTCCTGCACGCTACTTGGCTGGTTCAGGCTTGCGCCCATTGACCAATATTCCTCACTGCTGCCTCCCGTAGGAGTTTGGGCCGTGTCTCAGTCCCAATGTGGGGGACCTTCCTCTCAGAACCCCTACCGATCGTCGCCACGGTGGGCCGTTACCCCGCCGTCTAGCTAATCGGACGCATCCCCATCCTTCTCCGGCCATAAGCCTTTCGTCCGAGTCTGATGCCGTCTTCGGACCGCATGCGGCATTAATCCGCCTTTCGACGGGCTGTGCCGCGGACAAGGGCAGGTTGGATACGCGTTACTCACCCGTGCGCCGGTCGCCGCCATGGGATGCAAGCATCCCACGCGCTGCCCCGCGACTTGCATGTGTTAAGCCTGTAGCCAGCGTTCATCCTGAGCCAGGATCAAACTCTACATTGTATATTTCTTGTTTCTTCTATATACCTTCAAACGCCTTCCTTACTCGGCATGACCATGAGAACCGCCATTCTTTGCAGCGGCTCACCGCATGCTCCCTGTCTGTGTCATCTTTTCAAAGAACTTCTGCTTGTCTCAGGGGCAACCCCTGAAAAGCGGATGCAAAAGTACGCACTTTCAGGGTTATATCCAAATATTTCACCGGAAAAGTTTCAGAAAATACCAGATTTTAACAGTCGTTCACAATTAAACAGCCAAGCAGCACCCGACCCACCTTATTATATTATATTAACGGCAGCGCTGTTTTAAGACAGCGACAGTTTTATTAACGGGGATAAAGAACTGGAAATTTAAAATGAAAAACAAAAAAGAAGGGAGAGATATTAAATTATGTTGAACAGATTTTACAAATACATATATAATGAATCTAAAATATAAGACATCGATAAAAAGCGTGAATCTGTCAATAGTTTAACTAAATACATAATGCCTTATGAAGAATATCATCAGACCGACAACAGTAATACTTGCACTCTGCATGGCCATGATATGCAGCTCGTGCATCGTGCACAGAGACCGCCCGCACCGCAAACCGCCTAAGAAACACCACAGGCATAAGCCGCCACGCCACAAACCGCCGCACCATCCTCACGCCTCAACGGACATGATGCAGCAGGACGGAACAATACGTCCTGAAGTATGGTATGCCTGAGATTGCGGCAACGGTTCAGGCCGCTGTGTAAAGCACTGATTATCAACGCATTTACAAAAGGCCGTCTTTTGGTGACCAAAAGACGGCCTTTTGTGTTCCAAGAGATGACCTTTTGGTCAGCAAAAGGTCATCTCTTGGAAAGAAGTTAGAGAAGTTTTGTCAAGAAGTTAGAGAAGTTTTGTCAAGAAGTTAGAGAAGTTTTGCAAAGAATTTAGAGAAGTTAAAGAAGTTATCACTCGCTTCGCTCGTTAGAAGTTAAAGCCATATGTTTTGTTGTTTGCGCGACAGTTTGATTTTTAATTGTTAATTTTTAATTGTTAATTTGCGAAGCAAATCTCCTTATCTGCTTGTTTACTTGTCTCTTGTCTGCTAAGATAAAAGAAGTTATCACGCCCTTCGGGCGTTAGAAGTTAAAGCCAAATGCTTTGCAAATTAAGAGTCTCGGCTAAAACTCAAGGTAATGGCTGAGGCGTTCTATGGCGTCAGGGGTAAAGTCCTTGTACAGCCTCAACTCGTCAAGCGAATGTATCGTACCGTGAAGACGGCGATGGTCAACGATTGTCTTGGCACGGTAAAAGCCCATATAAGGATGCCGGCGGAGACGGCTTAACGACAGTTTGTTGACGTTAAGCCTGCGGCACGCGTCACCGTCAATCCTGAAATAAGGCAAGGCTGAGGTCGGAAAATTGTCAATTTCAGTGAGCTGGGCAACGCTGTAGAAGCCTCCGAGGCGTTCACGATAAGCCACTATGGCACGGGCAAAGCCGCTGCCAATGCCGGGAACACGCTTTAACAGCGACGTGTCGGCGGTGTTAAGCGCAACACTTTCGCCCTGCTTAAGTTTACGGGGATACAATAAAGTGTCACGGGTGACGCTCTCCGATGACCGCGGAGCATACAGTTCGGCTGCCGGTCGGTAGTCAGCAGAGATACGTATGTACGGCTCAAGCCGCTTATACTGCCCTGCCGTAAGCCCGTAAAGACGTGCGAAATCAGCAGGACTGCGGTAAATTCCGCCTGCGGCACGGTATTTATAAATGTTCCTGACCTGCCACGGCGCAAGCCCGAGGCGCAGCAGTGCCGTGCTGTCAGCTGTGTTAGGGTCAAACGTAAACAGCTCTGTCTTCCGCCCGGCAGTGGCATAATAACCCTGCACGGACGTGTTTCCGGCCGCGCTCTTGCCGCCATGAGTTGCTGTTCTGACGCTGTCTGCCTTACCGGCAGGCACAGGACCGGCTTCTTTTCCGATAAAAAAGAACAGTCCGGCCACAACCACAGCTACGGCCATTACTGCCATAAGGGCGTAACGGTCAGCACGTTGCAGATAGAAAAAGTTTTTCATTCAACCGTGTTTTAAGGTCAACGGGTATCAGATAAAGAGAACTGCGGCAAGGCAACAGGCACACGCCGGAACGTGCCTTTGCGGCAAATGTCTGCCGCAAAAAAGCACGTTTAAATCCAGCCGAACTGATGAAGGAATATCAAAAGGATGCAAATCGGACATACAAACTTGATGCAAAACAGGTATGTATGAAACAATTTGCCACGCAGAGTACCCCAGTTGGTAAACTCATCGCGCACCATCTTATGCGGCAGATACCACCCTACGAACAGGCATGTGAGGAAACCGCCTATCGGCAACATCACCTGCCCGGTTATAAAATCAAAGAAATCGAACAGTGAGCGGTCACCAACCTTAAGGAAATCCCACTCGCCCAAAGACAGCGAACATACCGCTCCGATTACCGAGCAGAGTATTGTCACCGCCCATGCGGCACGCTTACGGGTAGTATGCAGCTCTTCATGGATGAACGCCGTGGTTACCTCATGCAGCGAGATGAGCGACGTTATGGCTGCCAAAGCCAGCAAGGCGTAAAACGCGAAACCCACTATATACCCCACTATCGGCAGCGAGGCGAAGGCCTGCTGGAACACGTTGGGAAGAGTGATAAACACAAGCGACGGACCGGAATCGGGGTTGATTCCTACGGAAAAAGCCGCCGGAAATATCATGAGTCCGGCCAAAATGGCCACCGAAGTGTCAAGAACGCCTATCTGCACGGCCGACTTCATCAGGTTAGTCTGCCGGCTGAAGTATGACGCGTAGGTGCAAAGGCAGCCCATGCCGATGCTCAGTGAATAGAACGACTGCCCCAAAGCACCCAGGAAAACGTCACCGCCCACCTTCGAAAAGTCTGGTTTGAAAAGGAACTTAACGCCCTCAAAAGCACCGGGCAGCAGACAGGCAGACACCACTACGATAATAAGAAGGATGAAAAGTGCCGGCATCATAAGCTTGGATGCTTTCTCAATGCCGCCGCGCACACCGTGGACAATGATGTAATGGGTGATAAGGAATATGGCAACCGTCCAGAATATCGGCTTGAACGGGTCTTGCTCGAACGTTGTGAAATAGTCGGCAAAGAACTCAGGCGAGCCGTGGAGCTGACCTGTGAGCGATGCCATTATGTACTGAAGACACCATCCCGCCACCACGGCATAGTAACTCGTGATAAGCAATCCGGTGAATACACCGAAATAACCGACGGCAGCCCAAGGCGACTTCCCGGCCAACGAGCGGTAAGCACGTGCCGTATTAGACGCCGCGCGGCGCCCGATAATGAACTCACTGACCATGCACGGTATGCCGAACAGCAGCACGCAGCCCACATAGATAATAATAAACGCGGCGCCGCCATACTCACCGGCCATGTACGGAAACCTCCAAACGTTGCCCAAGCCGACGGCCGAACCTGCCGTGGCAAGTATCACTCCGAGCTTGCTGCCGAAGCTCGCTCTCTCCAGTTGAGTCATGTCTTGCTCCTTTCTTGATGATATTACGCATGCCGCAGAGCCACAAGCCACAATACGGGCGGGCACCGGCCGGCATGTTGAATATATTTCAGCATTTAACTGCTTATCGGTTGCAAATGTAAGAAAAACATCTTACTTTTGCAGCAAAAACATCATTAAAAATGAAAATAAACAGATATTTGATAAGAAAATATCCACTTTCATGCATCTGCATCGCCACAATATGGGTGCTATGCTTCTGCACCACGCCACACACTCCGCTTGACAACGTGGCCTTCATTGACAAGTGGACTCACATAGTAATGTATCTCGGCACATGCCTCATGATATGGTCTGAGTACCTGCGAAGCCACAAATCGGTGCGTCCCCTGAGCCTGTTCATATGGGCATGGCTCGCCCCCGTGGCCATGAGCGGCCTGATAGAGATACTCCAGGCGACATGTACCGGAGGGCGGCGCAGCGGCGACTGGCTCGACTTCGCGGCCAATTCAGCCGGCGTTACGCTTGCCGCCGTCATCGGAATTCTGGCGGCAAGGCATCGCGCCAGACACTGAACGGAGCCGCCATCAGCGACGAATTGTAGAAGCGCCGGTCGCCAGTCACCTCGTCGGCAATGAAGTCCGGCTTGACGAAAGGCTCGTTCTCGTCAGCCAGCTCAACCTCGGCTATCACCAGTCCGTCGTTCTCTCCATAGAATTCATCTACCTCAAAGGTGTGCTTACCGCTCTTTACGAGGTAACGCGTCTTGTCGATTATCCCCGGCAGACACAGCTTCATCAGTTGCCGTGCCTCGTCGAGGGTAATCTCTTTCTCAAACTCATAGCGCGTAGTTCCCGTCGGGTCAGACGGCCCTTTGACAGTAAGGAATCCACGGTTGTCGCGTATCCTCACCCTTACAGTGCGCCCCCTGTCGCTGCAGATGTAGCCCTGCGTTATACGGCTGGCGGCGTAAGCCTGCTCCTTATATGGCCGGCCGGCCTTGTGTACAAGGAACTTACGCTCTATCTCAAGACCGCTCATCAGGCATCAATAGGCCATTGCGGCCACGATAAATATCACCGCAAGCACTATAATGCATGCGAATATCCATGTAACAACTTTCTTTGCCTGCTTCTCTTCCTGCGCTTCACGGCGTGCGTGTCGCACTTTGCTTCTTTGACTCATAGTTATTTTATATTTAAGTTAAGGTTATTTCTTTTTTAGGAGGGATGGAGAGAAGGAGTAAAGGAGGAAGTAATACGGAGTAAAGGAGGAAGGAATAAAGTATTAAGGAGAAAGAAAGAGGGAGCGGAATACATTTACCGACACACCGTGTCCATACAACTTACTACTTTTCTCCTTACTTCATACTACTCTACTCCTTTCTACTTACTACTTTTCTACTTCCTCCTTACTACTTTACTCCTTCCTACTTTTCTACTTCAACCATCAATCCTCATCACTCACGGGGAACTCCATGAGGTATGCTTTGATGAATCCGTCAATCTTTCCGTCCATTACTCCGTCGACGTCTGTCGTCTGATAGCCCGTGCGGTGGTCTTTTACGCGGCGGTCATCAAACACGTAGCTGCGTATCTGCGAGCCCCACTCAATCTTCTTTTTGCCGGCTTCTATCTTGGCCTTGGCCTCAAGACGCTTCTTCATCGCGCGGTCATAAAGCTGAGACTTGAGCAGTCGCATGGCGTTGTTTCGGTTCTCCAGCTGCTTACGGCTTTCCGTATTTTCAATCAATATCTCCTCTTCCTCGCCCGTATCTGGGTCAACATACTGGTAGCGCAAGCGCACTCCCGTCTCCACCTTGTTGACGTTCTGTCCGCCGGCTCCGCCCGAACGGAAGAGGTCCCAGCTGATTTTCGAGGGGTCAACGTAGACCTCAATGGTATCGTCTACAAGCGGAGTGACGAACACACTGGCAAAACTCGTCATGCGCTTGCCCTGCGCATTGAACGGCGAAACGCGCACCAGGCGGTGCACTCCGTTCTCACTCTTAAGATAACCGTAGGCATATTCGCCGCCTTCTATCTCCATTGTGACGCTCTTAATGCCGGCTTCGTCGCCCTCCTGAAGGTTACTTATGGTGACCTTATGCCCGTGGGCTTCGGCCCAACGCATATACATACGCATCAGCATCTGCGCCCAATCCTGGCTCTCAGTGCCTCCGGCGCCGCTGTTTATCTTAAGAACACAGTCCATGGGGTCCTCCTTCTGGCGCAGCATGTTCTTCAGTTCAAGGTCCTCTATGGCCTTTATCGCCTTGGCGTAGTCCTCGTCTACCTCCTCCTCCGTTACCATCTGGTCGTGATAGAAGTCAAAGGCGAGCTGCAGCTCGTCGGCCAGAGTGCGCACTTCCTTGTATCCTTCCACCCACCGGCGGATGTCTTTTACCTTCTTCATCTGCTCCTGCGCCGCCTTCGGGTCGTCCCAGAAGTCGGGCGCCTGGGTGCGCAGTTCCTCCTCTTCGAGTTCTATTTTCTTCTTGTCTATGTCAAGATAATGGTTCAGCGCGTCAGTGCGTTCCATTACATCTTTCAGTTGTTCAGCTGTTATCATTTGTCGTTCGTTGTTATCATTTTATTTTCCGGGCGCGTCGCCGGCGGTCATATCCTCGTCTTCATACATCTTCTCAATCTCACGCGCATAGTTGCGGGCGAGCACCTTGCGCCTGATTTTCAGCGTGTTGGTAAGCTCTCCGCGCTCCATTGTGAAGTGATCGGGCAGCAGAGTGAAGCGTTTTATCTTCTCATAGCTGGCCAGCTGCTGCTGCAGAGTCTCTATTCTGTCGGCCATCATGGCGTGAATCTCCGCATTGGCGCACAGCTCTTTACGGTCGGCATACGTTATGCCGTGCTTGGCGGCGTACTCCTCAAGCAGGGCATAGTCAGGTATTATCAGCGCCGAGACGAACTTGCGGCGGTCGGCTATGACGGCTATCTGGTCGATAAACTTGTCAACAAGCAGCTTTGACTCTATCATCTGCGGAGCTATGTACTTGCCGTTAGACGTCTTGAAGAGGTCCTTTATGCGGTCTTTCAGGAAGAGTTCGCCGTCTTTAATATATCCCGAGTCGCCCGTATGGAAGTATCCTTCCTCGTCAAAGGCCCGCCGGTTAAGCTCCTCGCGCTTATAGTAGCCCTTGGTTATGGTAGGGCCTTTGAGCAGTATCTCGTCGTTTTCGCCGAACTTTATGTCAAGTCCTTCTATCGGACGGCCCACTGACCCTATGGTGAACGGCCGCCCTACGCAGTCGGCCGACACGGTGGCAAGGCTCTCGGTGAGGCCGTATCCCACTATCATGTTTATGCCTATGGAGTGTACAAAGCTCTCTATCTCCGGCGAGACGGTGGCTCCGGCCGTGGGGAATATGTTCGGACGGTTAAGCCCCAGCTCGTTTCTCACGATGCTGAACAGCGTGCGGTGCATAAAGGCATACTTCATCCTGAGCGACAGGGGCGGCCGCCGTCCGCGGCTAAGATACTCTATGTTGTGCCGGCGGCCTATGTCGAGGGCCTTGCGCAGCAGCTTGCGCTGTGCCGGCGTGGCACGGTCGATGCGGTCGGTAACCTCTGCGTACACCTTCTCCCAGAATCTCGGAACGGCGCTCATGCATGTAGGATGGGTCTCGCGCATCGACTGCTGTATTACTTTCGGGTCGGTGTTAACCACTATCTCGGCGCCCATGGATATGCTGAGCATGAGCCACGCACGCTCAAAGATATGCGTCATGGGCAGAAAGTCCATTACTCTGTCGCTCTCGCCCACGGGTATTATCCTGGCGTTAACGTCCAGTGCGGTGTGGTATTGGCCGTAAGTCAGCATAACGCCCTTGCTCTCGCCGGTGGTTCCGCTGGTGTAGAGAATGTTGCAGAGGTCGTCTTCATTGGCCTCGGCGTAGAGCTTCTCCACCTCCGACTGGCGCGGACTGTTGCTGCCGAGCGCCATGAAGTCGTCGAAATAAATCGAGTTCTTGTCAGCCGGATTGATTTCCACGCGGCGGTCGTATATGATGATGCGCTCAAGCGAACGGCAGTGTACGAACACCCTGCGGGCCTTGTCATACTGCTCTTGCTCGCCTACGAAGAGCACGTGTATCTGCGCGTCGTCAATCATATATTGAATCTGCTGCTCGCTGCTCGTGGCGTAGAAGGGCACGGTAACGGCCCTTATGCCGAACGCCCCGAAGTCAGTGTAGAGATATTCAACGCAGTTCTGCGAGAACACGCCTACGTTCTCCTGCACCCCCACGCCTATATTGAGCAGAGCGTTAGACACATGGCGCACCTTACGTGAGAAGTCGCGCCATGTGGCCGGCTTCCATTGAGTGCCGCCGAAGTCGCGGTAAATCAGCGCGCGACGGTTTCCGTACTTCTCGGCTTGCCTGTGTATCAGTACGGACAAATGGCATCTTGTCTGCATAGTCGTGAGGTTTTAATGGAATGAAGGTAGCTTACATGCAAAAATAATATAAAATATTGAAAAGCGCAAAACAATGGGCTGATTATTTTATCCGGCACGTTTTCAGCATGTTGTGCGCCATATGCGGCGGCATTTCATAACATACTGATTATCAAGATATTACGCAAGGCATTGCAAAAGGTGGCCTTTTGCCTTGTAAAAGGCCGTCAAACGCACGCCGAAAGGCCGTCTTTTACAACGCGAAAGACGGCCTTTTGCAAAGGCGCCGGATATCTGCCCGCAACGGTCCGGCCGTCAGCCGGCGGCACGCAGGAAACATACACCACCTTTAAAAATAACGTTAAATCAGATACTTTAATCTTACCGCCAGCCCGTAAGACTGATGAAAAAGCGCTATCTTTGCTCCTGCTATGGAATATTCTGATTATTTTGAACATGCCACAAGGCTGCTGCGCCGCCTGATTGCCACGCCTTCAGTGAGCCGTGACGAGGCCGCCGCTGCCGACATTATTGAGCAGACGCTGCGCGACTGCGGCTTCTCGCCCCGGCGCGAGGCCAACAACGTGTGGGCCGTAGCTCCCGGTTACGATGACAAGAAGCCTACGCTGCTGCTCAACGCGCACATCGACACGGTGAAGCCCGTGGCCTCATGGACACGTGACCCATACGCGCCCGACGTAGGTGACGACACGCTCTACGGACTGGGCAGCAACGACTGCGGCGGCGGACTGGTGGCCTTGCTGCAGGCGTTCCGCCATCTTTCGGGTAAAGAACAGGCTTACAACCTTATATACCTTGCCTCTGCCGAGGAGGAGGTTTCGGGCAGCAACGGCATCAGCCGGGTGCTGCCGCTGCTGCCTGAGGTCAGCGTGGCGATAGTAGGCGAGCCTACTTCCATGCAGCCGGCAACGGCCGAAAGGGGGCTCATGGTTATCGACGCCGTGGCTCACGGGCGGTCGGGCCACGCGGCGAGAGACGAAGGCGTCAACGCCATTTACATCGCTCTCGACGACATAGCGTGGCTGCGCTCTTACCGGTTTGACAAGGTCAGCCCGCTGCTCGGCGCAGTGAAGATGACCGTTACGGTAATCGGCGCCGGCACACAGCACAACGTTGTGCCCGACGAGTGCCGCTTCACGATAGACGTGAGGACTAATGAGAATTACAGGAATGAGGATGTTTTCAACTTCTTGAAAACCAGACTGAAAAGTGAGATAACGGCACGCTCGTTCCGCCTGTCGTCATCAGGCATAAATCCCGGTCATCCCTTGGTGCAAAGATGTGTAGAGATGGGCATGACGCCGTTCGGCTCGCCCACCCTGTCTGACCAGGCGCTGATGCACTTCCCGTCGCTGAAGCTCGGGCCGGGAGACTCGTCACGCTCACACACGGCTGACGAGTTTATCCGCATAAGCGAGATAAACGAGGCAATAAAAACGTATATCCGGCTGCTTGACGGCCTGAAGATATAACGGAAAAGAGCGGTAACCGACAGTCGGTTACCGCTCTTTTTATATGCGAAAGCTTTTTATTTTACTTCCCAGATGTCGTTAGTCTCAAGCAGTTCGGCAAAGTTATGATACTTCTTCTTTGCCTTCACTTCCTCTATCTGTTGGTGAACGGCCTCGTCGTATGTAGGAGCCTCAACGTCACGGATTACGCCTAAGGCTACGGGGAAGCCGTGTTCGTTGTCCATCATGGCAAGCTTCAGCTGCAAGGTGTTGTCCAGACAGTGGGCGTCATGCACGAGAATATCTTTCTCCGTGATGCCGTTCTCGCCCAACTTGACCACCTTCAGGCCGAAGCCTTCCTGCATAAGGCCGTACTCATTGTTCTCTCCGAACAGCAAAGGCTGGCCGTGGCGCACGTAGATAGCGTTCCTGGCGCGGCCTTCCTTCTTGTAAATCGGGTCGTAACAGCCGTTGTTGAAGATTACACAATTCTGCAGAATCTCGCATACAGAAGCTCCCTTGTGCTTGTAGGCGGCCTTCAGTATGTCAACGGTTCCCTGCGCGTCGGTGGCCACGGCACGTGCGAAGAAGTGGCCGCGGGCGCCGAAGCACAGCTCAGCCGGCAGGAACGGGTCCTCCACCGTGCCGTAAGGTGACGACTTGCTGACGAAACCTCTGGGCGACGTAGGCGAGTACTGACCTTTTGTAAGACCGTAGATGCGGTTGTTGAGCAGTATCATGTTGATGTCGATATTACGCCTCATGGCATGTATGAAGTGGTTTCCGCCAATGGCAAGGCCGTCTCCGTCACCGCTTATCTGCCATATCGTAAGGTCCGGATTGGCAACCTTCGCGCCCGTGGCGATAGCCGCCGCACGTCCGTGAATGGTCTGCATGGCGTATGTACTGACATAATACGGCAGACGGCTTGAGCAGCCTATACCTGAGATTACAGCCGTCTGATACGGCGGTACGCCGAGTTCCGCCATCGCTTTGTGAAGCGAAGCCAGGAAGAAATGGTCTCCGCAACCGGGACACCAGCGCGGTTGTCCCTTCTTATAATCTTGAGCAGTATATTCCATTGTTGCTGTATTTAAGGAGTAAAGGAGTAAAAGTAGTAAAGGAGTTAAGACAAATGCCTGAATTATTACACTTTACAAGCACCCTGCATGCACGTCTTTCTCTATTTGAATACGTTTTTACTGAAACCTTATTTGCCACGAGAAAGAAGTCTTCAACAACGTTATTGCCGACAAAGCCATTGTCTTAACTCCTTTACTACTTTACTCCTTAACTACTATTTCTTACTCTTAATTCTTAATTATCTTATTGAACGCCTTGACAAGTTCCGCCACAACGAACGGCTGGCCCTTAACCTGGTTGAACTGATAGGGCGCGAAGTTGTCTACACGCATGCGCAGATAGGCGGCGAACTGACCGAGATTCTGCTCGGCTACGACCACCTTCTTATATTTTGTAAGCACTTCGGCAGTGTTCTTCGGCAGCGGGTTGATGTAGCTGAAGTGAGCCAAAGCCACCTTGTTGCCTTGTCTGCGGAGCTCCTCCATGGCTGTGTAGAGATGGCCGAAGGTGCCGCCGAAGCCGACAATCAGCAGCTCGGCATCGTCAGCATCGCCCATAACCTCAACGTCAGGAACGGGGATTTTATATACCTTGAGCGCACGCAGACGGCACATCTTGTCGTGATTCTCCGGGTCAGTGGATATCGCTCCGGTGTCGCCGTCTTTCTCCAGACCGCCCAGGATGTGCTCGTAGCCCTCCTGTCCGGGTATCGCCCAATAGCGGGCGCCCGTCTCCGGGTCGCGGCGATAAGGCGTGTAGTTGCCCTTTTGGTCAGCAGGGGCATAATGAGGATGTATCTCCGGCAGCTCGTTGATGTCGGGCAGCTTCCACGCTCCTGAACCGTTGGCAACGAAAGCGTCGGTAAGCAGCACTACGGGCGTGAGATGTTCGAGGGCTATCTTTGCCGCAGAGTAAACCGCATCGAAGCAGTTGGTAGGACTGGTGGCGGCTATCACGGGCATGGGCGACTCGCCGTTACGTCCGAAGAGAGCCTGCAACAGGTCGGTCTGCTCGCTCTTTGTGGGCAGACCTGTTGACGGACCGCCGCGCTGAACGTCAATAACCACGAGTGGGAGCTCGTCAATAACGGCCAGGTTCATTGCCTCAGACTTAAGGCAGATGCCAGGTCCTGAGGTTGACGTGGCAGCCAACGCTCCGGCAAACGACGCTCCTATGGCGCTGGCGCAGCCTGAAATCTCGTCCTCACACTGCACCGTAATGACGCCCAGAGACTTGTGCTTGGCAAGCTCATGCAGAATGTCAGTGGCAGGAGTGATTGGATAAGAGCCGAGATACAGCTTCAGACCGGCCTTCTCGGCAGCGGCAATCAGACCGTAAGCCGTGGCCTTGTTGCCGGTAATGTCCATGTAGCGGCCCTTCACCTTGTTCTTAGAGTCTATGCGGTAAGTGGCCGGAACGCTCGCATGTACGTTGTGTCCGTAATCGTAACCGGCGTTAACCACCTTGACGTTGGCCTCGGCAATGGCGGGCTTCTTGTCGAACTTCTCGCGCAGGAAAGCCTCGACATAGCTTATGTCACGGTTGAACAGCCAGCAGACAATGCCCAGCGCGAACATGTTACGGCACTTAAGTATGGCCTTGTTGTCCATTCCGCTGTCGGCAAGGCAGTCTTTCACCATCTGTGTTATCGGACAGGCAACCACACGGTCAGAGTCGATGCCCATCTCTTCGAGATAGTCCTGCGTCTTGAACTCGGCCCTCTCAAGGTCTTTCGGACCGAAACTGTCGGTGTCGATGATTATCGTGGCCTGCGGCTTGGCAAACCTGTACTGCGTCTTCAGGGCAGCGGCGTTCATCGCAACGAGCACGTCGCACTTGTCGCCCGGCGTGAAAGCACGGCCGCTGGCGATGTGTACCTGATATCCGGAAACACCCGTAAGCGAGCCTTGCGGGGCGCGGATGTCAGCCGGATAATCCGGAAACGTGGATATACCGTTACCTACCGTAGCTGAAACCGTCGAGAAAATGTTTCCCGCAAGCTGCATTCCGTCGCCCGAGTCTCCCGAGAAACGCACTACGACATCATCTAATTGTTTTACTTCCAATTCTTCTGCCATAAATCAAAGTATTTTAGCTTTATCGCTTGATTATGCTTACATTTTGTCAATTTAGCGGACAGCATGACGGCCATGTACGGCGGATAAGGCCTGCTTTTGCCCAAACTTGCTGTCATTTTGCAAAGTTCGTAAAGATTATTGAAATATCAAAATGTTTTAGGATAAATATTTAGTTACATATACATAATGACACGTTTTTAGTTAATTGACTTACAAAAGTATGTAATTCAAGCATACATAATGTTACCACGCAATAGATTTCATCATTTTTCAGACCACATCTGTCAAGGCCTGATACGGCGCATACATACTTGACATGCGACCGTCAGCAGGCCCAAAGACTGCCTTCCGGAACGCATCAGAAAACCGCCTGCGTAACGCATTGACACTCAACGCGTTGCAAAAGGCCGTCTTTTGGCGTGCAAAAGACGGCCTTTTATATTCCAATATATGGCCTTTCATGTTGCAAAAGGCCATATATTGGAAAGAACTTAGAGAAGTTATAGAAATTATTACGCCCCTCAGGGCGTTAGAAGTAAAAGCCGAATGCTTAGCAATCAAGAGTTTATCTCACCGCAGCAAAGGCCCGGGTGAGACGCTGAATGAAGTCGTCGGCCATCGCCTTGGTGAAGCACAGCGGCGGCAGCAGGCGCAGAATGTTTGTCGAAGCACAGCCCGTGAAGCAGTGCTGGCTGTAAACGAGGTTGCCGCGCAGCTCCTTATGCGGCATGTCAAGACTGATACCTATCATCAGTCCGCGGCCGCGCACGTCGGTGATGCGCTTCTCCGTAGCCTGAAGCTCTTTCAGACGGGTCATGAGATAATCGCCAGTCTCACGCGCGTTGTCTACAAGATGTTCGTCCTCTATCACGTCGAGCACAGCCAAAGCGGCAGCGCAGGCCAGATGATTGCCGCCGAACGTGGTGCCGAGCTGCCCGTACTCAGGCTTGAAGTCAGGTGAGATAAGCACCGCACCCATGGGAAAACCGTTGCCTATTCCCTTCGCTACGGTAATCAGGTCAGGGCGTATGCCGAGCCACTGGTGGGCGAAGAACTTGCCCGAACGGCCGTAACCACACTGTATCTCGTCGCATATCAGCACCGTGCCGTACTTCTTGCAGGCGGCCTGCAGACCCTTTGCGAAGTCTTCACTGACCAACTTTATGCCGCCCACTCCCTGTATGCACTCTATCATGCAGGCGCAGACGTCGCCCTTGGCCAGCTCCTTCTCCCATGCCTCAAGGTCGTTAATGGGCAGATAGGTGACGTGTCCGTTAGCGTTGATTGGCGCAATTATCTTTGGATTATCAGTCACTTCAACGGCCAGCGACGTACGTCCGTGAAAGGCCTTGACGGCCGACAGCACACGCGTGCGCCCCGTCTTGAACGATGCCAGCTTAAGTGCGTTCTCGTTAGCCTCGGCTCCACTGTTTATCAGGAACAGCTGATAGTCGTCGTACCCGCTGACCTTGCCCAGCCGGTCGGCCAGCCGACGCTGCAGCATATTTATCACTGAGTTGCTGTAAAAGCCGAGACTGTTAAGCTGCCTGGTCACCACGTCAACGTAATGCGGGTGACAATGGCCAATGCTTATGACGGCATGACCGCCGTAAAGGTCGAGATATTCCTGCCCCTTATCGTCCCAGACGGAGCAGCCCCGGCCATTAACTATGCTAATGTCAAATAAAGGATAAACGTCAAATAGTTTCATAATATTCTTAAGTTAAAAGTGAAGAGTGAAAAGTGAAAAATCCATTTGTCTCGTTAATTTTCACTATTCGCCTTACACTTAATTATTAATTATTCCTATGCTTAAAGTGAAAAGTGAAGAGTGAAAAATCCATTTGCTTACACGGTTTTCACTATTCGCCTTACACTTAGTTGTTTAATCATTCCGTTGTTTTGCGGTTTTGACTGAAGCTATAAGTATAGCCAAAAGCTCGCGACAGTCTGTTATTATACTTTGTGCTTCTCTTTCGCCAATAAATTCGGTATCTTTTAAAATGTTAAGCCAATAATGAGTCTCGTTACATTCTTTCAATGCAACAGACAATTTGTTGATGAAATCAGGACGGCTCTGCGCAAATTCAGCCTCACGTACCAATGCCCCGACGGCCGTGCCAGACCGTAACACCTGATTAGTAAGCGCATACTCCTTAGCCGAACACTTGACGTATTTCACCATATTGACTATCCTGATTGCAAATTCGTAGCTCTTACGATGCAACGGAGAATCTTCACGGTTAAATGTGTTATCGTCTTTCATAACTCAGCATTTGGATTCTTCACTCTTCACTTTTAGTCTTTCACTTAGAAGGCTGACGGCTTCAGCCTAAGCCCTTCGCGTTCGTTAATTCCGAACATGATGTTCATGTTCTGCACAGCCTGCCCTACAGCACCCTTCAGAAGGTTGTCAATGCAGGATGTGATGAGCAGCTTGTCGCCGTACTTCTCACAGTGAACGAGACACTTGTTGGTGTTTACCACCTGCTTCATGTCGAGCGGCTTGTCAACGTAGTGGGTGAAAGGCTCGTCCTTGTAGAAGGCTTTGTAGCCCTCGATTATATCCTCTATGGGTGCTTCTGTGCGTACAACCTCGGTGGCGAAGATGCCGCGGGCGAAGTTGCCACGGTAGGGAATGAAGTCTATCTCGGCATCAAGCGTGCCCTGAACCTGCGCCAGGCTCTGCCTGATTTCTGGCACATGCTGGTGGGTGAAAGGCTTGTATATGCTCAGGTTGTCGGTTCTCCAACTGAAATGTGTCGTCGCTCCGGGCTTCTGTCCTGCTCCGGTGCTGCCCGTTATGGCATTCACTGAAACGTCACGGGTTATCAGTCCCATCTTCGCTGCAGGCAAAAGACCAAGCTGTATGCACGTTGCAAAACATCCGGGATTGGCCACATGGCGCGCCGAAGCTATGCGGCTGCGGTTGATTTCGGGCAGACCGTAAACGAAGTCGTTGCCTTCGGCGGCCAGACGGAAGTCTTGCGCCAGGTCAATGATGCGCACATCGGCGGGCACATCGTGCTCTTTGAGGAACTGCGCGCTCTTTCCGTGGCCGAAGCAGAAGAACAGAACGTCAACCTCAGAGAATGGCATCGCGTCGGTAAACCTGAGGTCTGTCTCGCCGTAAAGCCCCTCATGAACGTCAGTTACGGGGTTGCCGGCGTTGCTCTCGCTGTTCACGAATACAATCTCCGCCTGCGGGTGGTTAAGCAATATGCGGAGAAGCTCACCGCCGGTGTAGCCCGCTCCGCCAAGTATTCCTATTCTCATGTGTCTTAAATGCTAATACTTTTTCTCCTTTCTCGTTTTCTCCAGATTAATAACCGCTCTTCGGCGCCAGTATCCAAATCAGCAGATAGGCCAGCAGACCTGTACCGTAACCAAAAAAGAGTATGGCGAAAATAAGACGCACGAGCAGCGGGTCAATATCGAAATACTCGGCAATGCCGCCACATACACCGCCTAAAATCCTGTCTTTTGACGAACGGTAAAATCTTCTCATATTATTGTTTTTCAATGGTTTGACAACGGTCGGCAAGAGGCCTTACAGTCACCGGCAAGGCGGCACTGAACCGGCCGCTTTGCAAAAGACGGTCTTTTGCAATGTAAAAGACCGTCTTTTAGCGCATGAAAGGTGGCCTTTTGCAAGGCGAAAGACGGCCTTTTGCGACACGCCTCTTTTCCGCCCTTGCGCCGCATGATGATTTTCGTGCTTATCTCTCCTCGTCTTCGTGTATTCCGTAGTACACACGCAGAGGCGTGCTGAGCACCTTGATGAAGCCTTTCGCCTCCTCGGCGGTCCAGCCGTGCTGCATCTCTCCGTACTCGCCGAGCTTTGATTTCAGCAGATCATCAGGCGAATCAACTCCCACGCACTCAAATCCGAGAGGGCGAAGCTTCAGTATCGCCGTGCCGTTTACGTTGCGCTGGCTGCTCGTGAGCATGGCTTCGATGTCGGGCATGACGGGCTCCAGGTACTGACTTTCGTGCAGGAACATGCCGTACCAGTTAGCTACCTGGTCCTTCCAGTACTGCTGCCACTTGCTCAGAGTGTACTTCTCAAGCATGCGGTGAGCCTCGATAATCAGCTTGGGAGCCGCCGCCTCAAAGCCCACACGGCCCTTTATACCTATTATGGTGTCGCCCACGTTGCAGTCGCGGCCTATGCCGTAAGCTGCTCCAAGCTCCTCAATCTTCTGTATTGCCTTAACTTTATCGTCGTATTTCTCGCCGTTCACGGCCACGATCTCTCCCTTGCTGAACTCTATGCGCAGCTCGCTCTCGTCCTGACAGGTCACGTGCTTGAGGTAAGCTTCTTCCGGAAGGCCCTGCGCCGAGTCAAGAAGCTCGCCGCCGCAGATGCTCGTTCCCCAGATGCCTACGTTGTAACTGTACTTCAGTTTGGCAAAGTCGGCTGTAAAACCGTGGGCGTTCAGATAGTCAACCTCTTCCTTCCGCGACAGCGCCTTGTCACGTGTCAGCGTGATAATCTCCACCCCAGGCGCCATAACGAGGAACGTCATGTCGAAGCGTATCTGGTCGTTGCCAGCGCCGGTAGAGCCGTGAGCTATGGCGTCAGCGCCAATCTGCTTGGCATAGCGGGCAATGGCAATGGCCTGGAAGATACGTTCCGATGACACGGATATGGGGTAACAGTTGTTGCGGAGCACGTTACCGAATATCATGTATTTCAGGCTTTTCTCGTAATATTCATGCGTTACGTCGAGTGTCACGTACTCTTTCGCGCCCAGCTTGTAGGCGTTCTCCTCGTTTTTCTTCAGCTGCTCAGGGCTGAATCCGCCGGTATTTGCGCAAGCGGCATAGACCTCATAGCCCATGTCGTGCGACAGTTTCATCACCGTGTAAGACGTGTCAAGCCCTCCGGAGAAGGCTACCACCACTTTCTTTTTGTCTGACATAATCGTTTGGTTTTATGTTTTTACCGGGATATCACTTTCTTCCCTACTACTTACTCCTTACTACTCTACTACTTTCTCCTTACTACTTCTTCCCCACTCCAATTCTTTCCAGCACCTCGTCGGGCAACTTTATCGGTACAGGCTCGCCCTCGTGCTCGGCCGGGTCGTACAGCATGCCCGTGCAGATGCAGTACTTCCGTCCCGTACGTTTCAGCACATCAACGTTGATGCAGCCCTCACAGCCGCGCCAGAAGGCCTCGTCATCGGTCAAATCGGCAAACGTAACGGGCAGGTAACCCAGCTGTGTGTTCATCTTCATCACGGCCGAACCGCTGGTAAGACTGAATATCTTTGCCTTTGGCCAGCGTGTACGGGCAAGGGTGAACGTGGTGTCCTTTATGCGCTTTGACACGCCGAGACCGCGGAAATCCGGGTGAACGATAAGTCCGGATGTTGTGACATACTGCTTGTTCCCCCACGTCTCAATGTAGCTGAAGCCGGCAAAGCGTTCGCCGGCAAGTGCTATCACGGCCTTCGTCTCACGCATTTTGGTAGCCAGGTATTCATGTGTTCGCTTGGCGATGCCCGTTCCGCGCACCTTAGCGGCGGCCGCCATAGTCTCAAGAATGGTGTCGACGTACTTCTCGTGTGAGGCGTCGGCCACCAAGACTTCTATCTCTTCCATATTCTTTCAGTAGTCAAAAGATACTATATACCTTTTACTTTTCGTTGCTTTTACTTAATGTCTGGTATGACGTTTTTCAGTTCTTCGATGACGTCGGCATGCCTCACGCCCTCCTTGACGACAATGAATATCGTGTCGTCGCCGGCTATCGTGCCGAGGATGAGCGACAGTCCGCCGTTGTCAATGTTGTAAGCCAGGCTGCTGGCGTAGCCGGGACGAGTTCTGATAACACCCATATTGCCGGAGAAGTTGACCGACACGAAGCCTGACGTCAGCAGCATCTCGGCGGCGCTCTTGGGACTGCTTACGCGCTTGTACATCGTCTCGTTGGGCAGCACGTAGAAGTATTTGCCGCCCAGACTGGTAGCCTTGGCCACCTTAAGCTGCTTCATGTCGCGGCTCAGAGTTGCCTGGGTTACGGTGTATCCCTCCTTTGCAAGAGCCTTGAGCACGTCTTCCTGGCAGCACAGTTCCTGACTTGAAATGAGCATTCGCAACGTCTGTAGCCGGCTGTTCTTTGATTTCATTTATGTATATTTATGCAGTTACGGATGCAAAAATATGAATATTTATCCAAAATAACAAACTTTTTTGCATAAAAATGTATATATATTTAGGAGTAAATAATCGTCAGGAGTTAAGGAGTTAGAAGGAGTAAAGGAGTTAAGACATATGCTTTGGTTGGTATTTGGCGTATAATTATTGCCAAAATAAAATACAAAGGCATATGTCTTAACTCCTTTACTCCTTCTAACTCCTTAACTCCTGATAAAGATTCTACTCCTTTACTCCTTCTAACTCCTTAACTCCTAAAATGAATTTACTACTTTACTACTTACTCCTTTACTACTAAAAACTTTCATTCCCTATTTCCTCCGAAGATGCGGAGCAGATAAAGGAAGAGGTTGATAAAGTCAAGATAAAGTGTAAGTGAGCCGAGCAAGGCTATCTTCTGGGCTTCTTCAGTAACGTCATCGGCCTGAACAAGCATCTGTTTTATCTTCTGAGTGTCATACGCCGTGAGGCCTACGAAGATAAGCACGCCAACGTAACTGAGGATGAGCCCGAAGCCCGTGTCCTTAAGCAGGAACACGTTTACGAGCGTGGCGATAATCAGTCCGATGAGCAGCATGAACAGAACACGGCCCATCGGGGACAAATCTGTCTTCGTAAAATAGCCCACAAGCGACATGGCGGCAAACGTTCCGGCCGTTATGAAGAACACGCTCGCTATCGAAGTCATCGTGTAAATGACGAATATCGACGACAGCGTAACGCCGTTTAGTACCGAATACAGCACGAAAAGCATTGTTGCCGACACGAGCGAAAGGCGCATTATGCGTGCCGAAACATACCATACAAGGGCAAACTCAGCTATGATAAGCCCCCAGAAAAGCAGTCGGTTGGTAAATATTGCGGTCAAGATGCCGGGGCTGTTGGCCACTCCATATGCAGTAATACCGGTTATCACCAGCGCCAGAGTCATCCAGACGTACACCTTCCGCATGAGTGCGGGAAAGGCAACCGATGCCATTTGTTCTTTCTCACGTATGAGACTATACAATCTGTCTTCGTTCATAATCTTTTCTTTAATGTTTATCCTTATTTATAATTAACAACTGCCGGCCAGGCACGGCCGACTTTTCATTATTCTGCAAACATACGTAAAAAAAACGACAAACGCCATGATTTTAAGGAAATTCATTGATTATTCACAATTTCAGCAGGTTATTTAATAGTTATTTCCGCCCTTCCGCCGCGCTCTGCAGCGTCTTTACGGCAGGCATGTTACGCCCCGTTAATCCGGCGGCCGTAACCGCCCGCGTATCTGTCTGACTTTCAACGCTTTACAAAAGGCCGTCTTTTAGCGTGCAAAAGACGGCCTTTGATAAGCCAAAAGGTGGCCTTTTGGAATGCAAAAGGCCACCTTACGCTTTGACAATTAAGAAACAACTCTCCTCGTCTGCCGTCTGCTCGTATCTTGTCTGTCAAACGATCAGAGGCTTTCAAGCATTCTCTTGATTACCACTTCGGCTGAAATCTCGCGGTTGGCAGCCTCGGGTATGACGAGTGAATTGGGGCTTTCTATCACGTCATCGGTTACGATAAGGCCGCGGCGAACTGGCAGACAGTGCATGAACTTGCCGTTATCGGTCACCGCCATGTGGGCCTCGTCGATTGTCCACGACATGTCTTTGCTTATTATCTTACCGTAGTCGGCGGGATTGGTAACGCCCGGACAGCTCCAGTTCTTGGCGTAAACGAAGTCAGCTCCTTCAAGAGCCTTCATCTGGTCGTACTCAATGCGGGCGTTGCCTGTGAACTTCGGGTCAAGCTCATAGCCCTCAGGATGAGTTATAACGAGGTCAACGTCAGCGGCGTTCATCCACTGCGCGAACGAGTTGGGCACGGCCTGGGGCAGCGCACGGCAGTGGGGAGCCCACGTAAGCACGACCTTCGGGCGCACCTTAGTCTTGTGTTCCTCTATCGTTATCAGGTCGGCAAATGCCTGCAAAGGATGCACCGTGGCCGTCTCCATTGCGAAAACGGGGCGTCCGCTGTACTCGATAAACTGCTTGAGCACCGTCTCCGCATAGTCATACTCACGGTCAGTCAGTCCGGCAAACGAGCGCACTCCTATCATGTCACAGTAGCATCCCATCACCGGGATGGCCTCAAGCAGATGCTCACTCTTGTCTCCGTCCATTATCACTCCACGCTCGGTCTCCAGCTTCCATGCGCCGGCGTTCACGTCAAGCACAATCACGTTCATGCCAAGATTCATCGCAGCCTTCTGCGTGCTGAGGCGTGTGCGCAGGCTGTTGTTGAAGAATATCATGAGCAGAGTCTTGTTCTTGCCCAGCTCCTGGTACTTGTAGCGGTCTTGCTTTATCTCCGCCGCCTCGGCCAAAGCCTGTTTCAGGTCGCCGATGTCGTCTACGTTGATGAATGTTCTCATTATGTTTTGCTTATTATATTTATGTTTATTTCCTTATCTGGCCTTCTCCTTCGATTATCCATTTGTATGTGGTAATCTCCTCAAGACCCATCGGGCCGCGCGGCCCAAGCTTCTGCGTGCTTATTCCTATCTCTGCTCCGAGGCCGAACTGGGCGCCGTCCGTGAAGCTCGTCGGCGCGTTCCAGTACACGCAGGCGGCGTCTACCGCTGCCTGGAAGGCGCGCGCACGCTCCTCGTTCTGCGTTATTATGCACTCGCTGTGACCCGAACCGAAGCGGGCGATGTGCTCTAAAGCCTCATCCATTGACGGCACAGTCTTCACCGCCATGGCGTAATCCATAAACTCAGTGCCGTAACTTTCGGCTGTGGCATGCCGCAGCAGGCCGGCCCGGTAATGACCGTCCAACGCCGCGTAGGCATCTTCGTCAGCGTAAATGACGACATTACTCTGCTCCAGGGGGGCGCACAAGGCCGCCAGGTCGGCAAGTCTTGACTTGTGAATGACAAGACAGTCGAGGGCGTTGCATACGCTTACGCGCCGCGTCTTGGCGTTGTTGATGATACGGCTGCCCATCTCCGCGTCGCCAAACTCGTCAAAATACGTGTTCACAACGCCTGCACCGGTCTCTATCACGGGCACTTTCGCCGTGTCACGGACGAAGTTTATCAGGTTCTTTCCGCCTCTCGGGATGCACAGATCAACGTAACCTACGGCCGAGAGAAGCTCCGCCGTGGCCTCATGCGTGGCCGGCAACAGCTCAACAACTGACGTGCCGCACACGCCGCAGCGCTCTATCACGTCGTGGATAAGGCTCACTATGGCGCGGTTTGAGCTGTCGGCATCGTGCCCTCCCTTAAGAATGCAGGCGTTACCGGACTTGAAACAGAGTGAGAATACGTCAAAACTGACGTTCGGCCGGGCCTCATATATCACGCCGATGACGCCGAACGGCACGCTGACACGGTGCAGACGCAGGCCGTTGTCGAGCGTTCTCGCCTTTGATATGATGCCGAGCGGCGACGGCAGACCTGCCACATGGCGCATGTCCCGGGCTATGTCGTCAAGGCGGCCGGGGGTAAGCTGGAGCCTGTCATACAGCGGATTGGTGCGCTCCATGCGCTCAAGGTCAGCGGCGTTGGCCGCCAACAGCTCGTCCTTGCGTGCCTCAATGGCATCGGCTACGGCCAGAAGCACACCGTTTCTGGCCTCGTCTGACACGAGGGCGAGCGAGCGACCTGCCTGCTTTACCTTTTTAAATATGTCGTCAAACTTCATCTTTCTTATTATTATTTGTCAGTCTATGTACAGATAATCGTAATGAACGAGCGGGCGCATGCCGTGCTTCCCCATATCGGCACGGGCCTCGTCACTGCCGTAAGAGGCACGTCCTACGGCCAGTCTCTCGCCGTTTTCGTCCATGATATTTATTATGTCGCCCTCCTCAAAGTCACCTTCAACGGCCGTCACGCCCACGGGCAGCAGGCTCACGGCCGCTTCTCCGCGCAGCGCCTCGGCAGCCTTGCGGTTTACGCGGACAGCTCCTTTGGCGAAGCTCGTGCTGTGGGCAATCCACTTCTTCACGCCCGACACTGGCTGTCCGGCCGGCACAAACTCGGTGTGGGGCGTCTTTTCAGGGGCGGTTACGAGGTTTATCAGTATGTCGTCACGCTTTCCGTTGGCAATGATTACACGTATTCCCTCATCCGCAACCTTACGTGCGATGTTGCATTTCGTTATCATTCCGCCACGGCCGAAGCCGCTTTTCTCACGGCTTACATAACGTGTAAGGTCGCTGCCGTGCTCGACCCTGCTGATAATTTTTGACCTTTTGTCAGCCGGCGGACCGTCATAAATGCCGTCGACATTGCTCAGAATGACCAGCGTCGAGGCGTCCATCATCGCTGCAATCAGGCCCGACAGCTCGTCGTTGTCGGTAAACATCAGTTCGGTAACGCTCACGGTGTCGTTCTCGTTGACTATTGGCAGCACGCCGTTGTCGAGCATCACCGTCATGCAGGCACGCTGGTTAAGATACTCACGGCGCGAGGCGAAGTTCTCTTTCATCGTCAGCACCTGCCCAACGGGTATCCTGTATTCACGGAACAAGCTGTAATACAGGTTGATGAGCTTGGCCTGCCCGAGGGCTGAATACAGCTGGCGCTGCTCCACGCTGTCAAGTTTGCGCTCCGCCTTAAGCTCTCCTCGCCCGCTGGCCACCGCTCCGCTCGACACGAGTATCACCTCGTAACCGTTGCCGCGTAGCCACGCCGTCTGGTCGACAAGCGCCGACATGCGTGTTACGTCGAGCTTTCCGTCGTCACGGGTGAGCACGTTGCTCCCCACCTTTATCACTATTCTTTCAGGCATTTCCGTCTCAAATATAGGGTCATCCGTAATTTATTGACAATCAACATGTTACAGCCAGCGTCCCAAAAGACGGCCTTTTGCGTTGTAAAAGGTCATCTTTCAGGCGGTAAAAGGTCATCTTTTGCAGACCAAAAGGCCACCTTTCATACAGCGTCACATGGATTCTTCACTCTTAACTCTTAATTCTTCACTCTTAACTCATTCCTGTCCTTGTCACGTATCTCCACGCGGCGTATCTTGCCGCTGATAGTCTTCGGCAGCTCGTCAACGAACTCGATGATGCGCGGATACTTATAAGGCGCGGTCTCATGCTTCACGTGGTTCTGCAGTTCCTTTACCAGTTCAGGGCCTTCCTTGCCTTTCCAGTCCTTGCCGAGCACCACCGTTGCCTTAACCACCATGCCTCGAATGTCGTCGGGAACGCCCGTTATGGCACATTCAACGACGGCCGGATGAGTCATCAGCGCGCTCTCAACCTCGAACGGTCCGATGCGGTAGCCGCTGCTCTTTATCACGTCATCGATGCGGCCTTCAAACCAATAGTAGCCGTCTTCGTCGCGCCACGCCACGTCGCCCGTGTGGTAAACGCCGTCGTGCCATGCCTTGCGGGTAAGCTCCTCGTCACGGTAATACCCCTTGAAAAGTCCTATTGGCTTGCTCCGGTCGGTACGTATCACTATCTCACCCTTCTCTCCGTCCTCGCACGAAGAGCCGTCGGGGCGCACCAGGTCGATGTCATACTGCGGATTGGGCATGCCCATGCTGCCGGGCTTCGGCTCCATCCAGGGCATCGTTCCGAGCGTCATCGTTGTCTCGGTCTGGCCGAAACCTTCCATTAGTTTTATGCCGGTAAGCTCATAGAACTTGTCATACACTGCGGGGTTGAGCGCCTCGCCGGCCGTACAGCAGTAGCGCAGCGACGACAGGTCGTACTTCGAGAAGTCCTCGTGTATCATGAAGCGGTAGACCGTAGGCGGCGCGCAGAACGACGTTATGTGGTATTCCTCTATCTTGCGCATTATCTTGTCGGCGGTGAACTTCTGGTGTTCAAACACGAAAACCACGGCTCCCGCGAACCACTGTCCGTACAGTTTGCCCCACGCGGCCTTGCCCCAGCCCGTGTCGGCGACGGTCAGATGTATGCTGTCTTCGGTCAGATTGTGCCAGAACACGCCCGTGGTGATGTGTCCGAGGGCATAAAGAAAGTCGTGAGCCACCATTTTCGGTTCGCCGCTCGTGCCGCTCGTGAAGTACATCAGCATGGTGTCGCCGTTGTCGTTGACATGCTCCGGGCGCACAAACTCAGGCGCGGCTGTCCATTCCTTGTGCCAGTCGTGGAAACCGTCGGGCACTTCAGGCCCTATGCTTATCAGCGTCTTAAGCGTCGGACTGTCTTTTACCGAGCCTGCGACCTGCGTCAGCACGTAATCCTCACCTACACAGATAATGGCCTTAACGTCAGCGCGGTTGTTGCGGTAGATGATGTCGTGCGTCGTCAGCATGTGCGTAGCGGGCACCGCCACGGCACCGAGCTTATGCAGGGCGAGCATCGACAGCCAGAACTCATACCTGCGCTTGAGTATCAGCATTACTACATCGCCCTTGCCGATGCCGAGCGTCTGCAGGTAAGAAGCGGCACGGTCGCTCTGCTCCTTAAGGTCCTTGAACGTGAAACGGACGCAGTTATCCTCATCATCGGTCCACAGAAGAGCCAGTTTGTCGGGCTTCTCTGCCGCCCATACGTCCATTACATCGTATGCGAAATTAAAGTTATCGGGTATTATGAAATGCAGGTTTTCCTTGTAATCCTCAACTGACGTGAACTTTGTCTGCGTCAAAAATCTTTCTATCATTTCCTTATTCTGTTATTATCATACAGCCGTAAACGCCACCTGTGACGGCCCGGCTGCCTCTCATTATATATTATATAAGGTGTAAACCGGCACTGGCGGCACGCGGCTCAATACCTGAGGGCCCGCCATTAAGACGCCACCCGGCATATCGCCCGTCATCTGTCATACGTTTACCATTCACCGATTAGACCTAAAATATTATCGCGAGAAACTTAACCGCCTTGCCTCCCATGGCGCGCATGCAGTGAGGCTGGGACGCGTCAAAGTAGATGCTGTCGCCCTCGTTGAGTACAAGCACCTTCTTGCCGATGGTTATCTCAAGGCTGCCTTCGGTCACCATGTCAAACTCCTGGCCCTGATGTGAGTTCTTTTCGAGCGGAGTATCGTCGGGTTTAGGCTCTACAAGCACCATGAACGGGTCAGCCTTGCGGCCGCGGAAACCGCTCGCCAAGCTCTGGTATTTATATGCCTTGCGGCGCTCAACGCTCATTCCCTGCCCCTTGCGGGTAAGAAAATAAGTGCTCATGTGCGGCTCTTCGCCGAAGAGGAGCACGTCAAGCGCTATGCCGTATTGCTTTGATATTTTCTGCATACTGCTGATTGAGAGCTCTCCCTCGCCCTCCTCAGTCTTCAGATATGTGTCGAGCGAAATGCCGCAAAGGTCGGCAACTTCCTGCGCCGGGATGTCAAGCACCTCTCTGAGACCCTTCAGACGTTCGCCTATCTGTTTGATAGCATCTTCCATATAAAAACTTCTTTAAGTTATAATTTCGACAAAAATACAAATAAATAACGAGAAAGCGAAAGACAGACGATGAAATATTGATAAATTATCAGTTAAGACCAAGCAGTCTTTAGACTTTAAGCCGCTTTATTATTTATGCTGTAAAGGCTGCGCTCTGTTTTATAATCAAGGGCAGGAAAGCAAACAACGGTCAGTCGTTTTGCTCGTAATAATATGAATAATCAATACCTTTCATGAACATCTCAGGGTCGTCAATCTTTGTAGTCAGCGCCGGTTTTACCAAAGATTTGATGTGCGTACTGTCAGCAACACTCTCTCGCATGGCTGCAAGATACTCGTTTTTGTCTATCCTGCTCCAGTCAACGCAATGCTTCAACGACCGCCTCAGCATCATGTCGAGCCATATCCGCGTGCTGCGTCCGTTGCCTTCCATAAACGGGTGAGCCACGTTCATCTCAATGTATTTGTCCATTATCTCCTCAAAAGTGGTCTCCGGCATTCGTTCGATAAGCCGCAACGTCTCTGGAAAGTGCATGCAGTTGGCAAAAGTAAAGCCTCCCTTGGATATGTTCTTTGTGCGTATCTGCCCGGCAAAATCATACAGTCCACCGAATATGTAAGCATGAATTTGTTGCAGACACCTTATGCTGCCCGGCTCAAGACGGCGCAGCAGTCCGCTCTCATAGAGTTGATAAGCCTTTTTGCGGCTCTGTCCGTCAAGCGTGTTGTCGCTGTAGGTGAACCAGTCAAGAAAGCTGTTCGCCCTATTATTTGGATAATGCTTTGCCAATAAAGCCACACCCTCACTGTCAAGCACGTCAGCAACACGCAGTTTGCCGTCTGGCGCTTCGAACTTGAACCCGTGAGTGGCACTCACGGGTTCAATGCCCTGTTGTTTCAGTTTACGTTTCAACCAACGTCTGTTCCGGCGGATTTGCAATCCGCCGGAATCGAGTATCAGGATTTGCAATCCGAAAAAGAATGCTCATTCCTCATAACACCTGGATTCTTCAGTTTTAACTTTTTACTTATCCCCGACCAGTCCGCGTATCACGGCATTGGTGAATCCGGCACGCTCCATGGCGTTAAGGCCGCGTATGGTGAGGCCTCCCGGCGTGGTAACCTTGTCTATCTCAGCCTCGGGATGACCGCCGCCGGCCTGCAGCAGAGCCACTGCTCCCTTGACGGTCTGCAGCACTATGTCGCGCGAAACGTCTGCCTTGAAGCCGAGCTGCACGCCGCCTTCCATTGAAGCCCTGACGTAACGCATGGCGTAAGCTATGCCGCAGGAGGCCAGGGCGGTGCCTGCGCCGAGGTGACTCTCGTCTACAATGAGCGACGTTCCAGCCAGATTAAACAGGGATTCTATCTTCTGCGTATCATCATCACCGGCATTGACGGGCACAATGAACGTCATTGAGCAGCCTACAGACATCGCGATGTTAGGTATTGCGATAAAAACACGGGGCAAAGTGCCGTTCTCTCCGGCGAGCATGGCTTTCAGACTGTCGCCCGGAACACCGGCCGCCACCGACACAATGATGTGCCGCGAAGGGTCAATTACGGGCTTTATCTCGCTCAAAACCTGCTCTACCAGCCACGGCTTCACCGCCACCACTACAATATCCGCCTTCCGCGCGGCCTCAGCATTGTCCGTAGTAGCGCCTACACCCAGCGGCACATACCGCTCTAACGTCTGCTTATGAGCTGCGGTAACGGTAACATCAGCCGCACTGACACGGCCGCTCCTCACCCAGCCCTCAACCATTGCGCCGCCCATTGCGCCGGCGCCAATCACTGCAATCTTCATATTATATAATGTTATTAAACCCTTCGGCGTACAAGTTGGAACTGCGTCCGTGACCTTGTTTTGGCCGAGACTTATCCTGTCTTTACGTTAGCAAAGGTACATAAAAATATTTTTCCACGGTCTGGCGGCGGCTATGTTTTTCACATTATATCACCTGATGTAAACGAAGCACTGCGCAATAATCCATAGCCGGACATGAAAAGTACATGCCGCTTATGCCGCCTGTCATGCAGGCTCATTACCGGCAGAAATGCAAAAGACGGCAAAACGGGTTGCGTTTTGCCGTCTTTTGCGATGCGTTTGACGGTCTTTTACAATGCAATATGCGGCATATTACATCGTAAGAAAAGACCGCCGCGCAAGTTACAATCTGTATTATAAAATAACGTCTGGTATCTATGTCGTAATTAAAAGTGAGCTAAAAAGTTACGATTTTCAGCCCGCCTTTTCATGGCAGGTCACAGTTCGATGTCCTTGCGGAGAGGAAGGTCGGCCGAACTGCCGCCCACTAAGACGGTAAACGTGCCCGGCTCTACAACGAAACGTTCCTCCATCACGTCATAATAAGCGAAGGCCTCACGGTCAAGAGTAAGCTCCACGCGGCGCGTCTCGCCCGGACGCAGCGACACTTTCTCAAAGCCTTTCAGCTCTTTCAGCGGCCGCTTCACACGGCTCTGCGGGTCAGACACATACACCTCGGCCACTTCCTTGGCTTCCATGCGTCCCGTATTCTTCACGTTAAACGACACTTTCACCTCGCAGTCGCCCGTCTTCTCAAGCTCAAGTCCTGAGTATTCAAACGTCGAGTAAGACAGTCCGAAGCCGAACGGAAACAGCGGTTTCACGCCGGTCTTGTCGTATCCGCGGTATCCAACGAACACTCCCTCACGGTATTCAACCGAGCGCAGCTCGCGCCCCTGCATGTTCTCGTGATAGTTTTCATAGCAGGGGTTGTCCTCGGCACGCTCCTCTATTGATATGGGCAGCTTGCCGCTGGGCGACAGCTTGCCGCGCAATATCTCGGCAACGGCCTGTCCTCCCTCCTGTCCGGGATACCAGGCCATGAGCACTCCCTTGACTTTGTCTATCCAAGGCTTGAAGGCTATGCCGCCTCCTGCATTGACAACTACCACCATGTTGCCGTTGATGCCGGCCAGACGCTCTATCATCTCGCACTGATACTGCGGCAGACTGAACGGGCGGTCAAAGCCTTCGCCCTCGATACTGCTGTTGAAACCGGCGCAATATACTACGTTGTCAGCCTTTCTGACGCCTTTCTCCAGCTTATCTTCATTGAGCCTTTTCAGGCTTACTTTTATGTTGGCGGACGATATGTTGTCAAAATACTCTACCACGATGTCGTTCCGCTGGCCTCCCTTTAGGTTTAAAGCAATCTCGCGGAAAGAATAAGAGTGGTTGCCCCAGTCGCCCGCTATGGTCTTGCCGTTTACCTTTATGCGGTAGCCGTCGTCGCCTCCGATATACAGTTTCAGCGTCTCGTCGGCCTCCGGAGTGTAGCATCCGCTCCACCGGGCAGAGAACTTGTCCTCGGGGAAGCCGTCCATCGGAGCACCGTACTGCCAGTCAAAGTCTACCGACTTGTCAGTACGCGTAACGTCGGGCGTGCCCTTCAGTTCTTTATTCTTGAAGTATTCGCCCTTAAATCCGCGGCTGCTCATCGTCGAGTCGGTGTACACTCTGTCTGAAATGTCTTCATAAATGACGTCGTCAGTAAGCATTATTGTCTTTGGCTTCATGCCGGCCAGAGCCTTGCTTACCGGCGTTGAGCTGAACGGAACAACGTTGCCGCTGCCTCCGCCGGAAGTTATTACGGTGGCATTAGGGCCTACAAGCGCCACCGTTCCACGCAAAGGAAGTATGTTGCCGTCATTTTTCAGCATCACGATGCCCTCTCGTGCCAGCTCAAGAGCTGTCTCGGCAGACTTCGGATTGTCAAGAGGCAGACTGCTTTCTTTCTGTTCCCGGTCAAAGATACCGAAGGCCATAACCGTCTGCAGGACATGTTTCACCTTCTCGTCGATCGTCCGCTCGTCTATGGTTCCGGCCTCGATAGCGGCCTTTATCTTGTCTATCGTGAAGTTCTTGCCCTTCGGCATCTCCAGGTCAAGCCCGTTGTTGGCCGCCGCAATAGTTGAATATACCGACGTCCAGTCGGACACTATGATGCCGTTGAAGCCCCATCGCCTGCGCAGCACCTCCTTGTTCAGCCAGGCATTCTCGGTAGAATGCACTCCGTTAAGCAGGTTGTAGCTGTCCATTACCGCGCCCACGTTGCCTTTGGTCACGGCCTTATGAAACGCCGGAAAGTATATCTCGAACAGCGTGCGCTCGTCAATTTCTGAGCTTACATGGTGCCTGCTCCACTCCTGGTTGTTGCCTGCGAAGTGCTTTATCGTGGCTATCACGCCACGCGACTGCACTCCCTTGATATAGGCCAGGGCAGCCTCGCCGGTCAGATAAGGGTCTTCACCGAAGTATTCATAGTTGCGGCCGCACAGCGGAGAGCGGTAAATGTTCACGCCGGGACCGAGCAGTATGCCTACGCCTCGTGCCCTTGCGTCATCGCCGAGCGATCGTCCGAGGCGGTAAAGCAGGTCTCTGTTCCACGTTGCCGCGCTTAACATTGATGCCGGATACAGCGTGCTGTGCGGCGCATGGTTGCGTAAGCCCACGGGACCGTCGGCCAACAACACTGTAGGAATGCCGACTCTCGGTATCTCACGGAGCGAGAACGATGTTGCTCCCGACAGGTAAGAAACTTTCTCCTCAAGGGTCATTTGGGCCACGATGTCGGCCGCCCTCTTCTCTATCTCAGGTGTCACCGTCTGCGCCTGAGCCGCTATTGCTGCTACGGCAACGGCTCCGGTGACCAAAAGTAACTTGATGTTTTTCATTTATTTCATTCTGTTATTTCCAATGTTACAGTCTTACCGCCTATCATGATCTGGTATTCGCCGGGCTCAACCACGGTCTCTCCCTTGTCGTTGACAAACCCGAGGTCGCGCCTGACGTTAAGGTCGAAATGACAGGTGACGGCCTCACCGGCCTTAATCTCTTTCTTTGTGAAGAACCGCAGCTCCTTGACAGGGCGCGTAAGTTCGGCATACGGACATCTGACAAAGCCCAGAACAGCCTCCTTGCCGTCAACGCCGCCGGTATTCCTGACGGTCACATCCACACTGAAACGGCCGTTCCTGGCCACTTTTCTGCTTGACAATACAGGCTCGTCGTACTCAAACGTGGTATAGCTTAACCCGTAACCGAACTCATACATGGGCTCGCTCTGCACGTCATGGTAGAACCCTTGATGATGACGCGCACTCGGACGGCGGTTATAATAAATAGGTATCTGCCCCGTAACGTAGGGGAACGTTATGGCAAGTTTGCCCGAAGGATTTACCCGTCCGGACAGTATTCCGGCCAGAGGAGTGCCTCCGGCCACGCCCGGCTGCCACATCTCTACTATCGCATCGGCAAAAGGCACCATGCGGTTGAGCTGCAACGGGCGGCCGTTTGACAGCACGAGCACCACCGGTTTGCCTGTATTGTGCAGGGCTTCGAGGAAGCGTATCTGCACGTCAGGCAGCTCTATGCTTGCTCTCGAAGTGTTCTCTCCGCTCCATTTAGACTTCTCTCCAAGGCACGCTACTATCACATCGGCCTTCTTCGCGGCCTTAAGCGCATCGCGGAAACCGCTCTCATCATCTCCCTCAAAGCCACAACCGCCGACATAATCAATCTCAGCCTTGCCGTCAAATTCCGCTTTCATGGCATCAAGAATTGACGTCACGTCGCTCTCCTCGCCATGTCCGAACCAGCAGCCGAGCATGTCTTTCCGGGCATCTGCAAGCGGACCGGTAAGCAGGATGCGCTTCTGCGTGCGCAGCGGGAGCGTGTTGTCTTCGTTCTTAAGCAGCACCATGGTCTCCTCAGAAAGCTGTTCGGCTATACGGCGGCTTTCCGGACGCAGGAAGCGGGAGTCGTCTTTGACATCTGGAGTGTAAGGATTCTCAAACAGACCGAGGTCAAATTTCACTTTCAGAATGCGCCTTACGGCATCGTCAACGGCAGCGGTGTCAACCTTTCCTTCGGCAACTGACTGCGCAAGATACTTGTCGTAAGAGTGAGACATCATGTCCATGTCAAGCCCGGCGTTGACCGCCAGTTCGCCGGCACGCTTCAAGTCGCGCGCCGCTCCCTGTGCCATGAGCTGCTCTACAGCCGCCCAGTCAGACACGATAAAGCCGCTGAACCCGAGCTGTCTTTTCAGTATATCCGTAAGAAGAAACCTGCTGGCAGTGACCGGACGGCCGCTAAAATTGTTGAAAGAGCTCATCACCGTGGCCGGTCTTGCCTCCAAAGCCTTGCGGTAAGGGGGCAGATATGTGTCCCAGAGTGTCTGCCGCGACACCTCGGTATATACGTAATCACGCCCGGCCTCGGATGCTCCGTAGGCCACATAATGCTTCAGGCAGGCCGCTATTGACAGGCTGTCGGCAAGGCTCTTGCCCTGATATCCCCTCACGGCGGCGGCTCCGAACACGCCGTTAAGATAAGGATCCTCGCCGTATCCCTCGGCAACGCGCCCCCAGCGGGGGTCATGAGCCACGTCTATCATCGGCGAGAAGGTCCAGTCGACACCTGACATGCGCGCCTCCTGGGCGGCAACACGGCACGAGAGACGCGCCAGATGAGGATTGAAACTGCAGGCCTGGGCGAGCGGAATGGGGAAAACCGTGCGGAAACCGTGTATCACATCGTGGCCGAACAATATCGGTATGCCCAGCCGGCTGTTCTCCATGGCGTGACGCTGCATGCGGTTACGCAGCTCAGGGTCAGTGCCGAAGTATATCAGCGAGCCGGTTTCGGCCGGGATGTTCTTCACCTCCACGCCCTTGTTGTTCTCTATATTGTTGGTTCCGAGGGTGTATTGCACCATCTGCATCACCTTCTCATGCAAAGTCATACGCGACAGCAGGTCCTCCGCACGTACTGCCACGGGCACCGAGGCGTCCTTATAAAGCGGCGCGGCAGGGCGCAGGCTGTCAAGGCAGGTGACGCTCCACGGATGCTCAACGGCGGCGTGAGCCGATGTCTGGGCAGCACGCACGAGGTCGGCATTCATGCCTTCTGGATGATAGCTGTTGCCTATCACGCTGTGGCCTGACAGCACTTCATACCACGTGCAGGCGGCCGTATAGCGGCCGTAAGTCAGCTGCAGATGATAGCCGTCACGGTTCATGTTGTCGCCGATAAACGTCGTGCGCGCGTTCTGCACGGCCGTTCCCGAGGGTATCACGGTCTTTATGCCATGGTCGTTCACGGCTTTCTGCGCCGCGGCCACAATCTCTCTGTACATCCTCATCTGGTCGTTTCCATATGAAGGAAAGGCCGCATGGTTAGACGTTGAGGCGTAAGCCCATGTCTGATGCCACACTATCTCGCTCTCCGGAGACAGCTTCTTTATGTACGCTATCAGCTCTGTGAGGTAAGGCTCGTAGGTATCCTGAAGCCCCGACTGGCCGCTGGCCTGCTGCAGACTGATGTAGTCCCACTGCTCGTCGGCCAGCGCACGGCTGATGCTCATGCCGTCAGTCTGGCGGCGAACGCCGTCGAGCCCGGTCTTACGGTAGCGGTAAGCGGCGCGGTCGTGCGACGCGTTGTCCCAATGACGGATCAAAGGGCAGCCGCCGATGTACATGTTGGCCACTATCATCTGCCTGCCGTCGGCGGCGGCAAGCTCAGTGAGGTTCTGCTCTACGGCGTCCTCTGAGAAGCTGTTGCCTATGGCCAGCACCTTCAGTATCTTACCGGCGGCCGAGACCGGTGCCGACAGCAGCGTCAGCACAAGCAGCAACAGCAATATTAGTCTGTTATTCTTCATACAGGTATTTGATTGTTTTCGCGATTATGAAAAGATTTAAGATGACTCATGAAACAGCCTGCGGCAAGGCAAACGGACATCGTTTATCTACCAGTTTGTAACTCATTGATTATCAAGACTATACATTCCGGCTTCCAAAAGACGGCAAATCAGCTTGCAATATGCCGTCTTTTACGCTGCGTTTTGCCGTCTTTTGCAGTGCAATATGCCGTCTTTTACAAACCGACTTGCCGTGCACTGTCGCAAGGCGGGCCGCCGCAGACAGTATTCAACGGTTCTTGTCCGCGTTTTTCTTGGCCTCATAATAGTCGTGCATGATGTACCATGCCTGCTTGCGCTGCCCCTGGTCAGACACCAGTCCCTTGCGGTTCCAGCCGTCCTGATTGGTCGGGTGCATGCGTGTAGGACTGCGGAAGTCGAACAATACCCACGGCGACACGCCGCAAAGGTTGGGTATGTTTTCAAACATTCGCAGGTTGTCACGGAACAGCCGGGCCTGATACTCCTCGCTCCAGCTGCTCGCCATGAGCCCGTCGCTGTGCTGCCCGTAGAGAGCCTCGCAGCCGAACTCAGAGATAAACAAGGGCTTGTCCGTAGCCACTTCCCAGCGTATGTCTGCCGGGTCTTTAGGCCAGGGGGCATACCAGCCCATATATTTGTTGATTGCCACGACGTCAAGGTTAGGATAAAAGTCGTCGTGCATCACGAACTTGTCTTCTTTCTTGTCGAAATAAGCCAGGTCAAACGCCGCCACAAACAGCCTCGTGGTGTCAAGATCCTTGCCGGTCTGCAGCAGACTGGCGAGAAAGCGGTTGCGCTCTGGCGTGTTCTGGGTCTCGTTGGCGATGCCCCAGAAGCAGTCGGCGCAGCGGTTGCGGTCGCGCATTATCGTCTCGCTCAGCATGCGTGAGGCCTTCTCCAGAGTCTCCGCATTGGCGAAGTCGATGGCCTGCCAAACGGGTATCTCCTGCCAGAGCATTATGCCCATGCGCTCAGCCTGCCTCACGATGTACTCGTTCTGCTGATAATGCGCCAGGCGTACCATGTTCACTCCAAGGGCCTGAGCTTCCGAGAGCAGCATCATCGCGTCGCCCGCCGTGCAGGCACGGCCCATGCGCTGGGGTATCTCTTCGTGGAAAGAGACGCTGCGGAGGAACACCGGGCGGCCGTTGAGCAGCACCTCTGTGCCGCGCACCTCTATGTTGCGGAAGCCTATCTCGTCGGTCACGGTGTCGCCGTCGGCCGTCAGCCTGACGTCATACAGCCACGGGTCGTCAGGGCTCCAGCGCCTTAGGCCGCGCACCTTGACGGCCGCATATGCCTTGCCGGCGGCGTCGGTGGTAAGCGTAACGTCACGGCGCAGCTGCGGTATGTCTACCTTTATCTGCCGTCCGGGCACCGGCTCAGACAGCTCGGCGTCTATATGGATAAGGTCAGGGCGGTGCTTGTCAAGACGGATGAAGTAGTCACTGATGTAGGTTTCGGGCAGAGTGACGAGCATGACGTCACGGGTTATTCCGCCATAGTTCCACCAGTCAAACGACATTGCCGGTATAGCGTCTTTCTGCCGGCGGTTGTTCACCTCAAGCACAAGCAGGTTGTCGCCGTCCCTGAGCCGTCCGGTCACCTCTACCTGGAAGGGAGTAAACGAGCCTTCATGGCTGCCTATCTTCTCACCGTTCAGGTAAATGTTGCACCGGTAGCTCACTCCACAGAAGTAAATGAAGCGACGTTTGCCCTGCTGTGGCCGCACGTTGAAGTGGCGGGCATACCATACCGTGCCCTCATAATATTTCAGCTCGGGCAACTGAGAGTTCCAGTCGCCGGGCACATTCAGGCGCAGGCCGCCCTCAAACGAGTATTCATAAAACTCTTCGGGCTTCTCAGCAGTCTTGTTTTTGTATATTTCCGCCTTCACGCCGGCGTCATACAGGTCTACGATAGAGGCCCATTTGCCGTTGAGCGACTGGCAGTCGCGGCCGTAGACGTTGGCGATATAGTCCGTTGCTGCCCACATGCTGACTGGCAGAAGGGCAAGCAATATGATCAGTGTCTTTTTCATTTATTCGGTTATTTGGTATTTGTAAACTGCAAAACTGTTCTTCTCCGCAAGCGTGAAGCTTACCCGGCCGTCCTTGTCGGCTGTCACCGTGGCCGCCTCTCCGTCGCCCATCAGCGGCGTAAGTGTCACCTTCGCTCCGCCGTCAAGCCATGTCCTGACCATTGCCGAGGCGTCACCGTTGTTCTCTCGGTAGATGATGAAGTAGCCGCTAAGGCTGTCGCTGATTGACTGGAAGCCGGTCCACGAGCGTCCGGAAGGCTCGTCGCCGACGGGGAGAACTGTGCCGCGGTGCAGGTCTTCCTGTATTGCGGTGTAGCGGCGGACCAGGTCTCCGGTGGCAAAGGCCTCCTCCGGCAGGTTAGATGCCTCCATCCAGGCCAGCGGCTGGCCGGCCATGGTCGTGGCGAAGAGGTAGTCAAAGCTGTAGTTATGCGGCGCGAAGATGTCGCCGTCGGCATATTTCGCGGTGTTGCGCCACTTGTTCAGAAACTCCACCTGCAGCCTCTGGGCCGGCACATAGCGTGAGAGCATCCACAGATTGCGCAGCGTGTGGAAGGGATAATAGTTGCCCCAGTCGGTGTATCGGTTCTCCATGAAGATGTTGCCGTACTCCGTAAACATGTTGTATCCGCCCCTGCGGCCTGCCGTAGCGTCGAGATTGAATATCACCTCGCCGCCACTTTCACGCTGAACCATGTCAAACAGACTGCGCAGATTTTGCTCGGCGGCCTTCGTCGGTATCTGAAGTCCGTCAATCTTGAATATCGTTATGCCGTACTCACGCCACAGCCCGAGTATCGCCTCGGCGTCCTTGCGCCAGTCGGCGAAGTCGTGCTGCACGCTGGGATTATACCACAGGCCGATGCGTATGCCGAGACTCTTGCCCTTGTCAACTATCGGCTTCAGGCCGTCAGGAAACTTCACGGGGTCGGGTTTCCAGTAGTCTGCGTTGCTCCAGATGTCCTTAAACGAGCCCTTGGCCACCTTCGAGTTGGGACTTTTGCCTACCTGCCAGCCGTCATCGAGCTGGAACACCGTTACGCCGAGACGTGCGGCGCGGTCAAGTTCGGCCAGACAGAACGCCTCATTGATACGTGAATCCTGGCTGCGGTCGCCCCAAGTATTGAGCATTACCATTTCGTCGCCGTCACTGCCGGTGGCCTTCTCCAGACGCGCCTGCCGCTGGTAAGAATGCAAGGCCGTAAGAGCCTCACGCTCGCCGCCGCTGAACACGCCGAGCACAACGCCGTAAACCTGGGTCCAACGGTCGGCGGCGACATCGGCGGAGGTCACCCCGAGGCCGGTCACCTTGAACGTTCCGTACTCCGCACGGAAGTCATAGCCGGGATAAGAGAGCTGCGTAGACGAGCACGGTGCCTCCTTCAGGAAGAAAAATCCGCTGCCGGTCACCAGGTCATCGGCCACGAGCAGATTGCCGCGGTAGCCGTTGTCACGGTACGGGATGAAGTCACGCGTGGCCACGAGGTTGTCGTTCCAGTCTGTATAGTCAAAGAACTCAACGGCACGACACCGCCAATGGTTGCCCTGAAGCTCAAGACGGTCGAGCACGGGCATCTTCACTCCGGCGTCCATGTCTTCCTTAAACTCAATGTTCTTGCGGTCAGCGGCCGACACCTCGCCGGTCTGCTCCACGTTGCCGAGCCGTCCGCGCAACCACGTGCGGCAGGCTATTGCCGGCACATCGTATATCTGATACCGGCGCATTATCTCCAGACTGCCCTTGCGGTACTCAACTGTTACCTGCAAGAACGGGGGATGCACGCCGTCTGACGGCACCTCCGTCTTGCTCCACCTGCCGTCCTCGGCCTTACCCTTGACAAGGAGAAAGTCGGGCTGTGAGCCTTTGGCTCGCATCACTTTGCCGCTTGTCTTGTCTACCACGGCCACTGTCTTCAGCTCGCCTCCGTTCCAGAGAAACACGCGTTCGATGCTGCTGTTGCCCATGCGGAGCGTGTCTCCGGACATCAAGGCATAGCTCTGTGCCCGCAAGTGCAGCGGACACAGAGTGATGACAAATAAAGAAAGTATGTGAAAAATTATGCTTTTCATTTCAGGTTTTCGGTTTTTTGCATGAATGCCTTTGGTACAGGCAGTGTCTCGTTAGGTTCATTGAAACGCTGATTGTCGGGCACATCGGTGCGCCCTGCGCCCTTACGCATGAGCGAGCGGAGCTCGTCAAGATGCAGACGGTAGACGCCGCGCGGGGTGGTCTGATACTTCTTGCAGAGCGCGGCGGCCATACCTACCACCTCACCCATCATGCCCGTGGTGCGCATTACACGCACGGTGCCCAGTGCGACGTGCGTGCAGCTGATGTCGCGGCCGGCCATAAAGAGGTTATTAACGTTGCGCGAATAAAGGCAACGGTAAGGCACGGCATAGGGATGTATCCAATGATGCACAGTACGCGTCTTGAACTCGCCACCCGGGAAGCGTGCCGAGTTGACCGAATCGGCAAAGTGAAGGTCGATGGCCCACGTCGTAGTGAACGACGCGTCCTCATGGCTTACATCCTTGTCGATATCATCCTGCGAGAGAACATAGTCGCCAAGCAGGCGGCGCGACTCGCGCTTGCCCAGCACATAGCCCACCCATGCGAGGCTGCGGTTGGCATAGTCGGCGCGGCAGCGGGCATGGTTCTTCAGGAAACTCCAGTTTGAATACACCACCAGCAGGCCGTAGTCACGTATGCGCTCGGCCTCGGTTATCTGGTTACGGTTCATGCCCGTCTCCCACGTCCATTCTCCCTTGGTGACGCGCTCGGCGTTGCTCTCGTTGAACTCAAGGCCGTATGAGAACTCGGGGAAGCGGCTCTTGCCCTTCACCGTGTCGCTGTACCACTGTATTGAGGCACCCATCACCGTAGAGTCGGCCTCCAGAGGAGCCATGCTTTCGCCGTAATCGCTGCGCGCCTCGCGCCCCATGAGATAGTCGGCACCGGCCCATGCGCCAACAGAACCGTCGCCGGTGCAGTCGCTGAACAGCGGAGCTGCGAGCCTTACGCGCTCTGCCGTCTCAACATTCTGTATCGTTACCGCCGCTATACGGTCGCCGTCCATGGCAACGCCGGTGGCATGCCAACCGGCAAAAAGCGTCACGTCGCGTTCGGCGCGGATAAAAGAGTCTTTCTTCTCGTCTTCATAATAACAGCCGGGCTGGGCATTACCGCCGCGACTATGGCCGAACTCGCGTATCATGCGGCCAAGGGCGGGATACATGCCAGTCTCTATTATGCCGCCCAGATGCACACGCACCTCTGACGAGTTGTTGCCGCCCAGCACGGGGCGGTCGTTCACCAGAGCCACGCGGCAGCCCAGACGGGCAGCCGTGGCGGCCGCGCACATGCCGGCGATGCCGCCTCCGATGACGACAAAGTCAAACTGCCGGACCGAAGGCTCAGCACATCCAAGCAGCCTGAAACGCCACTCCGTGCCGACGCCGAAGCGCTCCTCGGGCGACTTGTCAAGCTCTGTGGTGAGCAGTATGGCGTCACACCGGCCGTCAAATCCGGTGAGGTCGTGCAGGGCTATGCGCTGAGTGCCCTTCCTGAGCCTTACCGTTCCGCCGTCCTGCCACTGCCAACGGTCACCGGTGCAACCAAGTTCTGCGGTTTTAAAACTGCTCCCCACGCTGACGCGGAAGCCTCCGGGGCCACGCCCGTCGTGCCAGGGTGATGTCCAGTTGTACGTGCGTACCCATACACGGTAACGCCCGTCCTCGGGTACTGTGACAGTGGTAACAGCATCGCCGACGGGTTTACCCATGCCGTGGGCTATGAGATAAGGAGAGCCCATAAGGTCCATGAACTGCTGGTCGACGGCCCATCCGCCCTTGTCGCTGAACGACTCAGCCTCAACAAGCACGTCGGCTGCGAAAGCGGAGTGCAGCGACAACAGGATAATTAAGGTTGTCAGTAATCGTTTCATTGTAAAGTTTTTCGATATGGTTTTCATTAATAATGACGCATCAAGGAACAAAATGTATAGGCTTAACGGCCGAAAATAATCACGCCTGCAAACAGTAGGTTTGCAAGGGCGGACATTCCGCAGTTCCGATGTATGACAAATCGTTATTATCAGTGAAGAAAACATCCTCCACCAGGAGGGTGTTTACGGCCACATTTATGTCTTAACTTTATACACCTGAACTGCGGATGAATTCCAAGAGGCGGCCTTTCACAATGCAAAAGGCCACAAAACGCGACGCAAAAGGCCGTCTTTCACAAAGTAAAAGACGGCCTTTTGCAAAGCTCTGAAAATAAGGATGTTACGACGTCGGCGTCGTAACATCCTCTAACTACATGAAAACACTTATCCAAACTAATTTACCGTAACATCGCAAATCTTAACCCAACCGTCTTTAGTCTGATACTCGTCGCGTGCCGAAATCAGTATGCCTATCTCGTTGTTGTCAGTAGTGTCGACAATGCCGACGCCCCATGTATATTCTCCCGGCGCAACGTTGTCAAGACTGAACGTGGTTGTGTAAGTCTTAGGTGAGCCTTTTACCCAGTCACTAATCTCAGGTACGGGGTCAACAAAGCGGTAGAGCGGCTCGCCCGTATTCTTGTCAAGCAGGGCGAAACATACCTTATACTTCTGGTTCCACTGCGGTATGTTGGTAGGACAATAGCCCCAACCAAGGTTTGACCAACGGTGAACAAAGCTGACATTGCCGTTTGCCGATGCCGTCCGTGGCGCTGATATCTTGTCAGGATAGAGGCGGTAACCGCCTTCGGCAATGAAATCTTTCACAAGGCTGAAAGCCGAGTTGAACCATGAGTGGGTCTCACCTGAATTTACATCAGACGAATAACGCAAGTCCATCATGTTGACATTAGCGCCTTTGCCCTCAGCATACTCACCCTGACGTACCTCCGCAAAGTTGGCATATCCGTCACCGGTTATCGAGCTGCCGTGAGATGCCTCAACCCATCCACCTTCCATTATGATAGGACGTATGTAGCGGTACTTCGTGGCGATGCTGCGTTCCCAGTCCTTATAATATTGCTTCATGCCGAACGCGTCATGACGGAGACTGAAGCCCTTGTTCACGCATTCGTCGATAAGCTGCTCGCTGGCATTGAGCGCCTCTGAGTTATCGTCAGCCGTCTCACTTGTAGACATAATGCAACGGTGATAGTTTATCACGATCGGCACACGGGTAAAGAGGCGAGCCATAAGGCTGGAAATCCAGTCGGTAACGGCCTGGCGCGGCGTAGCGTCGCCTGTTGAATAGATAAGAGAGTGGGTCTCGCCCCATTTGCCGAGACCGAAACCGCTGACAAACTGCGTAATCTTGGGGTCGTTGAACTTCTGGGCAAAGGCCGTAAGGAACTTCTCGTACTTCTCCTGGAACACCGGGTCGTCAGGATAAGGTGACCATCCGGTCCAAGAGCCGGTGGTAACGTCGTAGGTCTTGCAGCCCGCCGCACGCACATACTCAGGCGTGAAGTTGTAATGCTTGTCACGGCTGTCAACCACGAAAGTGAACGCCAGCTTCATGCCGTACTTCTTCGCGATGTCACGCATCATGCGGTAACGCTTTGCGGTAATGGTGTCGTGCTGCTCGTTCCAGATGCTCTCGTCCCAGATGTACTTGCCTTCGCCGGGCTCAAAGTCGCTCCATGCGCCGCGCACATACATCGTGCCGCCATAAAGGAAGACGTTGTCAATGCCCTCAGATGTCTCGAAATTAGAATACTCTTCCTCTAAGTTTTCAATAAGACCGTCACCAAGTCCGCCGTAGACAACCCAGCCCTGCATGGGGTTAATCAGCTTTGTCTGGGGTATGGGGTTGCCGTCCTTGTCGAGTACAAGCTCCCCGCCCTGCGGCCTGTCTTCGTTGTACTTAACGTACACTGTATCTCCGTTCTCGTCGTATTCATAAAGCCTCAACAGCTTGTAGCGTTCGGGCTTGATGTTCACTATCTCGTTGCCCGATATCTCCCAGTTGTTTGAGCTTACGGGAGCCACATCGTCATCGGAACATGAAGTTCCGACGACAAGAGCAGATGTCAGCATAATGCCCGAAAGAAGCCTTAAGCCGTATTTTCTTATATCTTTCATTTCAATGTTGTTTTAATGATTTATTACTTTTGGTCGAAAATCACGTATGAGTCTTCGAAGCCCCAGCACTGGCTAAGAGCGTTGCCGGTCTCGTCATACTGTTCTGAACCGATGTAAACCTCGATGTAGTTCGTGCCGGCCGGCATCTCGAAGAGAGCATATCTGTTGTTGCCCTGTCCGCCGTAAATAGGCGAAATCTTTGCTCCTAACGTGACAGGCAGATTTACATTCTGTACTGAACCTGAACCGAACGCATACTCATTGTTCCAGTTATCCGAAACAAGGAACTTAACCTTGTCAGCCTGCAGATCGCTGCCCTTATATATGAACAGTCTCGGGTTAGCAAGACTTTGCGTAAGTACAAGATCCGCCATCGGCTGACTGCCATTGTAATAATGATCACTGCCGAATATCCAGAGCTTCTCAATCTCGCATGTATAATTGTCGTTTGCCTCACCTGCGGTTCTCTTGAATGTTACCGTCTTGTTCTTAAGGTCGGTAGCGGCAGAGTATATTGTAATGGTGTTCTCTTCCTTGTCAATTACTATTCGGTAAGTGCCGTCGGCAGGAATCTCCCAGTAGCGGCCGGCTGCAGCCGTAGATGCTGCTACCTGTGTGAACGTCTGCTGGTTGCCGTCGTGGATGTCAGTGTCATCGGCAGAAGCAGGCACAATAGCCATTTCCTGTGAGCCTTCAAACGTCAGAGGAATATAGAGTGAACCGGCCTTGAGCTCTCCACGCCAAGCATACAGATTCTCATTCTCAAGCGTCTGCTGGATTTCTATCTGCTCGTCGCCGACAGCAGTTCCGGCCATAAACATGTTGTCAACGTCAACAACAGCCCCGGCAATCACGATTCTTACGGTATGAGTGCGAAGATTGACAGTGATGCGGTAAGTGTTAGCCTCCGGCAAAATCCAGAAGTTGGCCTCACTCTCATCGGTTACCACTGCGGGCATCTCGTCTGTGTCATCTACCGGAGTGTCAGGCTCGGCAGGGCCAATGGCATTGTTCTCGTCAAAGTTTGTTACGGGGAAGTTTATGCTTCCGGCCTCAAGGCGGCCCGTATAATTGTAGACAAGAGTATCGGTCTGTGACCTGGTGAGCTCAATGCGCTCATCGCCTACAGCCGTTCCGGCCATGTAAAGTTTGTCGGCACGGAACTGCTTCGGGCCGTATGTCTTGATGCTTATAGTGCGCGTGGCAATGTCGGGCACCTTAATCGTAGGTCCTTCAAACGAGGCTGTGACTGTGAATGTCACGTTAGCGACCGTACTTGTGGCAACACCGAAGTGATTAACGAGCAGGTCTTGCAACTCCGCATTGGTAAACGAACGGGTAAAGTTACCGTCATCCTCATACTCACTTATCGGGTCAGCGGCGCTTCCTGACACGCGCATTTCATACTGATAAGTCGTTATGTAGTCGTTGCCATAGTCGTGAGCGGTTGACCAGTCAATGGTAAGAGCAGTCTCGTCAGGCGCGTTCTCGTCAAGCTTGATATATTCTCCCGACTCGGTAATCTGTATCTCCGATTGATTTATCGAGAAAAAGTTATCAATGTCGTCATCGCAGGATGCCGCCACAAGGGCGAGCAATCCTAACGACACGGCCTTGAAGCCGTTATTTAATATCATGTTCTTCATTGTCTTGTTTTTTTAGATTTTAATAACCTGGATTATTTTCAAGGTTCGGACACAGTTCCATGTCGTGTGTCGGTATCGGCCACAACATCTGGCGTGACGGGAACACACGCTTGGCACCAGTGGTACAGAGACCTGCATTGAACAATGCAGAGAAGTCTGCAAGACCGTCTTCGTCTATCTGAGGAGTCATACCCCAGAACCAGTTGCCGGTATCTACCACGTCAGAAAGTTCCTGCTCAGGGTCCATAAGCATTATGTAATTATAACCGTTAAGAGCTTTCTCAGCCAGATTCCAGCGCATAAGGTCCTGCAGGCGCTGATTCTCCATGGCAAACTCCATACGTCGCTCTATGCGCAGGGCCTTGCGCATCTGGGTCTGGTCTACAGCTACCACTGCCGGATAGGCACTGGTCTCGCTCTTGTCAACACCGTATGCACGGGCACGAACCTGATTGATATAGTCAGCAGCGACATCAAGGTCCTTATTTTGTTCAATCAAAGCCTCAGCGTAAATGAGCAATACATCAGCATATCTTATTACGATATAGTCTTGCTCAACTTCTCTTCCGTTCTCAGTCCAGCTTATGTCTATACCTTTCTTCCATAGCAGTCCGTTATACGAAGCATACTGGGCGTTTATACGAGAGTCGTTGTTGGTCTGCATCTTTCCCGTTGTGTAGTTCATCACTTGCTTCGCAGTTGGACTCGGGTCATAATCGAATCCACAGTGCTCGGTTCCGAATTCAACAATGCTCATCGTACAACGCGGATCTCGATTCTTGAACGGATTGTGAGGGTCGAAGAGCGGCGACTCGTCTATAGGCAGACCGTCAGTGCAGAGATAAGCGGCCAGTAAGTCCCACGACGGATTGTAAGAGCCATATCCACCGGCGTTACGCGGCAGACCGTTGTTTACTATCCATGAGTCAAGTATCACATCATTGGCGGCTGAGCGCGGTATTACAAATACTTTCTCGGGCACGTTCTTTGTCTGCTGTTTGAACAATGTGGCATAATCCGGATAAAGTTCATAGATTCCAAGTTCTATACATTTGCGTGCGGCTTCTTCCGCAATGTCATAATCGTGCATGTATAAAGCATAACGCGCCTTCATCGCTAAGGCTGCACCCTTTGTAGCATGAACCTCGGAATTGCCGTAGTCAACAGGCAGAGCCTCTGCCGCTTTGTCAAAATCCTCATACGTAAGCTGCTTTACCTCGTCTTTTGCGCGGCGTCCTTGCTGCTCAGCCTCTGTAATTGTCTCTGTCTTGTCAAGATAAGGCACATCTCCGTAGAAGAACGTAAGGTCGGCATACTTGCAGGCGCGGCAGAAATAAGCCTCGCCTGCATAGCGGTCAATCACGCTTTGGTCGACATTGCCTTCGGCCTTATGTATGTTCTCAAGCATTGTGTTAGCACGGGCTATGAGCTTATAGCTCTGCTGCCACAGGGCATAGACCTCATACTGCTGGCCGTTGAGTGTTCCGTCAAGCACTGTTCCGTTACTGTTCGGGTTGCGGTTCTGCTGGCGGTAAGTGGTGTTATCACTCCACTGCTCGGTGGAATTAAGCGGTTCCTGCCAGTAACCAAGTATGTAAAACTCATTGGCCGCCAGGTTAAGCTCTGTCTCGTTAGTATACCAAGACTCGGTATTTCCTTGTGACTTCGGCACAAGATCCATGCTCTCACATGATGTAAGGCAAAGGCCTGCGGCTGCAAGTGCTGTCAATAATATATTTGTTTTCATTGTATGTTACAGTTTAAAAGGTTACTTGAATTCCAAATACCACTGACGTTGTGATAGGATATGAGCTTACACCCATCTCAGGATCCCAGCCGTCAGGATAATTGCTGATGCAGAACAAATCTGACGCGCTGACATAAAAACGCGTGCGGTCTATGCCGATATAGCGTGTCCATTGCTGCGGCAGAGTATAACCGAGCGTTATGTTCTTCATACGGAAGTATCTGCCGTTGAATATCCAATGGTCAGATACCGCGTAGTTGTTGTTCTTTGAAACGTTAGACAGACGCGGATAAAAAACGTTTGCATTCTGTTCATCGGTGTTGAACGGACTCCAGTAATTGCCTTCGAGTATGGCCGGGATGTTACCGTAGTTATTGCGCAGCGGCTCAACCATGGCTCTGTCAAGATATGAATTTTGCTTGCCGACACCCTGGAATGCCATACTAAGGTCTATACCGCGCCATGAAGCGTTGATTTGTCCGCCATACTGGAAACGCGGCAGAGAATTACCAAGAGGCACGCGGTCATATTCAGGTGAGATCACTCCATCGGGAACTCCGTCAGGTCCGCTTATGTCACGGTACTTCAAGTCACCGACGGTGACAGTTGAGCTGGTGCGGGCTGAGTTGTTCACTTCTTCCTGAGTCTGATATATTCCGTCACAAATATATCCGTACCACTCGTTGAAGTAAGTTCCGGCACGTTTGATTTTGCCATCGCTTATGATGTCTGAGTTGTTAAGATAGTCAATCTTTGAAAGGAAGTCTGAGAAGTTCACGCTGACGCTATAGTTGAAGTCTCCGATGTGGTCTTGCCACGTCAGGTCAATGTCGTAACCGTGAGTTGACATCTTACCGGCATTAGTATTAGGCTCGTTGTATCCCATTGTGTAAGGAATCTGTATTGCAAGGAGCATGTCGGTGGTCTTCTTCCAATAATAGTCGAAGGTCAGACGCAGGCGGTTGTCGAAGAAGTTTGCGTCAAAACCGATGTCGGTAGACGTGGTGGTCTCCCACGTTATGTCCTCAACTGCGAGAACCGCAGGACGGGCAGTATTGGCCGATACGACAGAACCGTCTGCCATATAGAACAACGAGCTACCGAAACTCATCAACGCGATGTACGGGAAATAGTTGTCGCCTATGCGCTCGTTACCCAGCTTACCCCAGCTGCCACGCAATTTGAAGTAGGTCAGCCATTTCGGATTAGCCAGCTTCTTCATGAACGGTTCCTCTGTAATCACCCAGCCGGCAGAGAACGACGGGAACGTTCCCCAACGATAATTCTTGGCAAAGCGTGACGAGCCGTCATGACGGACGTTAGCCTGGAAAAGGTAACGGTCAGCATATGAATACAAGACTCGTCCGAAGAAAGAGTTTGATGTGTACTCGGTACCGGTACCGCTGTTTTCCATATAGTCCTCAGGACCTATGTTCAGATATGGGTAATTGGTAAGAACATACTGATCACGAGCTGCTCCGAGAGACTCGCTCTTTGAGTAATAATTCTCGAAACCTGCCATTAACGTAAGGCTGTGTTTGCCGAAGTCGTGCATGTAATTGGCAAGGATTTGTGAAGTAACATGCCAGTTGTCGTTGCGTCCCTCAGTCAGTTTGTTTGTGGCATACTGCGAGCCTCCGCCGTCAAAATATCCTCCGAACACATCTGGGTCATCGGCGAGAGTGTAACCACATGCCATCTTGAACTGCTTTGATTTCTGATAATTGATGAACGGAGAAACGATTGCCTGCAGGCTAAATCCCTTAAACGGCTTGAACGTAAGAGAGCCTTTACCTCCAATCTGTGTGCTGTGGCTCACGGTAGAACCGCCTTCCTTAAGCAGTCCGTAAGGGTTGGAGCCGCTCTTACCCTCGGCCAGGCGGCCGTCATCCCACATTGCCGCGTATATGGCCGGCATCAGACGCATAGTGCTGAATGGGTCATATATCTTGTTCTGACTTTTTGCGTGACGCACAAAAAGATCCAACGAGGCACTGAACTTATCATTGATGTTAAAATCATTGTTCATACGTAACATGTAACGCTGAAACCTGCGGCCGTCATACAGACCGTCAACATCATCATAAGAAAGCGATGCCACTGAACGCACATACTTGTTACCGCCACTGACGTTGAGAGTATGTGTCATACGTGGAGCTGAGCCTTTCAGGATAAGGTCGGTCCAGTCAGTAACGGGATACTGGTTGGGGTTAGTCTCGTGGTATGCCATCCAGTTTTTCGTCTGGTCAGCTGTGTATGTCTGGAAGAAGCCTCCTGACGGATTGTCATTATACATCAGCTCATTATTCATCTCGAGATAGCGAGTCACTCCGACCATGCTTGGCTGTTTGGTAGGTATTTCCCAGCCGAACTCTGCGTTGTACTTCACCGAGAGTTTGCCTGTATCACTGCCTCGCTTAGTGGTAACGAGAATTACACCTGCCGCCGCCTTTGAACCGTAGATACTTGCTGCCGCCGCGTCTTTCAGCACGGTAACATTTTCAACATCGTTGGCGTTGACGTAGTCAAGGTCACCCTCAACACCGTCGACGATGACCAGCGGTGACGAGTCTCCGATTGTTGTGACACCACGCACGTGGATGCTGCCTGCTCCTGAGCCAGGTGCTGAACTGCTGCGGCGTACCATAACGCCTGAGAGAGCTCCCTGCAAAGCACTTGAAAGCATTGTTGTACGGCGGTTAACGAGCTCGTCTCCCTTTACGGCTGCCACTGATCCGGTAAGGTCTTTCTTCTTCACCGTACCGTAACCGATGACCACCAGTTCTTCAAGAGAGTTATCATCCTCAGCCATTTCGATATTATATACGTCCTTGCTGCCCACTTTTACCTCACGGGTGTTAAATCCTATGTAGCTGAATTCAAGTGTTGAGCCTTCAGGAGCATCAATGGTATAGTTTCCGTCCATATCGGTCACAGTGGCTGTCTGGGTGCCTTTTACCTTTACCGTGGCACCGATAAGAGGCTCACCGTTAGCATCTGCTATCGTTCCCGATACCTTTCTTTTGCCTGCGTCGTCAGGATTCTGCCGGGAGTTCTTAAGACTTTTCCCTGAAGTGATTGTCACCTGCCGTCCGGAAATGGTATAATCCATGCCCGTCTTCCTGCAGAGCTCGGCGAGAATAGCCTCGGCACTCTTGCCTTTCAGCGAGATCTGTACCTTGTCGTTAAGGCGGTTTTTCACATTCTGGCCATAAACAAATACGTACTTGCTATTAGCCTCGATGTAGGTTAACACTGATTTTACTGTGTTGTTGACGGCATTTACGGCTTGAATCGTCCCGACGGGGTCAGGCGACAAGTCTGAAGCCAGTGCAGGCGACGACATAGCCGTCAGCCCCAACAGGCACAGCGCGGCAAGATGCTTGCCGTTGTATGAAAAAAACGGTTTCTTTTTCATAAAGCTGATGTGTTTAGGTATTAATCATTTAATTGTCATTTCTGCTATTCTTAGCCAACCGTCAGTCATCAGACTGCCGTCTACGGCTATGTCAAGTCCGGGGCGGTTGTCTTTTGTTGTATCTACAAGAGCCACCTTCCACTCATATTTCCCCTTGGGCAAACCCTCGAGCGAGACATCGGTCTTACAGCCGGCAGGTGTGCCTTTAAGCCATTTTGACAGGTCGCTCTGCTTGTCCACAAACACTTTAACTGGCCGGCCGCCACTGAACAGGGCGTAAGCCACCTTGTATTTCTGGTTCCATTGCGGTATGTTTGTAGGGCAATAACCCCAGCCGATGTTCTCCCAAAGGCTCGCGAGCGTAACCTTTGAACCCTCCGTAACATCACCAGGCACGGTGACAGACACGGGATAAAGGCGGTAACCTCCATGTGCGATGAAAGCCTTGACAAGGTCAAACGCCTTGCCGAACCATGAGCGGGTCTCGTCGTTCACCCGTAAATCCATCATATTGGCATGAGCCTCGCGTGCCTCGGCATACTCTCCACGCCGCACATCCTCAGAATGTCCTTCACGGTAAAGGCCGCTCGGGTCAATCCAATAACGGTGATGCGCTCCGGTTATCCAGCCACCTTCCATTATTACGGGACGCTTGAAGTTCCATTTCCTTGCGAAGTCTTTTTCCCACTGCTGATAGTATCCGGTCATGCCGAACGCGTCGTGACGCAGGCTGTAACCTTTCTCTATGGCACTCTCGAGCAGAGCCTCACTGCGTGGATGAGCGGCTGCCCAGCTTATGGTGTCGCCCACAAGGCGATGATAGTTGATAAGAAGAGGTATGCGCGTGAACGCTTCCGTGTAGAGGGTAGTAATCCAGTCAAACACTTTCTCCTTGTTACTGTAGTCGCCGTATTTTACGCCGTGAGCCTCGCCCCATTTGCCCAGACCGAAAGCATCGATAAAGTCCACCTTGTCAGGATCATTGAATTCAGCGGCAAGTGCCTTTATAAACTTAGCGTATTTGGCCTGGAACACCGGGTCATCGGGATATGGCGACCAGTTTTTCGGATTACCGGGGTCCATAAAGCCCTTGGCTCCTGCCTGCTTAACGTAGAGCGGCGTGTTCTGTCCCTGGTCACGGCTGTCTACGACGATGCGGAACGCCAGCCTCATGCCGCACCGCAAAGCGCTCTGCAGCAGCTTGTTAAGACGCGAGTCGGGGTCGTTCCAGAAGTATCTGCCTTCTTCAGGTTCCATTGAGCTCCAGCTTGTTCTTATGTAACATGTAACGGCGTAATCAGACACGCGCACGGTAGAATCGCCGACGCTCATCGAGTCGTATCCCTGAGTGGTCCAGAAGTTCTCGTCCCAGTTGCGGCCCACGTACATCACCCAGCCGCTCAACGGATTGCGCAGCACACGTAACGTATCGGGCCTGAACGACACGCTGACGTCGGCGGCATGCGCCGCTACAGCCACGCAGAGAGCCGCAAGAAACAGGCAGAAACGTTTATTTCTGTTAACAAGACCGGTTGTTTCCCTGGTTGAAGGACACAGTTTCCCCTTACCCATGACAGTTGAAAATTTTAGTTAATTATTTTTATTATATGTGTTTCTTCACTCTTTATTTAGTAAGATATACTTTTCCGTTCATCACCGTCACCTTGGTGCCTGTTATGCGGTTGATGGTATTCAGCACGTCGTCAACGTCTTTCTTGTAGACCAGTTTGCCGTATAGCGGAGTTACGTCAACGTCTCCGTGTACGCCAATCTCCGTTCCGTAATAGTCATTGAGACGGTTTATCACCTGGTGGATGTCGTCGCCGTGCAGGTCCATCACGCCTTTCATCCAGCTTGTATATTGTGATGTGTCCACCGTTCTCAGTCCGTCAAGTTTTCCGTCGGTCACATTCACCAGCTGGTTGGGGCGCATTGTCACCTTGTCACGGTTTCCGGTGGTCACCTCTACCGCTCCCTGAACGAGCACGACGCCGGCATGGCGGCCGTCATAATTCATAATGTTGAACTTTGTTCCGAGTACTTTCAGATCAAATCCGTCAGTATGCACAATGAACGGATGTTCCTCGTCATGCGCCACTTCAAGGTAAGCCTCACCCCTGATGTAGATGTCACGCGTATCGTCAGTGAATTTCTCAGGGTACTTGACAATAGAACGCGAATTGGCCACCAGCCTGGTTCCGTCAGGCAGGATGTATGTTCTGGCCTCACCTACAGGCACCGTCACGGTAATCGTCCGCGGCCTGGCCTTGGCCAGAACATGTTCAGACACGTCACGCAGAGAGCTCCACGGCACAGCAACCACAGACACGAGCAATGCTATGCCGGCAGCAAGCATCAGCCCGGCAGCTATTCTGCGCCGGCGCATGCGGCGCTCTTTATCCCGCTTTATCTTGGCATATGTCTTCTTCTTGATATTGACCATGTCGTTCGTCTCGGGCACAGTGTCTACGACAAAGCTTTTCAGCTTCAGGTCCTCAACGCTGTCACCAAATTTATGTTCAAACAAATTCTCTTCCATCTTGTTTATCCTTAAATCTTTTTACCTTATTTATACTATTGCCTTCAGCCGTTTCTTAAGCGACTGGAGAGCGTAACCCACATGATAGTTGACCGTGGCCAGCGATATTTTCAGCATGTCACAGATGTCAGCATAGGGCATCTGCTCTATCTTGGCCAGGTAGAACACGTGCTTGCATTTGGCCGGCAGACAGTCTATCGCCTCGTTGAGCCGTCTCAGTTCTTCCTCTGAGATCATGCTGTCCATCGGACTCCGCATCTGCGGAAACACAAAGTTAGGCACTTCATCAATGCACACCTGCCCGCGGCGGCGCATCTCCTTGCGCAGGTATGACACAGATTTGCGGTAGACCACAGTACTCAGCCAGCTGTTGATATTCTCTATGTCGAGCAGCTTCTTGCGCATCTTCCAAACCTCAAGGAACACATCACTCACCACCTCCTCTGCCAGACTCTTGTCGCCAAGTATGCCGAAGGCATGGTTGTACATATTCTGCGAATGGCGGTCCATAAAACCGTCAAAGGCCAGTTCATTTCCTTTTGATATAAGGATCAGTTCTCTTGACTCATCCATCATTTTCCGCTATTGTTTAGGTGGTAGCAAATCTGTCGCATCCCTCCGTACGATAAGGGAGCTGTCTATTAAAAAGACGCAAAGATAAGAAAAATATATAGGATAAAAAAACACGAATCTTCATTTTTTTAACATTATCCGTAATGCCTGCCGGCCGCGGCTGAAGCCACTCCCGGATATAACTGCCTGACTGACAAGCACTTGACAGCGGCCATGCAAAAGACGGCAAAACGCAGTGCGTTTTGCCGTCTTTTGCGATGCGTTTGACCGTCTTTTACCGGCCAAGATACGGCCTTTTGCATCGCAGGCATTATCTTAACGTCAGTCGGCTCTCATGCTCATTACCTGCGAGAGATATTTGTCGGTAATCTCTCTGATTTCATAAAACACTTTCCCGAGCGGCTCGCGGTAGCGGAACAAGGGGTGGCCGAGCCCCTCGAAATAATGGCTCTCCACGGGTGTTGACTGCTGTCTGAGCCGCGCCTCAAACTCCTTTGCCTTATCAATAGGCGTAAAACTGTCTTCTGTTCCTATCATGAACAGCACCGGCTTGTGCATGGCCGCGACGTCACAGCACAGCGAGTCAACCACGGGATAATACAACATGCGGGCACACACCGCGCTGTCGGCTATCTTGCCGGCTATCGCTCCGCCGGCCGACGCGCCCGCCACTACTATCCTTGACGTGTCAATGCCCAGCTCGCGGGCATGCGTGCGGATGTAGCTTACGGCCTCGCGCCCGTCGCTTACCGACTGCCAGGCGCCTTGTCCGCCCAGATATTTTATCGAATAGTCAACGCTTACGGCCGTTATACCGTGGCGCGCGTGCCACAGGCATTCGCGGTAAAACTGCAGCGGGCTGCCATACTGCCATCCTCCGGCAAAGAAATATACCACAGCGGGCCTCATCCCCTGCCCTGCGGCACGGAAGACGTGCAGCTGAAGTCCGCCCGAAAGGCTGTCGCCACGATAAAATATCTTCTCCGGGCTGAACGCCTCGTGCTGCGGTCTGAATACGCCTGAGATTGCCTTCATCCACACACCGGCCATAAACTCACGGCCCGCCGCGTTGGGATGCACCTTGTCTGCAATCGTCATCGTGCGCCAGTCGTGTCCCGTGGCCATGTCTGCAAGCACCACGCGGTCACCCTTGAGCGAGTCGGCAAGAGCCTCTATACGTCTGTTAAGCTCCGGTATGTACGAGTATTTGGGCAGTTTGCCGCTCGGAGTGACCTTGGCCAGAAACACGTAGGCACGCGGATTAACGGCGTGTATCTTGCCTATTATGCTCTTGTACGCACGCACCATGCCCTCCACGGGACGTTCTTCGGCAAAATGGTTGTGGCCGGCGTGCAGCAGCACGATGTCAGCCGGATAGCGGCGATACACGCTGTCAATGAGTGAGTCAAGGTATTCAACGGGCTTGCCGCTGAAGCCGCAATGGCTCAGACGCCCTATGCGGCACTCGCTTTGCCGCGGACCGATGAAGTCAACGTCATATCCGGCGGTGAAAAGCTTCTCCCACAGCGGATAGAGATATGACGAGAAGCTGTCGCCTCCCTCGGTTATCGAGTCGCCAAGCCCCATTATCGTAAGCCTGCCTGAGCCTTCATCAGCATGTAAAACCTGCGGTAACGCTAAAAAACAGGCCAGCACAAGGCCGGCCGCAAACTTCTTTCCACACATAGTCTTTACTTTTGTAGAGATACAAAAAGTGCCGTATCAGCACTTGATAAAGAGTGAAGAGTGAAAAGTTAAGAGTGAAAAATCCATATGCACAGGCATTTTCACCCACAAAACATATGGATTTTTCACTCTTAACTCTTCACTTTTCACTTAATAATGATTTTCTTTCCGTTGTGGATGTAGATACCGGCAACCGTAGGACGCGCGCCGAGCTTGATGCCCTGCAGTGTGTAGTAAGCCGCATCCTCTTCATCGTTCTCAACCTCAACGGCCGTTATTCCTGAAGGCACTGTCTTGGCGTATGCGCCCGGAGTGCTGCCTTCAGCACGCTCATGGCCGGTCTGGTCAATGGTTACATCTGCCTCAATGCCCCAGTCTGCAATAGCTGTCTGAAGCGCGCTGGCGGTATATTTGCCCTCGTTAGCAAGCGGCTCTATCACTCCGTTGTCGCCAAGCACATTCTCACCGAACACGGCAGCATAGTTGTTCTCTGCCTTCGCATCGTCGGTCTCGCCCCATGTCAGCAAATTGTTAGCGTCAGCTCGCACAACATTCATGCCTCCGCTTTCAAAGGTCTTTACTGATTCTATAGAGAAAGCGGCCGTATTGTCATCGGAAACTACGATTGAGTTAGCCACATAGAGGTTGGCATTGGCTGTCATCTGAACCTGCGGACCACCATCGTTTCCGGCAATAGTTGAGTTTACGATGTACACGTTGCGTGTATAAGTATCGTCCGAACCGTTGCTGTACACGGCACCACCGGTAGTGCCAGACGTACAGTCTGTAATCGTTGAATTAATAATGTAAAGCGACTTACCCTGCTGCACACAGATTGCACTTCCGATATTTTCTTCGGTAGAATTATTTGCAATAAGACAGCGGTTAAGCACGGTTATACCTTTTGCTTTATCATTTGAAGACAACCTTATTGCTCCACCACGGGCCTTTGCCTTATTATTGGTAAACTCACAGTCGTTCATATACAACGTGCTGTACTCACTGGTAAGAGCCATGCCTCCGTAATATTTGTCTTCAACATTGTCATAAAAACGGCAGTTGTTCACCTCTACGTTGTAGCAACCACGTAAGAACAGTGCTCCGTGAGTGGTTGTACTACTTACACTATAGGCATCCTTGAACTCTAAGCCTGTAAGAGTAATTTTCGTATTTTGATTTTCTGTATCTGTTACGTTTGATTGATTAAATGCAAGGAGTCGATCTAAATCACCGTTACTATTCATTCCGTCTTTATCAACGTCGCCTGAAAATACGGTCGGAGTGGCTGAAGGGTAAGTGGGAGTCGTATTTTCCGTGCCTGTAAGTTCAGGATCGAAGCCACCGATAAAGGTACATCCTCTGTTTATACCTACAACTTTTGGTGGATAATATGTACCTCCGGCAAAGTAGTACATATCACCATCGTCATAAGTGTTGATCTTATCAAGCAGATTACTGAACGACATGGCGTTGTCCCAAGAGGAGCCGTCGCCGTTGCCTTTTGCTTCAGGACGAATGTAATGGTCTGTGGCGAAAGAAGCCGCAGGAGCAGCCAACATGGCTGCAATAAGGTAAAAGTTTCTTAATTTCATAAGCGTTTTGATTATTTAGGTTGTATAATATGTTTACATAATACATAAATAAAGACGCATGAAAAACAGAAACATATAGGTCGGCCACATGTTTTTTAACACTTTTGTCGCAACAAACGGCTGCACCGCCCGCAGACAATGAAAAAACGATTGACGGCAAATTGTATTGTAAAAGGCCGTCTTTTACACGCTAAAAGGCCGTCTTTCAGAAGCCAAAAGACGGCCTTTTGCAACGGCGCTGATTATCAGGCAGTTACACGGAGATGAAAAAGCGGTGTGAAAGTAGCGGTTTCAGAACCTGAAACCGTAGAAAAGACGGGCTCTCCACTTCAGGCTCTCTACCGACAGACGGTCAGAGTCGCCGTGATGCCACATGTTGATTATGGCAGAGAATCCTATGAACTTGTTTCCGAAATATCTTACTCCGGCTATGCGGCCGACGTTGATTATTGACGGGAACTTGAACGGGGCGCGCTGGCGCCCGTCGCCTACGGTCAGTCTTGAGTGAGAATATACTACAATCTGAGGCATGGCCGAGAGATGCAGCAGCCACCGTCCGCCCCACACGAAGTTGTAGGCGTAGCCTGCGCCGAGACCTACATTGATGACTGTAAGGCGCACAGGAGCACTGCCTGAGACGCTGCCGTCGCTGTTGTCAATGCGCCCGCCAAGTGCAGACAGGCCCAAAAGCCACGAGCCGCAACTGTGTTTCTGAAGCTGTGACTGGCTGAACGCGGCCGGAAAAGAGAAGCGTCGGCGGTTGAAAGAATAATATATGTTGGCCTGGATTGACTTCATGCTTACTTTGCCCGGCGCTACCCTGACTGTCTCGCCGCCACGCTCTACGTCGCCGCTGAACGTCTCTGCCGACGTGATGAGCAGGTCGAGCCCCATGCGGTTGCCGTAAGCGTTGAGGTTAAACTCATAGTCCTTGTTCTTACCTGACAGCCTGGCAGGGTTGAGCGAGAAGCCGAGCGACAGCCCGCGGTAACTGACGTTAACGCCGACGGTGGCCTTTAACGTTGTGGAAAGGTCAGAGCTGAACTGTGTTCCGCTTATGTTTCCGCGGCTGTAAAGGTCGGTTCCTGATGCGTTCACGCCCAGCCTGACCGTCCACGGCTGGTAAGGTCTGGTGATATAGGCGGTGTCATACCTGCCGGCGGACCGCTGCTGGCGCTCGGCAAGCAGGCTGTCTATATGGTCAAAAATCCCCTTTTGCGCCGCTGCAGGAAGCGTAACGGCGCAAAAGGGGATTAACGCTAATATGAGTTTCAGCCGGAATGACATGTAAAACAGCCGTGACTTGAATAAAAAAGAAAACCCCGCCGTATGAAACGGACAGGGCTAATGAAAGGAGGAGTGGTACCACCAGGAATCGAACATATCACTTATCCTGTTCGTAAATGCCTGGTGCATAGCGTTTTGATATATTTGAAAATCATTGAAACCACCGAATCAGACAATGCTAGGCCTTCCTCTTATTTCAATAATTTACTATCATCATCTCTTTGACGGTGCAAAGGTATGAAAAGTTTTTCTTTCCTGCAAGATATTCATGCTTTTCTTTTTCCAAGACATACTTTTTTCTAATATTTTCTAATATTGAGTCTTCAATAATCTATGAATATTTTTATAGAATTACCCTTATCCTCTCCTCGTTTATTCAGAATGTTGAAAATTATTAGTGTTGTATGAAAACTTTTATTTAAGCATTATTTTTAAAGTTTGTCTTCCTGACCGGACTTCATGCCCCGGAGGTCACAATTATAAACTTTGCGAAACTCTTGTTTCGCTTTTTCCATTGCAGGATTAGACTTATTTGCAGGAAAAGACTGTGCCACGATACGGGCGCGAACTATATCATTGGAAGGATGTTTAAAAATGGATTTTTTCAAAGTTTCCTTCAATTGATCAATGGCATGGTTCGTATCCACATCCTTCAGTTCTATGAAAGACTCTGTCCATTATTCAGGTTTTGCACCACTTGCAGAACGTTTCACAAGTATAAGCTTGTCACAACGCAAACCATTTGTTATTATATTACCATCTACTGCATATACAACAGATTCTTCAATACCCGTCGTAACGAGAATATATCGTTTGCCTTTTTCATTCGTATTAATCTTGGTTCGAACCATAAGTGGCTGTTCTGGAGAAAAACCTTCTGCGTCTAATTGTTCGTGAGTTGATTTATATGTCGCTGTTTTTTGCTTCATATCGCTGCAAATAATATCTCGTTCAACTTACTGATACTAATATCCACCCAGTCTGACACGCCATCCAAACTGTTGCCGCTGAGCATAGGCACTTCAACATCGAGAATATTTTGGAAAATACCTTTCTCATTAATAAAATAACCTGAGATGGAAGATGAAGACAATATACAATCTCCTTCTATTACATCCTGTTTAAATCCTTTTTCTATAACCATGGCCGCAGCTAAAAGTACATTTACCACAGACATAATGTATGGGCTGTGCTTGGTTACTAACGCCAAACTCTGTTCTGAACCGTTTTCCAGTGCCTTTTTCAGTGAACGCGCAATGCTCATTATTACAAATTTTTGAGATTCAGGAAACAGATTCTGCTCAGGTTCCTCTATGAACAGTTGGGCAGACTGGTAAAACAACCTGAAATTAGCATAATCATTATCCGTTTTGCTTATCTCATTGCGTTCACGCATTGAAAGTGAGGCCTCTTTCCCCACACAACCTGTAATATAATCCACCATCACGTCCATAGGCATCACACTTTGCATACCACTTGAAGCATAGAAGGCCGGTGTTTCACTACCGTCTTCCCGTACCAATACATCCGCACCAAATTTATTTACATAACTGAAGCCTCCAGTAACGGCCAATTTGAAAGGATGTTCATTGGTATATGGTTCCCTGGCTTCATACCACTCATATATAAAGTTAAAAAGGACATCCTTGCCTGTGGCCTTGTATGTCTTATCTATGTTCTGAATAGCCGATAAGAGATTTCGCTCTGCCGGGATGTAACACAGTTTACTGTTGTATCTCTTTTCTGCAAATGATTTCTTGCGCGTAATCTTTGCATTACTGTTTATCACCGTATATTCAATACTAATGTCATCTCCATCATCCTCAATTCCGTATTAACTTTAAAGTATTCATCATTCAGCCGATAAAACAACTTCAAGTCTTTTATAAAGCGATTATAGTGAGTATATTGGCTTACTATATCATCGGTCGATACCATGATTCTTTTTTCAACCCAACGACAGAAACAAAGAACTTTCATGAAAGCACTCTTACCTGAACTTTGATGACCATTGAGTACCACCAATGAAGTCAGTTCTATTTTCGTTGAGTCCAAAATAGGACCAAAGTGTTTTATATGTAATGAAGGCATTGTTTTGTTTGTTTTTAGCAAAATAAAACGATTAATTTACCATTTTTAATAAGTAAAGGTAAAAAATAATCTTAATATATGAATAGCTACCGCTTCCCAATTTCAAATTGTTTGGATATTTTTAATATGTTTAAGACGCTATTATATTTAAGGTGCCATTTAGCATCACATATTTTGACTTTTTTACTTCTAAATTAGGAAATAAACAATTTTATTATTTTGCAAAAGTTTTACGCATGTTTTCTCCAATATGCAGACGAAGTCTTGTTCTTTGCATAGAATGCCGGATGAATCAGATTCCCGCCTTTGACATGATTGAATCACAGTTATAACGTCACTTTTTATCTGTTTTCAGTGTATATTTTTCCATACATTACATCAAAACTGCAAAAAATCAGTTGCCATACAAAATAATTCCGTAATTTTACCCTCGAAAATATAGCGATTATTGTTTGTTTTCTTTTTTTACTCAATAAAATAAAGATGCAATAATTTTTGCTATCAACCAATTTTTATGTTGATTTAATTTCATCGAATTCACAACGTTTAATTATGAATGAACGAATTTTTCAATATTTATTACATTATGTAGAAAACCCAGATCCACGATATGCTGTAATGTTAAAGGGTAGATGGGGATGTGGAAAATCATTTTTTGTTTGTAATTGGCTTGATAAATATAAAGAGAAGTATTTGAAAGGAGAAAGTTCACTTGAACCGATTTATGTCTCTTTATATGGTTTGAAAGAAACTTCTCAAATTACAAGGTGTATAGATCAGGTATTGCATCCTTTTTTGTATTCGAAAGGAGCAGAATTCACGAAAAAATTATTAAAAATCGCTGGCAAAATTGTTTTCAAGGCGACTCTTGATTTGGATAAGGATGATAAAGAAGACATGTCATTCGATGCAACTTTAGATTCTCTTTCTTTATTATCTTCTAAAGATAGCGAAATTGTGGGGACAAAATTACTGGTTTTTGATGATTTGGAGCGCTGTCTAATAGATATTAAACTTCTTTTGGGGTATATCAATAATTTTGTGGAGCATGGTTCTTGTCATGTAATTATTGTGGGGGATGAAACACATTTTACAGAGAACGCAAAGAATATTTTAACTGAATTTAAGGAGAAAACTGTAGGGCGTGAATTTGAAGTTAAACCTGATATTGTTGCTGCTATTACATATTTTCTTACTAAGGACATTCCATTATCCGAGTGGTTACAAAATCAAAAAGAATTGATATTGGATGTCTTTCTCTCCACAGAATGTAATAATCTTCGTATCTTACGACAATGTTTATACGATTTTAATGTATTATATTCAGAAGTTAAAAAGGATTTATTAGAAAAAAGTAATAGCTTTATGCAATCCTTATTAGCTTCGTATATTGCAGTCTATTGTGACTATCGCAGCCAGTATCATGATTTATTTACACAGTGGAATTTGAACTATTCTGCTGGAATGTTTGGAAATGATGAAACAAAAAGCAAGATAAGAGCTTTACAGCAAAAATATAGGAAGATTGTAGAAAAATATAATTTTGAAGTACTCAGCAATAATCATATCCCACAAATTGTATATGGCATAGAAACAGGATTTAGCATTAAGACTTATGTTGAAAATATGCTTGCACAAATGCAATGTGGTATTAGTCTACAAGAGAATCTTGTAAACTTCATGAGCATGTCATCTGAAGTTTTTGAAGAAAATTGTATTACATTGATGGAAGATGTGCAAAAATTTAATGTTCCTGATATGTATATGTTTGGACGTTCACTTGCTATTCTTGCATTCTTTAATGAAAAATGTATTTATTGGGCTACTCAGGCAACCGTATCCTTGGCAAAAAAACATATTCACGATGATTATTGTAAACAAACAGAAAAAGATAAGCTATACAAACATAGAGTTGCATTTAATGCAGGTGTTAATTCTTTTGGCGAATTTTATAAAACTTTTATAGGGAGAGATATTCTTGAATATGCAAATAATATATTTGACGATTGTGATAAGAAATTGAAAAATAAGTTTGAAATTGCACTTTCAAATATTACAGATGATAATGTTAGACAACTTATAGACTTAAGTGAAGAATCAACTCCAGATCATCAGTGCCCTTACAATTTGACTTCTGTTTTTAAGAATATTGATGCAGAAATGCTATTTAATAGTATCTGTAAATTGAGTAATGCAGGTCTTCTTTCATTGGAAGAGTTCTTTAGCAATCATTATAGTTTTTATGCTCAACTAGGACAGGGCTGTAATAGATTTTCTGAAGATTTGGAAGTTTTATCCAAACTTAAATCTAAATTAGAAGCCGAATGTGCAAACAGGAAAAGTCTTGATAAATATGTTCTCCATAATTTTTTGAAATATCTTGATGGTGCAGTAAGAAGGGCAAATGGAGAAAATGGTATAATTAATATAATGTAAAACAAGATGACAATCAAAACCTATAATGATTGAACTATATAAAGTATCCTATATCACTATATTTGTTTAACATCTGAGAATCTTAGTATTTTTTAGCTATATTAACGTGAGTTCGGTATAATAATCTTATGCAATAAGCCTGCTTTTATCAATGATGTCAATATTGAGTGACGGTTTCTTAGGAAGCAGGTTGTATGCGATAAGCCCTGCAATCAGGTTGGAAGCAAAACCGTCAATGCTGCGGTGCCTGGTATGTTCAATGTAGCAGACGTTTTTGAGTTCGTCGTTGACGGTTTCAATGAGCGCCCTTTTCCGCAGCAGGATTTTGTCGTGCAGGTCCATGAGCGAGTTCTTCATGTTCTTCTTGAGTTTGGTCACAAGGTGTATGTCGTCAATGAAGAGACTTTTAAAAAGCTCCAGGCTTATGTAGCCTCTATCGGCAAAAATCTTGCCGAAAAGCCTTTGCGTAAAGTTCTTGTCCTTCAATGGCTCACGGTCGTCCACGTTCCCGGGCGTGAGCATCCATTGTATTATCTCGCCACGGTCGTTTATCACTATATGCAGCTTGAATCCGTAGAACCATCCCATCGTACACTTGCCCTTGGCAGCCCATCCCTTCATCGTCCTGTGGCTGTGCGCACGCTTTATATTGCATGACTTCAACGGTGTGGAGTCGATAATGGATATTCCAGTACATTTACCCAACGCACATGTCTGCAGGAACAGCAAAAGATGGAGTCCTACCTTAGCCTAGCGTTCTACGAAGCGGTTGTACGACAGGCGGTGTGGAAACTCCTTGTACATGTGGTTACATACATAACCGAGATAGAACGACTTGAGGTCGCGCTGGCGCAAGATATGGAACAGTACGAGAATGGTCATCACCTCGCTGTCAGACATGAGGCATGGGCGGTTGCGGCGACGTTTGCCGGAGATGTCCAGCGTGTGTTTTTTCAGTTCGGGAGCAAAATATTTGCAGAACTCATCGAGAATACAGAAAATTTCTATTATATTTGCATCAGTCATGAGAATGGATATTTTTATGTAACTTATTGATTGTCAACTATAAAGGTACTAAAAATATCTCATTCCCACAACTTTTTCAATCGTTTTCTTATACCGAACTCACGTTATATTAACGTCAGTTCGGTATAATCACCTTATGCAATAAGCCTGCTTTTATCAATGATGTAAATATTGAGTGAAGGCTTTTTGGGTGGCAGGTTGTATGCGATAAGCCCTGCAATCAGGTTGGAGTCAAAACCGTCAATGCTGCGGTGCCTCGTATGTTCAAATTGGCATACATTCTTAAATTCGTCGTTGACGGTTTCTATGATAGCCCTTTTCCTCAGCAGGATTTTGTCATGCAGGTTCATGAGTGAGTTCTTCATGTTCTTCCTGATTTTGGTCACAAGGTGTATGTCATCAATGAAAAGCCTTTCGAAAAACTTCAGGCTTATGTATCCCCTGTCGGCAAAAATCTTTCTGAAGAGCCTTTGCGTAAAGTCCTTGTCCTTCAATGGTTCACAGTCGTCCACGTTTCCCGGCGTGAGCGTCCATTGTATTATCTCGCCACGGTCGTTTATCACTATATGCAGCTTGAATCCGTAGAACCATCCCATCGTGCACTTGCCCTTGGCCGCACATCCCTTCATCGTCCTGTGGCTGTGTGCACGCTTTATATTGTATGACTCCAATGGAGTGGAGTCGATAATGGATATTCCAGTACATTTTCCCAAAGCATATGCCTGCAGGAACAACAAAAGCTGGAGTCCAACCTTGATCTGACGTTCGACAAAGCGGTTGTACGACAAGCGGTTGGGGAACTCATTGCGGATATGATTGCAGACATAACCGAGATAGAACGACTTGAGGTCTCGGTGGCGCATGGTATGGAAAAGTACGAGGGTTGGTCATCATCTCGCTGTCGTACAGTGAAGTACGGGCGCCTTCGGCGACGTTTGCAGGAGGTGTCCATTCTGTCGTTTTCATGTCCACAAAATTTCATGAGTTATTACTCCGTTCTTTCCTTGTTATTCCTACCCATCCTGTGACTGCATTCTGCCAGCGTCTTAACCTCTGTATAAAATCCGACCTTTTTTTGCGTATTCCGACTAGAGCGGTCGTTTTTGTTTCACATAGGCTTTTGTGAAGGGATCTTGCTCTGCATTTTTTAATAAAATTTAGTTGTTTCCTTTATATCCACGCTTTGATTTATTCAATTTAGGAGTTTTATCATTTTTGGGTAAAGCAGTATCAATGGCACTACTACATTTACAATCTGTTAATATTACCAATGTATTATCAAGGTCGTTATATTCATTTTCAAGTTCATCGAATTTTTGAATAATAGAATTTTTCTTATGAACATCAAATACCCAAAATACAGACAAACAAGGATTGGTTGCATTAATATATTGAATAAACTTTTTCTTATATTCATGACGCTTTTTATCTTGTTGAATTTCATTATTGTGAAGTAATTTAAGTTCTACCATAATCGGTTTGCATAAACCATATCTGATGAGAAGATCTGTACGTTTATTATCTTGAAGAGTAACCTCCCTATCTACTCGAATAGTTTCTAACCCCATTTGACAACACTTGTTGATAATGGTGTTTTTCAACTCTCTTTGAATGAAATCCTCATTTAACGCATCTTGGCGAACTAACGCGTATATACCTTGGTCTTGTATTTCCTTTTGTACTTCGCAATAGATTTTTGTGAAATAACGTTTTAAATCACCATCATTCCGAATACTTAAATGTGATTCTTCTGTACATTTGTTATATAATTTAATAGCCTTACCTATGTTTGCCTTTTCGCTTTTTAAGAACAGCATTTCTGCATTATTCATTATATTGGTGGCCAGATAACTTATATTTGTTGCATTAAGCTTCTCTACCTTTTCTCTTAATATTGAGATAAAATTAATCTTATTTAAATTAACAAAGAAAAGATATATCTGATTAAGGAGATAATATGCATATTGCTGAGTATCTGGATTTACACATAATTTTAGTCCGGAATCAAATAGATTAACCATTTGTTCAGTTAAAACCTCATTTTCTTTTATTCTCATGAAGCACCTGAACATGTATGGATTTGTGCTGATCATTTCAGCTTCTTCATGTGAAATAGGACGAAATTCTCCTGTCTCATTACGAAAAGACTTTACGACATTATTTTTTAAATAATTAATTCGCCATTTAATAGCATCAACGTCTTGGAACTTTTCAATCATTATTGTATTACACTGCATTTTTATACTTGTAATACTTTCGTCTTTAAGTAAATCAAACAATTCTTTGTATCTGCCAATATCCCAACCATAGCCTCCATTTGATATGATATCTAATGCCTTGGAAGCAGCTATACTATGATCAAGGTCTGGATGTTCAATATATTGTTCTACATACTCCTCCAGTTTATAATATAAGGCGTCAATACCATAATCTGTGATACAGGTACATATATCATCAGGGCTAATATCCATAAAATCATCTTTTCTATCCTGCCACCATTTAACAACTTGATCTTTCTCGTCATTACTAATATTTCCAATAACAGACTTGTATATTTCTTTTATTTCGTTGGCATCATAATTCCTCGTGATACAGATGTTTGGTAATATTTTAATCAAAACGATTCTATATTTTTTTAGTAAATCAAGAAAGCCTAAATGATATAGTACTTTTACAAAAGCAGGTATTTTAAGCAAAGACATAGGTAATGTAAACGAATTCGGTGCATTTCTTTCTAATATCATTTGATCTAAATCAAGCTCCTGAAAAAATTCTTTAATAACATTCGTCAAAGGTTTTGGTTCTTGTTTCTGCAAAAAATCAATATACTGAGACAGCTTAAATGCTGTATCATATTTATCATACATTGATACTTCTGGGTCTGAAAGGCTTTTATAAATCTTAATAAGTTGCTGATCATGATAATTTACTTCCTTGTCCTCTGTTTTGGAGGAATCTTTGTCCCATCGTTCAAATATCTCAGCATAACGTTCTACGTACTCTGTGATAGAATCCTTCTTATCTTTATCATTCCTGATTTTATTAATAAGATTAGTGAGAACATCATTTATATACCACGGCTCTACATGTGCTTCTGATAATGACTTATCCAAAGATGATATAAGTTCAATATCAATAAGTTCTGCATCAAAACGTCGAAATAAATCTTCTAAATCCCAAATACTATCAAAGCTCGTAATAAACAATTGTTCGGTTGTTTTATCAAGTAATATTTGTTTAATAATTGTATTAATCTCGCTATGAGTGGTATATGATTGATTGGATATAAAACTCGCTATAATTTTCGTGATTAGTTCCTTGCTTTCGGTGTTCCCTTTCCAGGCAATATCAAATTGTTGCTTTAAATGTAAATCATAAAAAACTGATAATGATCCTTTCCCATTAAAAAACTCATAGAGCTTTCCGTCTTCTACAATTTTACTGTATGCATAAATTAATGTATGTAAATCTTCTATATATAAGATAGCATTTATCGCATAAGGGTTACTTATATAACAATCATTTAACCAACAATCGACGACACTGTTATTTGCAATTTTCATATACCCTGTTACTTCACAATACTTTTCTTTTAGGTTGTTAGTAAAACTACTATAAGATGCTGATAATCGTATAAGTTCGTCTGTACATTTAAGTGCACTATACAAATTTAAAGCCGCAAGTTTTTTTTCGTTATCTTCAGTTTCCATCAAGTCATTTGCAGCTTGTCTCCAATAATTATAAATGTCTTCACTTTGTTTTTTCGCTTCAACAATTACATCTAGAGTAACAGTAACATTAGATAATTGTATTTTGTTGAGTTTGTCAAGTGGCAATATTATTTGACTATCACAATTTGTTGTATAACATTCTTGCAATAAATTGCTCATAGAGCTTTTCCATATAATATATGCAGGCATACGTTGATAATGTTCAAAGATAATTGAAAACAGTTCTTTTTTCTGTTGAATTGACAGGACAGAAGGATCAACGTATTTTAATAGATTTTCGAATGCCCCATTCTCTAGATATGATTCGTATGCTATAATGAGTTTGAAGACATTGATAAAAGTTTGTATTCTATCTTCCGAATATGAAATGTGAGGAATAACATCATACCAGTTAGGGTATATATGTTTCAATTCTTTATGTACAGCAACATCATAAAATACACTTTCTATATTATCTTGCCTACATAGTTCCTTTGCTGCAAGATACTCTTGCAGTTCTGTGTTTTCAAATTGTAATGTTCCATCCGTATCCTTCAATATACGACTCTCAAAATACAATAAATCAAAATTGGCAATGAACATCTGCGTCATATTGCCTTTTATTCCGTCAAGTATTGTGTATAACTCATCTTTTGAAATTTGGTCTTTTCTGCTTATCTCCATAACGAATGCAATTTTCTCCAGAAGTCGCTGTAGAAGGATTCTTATACTTTCTGTATTTTGTATTCCTTCACGAACTTCTATAGCAGCCTTTATTGAACAGACAATCATATATTCAAATAATTCACCAATATTTAAGCACTCTCCTTTTTGCTTGATATATTCCAGTAAGAATGTCAAATATCTGGGAATAGTTATGAGTGCTTTTAATTTAGGGCTTTTATTTATACTTTCTAATGTAGCCTCAGGACAGTTACAGTTGTCGCTTATAACGTCCATTACATTTCTTTCGCTTAATCTGCAGATTTCGATGAATTTTAAATTATTACAATCCGCAAAATGTTGTGCATAAGAAGCTACATAATGTTTTCTGCATGTTAACAGCACTTTAACTTCTGGATTTTCTTTTTTATACTGCTTGATTGAATGCAGTACATTATAGAATGAATATCCTTCAACTTCATCTAAAGCATCTATGATACAACATTCATTCTCTTTGGGAACTGATAGAGCCATAAATTCAGAAGCTTTACAAAAAAAAGTTTTGGAAAAATATGCTCTTTAAATTCATCAAGCAATCTGCTTTTGCCAATACCAGGTTCGCCTACAATACAAACAAAGTTTTCTTTAAGTAAATCATTTATTGACAGAGTCTTTTCCATATCAAACAATGAGCGATGACTGTTATTCTCTAACAGATCATCAACATTCTGAAATTTTATAATTGTGGGTATAATATACTTCAGTGTGTTTTCATTTTCCATAATTATTCCAATTTTTGTGTGAAACAAAGATACGATAAAAAGGTGGAATATGCAAGAATAAAATTATAGATTTGATTTATATTATATTGGGCAAAACCATCAATTATCTCGTCTCCAACTTGATTCTTACCAAATCCAATTTAATACATAGTAATGTTACTCGCTCGTTACTATGCAAAATTTGTTATTAATGGATGCGAATGGCAAAATAAGGTACTGTAATATAGTGAGTCTTTAATAAAGTATCGCTGTTAAGACGTTGCTTTTGTAGCAACTATTATCTTCTGAATGCCTCCACCTTATTTCTTTCCAATAAATCAACGATATCCCTTTCCCTGTACAAAATACGTCCGCCCAATTTATAATAAGGTAGTCTGCCGGTTTTGCGATACTCAATCAAAGTTCGCTGCGTCAATTTTAGTTGTTTGGCCAATTCTGTTTCTGTAAGGTAACGGTCGCCGTTAAATACGGGCCTGAATCGTTCCGGATGTTCCTTGAATAATTC
>URRR01000012.1 GCA_900550365.1 uncultured Prevotella sp. | reverse complement strand
ACGGACGTGTCAACACTTCCAGTACGGATAAAATGAATGTGTAAACTGATGTAGTTTATTTAAACAAAATCTGTCAATATATTTTAGGAAAAGACAAATGACCGTCTTTTAGCGTGCAAAAGACGGCAAAACGCACGCTAAAAGGCCATGTTTTACAACGCGAAAGACGGCTCTTTTGCAAAACGCCCATAACCTTCGGATTTACTTACGATTACACACAATAAAGACAGGGATAATCAAAACCGTAACACAAATCAGTGCTACGGTTACGGTTTTTATTCGGATTAACGGTGACAGATGTACCACTGTCAGACATTACGCCTTGAAATATGCGGCTTACAGCCAAAAAACTATGGCTTCAAACAGGTTATCTTAAGGGCAACAGCCGTTGATGAGATTATCCGGAATCGGTTGTCGGGGCGCATGTTTACGAGCCAGACAATATTTCCAGACGCGTCTGTGACAGTAAGCTGACGCCGCTTGTCAAAAAGGTTGAGCTTTCTGTCTGTAAGGAAATCGCTTACCAGTTTTGAGCCTTTCATTCCGAAAGGAACAAAACGGTCACCTGCTGCGACAGGCCTCACGGTAAGAGGAAATGATATTTTCGATGCGTCGGCATAACAGCAACACGGGTCTTTGGACAAACTGAAATCCTTTCCGCAATCAACAAGCTCTACTCTGAATTTCAACACCTCATCATATACATAAACACCAGTCTCAGGGATGATTATATTTCTTCTGTCTTCTTGCTCCAAAGGTTCAATTATAAGGCAGTTACGGTCGACAAGCAACTGATGTGTTGATGAGCGGAAAACTCGTCCGGGAGCAGACTTCAACGCGCCATAGACCTGTTCCGTCTGCGCAGGAGTAAAGCCACGCTCTTTCAACAAACTGAAAAGCACGTACTCAGGAGCCGGCTCTGCCAGCAGCTTATCGGTCAATATTCTTATTGTTCCGTTTTCTTCAACAACTCGTCCGACGGCCTGTTCCGTCAGCATATCCATCACGTTTACAACGTCCCCCACTCTATCTGCCGTCTTGGCAATGCTGTCGCTTACAGACGGATTAATCTCCCTCATCAGTGGAAGAATGTCAAGCCTTATCTTGTTCCTAACCACATCGTCAACAAGATTTGTACTGTCGGTAACGTAAGGCTGCCCGACCTCACAAAGAACAGTCTCTATTTCCTTACGCGTAACGCACAGCAACGGGCGTATTATGTCGCCGTTTCGGGGCTTTATGCCAGTAAGTCCATGGATGCCCGTACCACGTATAAGATTCATTATCACGGTTTCAACGGAGTCATCCTGATGATGTGCCACACAGATTGCAGCCGCGTTGATGCTTTTCTTCAAATCATTGAAATAGGCGTAACGTAAATGCCGGGCAGCCATCTCTACACTCATCTTGCGCATCCGGGCAAAACCTAATGTGTCAAAATGTGTGACATGCAGTGGAATATCATTCGCATTGCAAAAACATGAACAAAAATTCTCGTCACGGTCAGACTCCTGACCTCGTAAATGAAAATTACAATGTGCGGCCTCAACGGTATAACCTAAATCACGCAAGGCCAACGCCAGACATACACTGTCAGCACCACCTGACAGCGCCACAATATATCTGTCGCCATGAAACATGAGTTTATGCCCGGCAATATACCCTGACACTTTATGTAAAAAAGCCTTATTCAACATAAAGAACCAGTCCTTTCAGATATTCGCCTTCAGGATGATAAATATTAATCGGGTGGTCAGCAGGCTGATGTAACTGATGTAATATCCGGACATTCCTCTTGGCTAAGGCTGCCGCTGTGAACACTGCATTACGGAAATTATCTTTTGTAACAACCTGACTGCAACTGAATGTAAACAAGACACCGCCCTTACGGATACGCTCCAACGCCTTGACATTCAGGCGAGTATATCCCTTAAGAGCATTATGTAGCGCTGCACGGTGCTTGGCAAAAGCCGGAGGGTCAAGTATTATCAGGTCATATTTACCGTCAGCGGCATCAAGGAACTTGAACGCATCCTCACAAAAAGCCTGATGACGGACATCTCCCGGGAAATTAAGAGCCACGTTCGCCTCGGTCAGCTCTATAGCCTTAGCGCTGCTGTCTACTGAATGCACGAGTTTAGCCTGTCCCCGCATTGCATAAAAAGAGAATCCGCCAGTGTAACAAAACATATTAAGCACTGTACGGCCTTTAGAATACTGTTCAAGCAGACGACGGTTTTCACGCTGGTCTACAAAGAATCCTGTCTTCTGTCCTTTCAGCCAATCAACATGAAACTTAAGACCGTTCTCAACTGCGATATTGTCATCGCATCCGCCGACAAGGAATCCGTTCTCCTGACCTAAACCCGCCTTAAACGGCAAGGTCGTTTCACTTTTATAGTAAACATTCTCTATTCTGTCACCCATAACATCTACAAGTGCACGGGCTATGGCTTCTCGGCAGACATGCATTCCTACGCTATGTGCCTGCATTACGGCAGTTTTCCCATAACAATCTATTACCAGTCCGGGCAGGTTATCACCTTCACCATGTACAAGCCGGTATGTATTGTTTTCAGGATTGTCAGCTATGCCTATACTCTGGCGCATCTTCAACGCGGAAGAAAGCCGTCCGTTCCAATATTCATCATCTATCGTAATATCACTGAAAGACAACACGCGCACAGCTATACTTCCTATCTGGAAATGACCTACGGCAATGAATTCGCCCGCAGACGTTATTACTCGTACTATGTCGCCTTCATTTATTCCCTCGTCAATACGGCTGATTGCACCGGAAAACACCCATGGATGAAATCTTTTCAGACTCTCTTCCTTGCCTTTCTTTAGATATATGTTTTTATACATATGTCGTCAATTATTTTCTTCGTTGATTGTTACAAGTTCATAATCTCCAGTCTGCTCAAGCCTCATAAGCTCCTCGTAGATATTAATGCAGGCCCATGCGTCTGTGGCGGCATACAGTTTCTGACTGTCACTCAAGACATCAGCCTCCCAATTACTAAGGCGCACGCTCTTGCTGATTTTCTGACGGAAAAAGTTTGCATACAGCTTTTGCAGACTGAGATCTTCTACTCCCAGTTCACCTACATGCTTCTGCAAGTCAATGAAATTACCCGGAGTGAAGTCGGCACGCTTATGCAGAGACAATATATCATCACGCAACGAAAGTCCCACCTTTGGAACTGCAGTGTCTTCAAGCAGACGTATTAATGACGGCGTAATACCCATTATGTTAAGCCGGAAAAGAAAACATGTATCATGTGTGGATACCTGAAGTAAGGCAACACTGAACGTACGGCCTTTCTTAAACGAAGGCCGTGTCTCCGTATCTATGCCCAGAATATTCTGTGAAAGCAAGTATCCAACAGCTTTGTCAGCATCAGCCGCCGTGTTAATCACGATTATACGCCCATCAAAAACGGCTCTCGGCAAGGCTGGAATATCGCGTTTGTCAAATTTGCTATATATAACTTTCCCCATTTACGAATATAAAAAAGAAACCTTCATGGCTTCATAAAACAGTTTGCAAAATTATAAAAAAAAGGTGACTTCATGGCTTATTCTGACATTTTTCAATTACTTTTGCAAATAAAACTTCGACTGAACCGATGGTAAAGAAAAAAAACACCCGCACCGACAAGTCTTTCAGCGAGGTTGTCGGGCTTAAAAATATTTTACAAAACGATATTCTGAACTTCATTCTCGGCATTGTTTTAATAATATTTGCGATATATACGATAATCGCGTTTATTTCATATTTCTCGACCGGCCAATATGACCAGAGCCTCATTCTCGACCATACTCCGCAGGAAATTCTGAATAGACACAGAGAATTTAAGAACAGTTGCGGGTCTGCAGGGGCCTTTGTGTCTTATTTCTTCATATCAAGATGCTTCGGCCTTTCAGCATTTATCATCCCGATATTTATGGGTATGGCCGGTCTTAAGCTTGTAAAAGCCTATAAGATCAACCTGTTGAAATGGTTTTTCTGCCTTATGATAGCCATGCTGTGGTTCTCTGTAATGGCGGCAAAGATACTAACTCCTATTATCGGAAGCTCCATTTTCAATCCCGGCGGTGACCACGGACTGTATTGTTGCCAGTGGCTTGAGAATGTTGTAGGTGTATACGGGCTCATGGCAATACTCATACTTACGGCGATTATCTTCCTCACTTATTTAAGTAAGGAGACAATCAACGTAGTACGCAACATCCTTAACCCTATCGGCACACTTACGAACAAAGTTAAGTTCGGTATCAAGAATCTTACCGAAAAAGAACCGAACCAGCATGAAACGATAGAAACGCTTGAAGACCCTACCGTTTTCGACAATCCTGAAACAGAGCAGGTTATTTTCAACGATAGCGGTCAGGCCGAGGTAGCCACGACGCATAAAAAAGAAAATAATGAAGACGAAAGTAATGACAAAAAGGCTGACAGCCAGGAAATAATAATCAACGAGACTGACAACGAGGCAACAGCTGACTCTAAAGATGTATCTGGCCAGAAAGATCTGTCAGTACCCATAGACCCTCGTGAGCCTTGGACAAGATATAAATATCCGACGCTTGACCTGCTTAAGAAATATGAAAATGACGGAAAGCCGTACATTGACATGAAGGAGCAGACGGCCAACAAAAACAGGATTGTTGAGGTTCTTAACAGCTTCGGTGTGCAGATAAAGACTATTATGGCCACCGTAGGCCCGACAATCACACTGTATGAGATAACACCGGCAGAAGGTGTGAAAATTTCCAAGATAAGAAATCTTGAGGACGACATCGCTCTCAGCCTTGCCGCATTGGGGATACGTATTATCGCGCCGATACCAGGTAAGGGCACGATAGGAATAGAAGTGCCTAATAAAAAGCAGAACATTGTATCAATGGAAAGCATCCTGAACTCTAAAAGGTTCCAGGAAACGACAATGGAGCTGCCCATTGCTTTAGGTAAAACTATAACCAACGAGATTTTCATGGTTGACCTGACCAAGCTGCCTCACCTGCTCGTAGCCGGAGCCACAGGCCAGGGTAAGTCTGTAGGACTTAATGCCATAATAACCTCACTGCTGTACAAAAAACATCCTAACGAGCTTAAACTCGTCCTGATTGACCCTAAGAAAGTCGAGTTCAGCATCTATGCTCCTATCGCCCAGCACTTTATGGCAAAAGTGCCCGATGACAACGAGGAGCCTATAATTACCGATGTGACTAAAGTCATACGTACGCTGAACAGCTTGTGCAAACTGATGGACACGAGGTATGACATGCTGAAAATGGCCGGAGCAAGAAATATCAAGGAGTATAACAGAAAATACGTCAATCATCTGCTCAACCTTAATGACGGTCATGAATACATGCCATATATTGTAGTTGTAATAGATGAGTTCGGCGACCTCATAATGACAGCCGGCAAAGAGATTGAGATGCCGATAGCACGAATAGCCCAGTTGGCACGCGCCGTAGGCATTCACATGGTCATTGCCACCCAGCGCCCGACCACATCAATCATCACCGGTAACATCAAGGCCAACTTCCCCGGACGTATGGCATTCAGGGTAAGTGCGATGATTGACTCACGTACAATCCTTGACAGACCAGGAGCAAACCAGCTTATAGGCCGCGGCGACATGCTTTTCCTTAACGGCAACGAGCCTGTCAGAGTACAGTGTGCGTTCGTTGACACGCCTGAGATTGAACGCATCAATCAATACATAGCCAGCCAGCCCGGACCGCTTGAACCAATGGAACTGCCTGAACCTGCAACTGACGAAGGTGGAAGCACAGGCGGCAACGTAGAGATGCACAACCTTGACCCGCTCTTCCGCGAAGCTGCAGAAGTAGTGGTTCTGAGTCAGCAGGGCTCTACCAGTATGATACAACGCCGCTTCTCAATCGGCTATAACAGGGCCGGCAGACTTATGGATCAGCTTGAAAAAGCCGGTATCGTAGGCGCGGCGCAAGGCAGCAAGCCACGAGAGGTACTGATACAGGACAAGACAAGTCTTGAGGCAATGCTCGCCCAACTGAAAAAATGAATCCCTTATTCATAGCATAAAAATACAAAAGCATGAAAAGAACAATATTAAAAGCATTGGCAACACTCGTTACCATATTTACACTGACGATAAACATACAAGCCCAAAACGCGGCCCAGGCACGCAAGATACTTGACAAGACAGCTGCCGTAATAGGACGTAAAGGCGGCGCGACGGCAAACTTCAGCATAAGCGGGAAAAGCGGCTCTACATCCGGAACAATAGCTGTTAAAGGGAACAAGTTCAGCGCATCAACGCCACAAGCTAAAATATGGTACGACGGAAAAACTCAATGGACGTACATGAAAAGCAGCGATGAAGTAAATATCAGCACTCCAACAGAGGCTCAGCAGCAGTCAATGAATCCGTACAAATTCATAAACATATACAAAAACGGATTCAAAATGAGCATGAAGAACGTCTCAGGAGGATGGCTGATTCATCTGTACGCAACTAATCAAAAGCGCACGATTAAGGAGATGTACATTACCATAAATAAAAGCTACAGGCCTGTCACTATCAGGATGCGCCAGTCCGGAGGATGGACTACGATTAAAGTCTCAGGCTTCAAGCAGGCCAATCTCGCAGACAATACATTCCGCTTTAACGCAAAAGACTATCCAAGCGCCGAGATAATTGACCTAAGATAACAACTCATCAAACCCCATATTACCATGGCAATGAATATCAGTACCGGCACAAGACCCGGCCGAATACAACTATTGCGCATGCTGCGCCGACATATTATCCTGTCTGAAAAGCGTAGCATTGCCTATAATCAGAACCGAGTAGCCAAGATGATAATTTACCTTATGGGAGGATTTGTCATTTTGTACGTCATATTCATAGCCGTCCTAATGGCTCTTATAGCATACGATGCGACCACAGTTACGCCATACGAATTGTTCTTCGGAATATCTCCCTTTATCCTCCTTTTCGACTTCCTAATAAGATTTACTGCACAACATACACCTGCACAACTGACAAAACCTTATTCTTTGCTGCCTATACCCAAACACACTTGTGTAGAGCTGTTTATCATCCTAAGCCTTTTTAAACCGATAAACCTTGTATGGCTGGCGCTAACTGTACCTTATGCTGTCATGACCATCCTTTTCGCATATGACCTGATTACTGCTCTCGGACTTATTTTTGCTTTTCAAGTCATGATTACAATAAACAGCCAGTGGTACATGCTTGTCAGAACACTCATAAACAAGAGCCTACTCTGGTGGCTGCTTCCGATAGCCGTTTATGCCGCAATATTCGCTCCGGCTTACCTTGACAGCATTGACTCTCTGGCCGATATTTTCGCGTCTGCAGGGGCAATGCTAACCTTCTGGCATCCGTTAGGCTACCTCTGCCTGTTCGCTCTGTTAGCGGTCTTCGTGTTAATCAACCGCCGTGTGCAATACATCTTCACCTATCTTGAGAACGCAGGCAAAGACACAACCAACATGAAGAACGTCAGCAAGTTAAGTATGTTTGACCGTTACGGGCAAATAGGCCAATACGTCAAACTCGAGACAAAGAGCCTGATGCGCAATATGAACCTGCGGAAATCATTTACCGTTGCCACTCTCGGCATTACGGCAATAAGCCTGATTGTATCCTACACCGACATTTACGACTCCTCTTTTTACCGCTCTTTCTGGATTGTATATACCTACGTTATCTTCGGCCTGATTACTCTTGCAAAGATAATGAGCGCCGAAGGCAACTATATCGACTGCCTGGCGGTACACAAGGAGAATATACGTCAGCTGCTCACAGCGAAATACTACTTCTATGCAAGCATGCTGTTATTGCCGTTCCTGCTGATGTTGCCTACCGTTTTCTCCGGCAAAAACACGCTTCTCTCGCTGTTGTCAATGCTGTGTTTCACCGCCGGACCCGTCTATTGCCTGCTGATGCAAATGGCCGTTTATAACAAACAGACCATACCGCTCAACACGAAATTTATCAGTAAGGGAAGCATTGAGACTAATTATTTCCAGATAGTAGCGGAATTAGCAGCTCTGTTTCTTCCCATTGTTTTCATTTCAATGTTACGGGCAGCCTTCAGCGAGACCGTCGCTTACATTGTTTTATTAGCCATAGGAATAGCTTTCATTTTAGCTCATAAAATATGGATAGCTAACATTTACCGCCGCTTCATGAAGCGCAGATACATAAACATGGAAAGCTTCAGAGCTACAAGATAACAAACGTTACCGGACACTTATAAAATAAGGAAGAAACACGAAAGACTGTTCAGCCGCAGTTCAGGTGCACGATGACAAGAATATGGATGTGAAAATACGGACAACATGGCTATTACTGTTGTTTTATTTTCCGAAAACATCTCTCATCTGTCACTTTTCTTTATAACGCATTTATTTTCAGCCGGTTATGCAGTGACAGATGTTTTCCTGATCTATCACCGTCCTGCAAGGCGCATCAATTTTCAGCCGGTTATGCAGTGGCAGATGTTTTTCACATCTGTCACCGGCCAACATCCTGACAATCAGCGCCTTATGTCGGAAAAGTGACAGATGAGAGATGAAATCAAAAAAATTTTTTATCAGTTAACCGTACGGCATACTTTACTGCCCGTTGATGACATGCCTGCCGGCAGGCACCGTCTTGAAATATTGTACACCTGAACAGCGGAAGCCACCAAAACATGCAATAATTTCACCACATGACTTTGCCGGAAATATAAAAGGCCGTCAATCGCATTGCAACTGATCATCTTTTGCGATGCGGTTGACGGCCTTTCAGGCGATGAAAGACGGTCTTTTGGAAAGGCGGAATTGCGGTATTATCGCCGTTCCTTTATGAATCCATGACGATAAGCATATAGAAGTTTCTCAAGGTCTGCTATCTGTTTTTTAAGCTCACGGCCTATATCCGTATCAGCGACAAGCATGCGGTGAGCTGACATTTCCACAATCTGTGTGGTGCTCTTTATGTCTGAACCGCGGAGGATAGCGTCCTCAGTACTTGTAAACGGCTCATGCTGAACCAGCTGGAATCCACGGCTATGATAAACAAGAGTATAGCCTGCTATGCCTGTCTCCTTATGATATGCCTGCGAGAATCCTCCGTCAATAACCATAAGACGGCCGTTAGCTTTGATAGGATTCTCTCCGCTGGCCGCGTGTACTGGTACGTGACCGTTAATTATGTGGCGATTAGGCCCTGAGACTCCGAAAGCGTCAAGTATACTGTCACACACCTGCTCATCGTCACGCAGAGTGAAATAATTACCTTTTTCTTCTTTATACGTTGCCTTGTCAACAAGAAAATAACGCTCGAAGGTCGCCATTTTTGATTTATCAAAAAGCACTGAATCACGCCCACACCACAAATATAAAAAGTAATCAGTGGCAAAATCCTTTTCCTGTGGGTCTGTGTCTGGCTGAAAAGCGCTACGCACAACACGGTCTACACGGTTCATCAGCTCACGTCCGCTGAACTTCATTCCGCCATACAGCTCAACCTCCTTCAGGCTGCCATCGGCATTAAGCGGTACTGAGGCATGAAAAAGCAGATTGTCATTGATTATCGTGTACAGCGAGCCGTGACTCAACATCACCCGGATGTGTTTGTGCAACTTCTCATTTACCGTAAATGAATGGCGCAGACGGTCAATTAGCGTCTGTTCCTCAGCCGTAAGGCGGTATGGGTCATCTGGCGAGACGGTGGGGAACAGACAGCTCTTCATGGCATACTCTTTACCGTCAATAACGCATACGCCACGGGAATAATCAACCTTAGAAAGGAGCAGACGGTCGTCCATATGCCACTCGGGATGACGCTTTATTACGGCTCCCTCAACCTTGAACTGCAGCACGGTTATTGCCTTATGCATCTGTGCAGTCAGACGTATTGTCTTATCATCAATGTCTGAGCCGACTTCACCTGTCTTCGGAATAAATTCTTCACACGGGTCGTCGCCATAATGCTCCATGGCGAACGTGGCCAGCGGCACAAGGTTGATGCCGTATCCTTCTTCAAGCGTGGCCAGATTGGCATAACGCAACGACAGTCTTATGACGTTACATATACAAGCCTCATTACCTGCACATGCCCCCATCCACAGTATGTCATGATTACCCCACTGCAAATCCCAGTTGTGATATTTTGACAGAAGATCCATGATAAGATGCGCCCCTGGTCCGCGGTCATACACATCACCAAGCACATGAAGAAGGTCAATAGCCAAGCGCTGTATGACATGGGCTATAGCTATTATAAAGTCATCTGCGCGGCCGGTAGTGATAATCGTGTCAATAATCACATTTACGTAAGCGGCCTTATCGACATCATCCGTGCGTTCATGAAGAAGCTCCTGTATGATATAGGAAAAGTCTTCAGGTAATGACTTACGGACCTTTGAACGCGTATATTTACTCGACACGTCACGGCATACACGCACAAGCTGATGTATGGTAACGTGATACCAGTCTGCAAGTTCAGACTCTGATGCCTTTACCAGCTCAAGCTTTTCCTCGGGATAATATATAAGTGTACACAGCTCTTTCTTCTCTGTCTCACGCAGTTCATTACCGAAAATCTCGTTTACCTTACGCTTGATATTTCCCGAAGCGTTCTTCAACACATGCTGGAACGACTTATATTCTCCGTGCAAATCAGCAAGAAAATGCTCGGTGCCTTTAGGCAGATTAAGTATAGCCTGAAGATTGATAATCTCCGTACTGGCGTCTGCTATCGTAGGAAATGTCTGTGACAGCAGCCGCAGATATCTCATGTCTTCTTCAATCCCATGATAAGCTGTTTTCATTGTATTTCTGATTTAAAGAGTTTCTTTCTTAATGTTTCTGTGCCTTTATCGTCAAGTGGTGTGGTGTACATAAACCCTTCGGTAAGTCCGTAACGCTCGCCAAGGATACAAAGCAGACGGGCCGCCGGCTTTGATAACCCTAATCGGGCCATAACACCGGACACACGTTCTTCATCATAATCGTTGAAACGTAACGTCAGGTATAAGCTTACGAAGTCGGAACGTCTCACACTGGCGTAACGGCATTTTACTGCCGTAGTGACAAGAGCTGCACACACATCATACTCAATACCGCTATCCAGACCGCATGACTTCAAACGTTGCAAAAACCGCTTGATGCGACCTGACTCTGATGCTGAAATCGGACGCCGTAAACTGAACCGACTGACAGATGTCGGGTCAACAACCTTTACATCCAATCCCAACGATTTTATACCGGCCAAGAGCCAACCAGTCACGCCCTCATCTCCTGCATGTATAAATATGCGGCGCCAGGCCTTATCGTCAAGACGCGATAATATGTCCCGACGGTCGTCAGCAGACACGTCTATACGACCGGACGTAGCGCCTTTAAATATAAGCCAGTCCTCAACAGCCGACTCATCGTTACTCATCCGGTAAAACGGTGATGTATCAACAACCTTACGATAAAGAGTCATCATGGCGTCGAGCATATCTTCAGCGGTCGTTGTGCCGACTATGGTAAAGGCGTCAATCCTGACTGTCCTTGCATTTAACGGCCTGCGCCTGAACGGAGAACCTCCAGACATATTCAGATTATCGTATTCTTGTTGACATGCGGCATGTAAGGCCATTGAACCGATAAGCATCGGACGCTTCAATGTCATAAGCAACCCACGCGACAATTTCTGACTGAACGTTGCCGCATGCCACGGCTCAAGACACCGGTCTGTACTAATGACAACAGGAATATGGAAACATCTGCACAATCTGAAAAGAATATATGCCGACATATCATATTCCGAATGAATATGGACTACATCCGGATTAAACTCTGTCAGCAAACTCTTGAACCTCCGCCCCGACCCAAGAACGGTACTTAACGGCTGAAACGTCTCCACGTGTGAGTTGCCAAGCTGCAGACTGCACTTTGCTGACGTAAGCACCATTATCTCCACCTGCGCAGACATCAGCCTAAGCAGGTCAACCTTATAGCGAAGGAAAGCCGAACTTTCTATCGCTTTCATGTTAGGGATATAATGGATTACTTTCATGCCGTATCAAGATTTATGACTTATGAAATCATATTTGTCAGCTGCTTTGTAGGCAATCATATATCTCAGATTATGCCAGATCAGACGCAACTCAAACGGAATAATCTTATACGCCGGCACACTGACACATAACCGTACCATGGCTCGACGGGCATTAAGCGTTCTGAATATCCACGGTATGACCAGAGCTGCTGCTGACACAGGCAAAACTGTCCAGCGGCACAGCAACGATGCCCACACTGCCGAGCCCAAAGCCGCCAATGTACACAGATGCAAAGCTGCCATGTCTGCATTGAACATGGCACGATGACGCAAACTACGCTCAAGATGACGTCTCGTTTCACGATAAAACACGTTGCGGGCATGCCATTCCTTACGTGACGGAGCGTCCTCTACAATCAACGATTCATGCGCAGTACTTATTGCCACGCTGCCGCAACCGGCATATTTATTTACAAGGAAACAATACTCTCCTCGTAAGTATTTCAAATTTCCCTGATAACCGTTACCATCCATAAACATGGATTTACGGAACATCAGATTACGTCCAAACGTGCCATATGCCATCCCTGAAGCCGCCTCACGCAACATAAGATATTCGCTATGGAAACGTGAGAAGACTTTGAAATGACCTGCATCTATGGCATAATTGCTGTTGCCTACCACCATGTCAACACCAGTCGTACAACATTCTGACATTGCGGTAATCCACTTATCTGTAGCAGGACGGCACGAAGCGTCGGTAAGAAGCACCCAATTGTTTTTTGCCGCCTTGACGCCAAGAGTTACAGCCAGCTTCCTGCGACTCATGTAACGTGATGAGTCTGGCACGAAAGTAACATATAGATGCCCCGTGTCCTTAAACGTATTGAGTACATCCGATGTACCGTCATCATCCTTGACAACCACCACAATGACCTCATAGCCGGCCGGATAATCCTGTGAAAGTACAGCGGGCAGGTTGGCCTTCAATTCACGGGCATTGTTATCTGCTATAACAACAACCGAAACCGGGCCACAACCACTGCCGGACTCATTTCTTAAATCTGCCGGCAACTTCTTTAACAGTATGTCGAGCAATGTTGAAAACAATGCCAGCACAACCAGAACGGCGCACACTATAATCGTCAAACTGTCAAAAATCATATATCCTCCCCTTTTTCTTTACCTCATGACATGCCGTCAACGCATCTCCTCTGAGATATATCCGACAGGCAGCGGACGGCAATTGTATCTTGAAGCCATTATCTCACCGTAAGCTCCGGCCGAACGTATAGCAACAAAGTCTCCACGATGACACTCGTTAAGGTCTACAGCCTTGGCAAACACATCGCTCGACTCGCATATCGGTCCGACGACGTCATATGTCTGCACTGCGCCGTCACAAGAAATGTTCTCTATCTTATGGTACGCCTGATACAGCGCAGGCCGTATCAGATCTGTCATGCCGGCATCAATGATAGCAAACTGCTTGGCTGTACCTTGTTTCACGTAAAGCACACGTGAAATAAGCGAACCGCACTGACCTACAACCGAACGGCCAAGTTCAAAGTGAAGGGTCTGCCCTTTACGCAGTTTCAAGTGGCGTGCATATGTGGCAAAATAGGCCTTAAAGTCCGGTATCGGCACTTTATTCGGATGCGTGTAATCGATGCCAAGCCCACCGCCGACATTGATATTATCCACCTGAATATGATGCGCTTCAAGCTGATTCTGCAATTCGTTAACACGGTTGCACAACGCGATGAAATCACCCATATCCAGTATCTGTGAGCCGATATGGAAATGAAGACCAACGAACTTGACATTCTGCATCCCTGCTGCCTGCTCGATTATACTCTCCATATCTTCCATGGCTATGCCGAACTTATTCTCAGCAAGTCCTGTAGTAATATTGGCATGAGTATGAGCCCCTACATTAGGATTAATACGGAATGCCACTTTGGCAATCTTTCCTTTTCTTCCTGCAAGCTCGTTGATAACGGCAAGCTCGGGCACACTTTCGACATTAAAGCAGAAAATATCCTTGTCCAGGGCAAGATTTATTTCCTTGTCACTCTTGCCTACTCCGGCAAAGACTATCTTACCGGGAGCAAAACCTGCATCAACGGCGGCCTGAATCTCACCGCCACTGACACAGTCAGCTCCAAGCCCTGACTGGCAGATTATGTTCAGTATTTTAGGATTGGCATTAGCCTTGACGGCATAATGAACACAAAAACCTTCATACTTGCTTGTTTCATCATTGATCGCACGCAACGTCTTGCGCAGCAGATCAGTATCATAATAATAAAAAGGAGTGTCTGTTTCTTTGAATTTATCTAAAGGGAATACACCTTTCATCTTAGCTGTTGTTTTACTTATTAAACAATGTATCGCTCAAACTTTGCAAAGCACGCTTCTTGTCTGACTCCCTGACAAGGAACGAGATGTTGTAATTGCTGCCGCCATATGAAATCATACGCACAGGAATGTCCTTCATGGCGTCAGTAGCCAAAGTCTCAAAGCCTATGTTGCTCCAGTCAAGGTCACCCACAACACATATTATACACATGTCACGGTCAACCGTCACTGTGCCATATTTCTTCAGCTCTGCCACAATGTCAGCAAGATGAGCATCATTATCTATACTCATTGACACACCCACCTCACTTGTAGCAATCATGTCGATAGGTGTCTGATAGCTCTCGAATATCTCAAAAACTTTACGCAAGAAACCGGTTGCCAGCAACATACGGCTGCTCTTTATCTTGATTGCTATGATATTGTCCTTTGCCGCAACAGCCTTTATTTTGCCGGGAACAATCTCATTGTTGATTATTGTTCCGGGGGCAGTCGGGTCCATTGTGTTCAGCAGGCGTACAGGAATACCGGCAAACTTGGCCGGCTGTACACATGTAGGATGAAGTATCTTGGCTCCAAAGTAAGCCAGCTCGGCTGCCTCCTCGAAATGCAACTGGCGCACGGCCTCTGTCTTGTCAACTACTCTCGGGTCGTTGTTGTGCATACCGTCAATGTCTGTCCATATCTGGATTTCCTCAGCATTAATGGCAGCACCTATCAGCGAGGCAGTATAATCACTGCCTCCACGCTGCAGGTTGTCAATCTCTCCATAAGCATTACGGCAGATAAAGCCCTGCGTGATATAAACATCATAACCTGGATTCTGCTCAAGCAGTTTGGTCAGTTTTTCCTTGATGTATCCGGAGTCTGGCTCGGCGTTCTTGTCTGTACGCATATAATCAAGAGCCGACAACAAGGTCGCGTTGACACCACATTCCTTCAGATAATTGGTAACCATGTTGGTACTCATAATCTCTCCCTGCGCAACGATGCTCTTTTCCTCGAAACTCGTAAAAAGATCTTTAGTGAACGAACGTAGGTAATCAAATTCACTGCGAAGGAACTTGCGTGTTTCACATCTCCATTCATCTGTTGAGTACAGCTCGTCAACGTGTCCCATGTATTTCTTCTCGAGGCGATTAATTACATCATTTGCCCCTTCCGGATTCTTCTTATACAGATAATCAGATATCTCTATCAATGAGTTAGTCGTTCCTGACATGGCAGACAGAACTACCAGTACAGGCTCGCCGCTCCTTGTTATCAACGATGCTACGTCTTTCATGCGCTCAGGAGAACCCACAGAGGTTCCTCCGAATTTCATCACTTTCATATTTCCTGTATTTATTTTTGTTTATTTTTATTCTTCACTCACAAGACTTATCTTGTTATACTGTTCTGTAACGTCGCTTATCGCACCGTCCTTACACTGATATACTATGCCCGGATATTTGTCAAGCATCGGTATGTTATGTGTTGACATCACGACAGCTGCGCCAGTAAGACTTATCTGCTTAAGCAGGCTTACAATATTGTCGGCAGTCTCAGGGTCAAGGTTGCCGGTAGGCTCGTCGGCTATTATCATCTTAGGTTTGTTCAGGATAGCCCGTGCAATGGCTATACGCTGCTGCTCTCCGCCAGACAGTTCATAAGGCATTTTCAGCTTCTTGTCCTGCATCCCTACGGCCTCAAGCACCTCGTCAATACGCTCATTGATTTCAGTTTTCTTCTTCCAGCCCGTAGCACGCAGCACAAACTGCAGATTTTTACAGACACTACGGTCGTGTAAAAGCTGGAAATCCTGGAATATTATGCCCAGTTCCTTACGAAGAGCCGGCACTTCCTTACGTTTTATCTTCAGCAAATTACGTTCCAGCACGACTGCTTTTTCTCCTTCATGCAGGTCAAGTTCACAATAAAATGTCTTCAGCAGACTGCTTTTACCTGACCCGACGTGGCCTATTATATAAATAAACTCACCCTCATCTACATGAAAATCAACGTTGCTGAGCACACAAACGTCTTCCTGATAAATATTTACGCCTTTATATTCTATAAACATGATACCACTCGTTTTCACCTGTTAATGTTTGTGCCAGCCCGGCTCATGGCGGTCGCGCAGTTCTTCAGCTATTCTCTCAATACGTATGCCTTTCTCCGTAAGCAGCACTATAAGATGATAAAACATGTCTGACGCCTCGTAGACCAACCGGTCATTGCTGCCGTTCACAGCTTCAATAACAGTCTCAAGAGCCTCCTCGCCCACCTTCTGTGCCATGCGGTTTATTCCGTCTTTAAACAGACTCGTGGTATAAGACCCCTCCGGCATCTCTTCATGGCGTTTTTCTATAAAGTCCTGAAGAGAAGAAAGGAACTGCAACGGATTGGACGTATTATCCTCACCCCAACACGTATCAGCTCCCGTGTGACACACCGGACCGGCAGGATTGGCCTTGATTAACAAGGTGTCACAGTCACAGTCATTCTTTATCTCTACTACGTTCAGATAATTGCCTGAAGTCTCACCCTTTGTCCAAAGGCACTTGCGGCTGCGGCTGTAAAAAGTAACCTTGCCGGTCTCTACGGTCTTGCGGTAAGCCTCCTCGTTCATAAAACCGAGCATCAGCACCTTCTGCGTCTTGTCGTCCTGGATTATCGCCGGCACAAGACCGTTCATTTTATCAAAATCTATATTCATTTCAGTTCTCCGCTCATTAATTTATTTATTACTTACATTATGCTAAATTCATGAAAGCCTTACATTTATGCCTTCTGAATGAAGATATTGTTTAAGCTCATTTATCTTTATTTCACCGAAATGGAACACGCTTGCCGCCAATGCAGCGTCAGCCTTTCCAAGTGTAAACGCATCTCTGAAATGCTCACGCTTACCGGCTCCGCCGCTCGCTATCACAGGTATTCCCAGCTCATCGGCCAGCCGCGCCAAAGCTTCATTGGCGTAACCACACTTCACACCGTCATGATTCATACTTGTGAACAGTATCTCTCCAGCACCACGGGCCTCAACTTCTTTAGCCCATTCAAACAAGTCACGGTCAGTCGGGACACGTCCGCCGTTCAGATAACATGTCCATCGTCCGTCGACACACTTGGCGTCAATGGCGCATACGCACACCTGTGAGCCGAAACGGCCTGCTATCTCATCTATCAATGCCGGCCTGCGTAACGCCGCACTGTTAATGCTCACTTTGTCAGCTCCGGCCGCAAGCTGCCGCTCCACATCTGATATGTCATTGATTCCGCCGCCTACGGTAAAAGGAATGTTTATCTCACGGGCTACGCGGGTAACCATTTCTGTAAACGTCTTACGGCCCTCAGCACTTGCCGTTATGTCAAGAAACACCAGCTCATCTGCTCCGGCGTTACTATAAGCCTTGCCGAGCGCTACGGGGTCACCGGCCTGTCTCAGGTTGACAAAGTTGGTTCCCTTGACCGTCTGTCCGTCTTTTACGTCAAGACAGGGGATTATTCTTTTAGCAAGTCCTGCTGTCATATCATCTGTTTATTAAAGTACGCAAATCCACTTTGCCTTCATATATGGCCTTGCCGAACACAACGGCCGGCACACCTTCATGTTCAAGACGACTGATGTCGCTCTCGCATGACACGCCGCCACTGGCTATCAGATTTATTCCAGGAAACGCATCAAGTATCTTCCTGTACAGGCTGAAAGCCGGCCCTGCCAGCGTTCCGTCTTTTGAAATGTCTGTACAGAGCACATTTCTTATGCCCTTTTCCACATAATAATCAAGAAATCCGACTATATCTTCGGCCGTATCCTCCTGCCATCCGTTGATGCTTACCATGCCATCTCTGACATCAGCGCCAAGAATTATGCGCTCAGGACCGAACGTTGTGAGCCAACCGGAAAACATGTCTTTATTGGTCACGGCAACCGAACCTACCGTAACCATTGCGGCTCCGCAATCGAACACCTTGCGGATATCGTCATCCGTCTTGATGCCTCCGCCGAAATCCACGATAAGATTTGTACGTTCTACAATGCTCTTGAGCACGTCTAAATTGACAACATGCTTGGACTTGGCGCCGTCGAGGTCAACTACGTGCAGACGCTTGTAGCCATATGACTCGAACATCTGCGCCATGTCTGCCGGCGAGTCGCAGTAAACAGTCTTTGCTGAATAGTCGCCACGGGTTAGCCTTACGCATTTACCGTCGATTATATCTATTGCTGGTATAAGTTCAATCATCGGTTTCTGGTTGTCAGGTTTTACGGTCTTACGGTTTATCCCGTCGCAAACAGAGCCTTGCCTGCCGTCATTCTATCTCGAGAAAGTTCCTCAGAATAGTCTCGCCCACGCGTCCGCTCTTCTCGGGATGGAACTGTGTCGCGTGGAAGTTGTCCTTGCTTATAGCCGCGCTGTACGGCAGAACATAGTCTGCCTTTGCAGCTGTGTAATCACATACAGGCACGTAATAACTGTGAACGAAGTAGACGTATGCGCCTTCAGAGGGCAGACCTTTAAACAAAGGAGAGTTAAGGTCATAAAGCGAATTCCACCCCATGGCGGGCACCTTGTCCTCATGCCGCTCAGGACGGAATCTCTTTACGTCAACGTCAAACACTCCGAGGCAGTCAGTGTCGCCTTCTTCCGAATGGCGGCACAGCAGTTGCTGCCCTATGCAGATGCCCAGGACTGGTTGGCGCAGACTCTTTATCACGCTGTCGAGTCCGTGCTCACGCAAATACCTCATGGCTCCGCCCGCCTCTCCCTGACCGGGAAATATCACTCTGTCTGCCGCACGGATTAATCCCGCATCGTCTGTCAGCACAGGCTCTACGCCCAACCGGCGCAGGGCATTGACAACGCTATAAACGTTGCCCGCGTTATATTTTACAACTGCTACGTTCATCTCTCATTTTACTAGCCGGCAGACATCGGTCTGCCGTGCAAAGTCTGTTTTAGCTGAATATTATCGTCTTGTTGTTGTAAGTCAGTATCTTACGCTCGATATGCTTCGTCACGGCGCGGCTCAGCACAATCTTCTCCAAGTCGCGTCCTTTCAGCACAAGGCTCTCGGGAGTATCCTTGTGGGTTATTCTTACGACGTCTTGCTCGATTATAGGCCCGGCGTCAAGCTCCATTGTTACATAATGACTTGTCGCTCCCACAATCTTAACGCCGCGCTCCCATGCCTGATGATAGGGCTTCGCACCTATGAACGCGGGCAGGAACGAGTGGTGAATATTGATTATATGATGCGGGTATGCACTTATCAGTTTCTCGCTTATTATCTGCATATAGCGGGCAAGCACAATGAAAGTAACCTTCTCCTTCTTGAGCAGTTCCATTTCGGCCTGCTCCACCTCGGCCTTGTTTGAATGGTCTTTCTTTATAGACCATACATAGTAAGGAATGCCGAACTGCTCGGCCACATAGCGCAGGTCTTCGTGATTACTTACGATACACGGAATCTCTACGTTCCACTCACCGGCCTTGTAACGCGCCAGAAGGTCATACAGGCAATGGCTCATCTTGCTCACGAATATGGCCATGCGTGGCTTTACGTCATTGAAATACAAGTTGAAAGTCATTTCATATCTTGTGGCGTAAAGTGTCTGGATATATTCTTTCAGCTTCTCGCGGGGTATTATAAATCCGTCAAGTTCCCATTCAATGCGCATGAAGAACATACCGTCCTGACGATCTACATACTGGTCAAGGTAAACGATGTTACCGTTATTGTCGGTAATAAACCTTGTAACCTCGGTTATTATGCCCTGACGGTCAGGACAATGGAGCAGCAATATTGCGGTTGGTTTCATTGGCTATTTATCTGTTTCTTTACCTTTTTATAATATATAACGCAAAGTCTACTCATGGCTTCGGGCATGCCTTTACACAGGCGATAAGCCTTTAGCGCATAATCATCTGCAAAATTAGCTAAAAACTTCGGATTAGCAATCATCTTTTACCGATAAAATTAATAATCTTTGCAAAGTGGCACGATATTCCTTTCAATTTGTATCATATAACAGCAATGAGATAAAAAGTTGTGGCAAATCGTCATGGAATACATTACAATACGGTTCATCCGCCGTTTTAGCGGATGTAAATGGAAATGTATCAGCCATATATACGTTACGCAACAAAGGGCTTTCACGGACAGAGCATTATCGTGCCAAAACCTAACCAACCGCCCGACCGTTAACCATTTTTAAGAATAGAGACATTCTTTATTTTTCCATTTCCTTTACATTTAATTTTCACGAAATAGAAATCAAAACACATTAAAACGCCACTTACGACAACGGCGACGGCTCTCACAAATACTCTTAACGGCCTGTCGGAACACTGTTGACGGTCTTTTACATAGCCGTTAACGGTCAATCGCAAAGCAAAACATGGCATATTGAAGAACAAAAAGCAGCCTTTTTATACAGAAACAGCCGGAATATTCCTTATAAAAAACATATATCAGAACAGCCGGAATATGTAACATGCTGTATTACAAGCATTTGCACAACACGCTTATTTCCCGCCTTATTTCGGCCGCCAGCATTATTTTTTCCGGCAAGGGGCTTTACGGCGCGTTAAGTAATGAAATGTCCACTGCTACGTTTAACATTATTTCAACAATTCATAATTCTTGTGCATATGGATAAATTATGTTCAATTTAATTGGTAATGTCGAAATAAAAGTGTAATATTGCAAGCTGAAAAAACAACAAAAAGAAAGGACAAACAGCATGAACGGAGAATATTGGCAACCGGAAATAGAAACCATGCCACGTGAGAAGCTCAGAAAGCTGCAAGCCGAGAAACTAAAACAGACTATCATGACGGCTATGAACTCCCCCTTTTACGGGGCAAGGCTCGGCCGGCTTGGCATAACTCCCGAATCTATAGAAACTGTAGACGACATAAGGAAAATCCCGTTTACGACCAAACAGGACCTCAGAGACAACTATCCTTTCGGCCTTGTAGCCGGCAATATGAAAGATGCCATACGCATACATTCATCAAGCGGCACGACCGGACATCCGACGGTAGTGGTGTACTCGCGCCATGACATTGACTCGTGGGCCAACATGATAGCCCGCAATATGTACATGGTGGGATGCCGTGACACTGACGTTTTCCAGAACAGTTCGGGCTACGGAATGTTCACCGGAGGACTTGGCTTTCAGTACGGAGCCGAAAAACTGGGCGCGACGACTGTTCCCGCTGCTGCCGGAAACAGCAAAAGGCAGATAATGTTCATACGCGATTTCGGCACGACTTGCCTGCACGCCATACCCAGTTACGCAGTAAGACTGGCCGAAGTGTTCCGCGAAGAAGGGATTGACCCTCACGATACCAAGCTGCATACACTGTTCATCGGAGCCGAGCCGCACACTGACGAACAGCGAAGACGCATCGAAAGACTGCTCGGAGTGAAAGCGTACAACAGCTTCGGAATGACTGAGATGAACGGCCCCGGCGTGGCCTTTGAGTGCAAACTGCAAAACGGCATGCACCTTTGGGAGGATAATTACATAGTAGAAATCGTCAACCCTGATACTCTTGAGCCTGTACCTGACGGCGAATACGGCGAGATGGTGCTCACAACTCTTGACCGCACGATGATGCCGATACTGCGTTACCGCACACGCGACCTTACAAGAATAATCCCTGGACAATGTGCCTGCGGGCGCACTCACCGCCGCATTGACCGCATAATAGGGCGCACAGATGACATGTTCATCATCAAGGGCGTCAACGTATTCCCCATGCAGGTCGAGAAGATACTGGCTCAATTCCCCGGATTGGGCAGCAATTATCTGATAACTCTCGACACCGTTGACGACAACGACATAATGACCGTTGACGTAGAACTTGACGACATGCCGACAGACGTGTACCCGGAACTGCAGAAACTGACAAAAAACATACAGCGTGCACTGAAAGACGAGATATTGCTTACTCCTAAAGTCCGTCTCGTTAACAAAGGTTCAATACCTACAAGTGACGGCAAGGCTGTGCGCGTAAACGACCGCCGCGAAGGGCGGAAATAATAATAAGTAATAGTTATTGACAATAATATATATATTGACATAAAATGAGAAAAACCGTATTAATAGCAACATTATTATTGCTCGGAATTGCACAGGTCATGGCGCAAACCACTGTGACTGATATTATCAAAACTATCCCGCAAGAGATTCTTCCATATATTGACGATGACCAAAGAAAGGAAATCAACGAGTTTGCCGGAGTTCAAGACACAATTGAAATAAAGAACTCGCTCAACGGAACAACGCGCATATTCACCGCTAACAATAGCTTCGCCCAGATTGATCTAAATGAAGCAGCAAGACTGCAGATAAAACTTCTGCCATTAAACGACTCCACACAGATTGTATGTTTACTGAAAACGGTGACGAAGCCTGTGCCTGACAGCGAAATAAGATTTTACTCAACAACCTGGAGCCCTATCGCGTCAGACTTCAACCTGTCACTCAGCAACAACGCAGATTCTCTGCTCGCGTATTTTGAAACTGACACAATGACGGTAGACGAGTATGAGGAACTCAAAAGAAGCATTGAACCAGTTATAATCAGCGCTGACATCTCAAAAGATGAAAACGCAATAACATTCAGCCTCAACATTCCACTCATGTCAAAAGACGATTATGACAGTATAAAAGCCCTGATAAGGCAAAAAACCTTTAAATGGAATGGAAAGTGTTTTAAAATTTGTTAGGAAACAGACTTTTTCTTATGAATATTTTGTCAGATTAAAAATAATCCATACCTTTGCACTGTGTTTTTCATGGTATTAGATTATTAAGGTTAATAAAAGATTGGTTGTCGTGAGACAATCAATTTTTGTTTTATACCGGTTCATATTATTTTCAATCATAAATCTTGCTTAAACATTCAGACAGAGGCCATTATTCAAGGGTCATGTCAACCCACACACATACCTGTTATATGGTAATCCATATAGCTATCGGCCCGTAAGCATATTCTCTGGAAGCATCTTTCACAACTGAAAATACAAAATAAAAAAGAAGTCATGAAACTTATCATTTCATGACTTCTTCTTGTAGTGGATAGGGGAATCGAACCCCTATGCCAAGATTGAGAATCTTGTATCCTAACCATTAGATGAATCCACCATATCAGATGTTCAAATTTCCCAACACCACAGCGGAAGCTGGGGGATTCGAACCCCCGGTACGATAAACTCGCACGGCAGTTTAGCAAACTGCTGGTTTCAGCCACTCACCCAAACTTCCTTTCCGGTTTATTGTACCGAAGCATTATCGCTCAAATGCGGTTGCAAAGGTAAGCATTCTTTCTCATACCTCCAAACATTTTCAAAGATATTTTTCAGAAAACTGCATTTTTCCCTCTTTTTGTGCTTCAAACGGTAGTTTTCAGACCAAAAGACGGTCAATCGGGTTGTGAAAGGCCGTCTTTTACAATCCGATTGACGGCCTTTTGATTGACAAAACACGGCCTTTTACAATTAGCTTAAAAGCATTATTTGTGGCAGCCGAACGTTAATTTAACAATTATTACGAAAAGAGACTTGCCTCATTAAACATAAGCAAGAAACAAAGAAAGGCAACTGAGATACAAAAATGCGTCACGTGAACAAACTAATTCACATGACGCATAAGAAGTGATATACCATTCAAGAGTATAAGACACATCTTAAACGGTTAATGCCTATTGTCATTAAATCCACTTAACGTAGCAGAAGTCCTGGCGATGAGGCAGATTCTCATTCTTAGGATACATTCTGATACCGGTCTTGTAAGTTCCGGCCTCTGAAGCCTCAACCACAGCCTCGAATGTATAAAGATTGCCTTCATTGCCTATAAGCTTGAAGGGGAATACATTTGAGATTCTCTCCTCGCCGTTCTTGTCTGTAGTAACTGACACGAACTCAAGACCGATAGCGTCGTTGAGCCCCTGCTCGTCAACAACAATCTTAATCTTATATTCAACTCCTGTCTCCATTCCTGAAGAAGGCATGGTTGTTTCCTTTGAGACGACAGTTATCGAATCCCAACGCTCTGCCACAGCTTCCTTCCACTGAGCGATATCCTTTGCCAGTCTGTTATCATTGGCAGAAAGCTTCTTGAAGCGGAGAGCCTCTTTGGTGTAGAACTTGCTGTAATAATCGTCAAGCTGACGCTTCATTGTGTAATGAGGAGCAATCTTGGCAATAGAATTCTTGATTACCTGAATCCAGCCCTCGCTGTAGCCCTTCTCGTTCTTATTATAATATAAAGGTATAATCTCATTTTCAAGAAGGCCGTAGATAGTAGCGGCATCCAGCTGGTCCTGATATCCCTGGTTCTTATAAGTACGCTTCTCGGTCAAAGCCCAGCCTGCGCCCTCACGATAGCCCTCAAGCCACCATCCGTCGAGCACTGAGAGGTTGACCACACCGTTCATTTCAGCCTTCTCACCTGATGTACCTGATGCCTCAAGAGGACGTGTCGGGGTATTCATCCAGATATCAACACCTGAAACGAGGCGGCGTGCGAGCTGCATGTCATAGTCCTCAAGGAAGATAATCTTGCCAAGGAACTCAGGGCGCTGGCTTATTTCAAATATCTTCTTTATCAGCCCCTGGCCGGCTCCGTCAGCAGGGTGAGCCTTACCTGCGAAGAGGAACTGCACCGGATGCTGGGGATCATTGACTATCTTTGAAAGACGGTCAAGGTCGGTGAAGAGCAGATGAGCACGCTTGTAAGTAGCGAAACGACGGCAGAAACCAATCATTAGCGCATTAGGATTAATCTTCTCCAAGAGAGAGACTACACGTGCAGGGTCACCCTGGTTCTTCAGCCATGTCTCGCGGAACTTAACGCGGATATAGTCAGTCAGCTTCTTCTTCAAGCCCATACGGGTATCCCAGATTATGTCGTCAGGCACGTTATAGATTGCGTGCCAGATGTTTTCATTGCTCTGGTCGCTCATGAACGACTCGTCGAAATACTGCGCGTAGAGCTTACGCCACTCTGTTGCTGCCCATGTCGGGAAGTGCACACCGTTGGTAACATATCCTACATGGTTTTCCTCAGGATAATAACCTTTCCATATGCCAGAGAACATCTTCTGGCTAACCCAGCCGTGCAGCTTGCTCACGCCGTTAACTTCCTGGCAGGTGTTGCATGCAAATGTTGACATACAGAACTTCTCGTTGTGGTCATCAGGATTAGTACGGCCCATGCCGATAAACTCATCCCAACTGATACCGAGAATTGAAGGATAACCACCCATGTATTTTCCGAAGAGACCTTCATCGAAATAGTCGTGGCCGGCAGGAACCGGAGTGTGCACTGTATAAAGAGAAGATGCGCGTACAAGCTCAAGCGCCTGATTGAACGTCAGTCCGCCCTGAACATAGTCACAGAGGCGCTGCAGATTACAGAGAGCGGCATGTCCCTCATTGCAGTGGTAAACATCTTTCTTTATTCCGAGTCTCTTCAGTGTAAGGATACCGCCGATACCGAGAAGGATTTCCTGTTTCAGACGGTTCTCCCAGTCACCGCCGTAAAGAGAGTGAGTGATGGGTTTATCGAAGTCAGAGTTCATCTCGTTGTCCGTATCGAGCAAATACAACGAGATACGGCCTACATTCACACGCCATACATATGCGTGAACAAGATAGTTAACGTAAGGAACATCTACAACGAGAGGATTACCATCAGCGTCAAGCTGGCGTTCGATAGGCAGCGAGTTGAAGTTCTGAGCCTCATAGTTGGCTATCTGCTGGCCGTCCATGCTCAGCGACTGCTTGAAATATCCGTACCTGTAAAGGAAACCAACGGCACACATATCTACGTTGCTGTCTGACGCTTCCTTAAGATAATCGCCGGCCAGCATACCCAGACCGCCTGAATATATCTTCAGTACCTGGTTAAGACCGTACTCCATACTGAAGTAAGCCACAGAAGGACGCTTGCTGTCAGGCTTAACATCCATATATTTACGGAACATTCTGTAAACATCTTTGACTCTCTTCATTATGGCCTTGTCGTGAACAATCTCTTCCTTGCGGTCATAGCTGAGACGCTCAAGCAACAAAACGGGATTGTGTCCTACTTCCTCGTAGAGTTGCTCGTCAAGGCTTCTCCATAAATCTCTTGCCTCGTAGTTCCAAGCCCACCACATATTATGTGCAAGCTCGTCCAAACATTTCAGTTGTTCCGGCAATCTTGATTTCACGGTCAGCTCCTTCCATTGAGGGGCATTGACATAATCAGCTTTAATCTTCATAATCTATTTTAAGTTCAATAAATGTTCATATTTTATTAAGGATTAAGAGTTAAGAATTAAGACAGCATTCCCCTTCTTAAAGACATCCTGCGATTTTCTTAATTCCTAACTCCCAATCTCACAATGACTTTTTCCTTTCTTCAGCCTTCCTCAAGGCAAAGTCATAAGCCTGATAATAATATTTTATAAAGTTACTCCAGAGGGCTTTTCGCGACAGTTTATCGGCATTATCACGTGACTTCTTCACCTCTGCCGGGGTATAATTAGAAAATTCAGCCACAGTATCCTTTATCTTGTCAGCCACTTCAGAGTAGTTATAGTCTGTGCGGTGGATAACCTTTACGCCGTCACTTATCTCGCCATAGCGTCCAAGCTCCGAATTGACCCACAGACCGAAGCCGGCCAGATCAGACGTAATGCAGGGCACCTTAAAGGCTATTGCCTCAAGCGGAGTATAGCCCCACGGTTCATAATAAGACGGATATATGCAGAGATCGTTGCCGAGTACAAGGTCATAATACTTCATGTTGAACACTCCGTCCTCACCGTTAAGATAGCAAGGCAGGAATATCAGCTTGACCTTATCGTCCTTACGGTTCTGCATATCGAGATATTTCATCATGTCGAGCACGTTGTCATGGCTCATGTTGTGAAGCCAGTGGGTAATCATCGGGACGTGCAGCGGCGTGTCATACTTCTGTCCTGACTTGACACGGTCAATCAAATCCTGACGTGGCTCACCGACCCAGCCCGGCACTTCAATAAACGCCAGTACCGTCTTTGACAAACGGTTGTCACGCAAAAGGCGGTTCATTGCCTCAATATACACATCAACTCCTTTATTGCGGAACTCATAACGGCCGCTGGTTGAAACGATAAGTGTGTTCTCATCGTCCATTTCCACGCCGAGCAAGGCATTTGCCACGTCGAAGATACGCTTGCGGGCAGCCTTGCGCTTACGTGTAAACTGAGCGCCTTTGGGTACAAAATCGTTCTCAAAACCGTTAGGAAGAACAAAGTCGACAGGTTTGTCAAGCAGCTCCTTACATTCGTTTGCAGTTATCTCACTTACCGTTGTAAAACAGTCAACATACTTAGCCGTCTGCTTTTCAATCGAGTGTTTGCTCTGCATGTTAAGCTCACCGGCCATCTGGTCGCCGTTGTAAGCAAAAAGATAGTCATACAGCGGCTTGTTGTTTCCTGCTATACTGCGGCCTATGCTCGTAGCGTGCGTCGTGAAAAGTGTGGCTATCTGGGGCAGCTTGTGGTTGATGTAAAGAAGGCCGAGACCGGTCATCCACTCATTGCCGTGATATATAACCTTCTTCGTATCGTCAAGATAGAAGCCGTAAAAGCTCTCCACTACCTTAGCGGCAGCATATGAGAACATCGAGGCCTCGTCATAGTCACCATAAGCATGCAGACTGTCTACGCCGTAAAGTTCCCACAAGCGGGTGTATATCTCGTTTTTCTCCTCATAATAACGGTTGAAGTCCACGAGTACGGCCACAGGCTCTCCGGGCACAGTCCAGCGTCCGATCTTGACCGTAAGTCCCTCTTTCTTTGCCTTGGCTGCCCAGTCGCTGAACAGCTTATCATCCTCTTTAAAATATGGATTGTCGCCCTTAAATACGTCTGGGCCTATGAAAATGATTTTGTCTTTCAATACGGTTTGCAACGTTTTAGCCCTTGTCGAAAGGACCGTATATATACCTCCTACTTTATTGCAAACCTCCCAACTTGATTCAAAAATATAGTCGGGCGATAAAAATCCTGTTGCCATCGTATTGTATCTTAAAATAATGCGTGCAAAGATACGAATTTTTCTTACAAAACAAAAAGTGCTTTATAAAAAAATTTATAAAACTCCCGTTTTCTTGATATACATGAAGATGTATTTTGAATACGCATCCGGAAGTGAAAACAATACAGCTACACAGCCGTTTTGTCATATTGTTTCAAGATACCTGCGAATGCTTACTTTCTGATTTTTCGAGACGCTCCAGAACGGCGTTATTTCTGAAAAACTTAACTGTCGGCAAAAATACGGCAAATACAGGTGTGCAACTGTAACAACATGAGGCTCAACAACATACAGACACGAAGCACAATATGTGCAGCAAACAAGAGCCGACAAGACAGCGAAAGACCGTCAACCAGAGCATAAAAGACGGCCTTTAAGGCCTGCATTGACCGTTAACAGCAATGCCGGAAGCCGCCTGCCACATCGCAAAAAGCCTGCAAAGCCGGCGCCGAAAGAGGCAAAACAGGACAAAACGCGACCGTTTTTACCCCACAACAAGCAGTCAAGCAACAGTCTAATTGTCTATTTCAACCAATTTGGCGTACACAAGACGGGTGACAAAATGACAACGGAAAAAGCAAGACACTTAACATCATGGCAAACCATATACCGCAAGACATACATGCTCCGGACTTTAGACCGCATGCGTCAGCGCTTTTACCGAATTATTAAAAATAGCCAATAAAAATGATTGGCACAATATTTGTATAAAATAAAATGCGTATCTTTGCACACGAGAAGCAGATATATGCGGCGTACCGCGTTACGGCACGGCCACCGCATCAGACTTCAAGGCTGCACGATACATAGTAAAAAGATAAAAACAGGAGAGTTACATGACCAGTCAATTTTCACCGAAAGTATCACAAATACTGGCTTTCAGCCGCGAAGAGGCAGCACGGCTTGCCAGCAGGTCGGTAGGTCCGGAGCATCTGTTGCTCGGCATCCTGCGCGACAAGACAGGCCCTGTGCATGAACTATTCGTTAAATCAGACATCAATTTTCAATCTATAAAAGACGAGCTTGAGCAGAAAGTGCGCGAAGAAGACATAACGCAGCCGCTACGCACACACGAGCTTGTGCTTAACGAAAAGGCCAGCAACATACTCAAGCTGGCTGTCCTCGAGGCGCGCATCCAGGCCAGACAGATGGTAGACGAACAGCACCTGTTGCTCGCGATACTGCACGACCAGGTTGACAACGGTGCCAAGGAAGTACTTGAATTTAACAACATGAATTACGAATACGCACTGTCATTCTTCCGGCAGACGGCCGGACAGACCAGTGACGGCATAAACATGCCCGACAAGGAAGACGATGAAGACGACGGCATGCTGAGCATAAACGGAGGAAACTCGCAGAAGGCACGCCCCCAAGGCACGGCTACGAGCGTACACAGACCGGCGGGCAAGACTCCCGTTCTGGACAACTTCGGCACTGACCTGACCAAGGCCGCCGCCGAAGGCAAGCTCGACCCCGTGGTAGGACGTGAGCGGGAGATTCAGCGTGTGACCGAGATTCTTTGCCGAAGGAAGAAGAACAACCCCGTGCTCATAGGCGAGCCGGGCGTAGGAAAGAGTGCCATCGTTGAGGGTCTGGCCAAGCTTATCTGTACTCACCGCACGTCGCCGGTACTGTTCAACAAGAGAATCATCAACCTTGACATGGCTGCCATTGTGGCAGGAACAAAGTACCGCGGACAGTTTGAGGAACGTATCCGTGCACTCGTAAAGGAGATTGAGCAGAACCCTGACGTGATAATCTTCATCGATGAGATTCACACACTTGTAGGAGCAGGCTCTACTCCCGGCTCAATGGATGCGGCCAACATGCTGAAACCGGCACTGGCGTGCGGCACTATACAGTGCATCGGCGCAACTACTCTTGACGAATACCGCAATTCAATAGAAAAAGACGGAGCACTGGAACGTCGCTTCCAGAAGGTTATGGTAGAGCCTACCACGGCCGAGGAGACCGTTACCATACTTAACAACATCAAGGACAGATATGAGCACCACCACCATGTGTCATATTCAGATGATGCCATTTTGGCGTGTGTCAAACTGACAGACCGATACGTTACTGACCGTGCGTTCCCTGACAAGGCCATTGACGCTCTTGACGAAGTAGGCGCACGCGTTCACCTCCAACACGCACAGATGCCTCCGGAAATCAGCGAGAAAGAGAAAGAAATAAGCTACATAAAGGAGAAAAAGCAGGCGGCAGTAAGAAATCAGAACTTTGAACTGGCGGCAAGTTACCGCGACAAGCAGGTAGAACTTGAGGCTGAGCTGCAGGAGCTGCAGAACAAATGGACAAACAACGAAATCGGCAACCGTGACATCATAACAGAAAGCGACGTGGCCGATGTAGTTTCAATGATAACCGGTGTGCCCGTACAGCGCATTGCCGAAGCCGAAGGCACTCGTCTGAAGAACATGGGTGAGGAGCTGAAAAGTGCTGTAATAGCCCAGGATAAAGCTATTGAGAAAATGGTGAAGGCTATTCAGCGTAACCGTGTAGGTCTGAAAGAGGCCAACCACCCGATAGGTGCTTTCATGTTCCTCGGCCCGACCGGTGTCGGCAAGACATATCTTGCCAAGAAACTGGCAGAGTGTATGTTCGGCAGCAGCGATGCCCTTATCCGTATAGACATGAGTGAATACAGCGAGAGCTTCAACACCTCACGTCTGGTAGGAGCGCCTCCGGGATACGTAGGTTATGAGGAAGGCGGGCAACTGACAGAGAAAGTGCGCCGCCACCCCTACTCTATCGTATTGCTTGACGAAATCGAAAAGGCTCACGGCAACGTGTTCAATATGTTGCTGCAGGTGCTTGACGAAGGCCGTCTCACTGACGGTAACGGCCGTCTGATAGACTTCCGTAACACGGTAATCATTATGACCAGCAATGCGGGCACACGCCAGCTCAAGGAGTTTGGCCGTGGCGTTGGCTTCACTGCTGGCCGCAGCATCGGTCCGAACCTTGACGAAAGCGACAAGGAATATGCACGCAGCATAATACAGAAGAGTCTCAGCAAACAGTTCAGTCCAGAGTTCCTGAACCGTCTTGACGAAATCATAACCTTTGACCAGCTTGACCTTGAGGCGATAAAGAAAATAATCGACCTTGAGCTTAAAGGTCTTAACAAGCGGGTTGAAGAGCTTGGCTACAAACTGGACATATCTGACAAGGCAAAGGAATTTGTCGCAATGAAAGGTTATGACGTACAGTTTGGCGCACGTCCGCTGAAGCGTGCCATCCAGAATTACATCGAAGACGGAGTCTGTGAGCTTTTGCTTGACGGCAAACTTAATGCCGGAGACGTCATAAAAATAGACAAGAACCCCGAAAAAGAGGAACTGATATTCAATTAAATTAAGAGTTAAGAATTAAGAGTTAAGAAAAAGCCATTGTCGTTTGCAAGTTTTCTTAACTCTTAATTCTTAACTCTTAATTACATTTCACCTTACCGTAATGTGGAAGCATCCTTGCTTCACTTCATATTTTATATAGCAACGTTTGTTCTCACGCATGTCACGCAGCACTTCGCTGAGCACCCATTTCAGGGTGTCGTTACGCACGGCGCGGCGCGGTTCATCTGCTGAAGGGCTTACAGTCTTGTAACGATTGTAGCAAATGTCAAAGGTTGTGCCGTACATGTGGCACGAGTTTTCAGTGGCATTGCCATTATGCTGCCTTAATTTTTTTACGTCGGCACGCGAACGCAGAACGCTTGTCACAATTATCTGATGCAAAGGAATACCCTTTATTTGCAGACTGTCATAATACGCACGGCCAATGTCATTAAGTAAAACGGCTGCCCGTGGCACAAGATAGGGAATGCTGCTGCGCAACGGGTCAACATGATAATAAGGACTTGCTCCTACGAACACAAGCTCCTTCTTGCGGTTCTCAGCATCTTTACGGTCATCAACAGGCTTCACGCCGTTCTGATTTGCCGCAATAAGCTGTACGTCATTGTTATCAGGGAATGTGCGGCTGAACCCCGGAACACTGTTTATTCGATGCTTCACAGTATTACCTTTATCGTCATAAAAAGAAGGTAAAGGAAAACCCGAAGCCGCTATTACAGGCCGCACTACAGCCGGAGAAAGTGACTTCACCGTGTCTGGCTTGCCGGCATTTACAGGCTCAGCTGTAGCCTTAACCTCAACAACAGGCTCAGACTTGTCTTTTGCAACCGAAGGGAATATCAGCCGCACCAATGCAAGAACGACAACAATGGCTGAAAATGTAGCCAGGAACTTGTTCTTTTTGCCGCGTATGCGGAATGACGAAAGACGTGTCTTCCACCACAATATGTCATTATAATTAAACATCATTTACTGAATTTGCTTGAACGGAGGAGTGATATTATACGTTCAGTTATCTTCGGATCAGGTAACTCCTTATCCGTACCACACACAGCTATTGAAAAATTATCAGCGAGGCACTCCTCCGGATTTATCACATAACCGGTATTACGCCCTACCTTATCATAAAAGTCTGAAGCCTTGTCGAGCGGGACAATAACGGTTTTACCGTCACGCACAACAGGATTAAAGCTATCGTCAAGCGGTATAAGACCTATCTTTATATAATTAAAGAAAGAACCGCCTGAATAGTCACGGTCTGAATATATTACCATTGTGTAGCGGTCTTTTTTACCGTCAACGGTCAGCCATGCATAACTGTCATACCGGTTGACATCAGGATTGGAGATCCGTCTGTCGATAACATCCTGCGCAAAACTGATTTCATTGTCAAGGACATTAAAGCCGATAACTGAATACATTGCTTTTCTAAACTCCGGATTATCACGTGTCAGCACATGAAAGACCTCATGTGCAACAAGAGTTGCAAGCTGCCTTACATTTGCTTTCCTAAGCACATATTCGCCAATACATATAATGTCACCACGGGTATAGGCACCAGCTCCTCCCTCCTCTTCCATTGTAGTCTTGACAAGAACAAACTCTTCAGGCAAGGGCAATAACATATTTGCGGCAGACAGACGCTCGTCAATAAAACTGAAAGCTTTAACAAGGGAGTCCTTGTCCGCTTCAGAAAAATTACGCGTACAACTTTTTATCCGCTCCAAAAAGTCATCGCGCGTAGCACCTTCCTGTCCGGCACGGGCCTCTATATCAAAACGCCCCCAACTGTCAATATACTTGTCGTGAACAGCAAGCAATCTGCCAGCTTCAACCGAATCAACAAAATGCAAGGAAAAAACATTCTCTACTGTGACTGCTGCGCCGGCAGAACAAAGTCCGCACAACGCACATATAACCATTAAAATACGTAACCTTAACATACCAGAATCTGTATATAATCTTATAAAAAACCATGCAAAAATAATGCAAACAAGCGGAATATCAAAACAAAAAATGGCTTTTGTAAAAATGAAGAGCTTATTTACATGAATTAAAAGATAAAAGACGAGAATTATTCATGAGATAAAAAAGAAAAGGAAAAAGAACGTGATATTAAAAATTTTCAGTAAATTTGCACAATAATTTTAATTGTCGGCAAAATTGATAGAAAAGCATATCGTACTTGAAGATATTGACCCCGTTGTGCTTTACGGGGTTAACAATTCACATCTGCAAATTATCAAGGCATTATATCCTAAGCTCAGAATAGTAGCCCGCGACAACGTTGTACGCGTACTCGGCGATGAAGAGCAAATGGCTTCATTTGAAGAAAATCTTGAGAAAATACGATTACATGTGCTAAAATACAACTCTATCAATGAAGAGAACATTATTGACATAATAAAAGGAAGAAAGACCAAAGATGATACGGCAAAGGACGTAATTGTCTACAACATATCGGGTAAGCCGATTAAAAGCCGAAGCGAAAACCAGCAGAAACTCATCGACGCTTACGAGACCAACGACATGATATTTGCCATTGGCCCGGCAGGTACAGGAAAGACATATCTGAGCATCGCGCTGGCTGTGAAAGCCTTAAAAGAGAAAACGGCCAAGAAAATAATCTTAAGCCGACCAGCTGTTGAAGCAGGTGAAAAGCTCGGATTTCTCCCCGGAGATATGAAAGAGAAAATAGATCCGTATCTGCAACCGCTTTATGATGCCTTGGAAGACATGATTCCGGCTGTCAAGCTACATGACATGATGGAAAAGCATGTAATACAGATTGCCCCTCTGGCATTCATGCGTGGCCGGACACTAAGCGACGCGGTAGTAATACTTGACGAGGCACAAAATACAACATCCGCACAGATAAGGATGTTCCTTACAAGAATGGGCTGGAACACGAAAATGATTATAACAGGCGACCTTACCCAGATTGATCTGCCACACGGAACTTTGAGCGGATTAAAGGAAGCTGTCAAGGTACTGGGAAACGTTGAAGGCATATCTTTTATCCATATGAAAGAAAAAGACATTGTAAGACACAAGCTCGTAACTCGCATAGTACACGCTTACGAGCATGCCGACAGGACATCAGACAATAAAGAACAATACGGGATACAGACTGACAAGACAATAAGTAAACGGGAGAACGTGTAATAAAGTAAAGTATGGTGAAGTATGGCACGTAACAAAATCTTTGCCGACAGAGCTGCACACAAACCGCTAACTAATAAATAAAAGACAATGAAAGCGTTAACAAGAACAGACTTCCATTTTGATGGACAAAAGAGCGTATATCACGGAAAAGTACGCGATGTTTACAACATCAACGACGACATTATCGTCATGGTTGCAACCGACAGAATTTCAGCTTTTGACGTAATCCTGCCTAAGGGTATCCCGTTCAAAGGCCAGGTTCTCAACCAGATAGCATCAAAATTTCTTGACCAGACGAAAGACATCTGTCCTAACTGGAAGCTGGCCACTCCTGACCCCATGGTAACAGTCGGACTCAAGTGTGAAGGTTTCCGCGTTGAGATGATTATCCGTTCAATCCTCACAGGCTCTGCCTGGCGCGAATATCAAAAGGGATGCCGCGAGCTATGTGGTGTGAAACTGCCCGACGGGATGAAAGAGAACCAGCGCTTCCCCGAACCAATCATCACACCTACGACAAAGGCCGACGAGGGACATGACATGAACATTTCAAAAGAAGAAATCATAGCACAGGGAATCGTCAGCAAAGAAGACTATGAAGTAATGGAAGATTATACCCGCAAAATCTTTGCACGTGGACAGGAGATTGCCGCTAAGCATGGTCTGATTCTTGTTGATACAAAATATGAATTCGGCAAACGTGACGGTAAAGTTTACCTCATTGATGAAGTTCACACGCCGGACAGCAGCCGCTATTTCTATGCTGACGGATATGAAGAGAAGTTTGAGAAAGGCGAGCCCCAGCGTCAGTTGTCAAAGGAATTTGTACGTCAATGGCTCATCGAACATAACTTCATGAACGAGCCGGGACAGGTTATGCCAGAGATAACAGACGAATACGCCGAAAGCGTAAGCGAGCGTTACATTGAGCTGTTCGAGCATATCACAGGTGATAAGTTTGATAAAGCTGCTGAAGAAGGCGACATTGCAGCACGTATTGAAAAGAATGTAAAGGAATATCTGGAAAGCTATAATAGAACAAACAACCAATAAACAGACAGAAGAACAAGAAGACAGGCTTTAAGTGACAAAAAAGATAACGGTCACGGGCTTATCTTCTTGTTCATACTTAAATGGCCTTTTTCACAATAAAAGATGTCTTACAAGCAGGAACGTATAACTCCGTATGGCAACGGAGAGGAAAAGAGCAAACAGGTTGAGACGATGTTTGACAACATTGCCAAGACTTATGATGTGCTCAACCATCGGCTTTCCTTCGGCATTGACTACCTTTGGAGGAACACGGCAATAAGGCAACTGAAGCCATACAAACCGTCATATATCCTGGATATTGCCACAGGCACGGGTGACTTTGCCATTATGTCGGCCAAAAAGCTACGACCACACAAAGTCACTGGCGTTGACATCTCTGATGGCATGATGCGTGTCGGCAGAGCCAAGGTGGAAAAAGAAGGACTTAGCGGGATTATAACATTTGAGAAAGAGGACTGCGAACATCTTACATACAAAAACGAAAGTTTCGATGCCATAACAACTGCTTTCGGAATAAGAAATTTCCAGAATCTTGACGTTTGTCTTAAAGAAATGTACCGTGTGCTGAAAAAAGGCGGACAATTAAGCATCCTTGAACTTAGCAGACCTATACATTTCCCAATGAAACAGCTATTCTGGATATACTCACATTCACTCCTTCCGTTATACGGAAAACTTATTTCAAGAGACCGGAATGCCTACAAATATCTGATTAACACTATTGAATCATTTCCACAGGGAGAGGAAATGGTTAAGATATTTAAGAAAGCCGGCTTCTCTGAAGCTAAATTCAGACGTCTTACATTCGGCATTTGTACTTGTTATTTCGCCATTAAATAATATATTATTATGGATAAATACGGACTGATAGGGTATCCCCTCGGACATTCATTTTCAAAGAACTACTTTAACGAGAAGTTCAAAAACGAGAACATTGACGCGGAATACATTAATTTTGAGATTCCTACTATCGAATCATTGCCTGAAGTACTGGCTCTCAATCCTGAACTAAAAGGACTGAATGTGACAATACCTTACAAGGAAAAGGTCATAAGCTACCTTGATACTGTAAGCCCGGAAGCACGGGCTATCGGTGCCGTAAACGTTATCCGTGTGGAACATAAAGGCAACGAAATAAGACTGAAAGGATACAATAGTGACGTTATCGGCTTTACAAAGAGCATCGAACCATTGCTTGAACGCTTCCACAAAAAAGCCCTGATATTAGGAACAGGAGGCGCTTCCAAAGCTATCAATTATGGTCTTAAATCATTAGGTCTTGAAACTGTATTTGTCAGCAGGTTTGAACGCCCCGGCACAATACAATACGATAAGATTACACCTGAAATAATAAAAGAGTATAATGTTATTGTAAATTGTACTCCATGTGGCATGTATCCGCACATAGACGAGTGCCCCTTGCTGCCATACGACGCCATGGACAGCAAGAACCTGCTTTATGACCTTCTGTATAACCCCGACCAGACCTTGTTCATGAAAAAAGGCGCAGCCAAAGGTGCTATAGTTAAAAACGGTTTGGAAATGCTTTTGTTGCAGGCATTTGCAAGCTGGGAATTCTGGAACGGAAATAAATAAGAACAGGCAGCTCAAAGTCAGATACATTAAGCCGCGTTATAGAAAAGGCTTAACTACAAACCACAAATAACCAAATAACAACAATGGACTCACATAACCGTTATATGATGCGCGGCGTATCTGCCGCAAAAGAGGATGTTCACAACGCTATAAAGAACATCGACAAAGGAATATTTCCACAGGCTTTTTGCAAGATAACACCCGACATCTTAGGTGGAGACCCGGAGTATTGCAATATCATGCATGCTGACGGTGCAGGCACAAAATCATCACTGGCATACACATACTGGAAAGAGACCGGTGACCTGAGCGTATGGAAAGGTATAGCCCAGGATGCTCTAATTATGAACACGGACGACCTCTTGTGCGTAGGAGCAGTTGACAACATTCTTGTTTCAAGCACTATCGGACGCAATAAGATGCTTATTCCAGGCGAGGTGATATCTGCCATCATTAACGGCACTGATGAGTTGCTTGCCTCCATGCGTGACATGGGTATTGGCATATACGCGACCGGCGGTGAGACGGCAGACGTAGGCGACCTTGTCAGGACTATCATTGTTGACTCAACAGTGACATGCAGAATGAAACGCAGTGACGTAATCAACAATGCCAACATCCGTCCGGGTGATGTCATTGTAGGACTTGCCTCATTCGGCCAGGCGACTTATGAGCACTCATATAACGGAGGAATGGGCAGCAATGGACTTACAAGCGCCAGACACGATGTCTTTGCAAAATACATTGCCGAAAAATATCCGGAGAGCTATGATCATGCCGTTCCTGAAGAACTTGTTTACAGCGGGAACTATAAACTGACCGACACTTTGCCTGACGTACCGGTAAACGTAGGTCAGCTTGTGCTCTCCCCTACCCGCACATACGCTCCGGTGATAAAGAAAATGCTTGATGAGCTTCGTCCTGAGATACACGGCATGGTACACTGCACAGGCGGAGCACAGACCAAAGTATTGCATTTCGTTGGCGACAACTGTCGTGTAGTGAAGGATAATATGTTCGCCGTACCGCCACTGTTCAGAATTATCAAGGAGCAAAGCGGAACAGACTGGCAGGAGATGTACAAAGTGTTCAACATGGGACACCGAATGGAAATATACGTCAAACCAGAGATTGCTGAGAAGGTAATCGCCATAAGCAAGAGCTTCAATATAGACGCACAGGTGATAGGCCATATTGAGGAAGGAGTCAAGAGTCTAACAATTAAATCCGAGTTCGGCGAATTTAATTATTAAAAATATGTCAGATAACAATAGTATACTCGAAAAACTTGAAGGCCTTGAAAGCCGGTATGAAGAAATATCCACGCTGATAACAGATCCGTCGGTAATCGCTGACCAGGAAAGATACGTACGCCTAACACGCGAATACAAGGATCTGGACGATATAATGAAAGCAAGGAAAAGATATATCAACTGTCTTAACTCAATAAAAGAAGCGAAAGACATTCTTGCCAATGAAAGCGACCCGGACCTAAAGGAAATGGCACGTGAGGAACTGCAGACCAACGAGGAGCTTCAGCCGAAGATTGAAGAAGAAATAAAGATGGCACTTGTGCCCAAAGACCCGGAGGACGCAAAGAACGTGCAAATGGAAATACGCGCCGGAACTGGAGGTGACGAAGCTGCATTGTTTGCCGGAGACCTGTTCCAGATGTACAAGAAATTCTGCGACTCTATGGGCTGGACTCTCTCTGTAACAAGCGTCAGTGAGGGTGCCGTAGGCGGATATAAGGAGATAGACTTTGCCGTAAGCGGTGACAATGTGTATGGCACGCTGAAATACGAATCAGGCGTTCACCGTGTACAGCGTGTGCCTGCAACCGAGACCCAGGGCCGTATGCACACAAGTGCCGCAACAGTAGCCGTACTGCCTGAAGCTGATAAGTTTGAAGTAAACATAAACGAAGGCGATATTAAATGGGACACGTTCCGAAGCTCTGGAGCCGGAGGCCAGAACGTAAACAAGGTTGAGTCAGGCGTACGTCTGCGCTATCCTTGGAAGAATCCGAACACTGGTGAGGTTGAGGAAATACTCATCGAATGTACCGAGACACGTGACCAGCCAAAGAACAAAGAGCGCGCACTTTCACGTCTACGGACTTTCATATATGACCGTGAGCACCAGAAATACGTAGACGACATAGCCAACAGGCGCAAAACACTTGTGTCTACCGGTGACAGAAGCGCCAAGATACGGACCTACAATTTCCAGCAAGGCCGTGTAACTGACCATAGGATAGGATATACCACCCATGACCTCCAAGGATTTCTCGGCGGCAATATCAAGGACATGATTGACGCATTGAGCGTAGCTGAAAATGCCGAAAGAATGAAAGAAGCTGAAATGTAATTACCCAGGTAGCCAAGACTGTTATAATAACATTGCTTGCAGTACAGACGAGACTCACGTCGCACGACGACGTAACGATGTTTCGTTTGACAAACTCAGAATGTATTTATCTCCCCGGCTGCCTCCAACTCTTAAACTTCATATTCAATATGACAAGACAACAACTTATCGAACAGATTTTTACCAAGAAATCGTTTCTCTGTGTAGGGCTTGACACCGACATCAAGAAAATGCCTCAGCATTTACTGAAAAACGAAGACCCGATTTTCGACTTTAACAAAGCCATCATTGACGCAACGGCTGAATACTGCATTGCATATAAGCCCAACCTTGCCTTTTACGAGTGTATGGGAACAAAAGGACTTGCTGCTTTTGAGCGTACCGTAAAATACCTGAAAGAAAACTATCCCAACCATTTAATAATAGCCGACGCCAAACGCGGTGATATCGGCAATACCTCGGCAATGTACGCCCGCACGTTTTTTGAAGAATATGATGTCGACGCACTGACCGTAGCACCATATATGGGTGAAGACAGCGTTACGCCGTTCACAACATATAACGGTAAATGGGTCATTCTGCTGGCACTGACGAGCAACAAAGGCTCTCATGATTTCCAGTTGACTACCGACCAGGATGGCGAGCATCTTTTCGAGAAAGTGATACGTAAATCGCAGGCATGGGGCACAACGGAAAATCTGATGTACGTTGTCGGGGCGACTCAGGGCGAGATGTTTAAAGACATACGCATGGTAGCACCTGACCACTTCCTCCTCGTTCCTGGCGTAGGAGCACAGGGAGGCAGCCTGCAAGAGGTATGCAAATACGGCATGACTAAAGAGTGCGGACTGATTGTAAACAGCAGCCGCGGCATCATCTACGCATCAAACGGCACTGACTTTGCCGAGAAAGCAGCCGCAAGCGCAAAGGAACTGCAACAGGAAATGAGCGCTGAGCTCGACAAACTTGAGAAGCAATAACTCCACTGCCACATTATTTGCCTACAAAACATTTAAAGTATAACTAAGGAACATCCGGTAAGCACCGTTTTTTAATGGACTTACCGGATGTTTTCAATATACCAAAAAGTAAACTGTATCATTTTCAGCAATACACCTCTGTTTCATATTGAATTTTTCAATATGAAAACATCCACGGAAAGTTACAATTCAAAACACGCTCTTTCAGCGTATGAAAGACGACCTTTCATGCTGTAAAAGACGGCAAATCACAATGCGAAACGTGCCTGTTTGCAAAACGCAGACAGGCACGTTACATTTTATTATGCAAGGGGCACTTATATTAACCTTACCAATTTGTAAAGAATATAATGAAGTCAATAATTCTTTCAACAAACTTATCAAACTTCCTTTTTACACCCTTCCAATATATTTTTCTAATCTTAATCACAACAAATCAGATTATTATTCTCAATGACAGCAAATCACTTTCCTACATTATGCGCACGATGTCAGTTTACTACGTGCACATCCGTCTTTCCCTCATACGTTATTATAAGCTCAACAATGAAGCTGCTCGGGCTGTCGGGAATAGCGAGCTGCGTCATATAATGAAATCCGTCTTTCTGCAGACTTATCAGTTCAATATTACTCAAAACACTTTGTCTCAACATATTAGCAGGCACAGCCTCAGCAAAATCAGCCTTTGTAAAGTCCTTAGAAAACAGCTTCTGAGCCCCCTTGAAAATACTGATGTGAATAATATTGTCATAATAGATATTCTCTATTTCCATACCCTCAGCATTATAAAATGACCGGTAAACCTTATAAGTAGTAGGATTAACCTGCACATAGCTGTGATATTTCACATCCGAGAACCATACGACAGTATCATTCTTGATTATTTTACCTTGATTAAGTACTATCGGACGATGTCTTACAAACTGCAGGGAGTCGTTAGGATCTTCACTTTTCACCAGTTTTACGATGTCATTGTTCTGGTTTCTGAACTCGAAGATATGAACATCCTGCCTTACTATCGGATACTTGGAGGCATTGTTACCATAGAGTACCATTGTATCACCGAATATCTTAAACTCAACCGGCTGACTGGTAGAATCAGGATAATAAACAGTGTCTCCTTTAATCCTGAACACCACTGTCTCCTCATCGGCATCTATCCAAATACCGGCAAGCATTGCTTTCGCCTTCAGATTTTCCTCTGGAGCAGGAGCCTGCCTCTTGCTGTCACCGCATCCGCAAAGGACGGCTGACAACACAAAGAAACCAAATACTATATGTAAAGCCCTAATACGCATCATTTTCCTATGCAATGATACTCAAACCCATGTTCGTTCAAGTCGTCCTTATCATAAATGTTTCTGCCGTCAAGCACAAGCTTACGGTGCATTGAACGGCCTATCGCATCCCAGTCTGGCAGGCGGAATTCTTTCCACTCCGTCAACAGCATCAATGCGTCAGCCCCGTCAACGGCGGCATACATATCAGCGCTATAGTCTATCTTGTCGCCCATGATACGGCGGCACTCGTTCATTGCCTCAGGGTCATAAGCGCATACAGAGCAGCCTTCAGCCAAAAGCTTACGGATAATCACCAGCGCTGTAGACTCACGCATATCATCAGTCTCAGGCTTAAACGCAAGCCCCCACAGTGCTATGCGCTTTCCGGCAAGTGAATTACCGCCGAAAGAACGCTTCAGCTTATCAAACAAGATGCCCTTCTGGCGTTCATTAACACGCTCTACAGCCTTAAGCACTTCAAGTGAATAACCGTTATCATCAGCCGTCTTAATCAATGCTTTGACATCTTTTGGAAAGCATGAGCCGCCATATCCACATCCGGCATAAAGGAACTTACGCCCAATCCTCGTATCCGAACCGATGCCGGACCTTACCATATTAACATCTGCCCCGACAAGCTCACACAGATTGGCAATGTCGTTCATGAAACTGATACGCGTCGCAAGCATAGAGTTTGCAGCATATTTGGTCATTTCTGAACTTGGTATATCCATGAAGATAACCCTGAAGTTGTTTATCATGAACGGCTTATACAGCTTAGTAAGAATCTTCTTTGCACGTTCACTGTCAACTCCTATCACAACACGATCAGGACTCATAAAATCCTTAATGGCATTACCTTCTTTAAGAAACTCAGGATTACTTGCCACGTCGAATGCCACATCCACTCCCCGATTGTCAAGCTCAGACTTGATTGTATCATACACTTTCCTTGACGTACCTACGGGCACTGTGCTCTTCGTCACCACGACCTGATACCTGTTAAGATTCTCTCCTATCGTCTTTGCCACCTGAAGCACATACTTCAGGTCTGCACTTCCGTCCTCGTCTGGAGGAGTACCAACCGCGATGAATACTATCTCCTGCTCATTTATTATAGCTGGCAACGATGTAGAGAACTTCAACCTTCCGGCCTTGATGTTCTTCAACACGAGCTCGTCCAGCCCCGGCTCATAAATAGGTATGACACCGTTCTTCAGCGCATTGATTTTATTCTCGTCTACGTCTACACATGTCACAGTGGCGCCTGTCTCGGCAAAACATGTGCCCGACACCAGCCCTACATATCCGGTTCCTACAACTGCTATATTCATTGAACCAAAATTTAATCGAAATATTCAGCCTTGTCAAACGGCAAAGCCTCAAGATCTTTCTTGCTCGTTAATATCTCTGACGCCTCCATAGGCCATTCAATCCCAAGACACTCGTCATCAAAACGTATAGAGGCCTCATGCTCCGGAGCGTAAATATTATCTACCTTATATGTAAATATGGCTTCATCACTCAGAACAAGGAAACCGTGTGCAAAGCCTCTCGGAATAAAGAACTGACGCTTATTGTCACCACTTAGCTCAACCATAACATGTTTGCCAAATGTCTTTGAACTTCTACGCAAGTCTACAGCGACATCAAGCACGCGGCCTTTAATCACTCTTACCAGCTTTGCCTGTGAATAAATACCTTTCTGATAATGCAAGCCGCGCAATACGCCCTTGGATGACTTTGACTCGTTATCTTGAATGAAATCAACATTCCCTATGTTCTTTTTAAAATCTTCGTTCTTGAAAGCCTCAAAAAAATACCCTCTGGCATCTTCAAAAACTTTAGGCTGCAAAATACAGACGCCCTCTATTTCAGTCTTTATGTATTCCATAAATAAAAATGTATTATCACGTGCAAAAGTATAAAATATATCCGAATACACGGTAATCTCATCTGATTTTTTAACCAATAACGGTATTATTATTTGTTTTTTTGAATGAAAATCACTAATTTTGCACTCGTGATTGAGTTAGACCGACATATAGAGATACTGCTTTTAAAAAGCGATTGTGTCATCGTACCGGGTTTAGGTGGTTTTATAGCCAGCCATGTTGCCGCACGGTTCGATGAGAACGACAGTATGTTCATACCGCCCGTAAGGACATTAGGGTTTAACCCGAAGCTAAGGATTAATGATTCGCTGTTAGTACAGTCTTACTCAGAGACTTACGATATCAGCTATCCCGAAGCATATAACCGCATAGAGAATGAGGTCAACGAATTAAAACAGCACATTGCGAACAATGGTTCATACGAGCTTTGTGATATTGGCACCTTATATATCAATGCTGATGGCAATATAGAATTCAAGCCATGTGAGGCCGGCATACTTACGCCTGAGTTGTATAGTCTCAGTTCGTTTGAGATGAAAAAGATTGCAGGTTTGAGCGCAAACATTCATGACAAGAGAGAAAAGAAAGCTGCGGTAGTGCCTTTCGCGACGACCAACGTCCAGATTATGCCAGGTCAGCCTACGGATAAACATGAACAGCATTCAAGTCATGAAACGAAAGAGAATGACGGTAAAATACAAATACGTATAAGTGCGATAAGGAATTTTGTAGCAGCAGTAGTAGCCGTAATAGTGTTCATGCTTTTGGGCACACCTGTAAACGAGAATAACAGCTCATTACAGACTAGCAATATTGATAACGGAATCATCAATAAATTGGTAAGTGACGGATATACAAAAGCGACCAAAAGCAGCAACGATATAAGCCTGAAACCTAAAGCAAAAAACAGAAATACAGTAACAGACAAACAGGACAAGGCCACCAATATATCGGTAGGAAAAGCAGTAAAGCCGCAAAAAAAAGCGACATACACGGCTAATGACTATTATTGCATAGTTCTCGCAAGCCAGGTAACCAGGACAAATGCTGATGCATTTGTAAAAAAACTTATAAGCGAAGGATTTGACAAAGCTGCAGTATTGGCCGAAAAGAGCAAAGCAATAAAGGTTATATACGGACAGTATAAGACTCAAAGTGACGCTTATAATGCTCTGAAAGAATTGTGGGGAAACGAAAATTTTTATGACGCTTGGGTATATCAAGTAAAGAATTAACATGAAAAGAGTAAGATGTCCGAAATGTGATGAATTCATTACATTCGACGAGACCAAATATAACGAAGGCCAGGCTTTGGTTTTTGAATGCCCGCAATGTGGAAAACAATTCGGTATAAGAATCGGGAAATCCAAACTAAGGAACGTACAGAAAGAGGATAAACCCGATGAGAATGCTGATGAAAACGGATATGGCTCTATCGTCGTTATCGAAAATGTATTTCATTATAAGCAGGTCATTCCTTTAGTATTCGGCGACAATATCATAGGCAGGTACATGAAAGGGAGTAAGGCCAACACACCGATAGAGACAAATGACCCGAGTATTGATAACAATCACTGCATAATAAATGTCTCCAAAGACAAAAAAGGCAACCTCAAGTACACACTTAGAGACGGGCCAAGCAATACAGGAACGTTTGTAGACAACGAGATCTTAGGCGACCGCGAAAGAAGGGTTATTTATGACGGGACATTGTTTACTATCGGTGCTACAAGCATTATTTTACGTGCAGCCAATAGTAATGAATAAGCTTTAGACCGCTTTAACATGCATATAGCAAAAGTTAAACTTTCATAAAACAAGCGTTTTACGGTAAAATAATCTCAATTACAATCTTTTTATACAAATTAAAGATTGTACCTTTGCACCCGATTTATAAACCATATAAAGTCGAACTTTATTAATTTAAAAACTTAATTATTTTATTTATGTCTGATTTAAAGAACGTACAACCATTGGCAGACTTCAACTGGGACGAGTTTGAGAATGGAAGTAATGTAAACGTAAGCAAAGAGGAACTCGAGAAAGCCTATGACGAGACTCTTAACAAAGTCAGCGAGCATCAAGTCGTTGACGGAACGGTAATCTCTATTGACAAGAAAGAGGTTGTCGTTAACATCGGCTACAAGAGCGATGGTATCATTCCGGCAAGCGAGTTCCGTTACAATCCTGACCTGAAAGTAGGCGACACCGTTGAGGTGTATGTTGAAAATCAGGAGGACAAGAAAGGCCAGCTGTTACTTTCACACAAGAAGGCCCGTCTGAGCAAGAGCTGGGAGCGCATCAATGCAGCCCTTGACAACGAAGAGGTTATTCAGGGTTACATCAAGTGCCGCACTAAGGGTGGCATGATTGTTGATGTATTCGGAATCGAAGCATTCCTGCCCGGAAGCCAGATTGACGTTCACCCGATACGTGACTACGATGTATTCGTAGGCAAGACAATGGAGTTCAAGGTTGTCAAAATCAATCAGGAATTCCGTAATGTTGTTGTTTCACATAAGGCTCTCATTGAGGCTGAACTGGAAGCACAGAAGAAAGAAATCATCAGCAAACTCGAGAAAGGACAGATTCTTGAAGGTACTGTCAAGAACATTACTTCATACGGAGTATTCGTTGACCTTGGCGGTGTTGACGGACTCATCCACATCACAGACCTGTCTTGGGGCCGTGTCAGCGATCCTCATGAAGTTGTTTCTCTTGACCAGAAAATCAACGTCGTTATTCTTGACTTTGACAACGACAAGAAGCGCATTGCTCTCGGCCTGAAGCAGCTTACTCCTCATCCTTGGGACGCTCTTGACCCGAATCTTAAGGTTGGCGACCATGTTAAGGGTAAGGTTGTCGTTATTGCTGACTACGGTGCATTCGTTGAGATTGCTCCGGGTGTAGAAGGACTTATCCACGTTTCAGAGATGAGCTGGAGCCAGCACCTGCGCAGCGCTCAGGAGTTCCTGCACGTTGGTGATGAGGTTGAGGCAGTTATCCTTACACTTGACCGCGAAGAGCGCAAGATGTCTCTCGGCATCAAACAGCTTAAGGAAGACCCGTGGGAGACAATCGAAGTTAAGTATCCTATCGGCAGCAAGCATACAGCAAAAGTCCGCAACTTTACAAACTTCGGTATATTCGTTGAGCTTGAAGAAGGTGTTGACGGCCTGATCCACATCAGCGACCTCTCTTGGACGAAGAAGGTTAAGCATCCGTCAGAGTTCACTCAGGTAGGTGCAGACATCGATGTTGTTGTCCTCGAAATAGACAAAGAGAACCGTCGTCTCAGCCTCGGACACAAGCAGCTTGAGGACAATCCTTGGGATACATACGAGACAATATACACTCCTGGTTCAATCCATACCGGTAAGATTACCGAAATCATGGATAAGGGAGCTGTCATTGCTCTGAATGAAGGCGGAGAAGGTTTCGCTACTCCTAAGCACCTTGTTAAGGAAGACGGCAGCCAGGCACAGCTCGGTGAGGAACTGCCGTTCAAGGTTATCGAGTTTGTCAAGGAGACAAAGCGTATCATCCTTTCACACAGCCGCACATTTGAGGATGTTAAGGATGAGCCGAAGAAGACTGTCCGCAAGAAGTCAAAGAAGGAAGAAACTCCGACAATCAACAATATCGCTGCAGGAACAACTCTCGGTGATATCGACGCTTTGGCTGAACTGAAAGCAAAGATGGAAAAAGGCGAATAATAGCTAATATAAGCAAAGTCTTTTATATTCACAATATCAATCCCTACGGTCAGTACATGTTATGACCGTAGGGATTTTCTTATCTCATAAAAGAAAAGCGCGAGGAAGAATATAACTTGTCACCATTTTGTTGTATCTTTGCATAACGACATGCAGATAAAAAAATGAAAAAGTTTCTTGAATTCGTAGCTGAAGACATTATCAGCAAATATGGAACTGATCTGTCACGGATTGCCGTGGTATTTCCAAATAAACGCGCATCTTTGTTTTTAAACGAGCTGTTAGCCAGACATGCCGGCCGTCCGATATGGTCACCGGCATACATAACAATCAGCGAATTCTTCAGCCAACACTCGTCACTTACAATAGGAGACCCGATAAAACTTATCTGCGATATACACAAATCTTTCACCGAATGTACAGGAATAGACGAGACTCTTGACCATTTCTATGGCTGGGGGCAAATGCTTATTTCTGATTTTGATGACATTGATAAAAACATGGCAGAGGCGTCAGACGTGTTCAGAAATGTAAAAAATCTGCATGAACTTGATGATATATCTTATCTTGACGATGAACAAAAAGAAATACTCAAAAGATTTTTCAGCAATTTCACCGGTGACAATGAATCGGAGCTGAAAAGACGTTTCATGCAGTTATGGTGCCATCTTGAAGACATATACAACAATTTCCGCCAGCGATTAAGGCAACAAGGCATAGCATATGAAGGCATGCTATATCGTGAAGTAGCAACCGATCCGGACATAGATTTTCATTTTGATACATATCTGTTCGTCGGATTTAACGTTATTCAGAAAGTTGAGCAACGCATATTCTCCCGCCTGATGAAAGATGGAAAAGCTCATTTTTACTGGGATTTTGACAATTACTATATGCCTGACAACTCATCAAAAATAACCCAGAACGAAGCTGGCCATTATGTTTCTCAATATATCAGATCATTCCCAAACGAGCTCGAAATTTCTGACGGTGCTATATACGACAACCTGAAAAAAGACAAGGCCATAACGTACGTCAGTGCTTCAACGGAAAACGTACAAGCCAGATATATCAGCACATGGCTTAAGGAAAACAACAGATACAAAAACGGACGCAACGTCGCTATCGTATTATGCGACGAAGCACTGTTGGCTACAGCAATACACTGCATACCTGGAGAAGTAGAAAGCGTCAACATAACAACCGGCTATCCTCTGTTCCAGACCACAATATCATCTTTTGTCCTACAATTACTTGAACTGCGCATCAACGGTTACTCAGCGTCAAAAGGAACATTCAGGATAAAGCATGTGTTACAGATACTGTCACACCCATATGCCCAATATATATCTGAAAACTACTCAAGCCTCAGAGACACACTTGTCAGCGACCGGATATACCACCCTACACCGTCAACGCTCTCTAAAGATGAAGGACTGGCCGTACTGTTCAGTTCTCCTGACGACAATAACTCAATAATGCAATGGGTGCTTAACGTACTCAGACTAATCGCCGACAAGTACGGTAAGACTGAAAAAGACCCTCTTGCACAGGAATCATTATTCAGAATGTACACTCTGTGCAACCGTATCAACGAGCTGATCAAGGCCGGTGACTTAGATGTCGATATAATAACACTCCAGAAACTTATTGTCCAACTTATCAATTCAACATCAATACCTTTCCACGGTGAACCCGTACAGGGGATACAAATAATGGGGATCCTTGAAACCAGGAATCTTGACTTCGATCACATTCTTATACTTTCATGCAACGAGGGCAACATGCCTAAGGGCATAAACGACTCTTCATTTATCCCATATTCAATAAGAAAAGCCAATGGACTTACCACTATCGACAACAAAGTGGCAATCTACGCCTATTATTTTTATAACCTAATACAACGGGCAAAGGACATAACAATAGTCTATAACAACTCAACTGACAACGGGCACACTGGGGAGATGAGCCGCTTCATGCTTCAACTCATGATTGAGAGTGATTTCAACATTCGCAGAATATCTCTAAAAACCGGTCAGCAGGTAATTTTTCCACATCCTGAAGAAATCACCAAAGACGACAAAATCACACATGTGCTTGAATCGATTAACTGTATATCGCCGACATCAATCAACAGGTACATGCGTTGTCCGTTACAGTTCTACTACAACAATATAGCAAAGATTACTGAACCTGAGGACGACATCGACGAGATGAGCAACAGAGTTTTCGGCAATGTGTTCCATAATGCGTCTGAAATACTCTACAGACAGCTCCGAGACAAAGACGGAACCGTTACTGACGGTTCAATAAACTACGCCTTAAAACACAAAGAATTTATCGAAAGGATAGTTGACGATGCGTTTACAGCTACAATTTCTGACGGCAAGCCTGGCAGAAAAATTGAATATAACGGACTGCAGCTTATTAACCGTGAAGTAATCATCAGATATATTGAAAGACTACTTCAGATAGACCTCAGGCTCACACCGTTCAAAATTAGTGACGTTGAGACTTCTGCCTACATGGACTTCACAATATCCACGGGAAAAGGCAAGCGTAATATAAAAATCGGCGGGCGCATAGACCGGCTTGACCAGATCTGTGACAAAACCGACGGCTGCGGACGGCTGCGCATTATAGACTATAAGACAGGCCGCTATGCGATGAAGAACATCAATACTGTTGATGAAATATTCAAGATGCCCGTTGAGCAAGGTAAACATGCAGACTATTTCCTGCAGACAATGCTGTATGCATGCATCATAAGGCATGACAAGACCTACAATCCGCACAATCTGCCGGTAAGCCCTGCCCTCCTCTTCATTCAGCATACTTCTGAAGACGACTATGACCCGACACTTTCTATCGGCAAAGAGCCTGTTACCGACATTGCCGATTATGAAGAGACGTTTACTGATAATCTGCGTGCCATCGTGTCTGAAATCTTTGAGCCGGAAATACCTTTCCGCCCTACAACAGACAAGGCAGTATGTGAATATTGCCCTTACTGCAGTCTGTGTGGACTTTAACTTATCTCATTGAATCATCAACGAACGACAGCGGCAGCAGGTCCTTTATGCTGCCGAGCACATAAACCACATCCGAACCACAAAGATATATCCTGACATTACGTCCGTAACGTTGCTCCAGTTCAAGCACAGCCTGACGGCATGAACCACACGGCGTTACCGGAGTATCAACAAAACCGTCAGCATTTTTAGCCGCCACGGCCAGATGTGTCACAGCGAGCTGCGGATAATTTGACTGTGCATTGAATATGGCAGCCCTCTCTGCGCACATCGTAACTGGAAACGCTGCATTTTCCTGATTGGCTCCACGTATAATTGTGCCATCTTCAAGCCTCACCGCCGCCCCGACACTAAAATGTGAATACGGCGAATAAGAATTGGCAGTAGCCTCGCGCGCCGCGTCAACAAGACGTCGCTCATCGTCCTGCAACTCGCTGTAATGGCAAACAGTAACGTCGATATTTATTGTAATGTGTTCCATAATATACAGTTATTTAACATTATTCTTCCTTGACAAATTCGTAACATCCCATATCCGGCATGTCGTCACGTTGCCTCCCGTCGCGGTCGTAAGGCAGTGCATAGTCAACGCTTGCACGTCCTATCGCCGGTGACCCGGCATTCAGATGAAAATCATAATGCTGCGTGTCTATGTCGACAAGGCGGAAATTCTCATCGCCCGACACAGCCGCCGTGTCCTCCACTTCCTCCCAGATTACATCAACAAAACCTTCATCATCTGTTATCTCAGGCGTTCTCAGAAGCGTGTTGACAAAGCGATAATTAAACGCCACGCCACTTTCACCGTTAATACCGCTCATCATGTCCTCACCGTACCCAGTGACTATACTGTTGAGACAGTCCATGCGTTCCAGCGGAATATCCGTACCTTCATAAACATTGGTGTACATCAGTGCCGCGCCACGGTTTGAGTCAAACGGATAAAACTGGGCTATCGTACAATGGGTTAACACCATACTGCCGCCATAAACGGCCACGCAGTTGTTCAGGGCATTGGTTATCTGGCAATTACGCACATCCACATTACTGCTTACCGCCTTCAGACCATACCCCTGGCAGTTGTGCACCGTACTGTTATACAACTGCAGTTTAGGCCGGGTAACATCAGAGGAGTCGCAAACAACACCGTCAAAAGAACCATGAATATCGGTGTAAGATATCATGTTATCGTATGACGAACTGTGAAATCTTACGCCGCGCCACTGCCCGCTTACCAGGTCATACGGCAGATAGTCAAACATCCAGTCTGTACGGTCACCCCTCAACACAATATTCTCTTCAGGCGTACCCTCAGCTATTAGCGTACCGTAAACATCAAGTCCGGCGTCTGAATGGAAGTATAACGTTGTACCGGGAGTTATACGCAACGTGGCCATGCTGTCCACTTTCAGTCCTCCGTAAATCACTATTGGCCGCTCGCCACCGCTTAATGTCTGCTCACCAGAAATCTCAACATCCCTGAGCAGCGTGGCATTCCATGTATAAGCATTAAGGTTGACCCTCTGCTCTACACCGCTTTCAAGCATGAACACGAGGTCGTCCTCTACTTTCTGCGGACCCTCCAGGGCATTCATCGGCGAAGTAAGCTCAACAAACACACGTATGCTGTCGCCCTTTCTTATCTCAACATCTGACACTTGGAAACCGGCCGTCGGACTGAGATACACTCCGTCCACATTTACCCTGAAGCCCGTCTGGTTACCGTTGGCCAACCGGACGCCGGTACAGCGTATGCCGTCACCCGACCTGTTATATACCCAAAACGACCGCGTTGACGACGGAACAGTTGCAAACACGGTGTCAATACGCACCGTATCGGTAGAAAATGTCAACAGATTGGAAGGCGACGAGCTGAACGTATCGTCGTCTGTACACGCACCGGCCAATAATATTACGGCAACGGCGCATAATATAAACGAAAATTTCTTTCCCATGTGCATTATTTATAACGCCGATTGCCTGATAATATTGCCCGACGGCCTATTTCATCATCTTAATAAGATTCGAATAATCGTTGTTCTTCAGCAGGTCCTCCACACTGGTGCCTTTGTTGGCCGCCATGTATCTGTCCACTGTGCTTATATAGCCAGACTTGAAGAAGTTATGGCCGAGCGCGATGTTGCATACCCACATGATTTTTCCCATATGCAGGTCGCGCTCAACCTGAGTACGGGCCTCAAAGTCATTCATAGGGTACAGACCGAGCAGATAGAAGCTGAGACAGTCAGGCACAATATTCTCCCTTGTCATGGTCTCAGTCTGCGAAGGCTGGTAAAACTTCTTGTACAACTGATAGTCTCGGCCGAGATATTTGTCAAGAGATATGCCGATAGACTGGTTACCTATCACGATGCTTTGGTCAAGAGCGCTGATCTGTGCATATACATGCGGCACAGGTATGCTCGGCACATGCTCCCTCAGCCGCTCAAAAGCGATATTAAGCTGGGTATTAATATCGTCCATGTTGGCATACTGTGACTCGGCGTCAGAAACAATCTTCTGAAGCGTAGTGTCCTGGAAAAAAGCAAGGAACTTGCTGCTTATCTGCGGGTCATTCACCTCGCCGAGCCGCAACACGTCCTCAATAAGCGTGCGGGTCTCGATAGGATAATCCATGTTCATCTGCTGTAAGGCCGAGAAGTCACCCGTAGTAAGATACTGACTCTCAAGCCGGTCATAGCGGCATACCGTAATCTTATGCTCACCTTCACCGTCTTCAAATGGCTTCAACTTAATATCACAAGCCATAAAAACCATCAACGCAACTATAAGTAAACCCAGTATCTTTTTCACTCTTAAGCTGATTGTTTTGCAAAAATACTAAAAAATCATTGTACAATCAAACTTATTAGCTAAATAATTTAAATTATTATGCATTTTTTCGCTATATTTTTATTGCACTACATAAAAATAACTAAAATTGCAAAATATATACAAATTAACTTTCAAATATGGCATACGCGCACACGCCAAACAAGCCGCCGCATAACCAGCTGACAGTCAAGGTTTTACAAAAGGCCACCTATTGCAGCCTAAAAGGCGGCCTTTTACAAGCTAAAAGATGACCTTTTAAAATGCAAAAGGCCACCTTTCGGAAAGAATATGAAAATATTTTCGCACAATCGAAAATTTACGCTATCTTTGCATGAGAAAGAAATATCAGAAAAATAATATCATGGATAAGAAACTACTGACCGCCATGCTGGTTTCGTTGATGACAGTACCGGCATTCTCACAGAAAACATTCAACATCACAGTAACCAACAACAGCTCTAAGGACAAGACAAGCACACCTGTTGTGCTCATACTCGACAGTTACGGCTTTGACGTAAAATCTGCACTCGTAACACTTGGAGGTAAGGAAATACCATGCCAACTCGATGACCTCGACCAGGACGGGCACCCGGATGAACTGTGCTTCTTAACAGACGTAGCCGCCAAAGAGGCGAAAAAATTCAGCGTGACACTGTATAATGAAGGGCAACCGAGAGAATACGCTCCGCAGGTGTACGTGGAAATGCTGCTGAGCAACAAGAAAGTCAAGGAAAGCAACAAACAGAACCTTTACATATCGCAACTGACCGTGGAAAACGGCACTAACCCTTACTGGACACTGCATCACCACGGCGCCGCATTTGAAAATGAATTAGTGGCTTACCGTATTTACTTTGACCACCGCCAGACGGTTGACATCTACGGTAAATACAAGAAACAATTAGAGTTGAAGCAGACACAATTCTATCCCGACGAGGAGCAGAAGGCTGCTCAATACGGTGACGACGTGCTATGGGTAGGCTCAACTCTCGGTTTAGGAACCCTGAGAGGCTGGGACGGAAATAAACCGACAATGCTGACTGACGTAGACAAACGCAGCCAGAGAATAATATCACGCGGCCCGATACGCACCATTGTAGAGGTTAAGGACAAAGGCTGGACACCGCAGGGTGAACGACCAGATATGCGGCCAATCGACATGACGGCACTCTACACGCTGTACGCAGGGAGGCGTGAATGCAGCGTAGACGTGAAGTTTGACAGGCCAGTAGGCGACTATAGGTTCTCAACCGGCTTTATAAACGTTAAAAACTCAACTGAGTTTTCTGACAAGAAAGGCCTGCGCGGATGCTGGGGCACAGACTGGCCCGTGTCTGCCAAGGACAGCGTAGGCCACAAACGAGAGACCGTAGGCTTAGGTATTTATATTCCTGAGAAATATATCGTAAGCGAAGAACCGGCCGACAAGGACAACTATGCTTACGTAATCAAGACTGATACGGATGAACTTCACTATAAAATAACATTCTGCAGCGACAACGAAACTTTCGGATTCCATAGCGATAAAGAATGGTATGATTTCCTGAAAGAATGGAAAACAGACATTACTAATCCTGTAATTATCACTAAGGAATAACAAAACGATACCGGCCACGACAATATCTGTCGTGGCCGGTATCGTTTTGTTATATATGATGCGCTGTTACTGACGGCTATCTGCGCCGCTTAAGTTCCAGTTTGGGTATCTTAAGTTTCATGCCTTCAGTTACTTCCGTTATGCCGTTATGCACCTGAACATAACATTCCATGCCGTCACCAAGATAAAATCTGGATATTTTCTTTAAAGTCTCTCCACGCTTAACGGTTATCGTTTCGGCAGTTCCCGTTATTCTGTATGCACCGGTCTTAACCATGACACCTGCATTTTTCAGTTCCTGAGAATCTGCACCATTACGCTCCGGAACAGCCTTCGCCGATACCTCAACTTTCTCAGGCTCAGCCTGTCGGACAGTATCAGTAACTGTTTTTTCTTTCTTTGCTACAACCGTAGTGTCTGCTCGCTGCAACGTATCGGCAGAAGCATTTGTCTTTTCGGGCTTAACTGCCACTCTTACCGTACGATACTTTACTACCGGAGTTACCGAATTGCGGCCATAATAATATCCGCCGGTAAACGCAGCGGCAGCTATCAAGATGCAAACAAAGCCAAAGACAGACTTGCTGTGACGTGATAAAAAGCTTTTTTCTTCTGTTCCGTCGGCCTCTGTCTCTTCATCAGAAGGCCTCTCTGAAGTGTCTTCATCTGCGTTTTCAGTCACATTAAAGCTTTCAGGAGCATCCGCGATGGCTACATCTTCATTATTTTCTGCCTTATCGACAACGGAAGAAACGTCTGAATTTACGTTATTCTCAACATCCGTTACGCTGTCAGGCTCATCCCCAGACAAGGCTTTATCCTCTGAAACTTCCGCCTCTGCCGGTTGCGGTTCAGCGTCATCGCTTATTACGGCAGGCTCGTCATGGGCCGTAACTTCAGTTTCATCACCACCGTTTTTATCGGCATCGCCATCTGAATCAGATGCTTCGATTGTCTCTACAGTATCTTGTCCGTTTTCCTCAACGTCATTGTTTTCAGAATAATCAGCGTCATCTGAAACTGAAAATGATTCATCTTCGGGCACTTGGATACGGCTCATCTCCTCCAAATCAACGCCGTCATTTAAGACAACTGTCTCAAACTGCGCAAACGGTTTGTTCACAAGGTCACGCATTATAGGGTCAGGAGTAAATGTTATCTTACCATGACTTTCTATAACGACACGCTCACCGGTATTCACGTTTACGCTCTCACGCTCACGTACATCAATAACCTTAAACGTACCAAGACCTTTTACCTTTACTATCTTCTCACGATTAAGCCCCTCATTTATAACATCAAAAAGCGCTGTTACAAACTTCTCGGCGTCCTGTTGTGACAAGCCGTGTTTCGAGACAACGGCTTTCGCTATGTCAAGAATAGAAATCTTTGCCATTATCCCTCACCTCCATTCTTTAGTTTTTCCTTTATCGCTGCAATGGGTTTGAAAGCAAGCACCAGTTTCGGGGGTACAAGCATACGCTGTTTTGTTCCAGGATTAACGACAATACGCTCCAGACGTTTTTTTACTTCAAAAGTCCCGAACTTAGGAACAGACACACTGTCACCACGCTGAAAACACTCATTCATAGCGTCAATGACGGTATGAATCATTTTCTGCGTGTCATCTTGAGTATATCCCAAACGCTGGGACAATTCAGCAATAAAACTTCTGTTGTTCATTATAAATGATTTTTCGTGATTCAATATCCCTGCTATTCCACAACCGTTCCATACAGGTCAAACTCCTCTGAGTCTGTAATCTTGACATTATAAAAAGCACCTGTACGCAGATGTTTGCCGCCGACTGGTATCAAGACCTCCGGGTCAACCTCGGGTGAACTGAACTCTGTACGGCCGATATAATAATCACCCTCCTTGCGGTCAATGATAACTTTAAATACTTTTCCGACTTTTGACGCGGCTATTTCAGAACTTATATCCTGCTGTAAGGCCATCAGCTTGTCAAGACGTGACTGCTTTACTTCTTGCGGTATGTTGTCTTTATAATGTATTGCGCTGTATGTGTCTTCCTCTTCCGAATATGCAAAAGCGCCCATTCGTTCAAAACGCGCCCATTTTGTAAACTCAATAAGCTCGTTGAAGTCCTCTTCCGTCTCATTAGGAAAACCTACCATTAATGTTGTACGAAGATGTATTCCAGGGACTTCTTTCCTTATCCGTTCTATAAGCTCATAAGTTTCAGCCTTGGTTATATGGCGCCTCATCGCTGAAAGAATGTTGTCAGAGATGTGCTGCAATGCTATGTCAAGATATTTGCAGACATTGGGCTTTTCGCGCATGACAGCCAACAGCTCGTATGGAAAATGTGTAGGATAGGCATAATGCAGGCGAATCCATTTTACTCCTGGAATATCCGCCATATCTGAAACCAAATCCGCAATGTGCTGCTTGCCATCTATATCAATGCCGTAATACGTCAACTCTTGCGCTATTATCTGAAATTCCTTAACACCTGAATCGACAAACGACCTTATCTCATCCAATATTTCTGATTTAGGACGACTCACATGACGACCGGTTATCAACGGTATGGCACAGTAAGCGCAATGCCTGTCACAACCTTCACTTATCTTAATATAAGCATAATGATGCGGCGTGGTCAACGTTCTTTTACCAGTACATGATGGAACTTCAGCCTTTCCCAAATCTGTCAACAACTGCCTGAAATCAAATTTACCGTAATACTTGTCAACTTGAGGAATCTCTTTCTCCAGCTCTGATCTATATCTTTGAGACAAGCACCCCATAACATACAACTTGCGAATACGTCCACTCTCCTTTGCATCGGCAAACTCAAGTATCGTATTCACGCTTTCTTCCTTTGCATCGCCAATAAATCCGCAAGTATTGATAATCACTATCTCTCCTTGCGGGTTCTTACTGTCATGTGTGCACTTATATCCATTAGCCTCAAATTGCTTCATCAATAGTTCACTGTCAACAAGATTCTTCGAGCAACCTAAGGTAATAAAATCTATCTGGTTCTTTTTCACTTTTCTACATTAAAGAGAGAATCTACAAACTGAGTCTTATTGAAAAGCTGCAAGTCTTCCATCTTTTCCCCTAATCCGATATACTTAACAGGAACCTTTAACTGGTCTGAGATGCCTATCACCACTCCACCCTTAGCAGTTCCGTCAAGTTTAGTAATGGCAAGGCTTGTTATCTGTGTTACGGCAGCAAACTGTTTAGCCTGTTCAAAAGCATTCTGCCCTGTAGACCCGTCAAGCACCAACAGCACTTCATCTGGAGCCTGTGGAATTACTTTCTTCATAACATCCTTGATCTTCTTCAACTCGTTCATCAGGCCTACCTTATTATGCAACCTTCCTGCCGTATCAATCAGCACCACGTCAGCTCCGTTCGCCTTGGCCGAACTTAATGTATCAAAAGCTACACTTGCAGGGTCAGCTCCCATTTGCTGCTTAATAACAGGAACGCCTACACGTTCGCCCCATATCGTAAGCTGCTCTACAGCAGCAGCTCTGAACGTGTCGGCCGCGCCTAAATACACCTTCTTGCCTGCATTCTTAAACTGATATGCCAGCTTTCCTATGGTCGTAGTTTTGCCGACACCGTTTACTCCGACTACAAGTATCACGTATGGTTTATGGTCAGAAGGCAAATCCCAGTTTTCATTATCCGTTGAGTTATTCTCTGTCAGCAATGCGGCAATCTCGTCGCGGAGTATAGTATTTAATTCAGACACTGATACATATTTGTCACGGGCAACACGTTCCTCTATACGTTGAATAATCTTCAATGTCGTGTCGACGCCTACATCTGATGTTATAAGCACCTCCTCTAAATTGTCCAGAACATCGTCATCAACCTTTGATTTGCCGGCGACCGCCCGTGCTATCTTAGAAAATACGCTTTGTTTTGTCTTCTCTAATCCTTTATCAAGTGTCTCTTTCTTACTTTTGTTGAATAACCCAAATAATCCCATACGCAATATTTTGCTACAAAATTAGTAAAATGAACTCATATCCACAACAAAAAAGGCCGCAAAAATCATTGCAGCCTTTTTTTAACATTATATCTTGATAGAATCAATTCTTAAAGAAATCCTTTACAGCCTCATTGGGCACCATCTGCTCATCAAAGATGTAAGCGCCAGTCTTCGGGCTCTTTACCATCTTGATAACCTTTGTATAAGCGCGACCATCCTTTGAACCTTCATGGAGGGTAGCGACGGTTTTCTTTGCCATTTTATGTTATATTTAATTTATTATTTAATCTCCTTATGAAGAGTCATCTTCTTCAGAATAGGATTATACTTCATTAACTCCATTCTCTCAGGTGTGTTCTTACGGTTCTTTGTCGTTACGTAACGGCTTGTACCGGGCAGTCCACTGTTCTTCATCTCAGTGCACTCCAAGATAACCTGCACCCTATTGCCTTTAGCCTTCTTTGCCATGGTGATTATTCTCCTATAACTTTAATGTCTTTCCAATCACAGTAGCCTTTTGAGACAGCCTGCTTCAGCGCAGCGTCCAGGCCTACCTTATTAATAAGACGCAAGCCGGCTGCACTTATCTTCAAGCTTATCCAGCACTGCTCTTCTACATAATAGAATTTCTTCCTGAAAAGGTTTACATCAAAGGTACGCTTTGTGCGATGCTTTGAGTGTGAAACATTATTTCCTATCTGGGCTTTTTTACCCGTTATTTGACAAATCTTCGACATTGCTATCTACCTTTTTTGTTTTAATTTTTGATACTTATTCCAAACAGAGTGCAAAATTACTAACTTTTTCCGAAAGTGCAAAATATTTACGTCAATAATAAAGCTTTTAATTTTTTTTAGTATTAATAACGTTCCGAAGTGCACCTAAATCGTGTTTCAAGCACCTGCAAAAGGAGATTTGACAGTTCCCTCTTCCTCCTGGGGATTATCGTTCTTCAGTCTTTCTTTCAGATAGTCAAGGAATAACTGCAGAGCCTTTGTCGTAGCATTGGAAAGATTCAGCTCACGTCCCTTGTCTTCCTCTATTTTCATAGTGATTATGTCGTCGGCACTGCCGCATGCCAGCCAAATTGTTCCGACAGGTATTTCGGGAGTACCTCCAGACGGACCGGCTACTCCTGTTGCAGATATGGCATAATCAACGTCAAGAGCTTTTATCGCACCTTTCACCATGGCAATGGCCACATCCTCACATACAGCTGTCTTCTCTTCAAGCACATCATGACTTACGCCGAGTATCTTTTCCTTGATTTCGTTCGTATATGACACGATGCTGCCTTTAAAATAATTTGAAGCGCCGGGCATCAATATGATGGCCTCAGCTATTCTGCCGCCCGTACAGCTCTCAGCAGTACCTAACGTTTTACCCTTCTCCCAGATAAACTGGCTGATCTCCCTGCTTAATATTTTATTTTCAAAATCCATATTCTTATATATTATTGAAATGTAACCTTTGAGAATGCCGGCTTGTCAATCGGACAGAAGTCCTTGTCAAGATATTTATAATATCCGGTAATGCCGATCATTGCCGCGTTGTCTGTGGTATAACTGAACTTAGGTATATATATCGTCCACCCGTACTTACCGGCATATTCATGGAATGCGTTACGCAGCCCGGTGTTGGCACTTACTCCTCCGGCTACTGCCACATGCCTGATACCGGTCTGCTTAACGGCAAGTTTCAGTTTCTTCATCAGGATGTCAACGATTGTGAACTCAAGACTTGCGGCCAAGTCCTCCTTATGATGTTCAACAAAGTCCGGATCATCCTTCACCCACTCACGCAGACTGTACAGGAAAGAAGTCTTCAAACCGCTGAAACTGTAGTCAAGTCCTGGTATATGCGGTTCAGAGAATGTGTATGCGTGAGGATTTCCCTGGCGGGCTAGTTTATCTATAATCGGGCCTCCGGGATATCCTAACTCCATAACCTTCGAGCATTTGTCAATGGCCTCACCCGCCGCGTCGTCAATCGTCTGCCCGAGCACTTCCATGTCGTTGTAAGCGTTGACCTTTACAATCTGTGAGTTACCACCACTCACAAGCAGACAGATGAACGGTAACGGTGGAGCCGACCGGTCATCATCGCTTTCCTTGATGAAGTGTGCCATGACGTGTCCTTGCAGATGATTAACGTCTATAAGCGGAATGTTCAGCGAACGTGCAAAGCCTTTGGCAAAGCTGACACCTACCAGCAATGAGCCCATCAGACCCGGGCCGCGTGTGAAGGCTACAGCCGACAGCTGTTCTTTTTCCACACCGGCACGCTTCAGTGCCTGGTCAACAACCGGCACCACATTCTGCTGGTGGGCACGTGACGCCAGCTCAGGCACCACTCCGCCGTAAGCTCTGTGTACTTCCTGCGAAGCCGTGACGTTACTCAGCAACACGCCGTTACGCAATACGGCGGCCGACGTATCGTCACAACTGCTTTCTATACCTAATATATATACGTCTTCCATAAATCTCCACTGTTTATGCCGAGAGTATCTCTACCCCATGTTCAGTCATCAGGAACGTATGCTCCCACTGGGCGCTCGGTTTCTCGTCACCGGTTATCACTTCCCAGCCATACGGGTCGTCAGCATCTATAAACACTTTCCATGTACCCATATTCACCATGGGCTCAATGGTAAACACCATACCCGGAACGAGCAACATGCCTGTACCTTTATGGCCGAAATGCAACACCTCAGGCTCCTCATGGAAGTCAAGACCTACGCCGTGCCCGCAAAGGTCACGCACAATGCCGTAATGATATTTGTCAGCATGCTTCTGTATCGCGTGGCCTATGTCGCCAACAAAGCCGTAAGGCTTGGCCGCCTCGGCACCTATTTCAAGACATTCCTTGGCTACACGCACGAGCTGTTCTTTTTCCGGAGTTGTCTTACCGATTATGAACATACGTGAAGCATCAGCATAATATCCGTCAAGTATCGTTGTAAAGTCAACGTTAACAATGTCGCCTTCCTGTAATATATCCGTTTCCTTAGGTATGCCGTGGCACACCACCTCGTTTATACTTGTACAGACACTTTTCGGAAAACCTTCATAATTAAGGCATGCCGGCGTTGCCCCGTGCTCAGTGCAATAGTCATAACATATCTTGTCAATCTCGGCTGTGCTCATGCCGGCATGTATATGTGCGGCAACTTCATCCAGTACGCCGCTGTTTATCACGCCGCTCTTACGTATGCCTTCTATCTGTTCAGGTGTCTTTATCAGATTGCGTGTGGGCACCAGCTTTCCTTTGTTTTCCCAGTACATCACCTGCTTGTCAAGTTCTGTTATCGGCTGACCGGGAACCGTATGCCATCTTTTTCTTTTATTGAACATCGTCTTACTCCATATAAACTTATGTGCAAAAGTACAAACTTTATCGCAAATCAAGATACTTTTGCCTATGTTATTTTAATTCATTTGCTGTTTAGCCCGTCAAGAAGAGCGGCGAGGCGGCCAGTCCAGTCTTCACCGTTCTTCGGACACATCGTATTGAAGCCAAGCTTGCGTGCCGCCTCTATATTACGTGGACCGTCATCTACGAATACTGACTCATCCGGGTTTATCCTTTCGTTATCTATCACTGCCTTGAAAAACCTCTCATCCGGCTTCATTACGCCAAGACGGAAACTGAGATACAGTGCATCAAAATAATCATTTAGCAACGCTTTACCGCCGTCAAAGTCATTGCTGAGAGCCCAACTCATCATGAAAGGATTGGTGTTCGACAGAAGTATCAGGCGGTACCCTTTATCTCGCAGCTGCCTCAACGCCTCAAGATTACGCGCCGGAACCTCTTTCCTATATCCTAACCAGCAGTACTTACATTCGTCAAATGTCAGTTCTCTGCCGACAAGACGGCTTAATTCTGAGCGGAACTCTTCCGCAGTAATCTTGCCTTCTTCTACATCGCCGAATATTCCAGACTGGGTATATGGGTCAAGATATGTCTCTGCATCGGCAAGTCCGAGCTCCTTAAAACGGCGCAATGCCTCGTCTTGGTCTATTGTCATTATTACGCCGCCTAAATCAAATATTATGTTTTTTATCATTTGGTTATGAGGTTATCCGGTTATGAGGTTTGAGGGTTATGAGGTTATGAGGTTATCGGGTTATGAGGTTATCGGGTTGTGAGGTTTCTGATTCTCCATAAGACCGCAAGTCCTTAAAACCGAAAGACCGTGAGACCTTCAAACCGTAAAACCCTCAAACCGCCAAACCTTCAAACCGCACCCACATTAATAATGCTTTATTGCACGGTCCATTTCACGTCTGTCTTCCTTCTCCTTCAGAGTCTGACGCTTGTCATACTCTTTCTTTCCTTTGGCAAGGGCTATGTCTACCTTTGCACGGCCTTTCGCATCAATAAACACAAGTATCGGCACTATAGTGAAACCGACCTGCTTCGTGGCCTCCTGCAATTTACGTATTTCCTTTTTCGTCAGCAGCAGTTTGCGGTCACGTTTAGCCTCGTGATTGTTGTAAGAGCCGAAGAAATAAGGTGATATGTTCATGCCCTTCACCCATATCTCACCATTATATATATAGCAATAGCTGTCAACCAGCGAGGCCTTACCCTGCCTGATTGACTTTATCTCGGTTCCGGTAAGCACGATGCCGGCCGTATATGTCTCGACAAAGAAATACTCAAAAGAGGCTTTCTTATTCCTTATGCTTACCGGGCTTTTCTTTCTTATCTGTTCTTCCTGCTTGTTCATTTCTCTTAAATTCCACCTGTCATCGTATCACATCAGCAAAGCGGTCGATGTGTTCATCAACGTAATAAGCTATTTTAGCTGTCCACTCTTCCTCGTTCTCCACAAACTTGTCGTCAAGCTCGTCAAACTCAGGATACTTTTCAAACATTTCCATAAATTCCTCGTCAGTGCAGTCATGCTCTATTTCGCGGCCATATTTGCGGAACAACCGGCCGCCTTTCTTCATGAGCGAGGCCAAGTCGTCAAGCCCCCACTCTATCATCACCTTCGCGAAGGGATTGAAAAAGAAGAACGTACCGTATCCGTTGTATATCAGCTGAACAAAACCGCCGTCCATCACCTCATCACGCAAGATTATATAGGCGAACAGCGTTATCTGGTCATAGTTCAGTTTTCCAAGCATCTCGGCAGTAATCGTATCACTGATCTGTTCAGACATGGCTCTGACAAATACGTCCAGATACTCGTCACAACCCTTTCCGGCGGCATCCTTTAGCTCGGCTTCATTTATGGTAATAGCGTTCATAGTCAAAGCGTTATATATTTCAACATGCAAAGATACGCCAAACCACAGACAATGCAAAATAAAAGCGGACAAAATGATTCTTATTTTCACGAGCGCTTATATAATCTGTTGATATTCAGGCGTTTACCGATGCCGTTGCAAAAGACGGCAAATCAGCCCGCGAAAGACGGTCTTTCAGCGTGCGTTTGACGGCCTTTTACAAGGCGATTTGCCGTCTTTTGCAAAACCGTCAGTCTCATTCATTTTTACATACGGCAAACAGCCCCCTTGTAACCGGATTTTTACAGATGGTCAAAATGTCCTCACACCAGCCTGAATACAGGTCTTATCATATTTGCCATAGATATGTCCTGTTTATCCGATTGTTCCAAAACAGGACATATCCGAATACCTGAAAAAGATAAAACGGCCACAAAACATTACTATTTTTGCACATCAAAAACAAATAAACATTATACGACATGAAGAAAATCAGACTAACAACACTCATTTTGGCAGCTATTACGCTGTCTTCATGTAGCGATAAAGCCAACAAACAAGACAACAGACCTAAAGCCGTAAAAGTAGAGGTTATGAAAGTAAATTCAACCAACGGCGGACACGAGGCTCATTATTCGGGCACCGTTGAAGAGGCTAACGGCACCCTGCTGAGCTTTGCCGTACCCGGCACGATAAGCCGTATGCTCGTGGAAGAAGGACAGAGCGTAAGGCAAGGACAACTGATAGCCACGCTCGACGCCGAGCAGCTGACCAGCAACTATAACGCGTCAAAGTCTCAATTAGAACAGGCTGAAGACGCCTACCGCCGTATGAAAGAGCTGAAAGACAAGGGCAGTCTGCCTGAAATAAAGTGGGTCGAGGCTGAAACGGCCTTGAAACGTGCCCTCGCAGCTGAACAGGTGGCCGCCAAACAGCTTAATGACTGCCGTCTGTACGCTCCGTTCAGCGGTGTGATATCAAAGAAAATGGCAGAGAAAGGGCAGAACGTAGCCCAGGGAACATCAGTTGCCAGACTTGTGGCCGTGGGCAGTGTTAAGGTCAGCATTGCCGTGCCTGAAGGCGAGATAGCGCAAGTGACCGTGGGACAGAATGCGGAGGTAACGGTGAACGCTCTCGGCGGAACAACATTTGAAGGCAAAGTGGCAGAGAAAGGCATATCCGCCAATCCCCTCTCCCGCTCATACGACGTAAAGATAAGCGTCAGTAACACCGGCCGGAAGCTTATGCCTGGCATGGTGGCAGACGTAACTCTAAAGAACGGCAGACATCATCAGAGCTGCGTCATTCCGGCACACATCGTACAGATTGACGAGAATAACAACGAGTTTGTATGGCTCGCCGTAAAGGGAAAGGCAACAAAACGCATTGTTACCTGCGGCGACTTCACCGCTACCGGACTGACCGTTACCGACGGACTGTCGGCCGGTGACCTTGTGATAACCTGCGGACAGAACAACGTAAGTGAAGGTATGGCCGTAAAATTCTAACACTTTAAGACAATGGAAAACAAGAAACGCAACTTTGTCGAGTGGGCCATGCACTACCGGCAGATAATCATCCTGATTACCTGTGTACTCGTGGCGTTCGGCATATACAGCCTGCCCGGCATGAAGAAGAACGAATTTCCAGACTTCACCGTGCGTCAGGGCATGGTAGTGGCGGTAGCTCCCGGTGTGCCGTCAGACGAGATGGCCGGGCAGGTAGTCAAGCCTCTGGAGAACTATATCTTTACATACAAAGAGGTAAAGAAGGAAAAGACTATCTCCAAAATCCGTGACGGAATTGTCTACATACAGGTGGAACTCAACGATGAGGTTAACAACAAGGACGAGTTCTGGAGCAAATTCAAGCACGGCATAAACGACTTTAAGGCGCAGCTGCCCTCAAACGTGCTCGCCATAAAGGTTATGGACGACTTCGGCGACACGTCCGCGCTGCTGATAACAATGGAGAGCAAGGACAAGACTTACCGCGAATTGTCCGACTATATGGACGCTCTGCAGGACAGTCTGCGGCGCATCAGCAGCGTAGGACGCATGAGCGTGAGCGGCATGCAGCACGAACAGATAGCCGTATATCTTGACAACGAACACCTGTCCCACTACGGGATGAGCGACAAGACGCTGATGCTCAACCTGATGCAGAAGGGCTTCACCACGAGCGGAGGGCGCGTAAAGACCGACGTTTACGTGCAGCCGCTGTACGTGGAGAAGTCGCTCAACTCGGTGTACGACATTCAACAAATGATAGTCTTCACGTCTCCCACAGGCGAGAACATACGCCTAAAGGACGTAGCCGACGTGCGCCGCGAATATCCCGAGCCCGACTCTTACATAACAAACAACGGCACAAAGTGTCTGCTTCTCAGCATAGAGATGAAGAAAGGGCGCAATGTGGTGGAGATGGGAGACGACATCAACCGGGTAATCGACAGCTTCAAAAGCACTCTTCCGGCAAGTGTCGACATCAAACACGTGACCGACCAGAGCAAAGTCGTGGGCGACAGCGTGAGCACTTTCCTGCGCGAGCTGGTTATAGCGGTCGTGGCCGTCATTATCGTAGTGATGCTCCTGCTGCCCATGAGGGTGGCTCTTGTGGCCGCATCGACCATCCCTATCACGATATTCATATCTCTCGGCCTGTTCAACGCCTTCGGAATAGAGCTCAACACTGTGACGCTGGCCGTGCTGATAATGTCGCTCGGCATGATAGTGGACAACTCGATAGTCATAATCGACAACTATCTTGAGAACATCGGCACGGGTATGTCGCGCTGGCATGCCTCTATCAGCAGCACCACTCACTTCTTCAAGTCTATCCTTTCGGCAACGCTCGCCATCACAGTGACCTTCTTTCCTTTCCTCATTACGTTCAAGGGAATGCTGTATGACTTCATTGTCATGCTGCCGTGGGGCATCACAATCGTGCTGGGAGTGTCGCTTCTGGTGGCCACGCTGCTCGTTCCGTTCATGCAGTTCTGGTTCATACGCAAGCCGATGGGCGGCACGAGAGGCAAAGACGGGCGCAAGGCGTTCTCCTTTCTGGACTTCATCCAGCGGTCATACGACAAGCTGCTCGACGTATGTTTTGCCCATACGAAGATTACCGTGGGTGTAGGCATAGCCTCGGCTGCCGTCGGCGCATACATGATAACACGCCTGCCGATGCAGCTTATGCCGACAGCCGACCGCAATCAGTTTGCCGTTGAGATATACACTCCTACCGGAACATCGCTCAAACGCACCGCTGCCGTGGCCGACAGCATGGAGAATATTCTGCGAAAAGACAGCCGCGTGGTGTCAGTAACATCGTTCAAAGGCTGCTCGTCACCGCGCTTCCACACGGCATATGCGCCCCAGATAGCCGGCACGAACTATGCTCAGTTCGTGGTAAACACCACCGGCGTGAAACAGACTGAGGAGCTTCTGGACGAATACGCGCCGCAGTACAGCGACAGGTTTGCCGGCGTACGCGTAAGGTTCAAGCAGCTGAGCTACAGCGAGGCAGTGTATCCGGTAGAGGTAAGGCTTAGCGGCAACGACCCGGAACAGCTGAAGGCGCAGGCCGACAGACTGGCTGAGCGCATGCGGGAGATGCCCGGTCTGTCACAGGTTCACACCGACTGCCTTGAGCCTCTGTCGTCAGGCAGCATCACGCTGAAGGAGGACGAGGCCTCACGTCTCGGCATAAGTAACCTCGGGATAGAGTCAACACTGGCAATGAGATACGGCAGCGGCACGACTGTGGCAACCGTATGGGAGGGTGACGACGACATCCCGGTGGTTATGAAAAGCACCACGGCCGACCGTGCTACCAACGCCGACGTGGCTGACGAGATGATACCGACGGCCGGCGGACTGGCCGACGTTCCGCTGAGACAGGTGGCCGACATAACGCCTGCATGGAAGCAAGGGCAGATAGTAAGGCGTAACGGCATATATACGGCCACCGTCGAGAGCGACGTATGCCGCGGACAAAACGCCACCGAGGCTGCCGAGAGGGTAAAAGAGGCGGTGGACAGCATGAAGATGCCTGCCGGAATAACCGTAAGCTACGGCGGAGAGATAGAGCAGAGCGTGGAGAAGATGACGCCGATAATGGTCGGACTTGTCATCGCGATAGCCATAATCTTCTTCATCCTGCTGATACATTTCCGCAAGGTAAGCATCGCCTCGCTCATCTTCGCGAGCCTCGCGCTCTGCACGTTCGGCACGGCCGTGGGAGTGATGATACAGGGCATAGACTTCAGCGTGACGTGTGTCTTGGGCATAATAAGCCTGTTAGGCATACTCGTGCGCAACGGAATAATAATGTTCGACTATGCCGAAGAGCTGCGCCAGACGGAAAGCATGAAGGCCGAAGACGCCATATATTACTCCGCCAAGCGACGTATGCGCCCGATATTCCTCACCTCGGCGGCAGCGTCAATGGGCGTGATACCGATGATTCTGGGCGGAAGCGGCCTGTGGATGCCCATGGGCACGGTGATATGTTACGGCACGCTGATAACGATGCTGTTCATTCTGACAGTGCTGCCGGCCGGCTATCTGCTGCTGTTCCGCGGCACTACGGCACGCAGACAACGGGCCGAAGCCATTGAAAATCAATGATAAAGAAATATGTGACATTATGAAAGAGACACTGAGATACATGATGTGCGCGGCCATGATGGCCGCCACGGCGGCACAGGCGGACGCCCAGCTGACGATTACCGCTGACCAATGCGTCCGTGATGCTATTGAGAACAACGTGCGGATGAAGAACGCCGCCAACGACATCGAGGCCGCACGCCAGACCAGGAAATCGGCCTTTACAAAATATTTTCCGTCTGTAAGCGCAATGGGAGGCGGCTTCATGGCCGACAATGAGCTGCTGCAGATGGACGTGGCGCCGGGTATGGGCATGGGTATGCTCAAAAACGGCATCATAGGAGGCGTGCAGGCACAGATGCCGCTGTTTGCCGGAGGGCGCATATTAAACTCAAACAAACTGGCCGAAGTGGGCGTGGAGACGAGCCGGCTGCAACATAAGCAGGCCGAGAACGAGGTCGTACTGACGGCGCAGACTTACTTCTGGCAGGTGGCCATGCTTAAGGAGAAGCTCAAGACGGTAGAGGCCATGGAGCGGCAGGTGGCCGAATTTGCCAAGAATGCCAAGGCGGCGGTAGACGCCGGAGTAACTGACAGGAACGACCTGCTGCAGGTTAACCTGAGAAAAAACGAGACGCTGAGTGGCCGCATCACTCTTGAGAACGCCCTCGGCACGGCACGCCGCCTGCTGGCACAGTACACCGGACATGCCGGCGACAGCATAGACGTGGCGGCAAAGATTGACGGCGGCATGCCTGAATCGCCCCTGACACTGTACACCGACCCGTCAGTAGCTCTGCCGCTGACGAGCGAATACGCCCTGATGGAACAGAACGTGAAGGCCAACAAGCTGCAATACAAACTGACATTAGGCGAGAACCTGCCGCAGGTGGCCATCGGCGGAGGCTATTACTATAATAACCTGATGGACAAGAGCATGCGGGCATGGGTTGGCTTCGCCACGGTAAGCGTACCATTATCGGGCTGGTGGGGCGGCTCTCACGACATGAAAAAGAAGAAACTGGCCGTAAAGAACGCCGAGAACACACTGGAAGACAACAGCCAACTGCTGATAATCGGAATGGAGAACAAATGGAACGACATGAACGATGCTTACCGACAGATACACATAGCACGCGAATCAGTAGCACAGGCAGAGGAGAACCTGCGCCTGCACACCGACTACTACACGGCCGGCACAGCCACGATGAGCGACCTGCTCGAGGCTCAGACGCTCTATCAGAACAGCCGTTACGCCTACGTCGAAGCCTACGCGCAGTATGAAATAAAGAAGACTGAATATCTGTTAGCTACCGGGCGTTAAGCCGTTTTTACACTACACGCATAACACCTTAATTCTCAATACTTTACAAAAGGCCACCTTTTACAATGCAAAAGGTGGTCTTTTAACGTGCGTTTGATGACCTTTTGCGTTGTAAAAGGTCATCTCTGGATTTTTCAGATATTCATAACCGGCTAGCAGCATACCAGCAGGGAGAGAATAAAAGGCTTGCCACCTTTTCATAATTACATTACAATTATTTCAAAAATTCTTCACCTCTTAATGATTGTATGATTCTTTTTTATAACTTTGCTACCTATAAAAACTAAAGACTATTATCTGACTGAACAATGCAGTACCCCTTAATATCAGAATACGTTGATGCCATCCGTTCGGCTGAAGACAATTTCGACAAGCTGAACTTCTTGCGTCCCGTGCTTGACGGCAACGGCAATCCTGTGATGTCGAGCGGCAACTTTGCCGTGGTGTTCAAGATGAAAAGCGAGCGTGACGGCAGGTTTTACGCCTTGAAATGCTTTACCAAAGAGCAGACAGAGCGTGCCGAGAGCTACCGTCTGATAGCCGACGAACTGGAGTTTGTCCAGTCAACATATCTCGCCAAAGTGAATTATTATGACAAGGAGCTTTTCGTTGATACCCAAAGCAGCGATGACAACGAGTTCCCTGTGCTGCTGATGGACTGGGTAGACGGCATCACTCTCGGCGAATACATCAGGCAGAACATCCACGACGGCTATGCCATCAAGGTGTTGGCATACAATTTCAGCAGCATGGCGATGTGGCTGTTGCCGCAGCCTTTCGCCCACGGAGACCTGAAGCCCGACAACATCCTCATGCGTCCCGACGGTTCGCTGACGCTTGTAGACTATGACGGCATGTTTGTTCCGGCGATGCAGGGGCAACGCTCGCGCGAGCTTGGCAGTCCAGACTTCCGCCACCCTTTGCGCACAGAAGACGACTTCAACGAACATATTGACGACTTTCCGGCCGTTTCAATCCTGCTCTCACTGCGCCTGATAGCCGAGAATCCCGACCTGATTGACATTCACGGAGCGGCTGACCGCCTTCTGTTCTCCGAAAGCGATTACCGCGACCTGTCGTCATGCGCCCTGCTCAAATCCGTATTTCCGTCAGCTAATGCCGACATCAATACGCTTATCGCCCTGTTCACAATTGCATGCACACACAAGACCCTGTCTCATGTATCCTTCCGTCTGTTGGCTGTTGAGAAACCGAAGAAGTCTGAAATAACTGAAGAAGAACTGTCAACCAAGGTTACAAAAGAAGACCTTGCAAATGCCGTTGAGGATGAGTTTGGTGTGAAATATAGTAAGGATGGGAAAAGATTGTTGAAAGGAGTAGACAATATTAAGACATACAAAATAAAAGAAGGAACGAAAGTTATATGTGATAACGCATTTTTTACGTTTTTTGGGAAATACTCATTGCAATCAATAGACATTCCACAAGGTATTACAACTATTGGCTGTTCTGCATTTTGGGGATGTAGCTCGTTAAGGTCTGTCAAGATTCCACAAGGTGTTACAACTATTGGCCGCTCTGCGTTTTGGGGATGTAGCTCGTTGAGGTCTGTCAATATTCCACAAGGTGTTACAACTATTGGCCACTCTGCGTTTTTAGGATGTAGTTTGTTGAGGTCTGTCAAGATTCCTCAAGGTGTTACAACCATTGATGATTATGCTTTTTCTGAATGTAAGTCTCTGCAAACAATACAAATACCAGCATCAGTAAAATCAATGACAAAAAATCCTTTCGGAGGATGTAAATG